>DATNHF010000046.1:0-13032 GCA_035605115.1 Steroidobacteraceae bacterium | reverse complement strand
CCCGGCGCCTTCGCGAAACAGGTCGGGCAGCACCTTGTCGTAATGCACGGGCACGCTGTGCCGGAAATCGGTCACGACGAAACTTACCTCGAGCGAGCCGGGGGTGCGCTTGAGGCTGCCCTGCTCGACCATGCCGCCGAGCCGGAAGCGCTGCCCCGGCTTGACCTCGCCGGCGACGATATGGGTCGGATCGAAATACAACATTACGTTGTGCTCAAACGCGCGCAGCGCCAATGCCGCGGCGATGCTGACACCGGCCAGTATACCGAGTACCCAATAGAGGCGGCGGCGGCGCGGGGTCATGGCGAAGAGTCCACTTTGAGCATCTCCAAGCGACGGCGCGCCTCGCGCTGGGCGCTGCGCAGCGAGCGTCGTGCCCAGGCGAGATTCAGGCCCACCACGAGCGCCGCGAGCGCATAGCACGGCCAGACATAGACTGCATAACCGCCCATGGCCAGGAAGCGCCCGATGTTCATGCTCTATCCAAGGCTTCGAGGATCCAACGCGCGTTGCGCTCGCGCCGCAGCACTTCGCCGCGCGCGCGTGTGAGCAACAACGCCCCAAAATACAGCGTAAAACCCGCCAGCATCAGCAGCAACGGCACCAGCATCGAGGCCGGCATGGTCGGCGGTCCGCCGAACTTCATGACAGTCGGCGCCTGGTGCAGCGAATTCCACCAGGTCACCGAGTAGTGAATGATCGGCACGTTGATGACCCCGACGATGGCCAGCACCGCACTGGCGCGGTCGGCCCGCGATACATCGTCGATTGCATTGCGCAGCCCCATATAACCAAGATACAGAAACAGCAGCAACAGTTCCGAAGTCAGGCGCGGATCCCATTCCCAGTAGGTGCCCCACATGGGCCGGCCCCAGAGCATGCCGGTTACGAGCGCGAGCGCGGTGAAGGAGGCGCCGATCACGGCGCAGCTCGCGGCGACGGCGTGGGCGACTTTCATATGCCAGATCAGCCCCACCGCGGCACTTGTGGCCATGACCACATACACCAGCATCGACAGCCAGGCCGAGGGTGCGTGCACGTAGATGATCCGGAAGCCCTCGCCCTGCTGGTAGTCCGGCGGCGCCAGAATCAAGCCGCCGATCAGGCCCGCCAGGCACAGCAGCACGGCCGGCCAGCCGAACCACGGCGTGAGCTGGCGCGCGAGGCGGTAAAAATGCGGCGGCGAGCCGAATCGATGGAACCATACCCAGGCCACGTTTACTCCAATCCGATGCGCACGGCGGCTGCCAGCGCCCAGGGCGCCAATGTTGCGCTCAATACAGCCATAGCGCCGAGCAAATAAAGCGGCGCCGCCAGGGATTCCCCCTGGATCGCAAGCGCGGTCGCGCGGGCGCCGAAGATCAGCACCGGCACGGCGAGCGGCAGCACTAGCAGCGCCAGCAGCGAGCCATTGCGCCGCAAGGTCAAGGTCAAGCCGGCTCCGACCGCGCCGATCAGGCTCAGGGCGATCGTGCCCAGCAGCAGCGCGGCCAGAATACCCGGCATTGCACCATAGGGTGCCCCGAGCGCGGTCGCGGCCAGCGGTGCCATGAGCACCAGGGGCAGTCCGGTCAGTAACCAATGCACCGCCGTCTTTGCCAGCAGCAGCCCGGCAAACGGCTGCCCGCACAGTGCCAGCTGCTCGAGCGCGCCGTCCTGGCTGTCGTCACGAAACAGCAGATCCAACGCCAGCAGCGAGGATAACAGCGCTCCGACCCAGAGCGCAGCGGGTGCGATGTCTCGCAACAGCGACAGCGCCGGATCGAGCGCCAGCGGAAAAAGCGTCGTGATGACCAGAAAGAATCCCAGCGGCAACAGACTGTCGCCCGCGCGGCGCAACGCCAGGCGCAGATCGCGGCCCATCAGCAGCGCCGCTGCAGTACGGAATGCGACCTGCGGGGCACTCATTGCAGCGTCACGGTGCGCACTCGTCCGCTCGGCAATACCAGCTCCTGATGCGTCGCGACCACGGCAAGCCCGCCCGTTCCCAAGTGTCGTTCCAATAATTCCACAAGCAACCCCTGACCGGCGGCATCGAGATTGGAGCTCGGTTCATCGAGGATCCAAAGAGCGGCGTCCATGAGGCTCAGGCGCGCGAGTGCGACCCGACGGCGCTGACCGGCCGACAGTCGCCGCAGCGGCACGGCGCGCTGCTCGCTCAATCCGACTTGCGCCAGGGCGGCGGCGCAGTCCGTGACCGCGAGGCGCCGCCGCAACCCGATACCATAACGCAGATTCTCGATGGCCGTCAGATCGCCCTTGAGGCCGTTCTCGTGGCCAAGGTACGCTAGATCGCTATGATAAGCGGCTGGGTTCGCCGCAATGTCCGCAGCGCGCCAGCAAACCCGTCCGTGTTCGAGCGGCACGAGCCCGCACAGCGCGCGCAGCAGCGTGGTTTTGCCGGAACCGTTGGCGCCCGTGACTTGCAGACACTCACCGCCGTGCACGACAAAGGACAAACCCCGAAGCACGTGCAGGTCGCCACGCCAGACGTGCAGGTTTTCGGCCCTGATGTCATTCATGTGGTGCGGGCGGTGGGAATCGAACCCACATTCCCTCTTAGGAAGCAGATTAACAAGCAGATGTTGACCACCGTCTACAAGAAGCACATGGAGGCGAAGACCTCAGGGCAGGTATGCATCGACTGCCACAAGGGCATCGCACATCACCTGCCCAAGGAATACAGGGATCCTGGCGAGGACTAACTCCAGCTACGGGGTACCGCCGCTCGTTTCAGCGCGCGCTGGGCGCTGCTCGACGGTAGCCGTCGGGTCGGGCGCATCGGGCGGAGCGCTTGCGCTCGAGGAACGGTGCACATCGCCCAACACTGTTTCGATCAGATCCGCCCTCAACGGAACGCCGTCGGCGGCCGCCGCTGCCGAAGACACTTCATGCCGCTCGCGCGCGTTGCTGGCATCGAGGCTGCGGCCGAGATAATCGTAGGTTTGAGCGAGCAGTTCCCAATCGGCCGCAGTGCCACCGCCGCCGCGAAGCCGATTCTCGAGCCGCGTGAGCATGCTGTCCAGGGAGTCAGATCCGTGCCCCTGGGGGGTTGCCGCAGACGGGTCGATGTTGGAGACAGCAGCGGCCGGCTCAGCGCGGCTCTGATTAGAATTGCCGCGCCATGCATAAAGCCCAAGCACCGGCACAGCCACGATCAGCGCGCCCATTGCGAACCACCTCGGTGTCTGCACAGCCTTCGGCCTAACAGGCCGAGGCAGCCAAGAGCGCAGCGCAATATCGACAGCAAGAGCCGTCAATAGCCCTGCTGCAAACCAGAAAGCATCGCGCAGATCCATCAGCTACACCTGTCCCGTCACAGCGGCGTCCGTGAAGGTGTCAATACAGACTTGGGTTCAAATCCGCCGCCGCCAATATACGGCGCACTTGATCCACTTGCTCGGCGAGATGCGAATTGTCGCGCGATCCTGCCCCGCCCCCGCCCGGCAATCTAAATACACCGACCGCATGGATCAAACAAAGGCGGCTGGCTCAGGAGGCCCTGGGAGACTCCTTATCGACATTGTTTTGCTGACCAATCGAGTCAATGTCATCCTCGAATACACGAGAAAACCATTGGTGCGGACGGCGGGAGTCGAACCCACATACCCTCTCAGGTGGCAGATTTTAAGTCTGCTGCGTCTACCGGTTTCGCCACGTCCGCGGACGAGCCGCGCTCAGGCTCGGATTGGATTCTCTGCACATGCTCTAATATTATTACTATATTAAACAATAAATTATAGCTATTACTTACCGTGCTTTAGCCGTCAAGCAGCGGCCTGCGCTGGCGCGTGATTATGCATGAGTTCCGCCGCGCACTGACGCGCACGCCATAATCGGCGCATTCAGGGGAGTCTCGCTTGGGCATTGCCGTCGGCCTAGTTGGATTCGGCCTATCCGGGCGCGTGCTGCACACGCCGCTGATCTTGCGTGCGGGCATGCGCATCGTCGGCGTCGTGACGCGCCAGGAGGCCGCGGTCCAGGCCGCGATCCCGGGAGCGCGGGCCCTGCCTGATCTCGAGGCGCTACTGGCACTGCCGCGGCTCGATCTCGTGGTCATCGCAACGCCCAATCATCTGCACTGTCCGCAGGCGCTGGCCGCGCTCGATGCCGGCAAGCACGTCGTGGTCGACAAGCCCCTGGCGCTCTCCACGCTGCAGGCCGATCGACTCATTGCCGCGGCCGAGCGCGCTCAACGCAAGCTCGCGGTGTTTCAGAACCGGCGCTGGGACAGTGATTTCCTGACGATACGACGCATCCTGGCGCAGGGCCTGCTCGGTCCCATCGTCGCCTTCGAGGCGCGCTGGGATCGTTTCCGCCCGCTTATCGCCGATCGCTGGCGCGAACGCGCCGACTGCGGCGGCGGGCTGCTCTATGACCTCGGCTCGCATCTGATCGATCAGGCCCTGTGCCTGTTCGGCATGCCGGGCTGGCTGCAGGCGCAGCTTTGGCGGCAGCGCGCGGGCGCAGCCGTCGACGATGGCTTCGAGATTCAGATGGGCCAGGGGACGCTGCGCCTGTCGATCGCAAGCAGCTCGCTCGCCGCCGATCACGCGCAGCGCTATCGCATCCACGGCCTGCAGGGCTCGTATCGCAAAACCGGCCTCGACGTGCAGGAGCAGCAATTGCGCGACGGCCTCTCACCGAGCGATCCGGCCTTCGGCGTCGAGCCGTACGCGCAGTGGGGACAGCTCGTGCGGGGCGACTCCAACCTCGCCGAGCCCGTGGCAGCCGAAGGCGGACGGTGGCTCGAGTTCTATCGCGGGGTGCGCCGAAGCCTCGAGCAAGACTCGGCGGTGCCGGTCTCGGCCGAAGAGGCGCGGCGCGTACTGGCGCTCATCGAGACAGCGAGGCGCAGCAGCGAGCAAGCTCACCGCATCGCCCTGGATGGCACGGCGGCGCTGCAATGACGCTGCTGCGCCGCGCTGAACACGGGCGCGCTACAGCGGCTCGATGGGCCTCGCCGCCAGGATCAATTCACCGGCGTTGATCGCCACTCGGGTAAAGCTTCGGCGCGCGCCGACAAGGCGCTGAGCGCCGGGTGCTCCCGCGCACTCACCGCATCGGGCAATTCGTGCTGCGTGAATCCCCAGCTAACCGCCGCCGTAATGTCCGCCTGCAACGCTCGCGCGCCGAAGAGCCAACCTCGCGCCTGGGCACACTCGGCCTCCAGCAGGCGATACGCCTGCCGCAGCTGCCCGCGCACGCGCTCGAGCCAGGGTTCATGACGCTTCTCGGCCGGCCGAAGAGTGTGTTCATAGATGATCTGCACGCTTTTCTCGCAGGCCGCCAAGGCCAGCCCGATGATTCGCTGCGCCCGCGCGAGGTCGGCTAACGCCGCGGGCATCAAGCGGCGCTCGGGCGCGGCCAGCTGCTCGAGGTACTCGAGTATCAGCGTCGAGTCCATGAGCACGGTGCCATCATCGAGTACCAGCGTCGGAGCCTTCACGACTGGATTGATGGCCGCGAAACTGTCGTAATGCCGGAAGACCGACACCGGCTCATGCGTGAAGGGAAGACCCAGGTACTTGAGCGATACCGCCACCCGACGCACATAGGGCGAATCGAGCATCCCGATCAAACGCATAGGCATAGGGCCTCTCCTGTCATGAACCACGCGCTCGCACCTGAGGATACCGTGGCACGCGCGTACGCGCGCACCGCGCTCGGCATGCTGCTGCTGGTCTACGCCTTCAACTTCATCGATCGCATCATGCTCGGCATCCTGGCGCCGCCGATCAAGCTCGACTTGCACCTCTCCGACAGCCAGCTCGGGCTGCTCGGGGGTACCGCCTTCGCTCTGTTCTACAGCGCGCTCGGCATTCCGGTCGGCTGGCTTGCCGATCGCACGAGCCGCGTCTGGATCATCACGCTCTCGCTGGCCCTCTGGAGCGCCTTCGCCGCGGCCTGCGGCCTCGCACAGAATTTCGCGCAGCTGTTTCTCGCGCGGCTCGGTGTCGGTGTCGGCGAGGCCGGCGGCGTGGCGCCGGCGTATGCGTTGATCAGCGACTATTTTCCGCCCCCGCAGCGCGCACGGGCGCTTGCCGTCTATTCCTTCGGCATCCCGTTGGGCAGCGCGGCAGGCATCCTGTTTGGCGGCTTGATAGCCGCGCGGGTGAACTGGCGCGTGGCCTTCCTGGTCGTGGGTGCGCTGGGCCTGGCACTGGCGCCCCTCTTTCGCCTGAGCGTGCGCGAACCGGTGCGCGGTGCGCTGGACGCGCTGCGGCCCCAAGCCCCACCGAGCCTGCAGCGCGTGGCTCGACACCTGGCCGCGAAAGGGGCGTTCTGGCGCCTCGCGCTCGGGGCTGCGAGCTGCTCGATCATGGGCTACGGAGTCTTCTTCTGGATGCCATCCTTCTTCGTGCGCAGCTACCACCTGTCGCTGCTGCAGGTATCCTGGAGTTTCAGCGCACTGACCTTGGTCAGTGGCATCGCGGGCATCTGGCTCGGCGGGTATTTCGCCGACCGCTTAGGCAGGCAGCGGCGTGCGGCTTATGCGCTCGTGCCCGCCGGTGCGTTCGCGCTCTGCGTGCCGCTGTATGCCGTGGGCATGCTGGCGCCGGCATCGCCCTGGTCAATGCCGATCTTCCTGCTGCCGATGGCACTCGCGCTCGCCTGGCTCGGTCCGACGATGAGCGCCATCCAGCACCTCGTGCCGGCCGACATGCGAGCGATCGCCTCGGCGCTGTTTCTGTTCATCATTAACCTCATCGGGTTGGGTCTGGGAAGCTGGCTGCTTGGCCGGCTGTCGGATTTCTTCGCCGTGAGGGTCGGGGCTGACTCGCTGCGCTACGCGATTCTCGCGGGCACGGGCTTCTACGTGCTCAGCGCCGTGCTGTTCCTCAGCGCCTCGCGCCGCCTCGCAAGCGACTGGCAGCGCTAGCCCCTGGCCGCGCCGATGCCGCTGCGGGGGAGTATCATCGCGCTATGCCAAAACCCTCAGAAGCTGCGGGTCCCCTCCGCTCCCCATCCCGCGGCATCTGGCTGCGGCAGCGGTTGACGGCCCTGATCTTGATCCTGCTGCTACCCGTGACCGGCGCAGCGCTGGCCGCTGAGAGCGCGCCGCTTCCGGCCGGCGTGCAGTTCGGTGGACAGTGCGCCGAAGGACTGGCCGAGGGCCGCCATGTCATGACCGACTGCTCGATCACCTGGGCCGACCCGGACGGCAAGGTCTACTGCTTCAAGAGCGACGCGGCCAAGAAGTCATTCCTCGAGAACCCGAGCGAAAATCTGCAGAAGGCGCACGATTTCATCGCTGCGAGCAGCGTCGAATCGACCGAAAAGGTCATGCAGTACTTCGACAGCGCCGATGCCGAAACCCTCGTCAAGGGCGTCATCAACGATACCATCAAGGCCAACAACGGCGTGTTTCCGTTCGAGGATCCGCTCAACGGCAATCATCTGAAGCTCAGCTACGACGACATCGACTTCACGCGCACCATCGACGGCTACGGCTTCTTCCCGGACGTCAAATTCCACGATGCCGCAGATGCGCAGAAGCGCTACCTGATCGACTTCTGGGTCGCGCCCGCACAGGGGCAGCTCAAAGTGCAGGAAGTGCGCATCTATAAAGAGCCGTTCCAGAGCGATGGGACCTGGACGACGATGGCTCGCCAGCCGATCCCGTGGTGGTGGATTCCCGCCTCCGAGCATCCGGGCCACGCCGCCCAGAAACGCAGCTGGGAAGTCATGTCAGCCGTCGAGCAGAATGCATTGCTGCAGACGGCGAAGAATAACGGTGTCTTCAAGCTCAAGGATGACAAGACCGGCAAGCAGCTCGATCTGGAATTCATCGACACGCACCAGCCGATCCGCCAGCTGGACGACAACGGCCACTTCTTTGCCTGCACCGACTTCCGTGTGGTCGGCACCAAGGATCAGATCTACGACATCGACTTCTGGGTCAACGACAAGGACGGGGTCATGACCGTCGAGCAGACCCGCGTGCACAAGGTACCGGAGCTCAAGGATGGCCAGTGGGTTCAGGTGCCGCGCTACGACTGGAAGGATCTCGGAGATTCGCACGTTGTGCCCTGAAGGCACAGACGCACCGCGCTGAAGGCACCACCAGTCCGCTATCGCGCCGAAACAAATCGGCGATCATTCCAAGTCTGATGGTCGGTTGATGTTTGCGTTGCCGGCGGGCGCAGGGATTTGCATGGCCTGCGGCCTGACAGATCTTCGCGACGGCTTCGACAGCTTGGCGGCACGCGCGCAGATGCTGCGCGGCCGAGGATTTGTACTCTGGATAACCGCTCTGCCCCGTCGTCCTCGCACTGGGCTGGACGACGGGCGCGACTGGCAGTGTCTACTGCACTTTGATCTCTATCGCCTTGGTCCGCTCGATCTTCGTCTTCGGGACGTGCACGGTCAAGACTCCATCCCTGCTCTCGGCGCGAATGCCACTCGCATTGGCATCGTCCGGCAACGATAGGCTTCGGGAAAACATACCGCGGAAGCTCTCCCTGCGGTGTACCTTCTCGCTCTTATCTTCCTTGTCGAACTTGCGCTCGCCCGCGATGGTAAGTACGTCATCATCAATCGTGACACTGACGTCCTCTTTCTTCACCGCTGGCAACTCAGCGCGCACGAGATACTCCGCGTCCGTCTCACTGACATCAAGCGCCGGCGTCCAAGCCGACACTTCATCGTCTACTTCAGTCGTCATGCGCGGCCAGCGGCCCATAAGAGTGCCTAACGGTCGGCTGAGTAACTGATCCATCTCGCGAACCGGATCCCAACGTACAAGATTCATAATCGTATTCCTTCATCCAATTGCAGCGTGCTGCTCACTGCCGAGCACACCAGTATGGCCCCTATTTGCCAGCGACGTACTGCTGATTTGCAAACTGGCGCGCGATTCGCATACGCAAGCCGGCGGCAGCACCGCGGCCGCATGTCTCATGCGCCGTTTACCGAGCAAATTCTCCAGCGCATGCAGTAAGAGCCTGATATCTACCGGCTTAGGCAGCATCCACTGCGCGATCAACTTAGCCTTCGCGACGTGCAATCACCGGCAAGAGCATTGGGCGACTGCGCACGAACTCGGACGAATCTTGATTCGTCTCAATGTGAGCGACTTGCGGCTCGCGGCGTAGCCGAATTGCGGCTGCAGGCGGGGATTGCACGCTTGATCAATATGTTTGTTTGGATGTTTGTTTGACTGATACGCAAGCCATTGAACCCGCAGCGCCCGCTGACAGCATGATCAAGTCTGGTGCAGCTATCCCGCGCGACACGCAATCTGCTGTCACGATCGGCAGGAGCGGGATTAATGGCCTATAATCCCAAGCTAGGGGAAATGTGCGGCACGGTACAGACGCTACCGCAGCACCCTCAGGCGCACTGGCACAGGAAACACGATGAACGGTGATCAAGTGTGGGGACGAATTGCCAAGGCTCGAGCCCGAGTGAAAGCGCTCGCCGGCACACTGGTCGGTCATAGGGCCCTGAGCTCGAAGGCACGAGCCGATTTTGTTGCCGGCAGATCCCAGGCGGAGTTCGGAGACGCGAAGTCCGTGCTCGAGAAAAGACGCCTGATGGCCAGGCGCGGACGACTCGGCCACGCCCGTTAGTTCTGCTGCGGTCGGCCCTCTGATCTTTCGATGTGCGTACACTCTGCGCTTCAAACTGACGCGCTGTAGCCTCAGGATGTCTGCAGTGTTGGATAACGTCCAACCAAAACCGTATGGCACGTTTTCTGCGGGAAACTTGAATGATTAAAATGATTAGACTAGCCTCAATCACGTGATGCGGCTGGGCTGCGAGACATGAGTATTGACGACGCGACGCTTTTGCCGCGGACTGAATTTCGTCGCTAAAGGCAAAGCCGCACGGAGCGCACTGGTCAGCCGTCATGACGCAGGTCTTTCGACCCGAGCAGATTTTCGTGCTGAAGTTCGGCGCGAGTGTGGTTGTGCTTGTCTGCGTTGCTGGCATCTTGCTCTGGCGCAGCCTCATTGCCGAGTCCCCGCCCATCAATTCCCCGGTCACGCAGACTCCCCCCTTCAGTCACAAGCATCACGTCAGCGACGTCGGTCTGGATTGCCGCTTTTGCCATGCATCGGTGGAAACCACGGCCTTTGCCGGGATACCGCCGACCTCCACCTGCATGACCTGCCATTCCCAGTTGTTCAAGGGGCAGTCGATGCTCGCACCGGTGGCCGCGAGTTTTCGTGACGAGCGCCCGCTGCGCTGGATCCGCGTTCACCGCCTACCCGACTTTGTCTATTTTCACCACGACATACACATCTCTAAGGGTATCGGCTGCTCGACCTGTCACGGGCAGGTGGACCAGATGCCCCTCATGTGGCGCACTCAGTCCCTGGAAATGTCGTGGTGCCTGGCCTGCCACCGCGCGCCCGAAAAATACCTGCGTCCGCGCGACAAGGTTTTTGACATGACCTGGCAACCGCCGCCCGATCAGCTGCAGCAGGGCCGGCTGCTGTTAGCGGCCTATCAGATCGATCGCCACCGCTTGACCGACTGCTCCAACTGTCATCGCTAGAAAAATAAAATGCCTCCAATCGACAGCCGTGAGGTTCCGTTCGACCAAGACGCCATCAACGAGCCGGCGCCGCTTTGGCGCGGTCTGGACGAGTTGCCGGAGCACGCCGCGTCCGGCAGCGGCGATCGCCGTGAGCCGCTGTCCACCTCGCCGCTCGACTTCTTCGCGCTCGATCGGCGCCAATTCCTGCGCCTCACGGCCGCGTCCTTGTCGCTGGCGGGCGCCGGTGCCTGCAGCCGCGCGCCGCAACAAACGATCGCGCCCTATGTGCACGCGCCACCGCAGCTGGTGGCCGGCGATCCGCTGTATTTTGCGACCGCCGTCAATCTGTGCGGTGCCGCGCAGGGACTACTGGTCAAGAGCAACTACGGCCGGCCGACCAAAATCGAAGGCAATCCCTCACACCCAGGTAGCCTGGGTGCGACCGACATCTTCGCCCAGGCCGCGGTGCTCGATCTGTGGGACCCGGATCGCGCCCAGGCCGTGCTGCATCGAGGTCAGGCGAGTACCTGGGACGCCTTTGTTGCCGCACTCAGCGCCCGGATCAGCCGCTTGTCTGTCACGGCCGGGACCGGACTGCGCATCCTGACGGAGAACGTCACCTCGCCGACGCTCGCCGATCAGTTGCAGGCGCTGCTCGAGCGCTTCTCCGGCGCACGCTGGCACCAGTATCAGCCGATCAATCGCGACCACGCCTACGAGGGCAGCCGCCTCGCCTTTGGCGAAGTCCTCGAAGCGCGTTATCACTTCGACCAGGCGCGCGTGGTCTTGAGCCTGGACAGCGATTTTCTGGGTGGCCCCGGCGTGCGCTACGCGCGTGATTTTGTCACCGCGCGCCGCGGCGGCGATGCCCAGCCTGATCCGGGCCGGCTCTACGTGGTCGAATGCACGCCGACGCTCACCGGCGCCTTCGCCGATCATCGATACGCCGCACGATTTGGCCAGATCGAGCCGATCGCCCGCGCCTTGGCGCAGGCCGTGGGTCTGCCGGTCCCCGGCACGCTGGATGCGGCGGTACTGCCCGGCGGCGCCCTGGCCGCCTGCGCGCGCGACTTAAAGCTCAACGCCGGACGCGCCTTGGTCGTCGTCGGCGACGCGCAGCCGCCCATCGTGCATGCGCTGGCCCACGCGATCAATGAGGCGCTGACCAACGTCGGCCGCACGGTGAGCTATACCGCGCCGATCCTGGCCCGGGCGGAGCCCCAAGGCGAGTCGCTGCGCGTGCTGGCCGAGGACATGGCGGCCGGGCGGGTTGACACGCTCATCATGCTCGGGGGCAACCCGGTGTACAACGCGCCGGTCGATCGGCTCTTTGGCCAGCGCCTGGCCAACGTCGGCTGGAGCGTGCATCTGAGTCTGTACGATGACGAAACCTCGGCCCTGTGCGACTGGCAAATCCCGCAGGCGCATTGTCTCGAGAGCTGGTCCGACACCCGCGCCTTTGACGGCACGGTCGCCATCCAGCAACCTTTGATCGCGCCGCTCTACGGCGGCAAATCGGCGCACGAGTTGTTGGCGTTGCTACTCGGCCAGACGGCCTCGAGCGACTATCAGACGGTGCGCGACTTTTGGACCAAGGCCCGCCCGCAGGCCGACGCGGATGCGCTCTGGGACCAGGCGCTGCAACGCGGCGTGTTCGAAGGCTCGCAACTGCCGGTGCGAACGACGTTGATCCGATCGGATTTTTTGCGCGAGCCGGCCGCAACGACTGCCGATAGCACCGAACTCGACCTCGTCTTTGCCCCCGACCCGACGCTCTGGGATGGGCGCTTTGCCAACAATGCCTGGCTGCAGGAATTGCCCAAGCCCTTGACCAAGCTGACCTGGGACAACGCCGCGCTGATGGGACCGGAGCTGGCCCAGCGGCTCGGGCTAGCCAACGGGGACCAGGTCGAATTGCGATATCGCGGTGCCGCAGTCCTGGCACCGGTGTGGATCGTTCCCGGCCAGCCCGACGCGACGGTCACGGTGACCCTCGGGTATGGACGCAGCCGGGCCGGGCGGATCGGCAATGGCGCCGGATTTGACGCCTATGTGCTGCGCCAGTCCGACGAGCTCTGGCATGGACACGGACTGCAAGTGCGCAAGACCGGGGCCAAAGTGCGCCTGGCCACCACGCAGCATCATTTCTCGATGGAGGGTCGCCGGCCGGTACGGGCGACGACGCTGGCCCAATTCCGGCGCGATCCCTCGCTCGTGGCAGCGGATGCGCATCGGCCCAATCCCAGCATGTACGATCCCGTGCGCTATGAGGGCTATGCCTGGGCGATGAGCATCAATCTGGATGCGTGCATCGGCTGCAGTGCGTGCACGATCGCCTGCCAGGCCGAGAACAACATACCGATCGTCGGCAAGACTGAAGTGCTGCGCGGGCGCGAGATGCACTGGATACGCGTCGATCGCTACTACCAGGGCGCGGCCGAGCAGCCGCGCACCTACTTCCAGCCGGTGCCGTGCATGCATTGCGAGCAGGCGCCCTGCGAGGCCGTTTGCCCGGTCGAAGCGACCGTCCACGATTCGGAGGG
>DATNHF010000045.1:0-4858 GCA_035605115.1 Steroidobacteraceae bacterium | reverse complement strand
CGCCACCTACCGCCGGGTGCGACGATTCTCGTCATAGGCGCCTCCGGCACGGTCGGCACGGCGCTGCTCGATCTGGCGCGCCATCTCGGCCTCAAGGCGATCGGCACCTGTTCGGCCGCGAACCTGCCTGTCGTTGAGCGCCTCGGCGCAACGGCGATCGACTATCACGCCGGCGACTTCGTTGCTTCCGTGCGCCAAATTACTGCAGCCCGCCCAGGCGGCGCCGGCGTCGATGCCGCCTTCGATGCGATAGGCGGCGCGCATTTCGACCGCTCGTTCGCCTGCCTCGCGTCCGGCGGGCTGCTCGTCGGCTATGGATCGCAAACCATGGCAGTCGGCCGCGAAGGGATCGTTTCCGCGGCACTCGGCTTGGCGCGGCTCAAGCTCTGGAACACGCTGAGCCTCCTACTGGGCGGCCCTCGGGCCCTGTTTTACAGCATAACGGCCCGCCGCTCGACCCACTCGGAGGAGTTCAAGGCCGACATGGCCGCGCTGTTCAAGCTGCTGCGCGAAGGCGCGATTCATCCCGTCGTGATCGCGCGCCTGCCGCTCACTGCCGCGAGCGAGGTCCATGGACGCATCGACGCCGGCGGCCTAGGCGGCAAGATTGTGCTGCTGCCCTGGCCCGCGTCGTAGTCACGGTTTAGGTTCCGACTGCGCAGAAGGCGCGAGGTAGTGGTGGAAAGCGCATCTCAACTGGAAGCGTGGACTGATATGCGCTATCCGGCGAGGCGATGTGTGTCCTGCCCGCATACTTCGGACGCGGCGCATCGCGAGGTGCGGAGGCAAACGGCACCCAGAGGGGGGACTGCGATGAGCCTAGATGCCGAGGCTCCTCGCGATGAGGTTGCGCTGGATTTCAGCAGTCCCGCCGGCATAGAGGGCCAGCAATGACTCTCGGAGCCGACGCGGCATTGGCGTGTCATTCAAATATGCCTTTGCGCCCAGCAGACGCATACCGTATGAAACGATCTCATTGATTCCTTCGCTCGCGAAAACCTTAGCCATGCTGACTTCTTTTACCGCCGCCACGCCCTGCGCGACCTTCCAGGCAGCGGAATAGGTGAGCAAACGCATCGCCTCGGTGCGAGTTGCCATATCGGCGAGCTGGTGCTGAATCGCCTGAAATTGTGACACCGGCTGACCGAATTGCTCGCGCGCGGTAACGTGGGCAAGCGCCTCGTCGAACACGGCACGAGCCATCCCTACACAGCTAGCCGCCACGCTCAGTCGCTCAAGGCTGCCGCCAAGCATTAGAACGCTCCAGCCTTGGTGTTCTCCGCCCAGGCATGCGCTCTGCACAATGCGGACATCCTGGTAGTCGACCCGGCAGGACGCAATATTGTTGCCGGCGATCTTCTCGAGTGGCGTGACCGTCAATCCGGCGCTTTGCCGGGGAACGATCAGCAGGCTCGTGCCGCGGCTTGCTTTGCCTTCCATGGCTGTACGCACGACGGTAAGGATGAAGTCGGCGTCGGCAGCGCCGGTCGTGTACAGCTTGGTTCCGTTGATGACGTAACTCCCGCCATCGCGAACGGCGCGGGCCTGGATGCCGGCCGCATCCGAGCCGGCGCCGGGCTCAGTGAGGGCGAACGCAAACCGCAGACGGCCCTGCGCAATTCCGCTGACATAGTGCTGTTTCTGATCTTCACGACCAGCCAAGCTGATCAGCGCAGCGCAAATTCCGTTGATGAACAGAATGTTGGTAGCGCTGGTGCTGTGACGGCCGAGTTCTTCGTTGATCAGGCATAACTCGACGGGTCCACCACCGCTGCCGCCGTAGGCTTGGGGCAGACAATAGCCGAGAATTCCCGCTTCAGCCATCGCTCTGTGCAGGTCGGAAGGATAGCCTCGTTCGCGATCGCGCGTGGCTTCCTGCTCAGGCCGGCAGTGCATCCCGCAGAAATCGGATACGCGCTCGCGCAGCGCGGTTTGTTCCGTAGACAGAGCGAAGTCCATGAGCGTCTCCAGATCCCGACTAAGCTATTAGTCCAGAATCGCCGGCCAGAGCCTCTGGCGCCTCCCTGCCGCACCGGGGCGATATTCGTGGATGCTATCCGCGTTGGCAACACACTCGCGGTATGGTCGCGGCGCGACGCTCACTGTGTGCGGCGCCGCACCGACCACTGCGACGTGCAGGTCTACTGTGACGATCAGCGAATCGCCTGCCGCCTCAGCGCATCACCGGCGACTCGCTCGCAGGGTTCCTCAGTCAGTCAGTCGACTCGGCGGCACTCCCGCCTTCTGCTGACCCCTCGGAGAAACTCAATGAAATCATCCAATCGTGTCGCCACTTACATTCTGATGGCGAGCCTTCTTGCACTCTCGGGCTGCGTGTTTGGCCGCGGCTGGGGTCACGACGATCGCTACGGTGGCAGGCGCAACCTGGCGGATGAGCGACCCGGCTCGGATGCCAGTCAGCAATACCGTGGCGCTGAACCCGACGTCCGATACACGTAACAGCAAAGCGGTATCCACGGCACAGCGAACGCTGCCGGTTTAATTACTGCTGAAAGGACTGCCGCCCGGCTCTACGACACAGGGCCGCGCGGTCCATTCGAGCCGCCGACAGGCGTTCAAGCTAAGGGATGGCGTCCAAATGTCGCTCACTGAGCGACTGAAATTTCAGGCCTTCGCATAAATCCGCGCGCGCGTGATGACATTTTCGGATACTCCTACCCAGCGGACTACAGGGGGCATCCGTGAGCGAGGCCAAGCAGCAGTTACTAGCCTGGGTGGAGCAGCATACGGCGGAGCTGTCGGGCTGGCACCAGATACTCTGGGGCTACGCCGAGCCAGCATTTCGCGAATACAAGTCGAGTGCGTGGTACGTCAGTCAGCTGCGCGCCGCGGGCTTCACGGTCGAGGTCGGTTCCGGAGGCATGCCGACGGCCTTCGTCGCGACATTCGCCAATGGGCCAGGACCCACACTCGCCACCTACGCTGAATACGACGCCGTGCCGGGCAACTGCCAGGCTGCCGCTACCAGCCGCCAGCCTCGGCCAGGTCTGTCGAAGTACGCGCCCGGCCATACGGACCCCCATTCGGCGCTCGGCATCAGCGCACTCGGCGGCGCACTCGCCATGAAGGCTGCTATGGAGCAGCACCGCATCGGCGGCACACTGAAGCTGTTCGGGGAGCCGGCGGAGAAGCTGCGCGCCTCCAAGCCTATTCACGCGGCGAAAGGGTATTACACCGGCCTCGACGCCGCCGTGAGCTTCCATCCGCACTACTTCTCGCCGCTGTGCAATACGGTGGCGTGGGACACGCACTGTGGGGTGGGCTACAACTACATCTATACGTTCACGTGCAACGATCCGGAGAACTGGATCGCCGCCGACCGCAAGAGCCCGATCCCGCAGAATCATCTCAGTGCGCGCGCCCCCGGGGCGAACGACGCGCTCGTCCTGTTCTATCACCTGAACGAAGGCCTGCGGCGGTCGATGCTGCCAGCGACGGGCTTGTGGAGTTTCAACGAGGCGATTTTGACGGCTGGGCAGGCGACGGCCGACAATCTCGCGCCGCATCTGGCCCAGATCAACTACATGGTGCGTACCGACTCGATCGGCCAGGCGGACATCATCAGTGGAGTAATGGACAACAACGCCGAGGCGGCGGCCAAGGCGGCGTTTTGCCGATGGCAAAAAACCTGGGTATCGAAGTCGCGCGGCGGCCTCGCCAACCACGCACTGGCCCGCGCCGCCTACCGCAATCTGGCGCTGGTCGGTGCTCCGCGCTGGAGTGGTGAGGCAGTGCGCGTCGGGCGTGAAATTCAGACCAACCTCGGCATCGAGCCGGCCGAGCACCCATTTTCCGCCGACAGCGAGCGGCTCATCGATCCCGAGGAGTGCGAGCGCCAGCTGCGCGGCCTGATGCCGGCGTGGCAGCAGTTTCTGACCTCTGATGACTACACGGAGTACTGCTGGCATTGCCCGACAGTTCGGCTGCTCGTCGCTAGGCCGACACTCGCGGCTCCGGCGGGCTTCGTCTATCCCTCGTGGGTGGCGAACGCGCTCGGAGGCATTCCGGCGACGATTGATCCCATGATCATGGTTGCCGCCAAAACCATTGGCGCGACCTTGCTCGACCTATTCACAGAGCCCACGCTGCTCGCGGCCGCGAAACAGGAATTCGAGGAACGAACGGGTGGCGGCATAGGTGGTGCGCGCTGGCAGGCGCCATTGCTGCCGGCGGATTTCAAGGTGCCACACCGGTATCGCTGGCCGGAGTACATCACGACCGCGCGAGGGGTGGAGTGGACGATCCCGTGGCGCGACGATGAATGAGCACGCATCGGCTGACTGGCGCAGGGCTCACCGAAACCTAGCGAAAGCTCTCGCTGATAGTCCTACCCGCGATTGATTCGACCCGCGTGGCAGCGAAACTACCGGACACCGGCTGGATCAATCCAGCCAAAGGCGACACCGCCAGACTCACCCGCACAGTCGATTGCTCGCTAATCTCGTGAACCCAGGTGCTTCAACGTCATTGACACAACACGCCGTTCACGGTCTGACCCGGCATACAACTGCACACGTCGTTTGAGCACGTATTACCGGGTGCGCAAACATTGCCACAAGCGCCGCAGTTCTTCGGGGCGGTCTTCAGGTTCACACAGCGCGCGCCGCACATGGTCTTACCCGTCGCACAACTCGAAGAAGCAGCTGCGCCCGCCTGGGGGGGGTAAAGCCCCTGCCCGCTCCCCAACCAAACAAGGGTACTTGCTGATTGGGCTGGCGGCTGGCCCCGAGGCTCCCGTGGGCAGGGCTTAAAAGCGCACGCCCGGGCAGCTGCTGCGGTGGTGCTGTCGGCGTTGCCTTAGGGGGTCCTGGCTTTGCTGTGGCCGCTCGCAATGCTT
>DATNHF010000044.1:0-10925 GCA_035605115.1 Steroidobacteraceae bacterium | reverse complement strand
AGGGCGCCGACTGGGGCCACTCGGCCACGCAGTGGCAACGGAGTCTGCATCCGGCGGAAATGCGCTCTCGCATCAGCGTGCTGCACGAGGGGGTGGACACGGCACTCGCCCGCCCTAACCTTAAAGCCCGTTTCACGCTGCCCGGATCCGGTCAGGTGCTGACGCGTCGCGATGAGGTGGTCACCTACGTGGCCCGCAACCTCGAACCCTATCGCGGCTTTCATGTCTTCATGCGCGCCCTCCCGCAGTTGCTGCGTCGGCGCAAGCGCGCGCGGGTCGTGATCGTCGGTGGCGACGGCGTGAGTTACGGCGCACCGCCGCCGCCACGCTCCACGTTTCGAGAGATGATGCTGCAGGAGCTGGGCGCGAAGCTGGATCTCAAACGCGTGCACTTCCTCGGCATGCTCGACTACCGCGCCTATCTGAATCTGCTGCAGGTCTCCTCAGTGCATGTGTATCTGACCTATCCCTTCGTGCTGTCCTGGTCATTCATCGAAGCTATGGCCTGCGGTTGCCTGATCGTCGCCTCCAACACGCCTCCGGTGCTCGAGGTGCTGCGCGATGGCAGCAACGGACTCACCGTGGATTTCTTTGCTTATCAGCAGCTCGCGAACCGCATCGAGGCCGCACTGGATCAACCCGAGGGCCTACAGGCACTGCGCAAAGCAGCACGCGCCACGGCGGTGGAGCAGTTCGATTTGAAGCGATTGTTACTGCCACGTTGGACCGCGCTGTTCGACGATCTGATCAACGCTCGCCAACCGGTCTGCTCACCCTGAGCGCGACCGCGCGCCGCTCCGAGTCGGCAGCGGCTTAACTCGCGTATTCCGGCCTTCCGAGTTCCGCCTCGATGCGTCGCACCTCGGGCGCGGCTTCAGTTTGGCCCGCGGCCAACGCTTTGCGATACAGCACCAGCGCCGCGGCGCGGTCTCGAGGGACTCCCCGTCCGCTCTCGTACAACTGAGCCAGCGACGCCACGGCCACCGGATGGCCGGCATCGGCGGCGAGCCGATACCAGTGCGCAACCTGTTGCCAGTCTGCCTCACTTGCGGCGTTCTGCGCTTTGAGCGAGCCGAGCGCCAGTTGGGCCGACCGGTGACCCTGCTGCGCAGCGGCGCGATAAAGCCGCTCCGCCTCAAGGTCATCCCGCTCAACGCCGAGGCCGCGCCGCAGACAGACGCCGAGGTTGTATTGCGCATCGACATTGCCTTGCGCCGCGGCACGGCGGAACAGCTCCGCCGCCTGCGACGGATCGGAGGCCTGAGTGGGGTGCTGCAAGAGCAGCCCAGCGAGCAGTACCATCGCTGGCGCGTTGCCCTGCAATGCCGCGGCGTTGAACCAGCGGCGTGCCTCCTCGACTGAAGCGTCAGTGCCCACGCCGCGCAGATAAAAGTCACCGACGGTACGCTGCGCTACGGCATCGCCTTGCTGCGCGGCCTTGAGCCACAGCTGGAACACCTGCGTCATCTCGTCCCCGCCTGCACCAGCAGCCATGCGCAGTGAGGTCAGTGCCGCGATCGCGCCAGCGTGTCCTTGCAACGCGGCGCGCTCGTACCAGATCGTCGCGGCGTCGCGATCCACCGGCACGTCGCGGCCCTGGATCAGGATGTCCCCGAGCCAGGCTTGCGCGAAGGCGTTGTTGCCCTGCGCCGCGTGCGTGAACCAGCGTATCGCCTGATCCTGATCCTGTGCCACATGCTTGCCTTCAAAATATTGCAGCGCAAGCATCGCCTGGGCATCAGCGTTGCCCTTCACGGCGCTGTCTTCGAGCAGAGCGATGACGCGCTCTGCCGGCGGGGCTGCCGGATCGGCGCGCTCGAGCCGCTGCGCCAGCAGGCAGGCGGCAGCCGCACTGCCCAGCTCCGCCGCGCGCGACAGCCAGTGCATTGCGGCCTGCGCATCGCGGACCACATACTCGCCCTCCGTATACTGACGATGCAGAGCCCACGCGGCCTCCACGTTGCCCTCGTCGGCCGCTTTGGCAAGCAGCCGTACGCCCTGCGCGGCACCCTGTCGCACACCGAGGCCACGAAAGTGCAGGAAGGCCAGGTTGTACAATCCCCCGGCGACACCATGCGCCGCGGCCTGCGCGTACCAGTAGGCCGCCGCCGCATAATCGTGGCGCGCATTCTGGCCCTTGGCATACAGGATGCCGAGCTGCAGGCAAGCCGCGCCGCTGCCTTGTTTCGCCGCCTGGCGGTACCACTTCCGTGCGGCACGCGGATCGCGCGGCATGCCGAGCCCACCAAGTTGCAGCGTGCCGAGGTGGTATAGCGCGTTGACATCGCCCTGAGCGGCGGCGCGATGAAACCAATCTGCCGCCGCCTGAAAATCCTGCGGCAATCCTAAGCCTTCGGCGTACAGCGCCCCGAGCCGATCATAGGCCGCCGTGACGTTTTGATCGGCTGCCTTGGCGAGCCAGCGTGCGCCCTCGCTCGCATCGCGCGGCACGCCCTCGCCGGCGAGATACATTTGACCCAACAAATACTGTGCTTCGCCATTGCCGAGATCCGCCGCTTGGCGGCACAGCACCGCAGCGGTGTTCAAATCTCCATCCGGGCCTGAGCGAAACAAATGCACCAGCGACAACCAGGCTTTCAGATAGCCGCGGTTCGCTGCGCGGCGCAACCAAGTCTCAGCCTGCGAGGCGCTCTGCGTCACGCCGTAACCGCGCCGGTAGAGCTCACCCAGATGAAACATCGCGGCCGGCTGGCCGGCGGCAGCGGCCTGTTCCAGCAGCGCGGCCGCACGCGCTGCATCGTGCGGCACGCCCTCGCCGAACAGCAGCAGCGTCGCGAGGCACAGCTGCGCCGTGGAGTTGCCGCGCGCCGCGCAGGGCTCTAGCCACTCCAGCGCGCGCGCATGATCGCCGCGCTCGCCGTAGGCGCCCGCGTAAAGCATACCGAGTCCGAGCTGACCGGCGGCGTGCAGCTGCGTGGCGGCGACCGCGAACCAGCGCTTCGCCTCGCCGAGGTCCCGGGTCACCCCGAGCGCGCTCGCATACTGATGTCCGAGGCGCGCCTGTGCCGCCGCATCGCCGGCTTGCGCTGCGCGGGCATTCCACTGGGCGGCCTGTTCCGGATCCTGGGCAACTACGAGCCCTTGCGGATACAGGCGCTTGAGCAGCGATTCCTGACCGCTCTCCTGCAAACGCAACAGCGCCTCCGGCGTCGCGGTAGCAGGAGCTGACATGCCGGTCAGGTAGATTTCCCCGAGTCGCGCCATCGCAGGCACTGATCCCTGCTCGGCCGCGCTGCGAAACCAACGCACCGCCTCGACGAAGTTCTGTAGAACCCCTTCGCCATGCTCGTAAAGCTGCGCCAGCCGCAACTGCGCCTGAGCATTGCCGCCTTCGGCCAGCGCACGGAAGAGAGCCGCCGCGTCTGCCTTGTTTCCTTGCGCATACGTCGACTCGGCGCGCTCCAAGGTCGTGGCGCGGCCGTGCGGTGTCAGTCTCGAAAATAAAGATCGAATGCTCACTAACTGCGCTGTCTTGCTATCGCGGGCGTTGCCGCACGGTGATATCAGGATATACCGTGGCGCCCATGGTCGGAACACAGCGGCTGCAGGCCGTCGAATAGCTGATAAATTGCGCTACCGCAGTTCGTTTGTCGACACCATGACCGAATCGCATCGCCTTGAGGCCATCGAGATCAAGCTCGCGCACCTCGAGCGCTCGCTGCAGGAGCTCGGTGAGACCGTCATGCGCCAGCAGCGCGCTATGGATGCGCTGCTAGCCCGCCACCGCATGATGCAGAGCCAGCTCGAAATGCTCGAAAGTGGCGCGCCAGGCAGCAATCCACTCGAGAAACCACCGCACTATTGATTCGATTTTTGATTTGATTTCTGCCGCGCGGTCAACATCGTTGCAGGTCGCACATTGGAGACAATCGCATTCTTGCCGAATGCCGGTAAACTTTACCGGCCAGAGCGCGTTTTGTGCACGGTGACAGACGCATCAAAGTTGTGGCGTAAACGCCAACAGGGTGCTGCTGCCATGGTGGCTTGTGCTGGCCATGGGCGGCCACGCGGTGGCAGAGGGCACTCGGTTTCGAGAGCGCACCGGCGCCGCTACGGGCTCGAGCACTGCAGTTGCCGCGGCTGATACGAGCACGCGCTCTGTCGCGCAAAGTTTCGAATCGTGCGCGAAGCCTCGCGATACCGGAGAGGCAAATCAATGCGCTGCAACACGGTATGAATAGTGCGCATGAGGGGCCGATATTTAAGCTTTATGCTGACTGCCACCGAATTTCGAATGCAATCAAACATAATCCCAAAAAACTGTGACCTATATTTTGACCTCCTGACATAACGCCATGGTTTGGACTTTGCCCCTCGGCTACAGTGATGCAGCCATCTAACTTACGGATGGATAAGTGCAACAAGCCCGCCTAAATCACGAAACGCTCGCTGCCACCGAGCAAACGCTGGCACTGAACATCCAAGCGGGCGCCAACGTCTCGGCTTTCTCGAGCGCCTCGGTCCGCCAGAAGACTGTACAGCTCGGCACCGTCGAACCTCCCGTTCTGGCGCTGCTCAAACACTGGTCCAAGCCGCTGGTGCTCGTGCTCGCGCTGCTGTTGGCGGTTCTGTTCACGGCCCAGGCGCTCACTCCGGCCGACGGCGCATTGGCGCTGATCACAGCGCTGTTTGCGCGGCAGCTGTTCAGTCCGCTGCGGCTGCTCTCCGACGGCACCTGCGCGCCGGCGAAGTCCCGGATCCTGCGCCTCATGC
The DNA here is from genome assembly GCA_035605115.1 of Steroidobacteraceae bacterium. Lineage (GTDB taxonomy): Bacteria > Pseudomonadota > Gammaproteobacteria > Steroidobacterales > Steroidobacteraceae > FEN-1191. The sequence continues at coordinate 6,191 of DATNHF010000044.1, read as the reverse complement.
TCGAATCGGGCGCAGTATTCGCACTGCTGCTCGCTCTGGGCTTCGCCTTGAAGCTGGGCGATCTGTTTCCGCACAATCTGCTCGTGAGCTGGTTCGCGCTCTCGCCCGCGGTGCTCGTGATCGGCGATTACTGGAGCACGCGCGCGCTGGCGCGCACGCCTTCGGCGCACGATCGGCACATCATTATCGGCGCCAATGAGCTCGGCGTGGAGCTCGCACGCCGTATCTCGCAGAGCGTGGCTGCCGGCACCTTCATGGGCTTCTTCGACTTCAGGAGTCCCGACCGTCTGCCCGAAGGCAGCCGCGATCGCTTCGCCGGCCAGTGCAAGGACGTGGCCGCCTTCGTGCGCGCCCATGGCGTCAATGCCATCTACATCGCCTTGCCGATGAGCAATGCGCCGCGCATCGAGGAAATGCTGCATAAATTTCGCGATACCACGGCTTCGATCTATTTCGTGCCGGACATCTTCGCCTTCGACTTAGTGCAGGCGCGCTGCGTCGAGCTCCATGGCATACCGATGCTCGCGATCTGCGATACGCCGTTCCACGGCATGAACGCCCTGAAGAAGCGCGGCATGGACATCCTGCTGTCTTCGCTCGCGTTGCTGGTGGGCTGGCCGCTGATACTGGCGATCGCGGTCGGCGTCAAGCTCTCATCCCCAGGTCCGGTGCTCTTCAAGCAGCGCCGCTATGGCCTGCATGGCGAGCAAATGCGGGTCTACAAGTTCCGCACCATGACGGTCTGCGAGGACGGGCCCGTGGTGGTGCAGGCCGCCCCGCAAGATGTGCGCATCACGGCGATCGGCCGCTTTTTGCGGCGCACCTCGCTGGATGAGCTGCCGCAGCTGTTCAACGTACTGCAGGGCAAGATGAGCTTCGTCGGCCCGCGACCGCACGCCGTGGCGCACAACGAGCTCTATCGCAAGCTCATCAGCGGCTACATGATCCGTCACAAGGTTCGGCCGGGCATGACCGGCTGGGCGCAGGTGCACGGGCTGCGCGGCGAGACGCGTGCGGTCGAGCAGATGCGCCTGCGGGTCCAATACGATCTGGATTACCTGCGCAACTGGTCGCTGGCGCTGGACTTCAAGATCCTGTTTAAGACCGTGAGCATCGTTTTTCGTCACGGCAACGCTTATTGAGCCGGGCTCCCTGCCGCGTCTCGATTGCTTCGATCAACATCACCGCCTGCAGCAGCGATTCGGGCGGCCGCTCGCCTATTGACCGTCCGGCGAGTCGCTCGAGCGTTGCTGGAACACGCAACGCAGACTCTTCGGTCGCATGTCGGTCCAGTGCATCTCAACGTAGGCCAGCGTCTCGGCCTTGGATCCTCTGGGCCCGACCGCGCGCCAGCCCGCGGGAATGGCGTTCGAAGCCGGCCACAGCGAGTACTGCTCCTCATCGTTGATGAGCACGATCCAATCGTCGGCAAGCAACTCGTCGTCGTTCACCCTAAGGCATCCTGCGGCGAGGACCGACTAGTGCCGGCCCCATCGAAGGTGGTACAGCAAGGCGCCGGGTCGGATGATGCCGCGTCGCAGATAGGCGCGAGAGTCCCGCAGCAACGTACTCCAGTCCTTGCGCCGTAGCACGCACGCGATCACACGCAGAGCGTTGTCGGTGCGCTTCATCGCAAAATAACGGCGCCCGGCGGACACGGCGCCGTCGCGGAAGAAGATGTCCCAACACAGTAAGGATGCACGGCCCGTCATCTCCCTGCCATGAGCCGTCGACGTCGCGGCTGTGGATGCAGACAGGGTCAAGAGGCGCAACTGAGCCAATCTCGCCGGATGGTAGAAACAGCGCCTACCCGTGCGCGCAGCCAAGTAGTTGATGTAGTTGTCGCAGCCATACTCGAGATTCATCGGGATGGCCAGCCAGTCAATCGCGTCCCGCCGATACACGGCGGCCGATACTGCACAAATCGAGCGACTCACCAACGCAATCTCCACGAAAGGGCCATACACGCCTTCGGTCAGATTATTGCGGAATCGGCGGTTCACGGCCGCGGTTCGCTCCGCTTCGAGGCGTCCCTGAAAATCGATGTAGTCGTGGGCGCAGAAGGAAACCACGATGTCAGGGTCGCTCTCGAGCGGGGGCACCAGAGTCTCGAGGAAATTCAGCTGCCACAAGTCGTCATCGCCCAGGATCGCGATGTACTTGCCGCGTGCCCTGGCGCAGGCGGTCGCAATGTTGGCCGTTTGCCCGATGTTGGTCGCGTTGCGCCAGATTCTGATCCGGGGGTCCCCCACTGCTAATACAGCCGGCGTTGGATCGATCTCGCTGGCGTTGTCCTGAACAATGATCTCCGTGTCCTTGAACGTTTGATCGATGGCACTCGCCAACGCCGCTCGCAGATACTGCAGTCGATTAAAGGTTGGAATGACCACGCTAACGAGCGGTTGAGGTGGCGGCATCAGCATGGTCCGTCCTGACGGCTTTGCGTCTTAAATCCGCGTGACATAACAGCAACCCGCACGCGGCCGGTGCCGATCAAGTTGGATCCGCTGCGTGCCGATGACGACCACCTAAGCCTCAACTGGTCTGGCGCCAACAACGGAACGGTCGCAAGGGAAAAAGCACCGGCTGGAATTCCCCGCCCGGCTTCAATTGATCGTAATGCCGTTTCTCGCTGCTGGCAATATCGAATACGCGCTTGCCTGAGCGAGCAAGGCGCGTCTTTGGTATCCGTCTTTGGAATCATGCGAGGGTAATCGGATCGGCGTCGGAGTGGGGGCAAAGCAGTTCCACGCGCGCCCGCTGGTAGCGATCGAGCTGTTCGACGCCGGGCAAGGGGCTGGCGTTCGGACAGCGCAGACTCGGCCGCTCGGCGCCGCCAAAGCGCGCGCAGACGTACTTGTGATCACCGTAGACTTGATCAAGCGCGTATTTGAGCCGTTCGTGCTCGGCCACCAGGCGCAGGCGCTGGGCAGTCTGCCCCATGAGCGGCCGAATGCGGACCAGCGTCGCCACCAGTCGGCGATGATCGACCGAGAGCAGCCCGCTGAAGCCCTCGCCGACCTCCTGCCCCATCATGCTCGGCCGCACCACATCGGCATAAGCCGCGGGCGGGAAGTCGGCCGTGAAGCGAAACGCGCTGGCCGAGGCCAGCATGAGATCGGCACAGAGCTTGAGCGCCTGGCGCGCACGCTCCTCATCCCGATCGCGCATTGCTGCTTCAAAGTCCTGCAACGAGAAGATGATGCCTTGCGTGAGGGCAGCGAAGATCTGGTGTCCGATGACCCATCGGTGCATGGGGTCGAACCTTGCGTGCGCTGCGGGCCCATCGGACGCACCGTGCTCCACCGGCTCGAGCGGCAAGCCGGCGATGTAACCCAGCAGCGCCATGAGTCCCCCTCCCAGCGCGACAAAGCGACCCGACTCCCCCGCGGCCGATCCGGAGGCCAATTCAGTGTGGAACAGCACCGCAGCCAGCAGGATCGTGCGCAGAAACGCGTGCCCCTCGGACGCCGCGATACGTCGGACGTGAAAGTAACGGTCGTGCGCGGCATCGTCCGCGAGCAACGCCTGCGCCGGCAACCCGAGCGCCGGGGCCTGCGGTGCTATCCCAGCAGCCGTGCCTTCCGGCACACGCTCGAGCAGGACGCCGAGGATCGCAACGCTCTCGGCATCTGAGAGCGAGGCGGCACCGGCCACGTACTCGGCGAGACTCGCAAGCAACTCGGACCCGGCCTCAAGGCGCACGCGCTCCCCACCCGGGACCAGATGAGGCGGCAGTGCGGGGAATAGCGCGGGCGCCGAGCGGCTCATGCGACGGGAGCGACGCCGAGCAGGTCGTTGATGTGACGCACCACGGCCTGCACCGCTGGCTCTTTCATGAGCTCATTGTGCGGGACATCCATGTCGATCACGTCACAGCGCCCCTTGAGGTACTTCTTCCAGCCGTTGAAGCCATCGAGGCGAAGCTGGTAGGCCCACTCCTCGATGCCGGCGCTCTTGATGAGGATCCCGCGGCCGTGAAAGCACTCGACTTTGCGCCGCATGGCGTAGCGCCGCAGCGCTTGCTCGAGATCCTTGTCCTTTCCCGTGAACCAGCGATGCTGCTGTAATGTGAAAAGTTTGCGCAGCTGCCGCAGGGCGCATCGCAATAATTGGCCGGACTGCAACATCCTGATGAAGCGCGGCGGTCCGCTGGCCACTTCGAGCCATCTCGAGGGCCGATAGGCATCGAGCAGGATGAGCACCACCTCCTCCCCCGCCTGCTCGAGCCGGCAGGCCAGATCGAAGGCCTCCGCGCCGCCGAAGGAGAATCCGCAAAGGTGGTAGGGACCGCTCGGCTGCACGCTGCGCATCTCCTGCCGATACGACTCCATTCGCGACTCGAGCGTCTCGCCCAAATCCGAGAGATCGCCGCGCGACACCAGCTCGAGACCGAAAACCGGAACGGAAGCGTCGACGAAGCGCGCAATGTGCAGATACGCGTCCACATCCCCATCGAAGCCGTTGAGACAGAAGAGCGGAGGGCGCGGGCCGCCCTCGTTGAGCGCCACCAGATGCTTCCAGCCCTGATGGGCAGGTGTCTCGTTCATGACTGCCGCGAGCTGCGCGGGTGTGGGCGCACGGAACACACGCGCCATCGGTACCGGTCGGCCAAACTCCGCCTTGAGGGCCGCCGCGAGCTTTAGCACCAGCAGCGAGTGTCCACCGAGCTCGAAGAAATTGTCGTGACGGCCGACGCGCTGCACGCCAAGCAACTCCTGCCAGATCCGCACAATGCTCGCCTCCGCCTGATTGACCGGCGCCTCGTACTGCGAGGCTAACGCGGCGGCCCACTCCGGCTCCGGTAACGCAGCTCGATCGAGCTTGCCGTTGGCTGTGAGTGGCAGCGCATCGAGCGTGACGAAGGCTGAGGGGATCATGTGCGCCGGCAGGCACTGCGCGAGATGTTCGCGCAGCCGCGAGGCCGCCGGTGCCGCCCCGCTCGGCACCACGTAGGCGATCAGTCGGGTCGACCCGTGATCGTTGCGGGCGATCACCGCGGCCTGCGCGATCGCCGGATGGCTGCGCAGCGCGGCTGCAACCTCGCCGGGCTCGACACGAAAACCGCGAATCTTCACCTGCTCGTCGCGGCGCCCGAGGAAGAGCAGAGTCCCATCGGCGCGCCAGAGCGCGCGATCACCCGTACGGTAAAGCCGTCCACCGGGCGCGCCGAACGGATCGGCAACGAAATGCTCCGCCGTCAGCCCTGGCTGACCGACATAACCCCGCGCGAGTCCCGGACCACCGAGGTAGAGCTCGCCGGCGATGCCCGAGGGCATCGGCCGCTGGCGTGCATCGAGCACGTAGGCGCGATAGTTCGCGAGCGGGCGCCCGATCGGCAGCATCGCGAGGCTCTGCTCGACTCCATTGGGCACCACATAGGCCGTCGCGTCGATGCAGGCCTCGGTCGGGCCGTACATGTTGATGACGACCGTGTTGGGCAGCGCCGCCTGCAGGCGCCGGCACAGCGCTCCGGACAGCGCCTCACCACCGAGCATGAGACGCTTGAGCACCAGATTGGGCTGCTGACTCGCCGCATCGAGCACGGACTCGATGAACGAGGGCACCGAGTTGACATGGCTGACGCGCTGCTCGGCGAGCAGCGCCCAGAAGGCCTCGGGCGAGAGACTGCGCAGATCGGGCGCGATGACGACGGCCGCGCCGCTGAGCAGCGGCAGCAGCAGCTGACCGATCGAGACATCGAATCCCACGGAAATCGCCGCCAGCACGCGATCACCCGGACCGATCGGGTCATGGCCGCGCGTGCGCGCGAAGGCGAGATTCACCGCACTGGCATGGCTCATGGCCACGCCCTTCGGGGTACCGGTCGAACCGGACGTATAAACAATGTAGGCCAGGTTCTCGGGCGTGATCTCGACCGCACGCAAGCCGCTGACCGGATGAGGCTGGCCGAAACGCCACTGTGGCACGTCCGGTGGTAAGGACCTCGCCACGCTGTCGTCGGTGATCACGAGAGCGGCGCGGGCATCGTGCAGTATGAACGCCAGGCGCTGCGCGGGGATGGCCGGATCGAGCGGCAGATACACGGCGCCGGCCTTGAGGATGCCGAGCGCGGCTACGACCGTCTCGAGCGAGCGGTTCAGCGCGACGGCGACCACGGCTTCCGGTCCGACGCCGCAATTCTGAATGGCGGCGGCAAGACTACCGGCGGCGCGATCGAGCTCCGCGTA
>DATNHF010000043.1:0-53434 GCA_035605115.1 Steroidobacteraceae bacterium | reverse complement strand
AAGGTGTTAATCGGCGTGCAAAATCGTGCGTGGAGACGATCGGCGAGATACGCCGGCGACTGCTGGTAGGGGAGCGGAACAATCCGGGGACTGGAGCCGGAACAATTCGAATTGGGTGAACTCCGGCGACCCTGCTGCTCGAGCTGCATTCCACGCGGCCGGCATTTAACAAAGTCTGGCGCAACGATGACGCCTTATCTCATGCGGCTCCGGCGGCGAATTGTCCACACGATTAGTCTCATCCACAAAGGTAGACCCAGTCGGCTGAATTCTTTACCGGGTTAGGTTAAGAATTCCAGCGGATATTTGATCACTAGGGCACATTTTTACCCTTTAATTGCCAAATACGGCCGGAGGCGCTTATGAGCGCTGTGATCCCATCCAAATCATATGCCCTGCAAATTGCAAAGGAGTCAGCCAGAGTAGCCGCTGACAGCCACGTGGAAGTCAATCTGGCGCCTCCCGAGGTGCTAATAGTCGATGATGATGAATTGGCGCGCGAGCGTCTGCGCCTCATTGTGGAAAGCGCTGGCTATACTGTCACCATCGCCCGTGACGGTTTCGAGGCGCTCAGGTGTCTGCAAGACCGTTTCATTCCATTATTGCTCACGGACATTGTGATGCCCGTGATGGGCGGCCTGCAGTTATGCCGCACGGTCCGTTCGATGGCCTTTCCAAGCTACCTCTATACGATCGTGTTGAGCATTCGTGACAACGCGGAGGAAGTGGTCGCAGGTTTGGATGCGGGCGCGGATGACTACATCAGTAAACGTGCTACCAAGTCGGAGGTGCTTGCCAGGCTCTTGGTCGGACGCAGGATCGTGGGATTGGATCAGGCTTTGCGGCAGGCCATCCTGAAAAACCAGCAACTGGCCGATTTGGATCCTTTGACCGGCACTTCCAACCGGCGCTGCCTGGTCGGCGCACTGGAACAGGAGATTGCGCGTAGCCGCCAGCACGGGCATTGGGTGTCGGTGTTGATGTGCGACATGGACGATTTTAGGCAATTCAATGAGCATTGGGGTCACGTCATCGGTGACGAGGCGCTGCAGGAGTTTGTCGCGCGGGTCCGCGGCCTTCTCGGCGAGGCGGCCGCGTGGATCGGCCGCTACGGCGGGGACGAATTTGTCATCGTGTTGCCCGAAACGCCCATCGAGCGCGCCTGTCGGGAAGCCGAACTCATCAAGCACGCGTTGACGACCAACCCTCTGGTCAACTCGGCCGGCGCGCTGCCGCTCACTGTCAGTATCGGAGTGACCGGTGTCGGTCCAGTCGAGCTGCGTCAACCAGTGAGTGCTGCCGAACTGTTGCAAATGGCCGATGACTGCATGTACGAGAGCACGGCCAGCGGCGGGGATACGATTACGGCACGTGCGTTTCGCCCCGCCGATCGCACGCGGCGTCCCCGTGCAAGCCTCACCCAGGTACCGCCACCGGCCAGTGACCGGTCGTGACCGAGCGCATCGCCAAGGATGCTCTGGAGTGCAATGCACAGGTGAAATCGAAGGGTATCGTGCTTCACGTCGAAGACGATCCACTGGTTCGCCAAGGCATATCGTTGGTGCTTAGCGCAGAGGGTTATGAGGTCAGCGGAGCAGCCAGCGGAGCGGAGGCACTCAGCGTCGTCGCGCAAGGTCTGCGGCCCGACGTGCTCATCGTCGACTTCCGTCTTGACAACGACATGAACGGCGCTGAGGCCACGGAACAGATCCATAAGGCGCTGGGCTACCCGACACCGATCATTATGCTCACTGCGGATCCGAGCAGTGCCGAATTTCCATGGATCATCGACGCGCCCGTTTGGCTCGCACGTAAGCAGCTGGACCGACAGCAGCTCCTGGCGGCGATGCCGGGGTTGGTGCAAGTGTCACGTTCGATTCGTTAGCCTTGAGACTACGGAACGGCGAAGAATACCCCAGCGTTCAGGGCCGCTGATGTCTTGTTGCTATTGCCAAACGCTATGCCGTAGCTCGGCGCCAAATACCAGCCGAAACGCTTGGTGCGCCAGAAAAACACGTCAATTAGCGCCTTGGCACCCCAAGTGCTCGGCCGCTCGCCGGGCTGTGTGGTGTGGTCCCAGGTGGGCGCCAGACCGGGCATCACCTCTATCGTGCTGGAAAGCCGAAAGGGCTTCTTGAACGGTAGTTCAAGCTGCCAGTTCGTGGCACCCTGGCTCCTGTAGGTCGAAGCTCCAAATTCGATCTCCAGCCAATTCTCGATCGGTTCAATTTCGATCCCGACAGCCGGACCGAGGTGCGAGGTCCGTTCGGATATTTCCCGCTCGCCTTCAGCGCCGAACGCGAGCACGGCGACGTGGTCCGGTTCCGCGCCCTCCTCATCGGAGGCCAGCACCGGGGCGAAGGGCAGCAACGCGCAGAGCACGAGCGAATCGGCAGCAACCGTTGCGAAAGGATGTTTGAACATCGTTGCATCACCTCAAGAGCAGGAATTATCAGCACGGTGCGCTCGCACTGCGGAGCGGGGATCGTCGTAGGACGCTGTGCCGCCCCGCAAGCATGCGGCGCACCGATGCGCGGATCTGCCGACCCTGACCGGTGTCGTGCCGGGATTCCTTCGGGCAATGGCCAAAACCCCCTCCCAAATCGCTATGTCACAAGCCCGCATTTTCCAGGGTGGGCCCGAAGCTGATCTGGCCTGGCAGTCATTTTTAGTTATTGACCATACTACGCAGCCGTGGGTCGAGGGGAAAGTCCATGCACCGAGCGCACCTGCGAGTGGGCATAGCGATCATCGATCAGAAACACCGTGCTGCGATCCGCGGGGCTGCGAATGACCCGGCCCGCGGCCTGCGCCACTTTAGCGTGTTTGCATGCGCTGCATCATCTGCTCGTTGATCGCGTTGACCTGCGGTAACCCCAGGGTCGCGATGAAGGCGCGGATGAGCCGCGTGCCGGGAAGGTCTATGGCTTCGGCGAAGCTGCTCACGAACACGAGGTAGTTGCCGCGCTCGCGCCGGAACTGTCGGTCAATGAGCTCGCAGACATCGGCGGGCAGACCCAGCATGTCGCGGTGGAAGTCGCGTCCGCTCAAAGTCGCCGAGAACAGCACCGAGCAAGCGACACCGACGAAGCGCTTGCCGAGGAAGGCGCCGGGGATGACATTGCGGTTATTGACTGCGGCCGGCTGCGCCGCAGCGACCGTGTCGATCGTGGCATCGAACAGTGAGTGCTCATCGAAGCATTCGGCGAGACGGCAGAAGGCCACATAGGGCGAATCCTGGGCGTCGAACACGTCCGTCCAAGTGGCAGCGGCGTGCCCGGCATGCGCTGCTTGAGCGTCGCTAAGGTCTCGAGCGGCAAACGCCGGGCGGTGGACTTCGGCACCAGGTAGAAGATCTTGTCGATGGTTTGGTTCGCCATCGCCTTGAGCATCGGCAAGAGTGTGCCGAGCGTCTTGCCGACGCGAGTTCGGGCGGCCATTCTAAGAACTGTATATCCAACCAGTCAAAGCCAAAAGCTCAAAAGAACCAGATCGACGCCGGGGCCGCAACGCGACACACTTCTAGTCCAGCGCGCCAATCAGGATGTCGATGCCCCCAAGCCGTGCGAACAGCGCTTCGATGAGCGCGCAGCTCGCGCGCGCCACGACGCAGTTGCCCCGCACTGCCGTCGGCGTGCTCGTCGCGATCAGCGTCTGTCATCTGCTCAACGACATGATGCAGTCGTTGCTGCCCGCGATCTATCCCAACATAAAGAGCGCTCTGGGCCTGGATTTCGGGCAAATCGGCATCATCACACTGGTCAACCAGATCACGGCCTCGCTGCTGCAGCCACTGGTCGGTCTGTATTCGGATCGGCGGCCGACGCCGCTGGCGTTGCCGGGCGGTACGCTCTTTACGCTCGCCGGGCTGCTGGTGCTGGCCGCAGCGCACTCCTATGCCATGCTGCTCGTGGGCGCTGCGATGATCGGCGTCGGCTCATCGGTGTTTCACCCCGAGTCCTCGCGCGTCGCGCGCATGGCCGCGGGCGGCCGCCACGGCTTTGCGCAATCTTTGTTCCAGGTCGGCGGCAATGTCGGTCAGGCGATCGGTCCGCTCGCGGCGGCGCTGGTCGTGGTGCGCTGGGGACAATCGAGCATCGCCTTCTTCGCGCTGCTGTCGCTGGTGTGCGGCGCCATCCTCTGGAACGTCGGGATCTGGTACAAGCAGCATGGACTCTCGCGCCTGCACAGCGCCGCGGGCTACAGATCGCACCTCCTGGCGCTGCCGCGCGCGGCCGTCTGGCGCGGCCTTGCGGTGCTGCTGGCCTTGATCCTCTCGAAATACGTGTACTTCGCGGCCATCTCGAGCTATTACACGTTCTACCTGATCCAGCGCTTCGGGTTGTCGGTGCAGAGTGCGCAGATGCACCTGTTCATATTTCTGGCCGCTGCTGCGCTCGGCACCTTCATCGGCGGCCCGATCGGCGATCGCGTCGGACGCAAAACCGTGATCTGGTTTTCGATCCTTGTGCCGTTGCCCTTCACGATGCTGCTGCCCTATGTGAATCTCTACTGGACGACGCCGCTGACGGTGCTGATCGGGCTGATTCTGGCCTCCGCCTTTCCGGCGATCGTGGTCTATGGTCAGGAGATCGTTCCCGGCAAGGTCGGCATGATCTCGGGCCTGTTCTTCGGCGTCGCCTTCGGCGTCGCCGGCCTCGGCGCGGCATTACTCGGCATGCTGGCCGATCGCACCAGCATCGAATACATCTACCGCGTGTGCGCCTACTTGCCGCTGATCGGACTGCTCGCCTGGCTGTTGCCCGAGACCCACCGGCGCCGCGGCGCGATCTGACTGAGCAGGCAGCCGATCACGACCAGGGCGCAGCCGCCGATGGCGTGCCACGCCAGTGTCTCGCCAATGATGATCCAGCCGGCGAGCGCCGAGAACACGCCTTCCATGCTGAAGATGATGGCGGCATGCGCCGGTACGGCGTCCTTCTGCGCGACGGCCTGGATTGCATAGCCGACGCCCACGGACAGCGCGCCGCCGTAGAAGAGGGTCAGCACCGAGTGCTCGATCTGCGATAAGCGCACGCTCTCGAACGCGAACGCAAGACACAGGCACACCAGCGCGCAAGCGACGTTCTGAATCAGTGCCAGGGTCAGCGGGTCGTGCCGTTGTACGAGCGCACCGATCAGCATGAGTTGTATCGAGATCGCAAAGGCTCCAAAGAGCTCCAACCCATCGCCGTATGAGAGCGTCAGATGCTCACCGCTCAGGTAATACAGCCCGACAGCGGCGCTGAGGGCTCCGGCGACGATGCCGATGCGCAGTCGCTGTCCAGCGAGCAGGCTCAGCAGCGGCACGATGACCACGTACATCGAGCTGATGAAGCCCGCATTCGCGACCTTGGTGTAGCGCAGCCCAATCTGCTGCGCGCTGATCGAGATTGCGACCACGACGCCGAGCAGCGCGCCGCTCGCCCACGGCAGCCGCGCGAGCTTGAGCGGCTGGTGCGGCGCGGCGGGGTCTTTGAGCCAGCGGCTCAAGGCCGCGACCACGAGGGCGCCCAACAGAAAGCGAACGCCATTGAAGAAGAACGGTCCGATGGTCGCGAGGCTCAGACGCTGGGCCACGAACGAGCAGCCCCAGATCAGGGCGGCCAGCAGCATCAAGAGATCGGCGCGCAGGGAGTGCGTCTTCACCGTGGACGGCTTCATTGCGCTTCGGGTGCGCGCTGAGCGGCAGTATAAGTCCGGCGCCGCGCGGGTCAATTCGACGCAGCGCTCATGTACATTCGCAAAGAGTTCATGATGCGCGCACGCATTGAAGTGGCGCAGGTGCGACCATAGGCTGCGATCTGATCAACGCAATACGCAGGGCTACACGGACTATCCGACGCTGGCCGCGTGATCACCGGGCCGTGATCATTGGGCTTTGGCGGCGCGCAAGGTCACGCTGACCTTGAGCCCCGGCTCGTTGTCGAGAAGCGCGAGCTCGCCGTCGTGCAAGCGTGCAATGGCTTCGACCATACTCAAGCCGAGGCCATTGCCCGGCGTGCTGCGGCTCGCCTCGAGCCGGAAGAAACGCTGCAGGACCTTCTGACGGAATTCCGGCGCGATGCCCGGTCCGTTGTCGGCGACGGTGACTTCGACCCCGGAGCGGCGGCGCTGCGCGCGCAGCTCTACATGCGCTCCGGGCGGGGGATGGCGCACTGCGTTTTCGAGTAGGTTCGCGAACAGCTGCGTCAGCAGTTCGCGATCGCCCCTGACCTGCAGGGCGGGCTCGATCTGCAGCACCAGAGTCTGGTTCTTGGCATCGAGTGCGGGCTGATACACCTCGCTGACCGTGCGCAGCAGCTCATCGAGATCGAGCGCGGTGAATCCGGCGACACGCGCGCCGCCTTCGATCTGCGCGATGCGCAGCAATGCGCCGAAGGTCTCGAGAATCGTATCAATATCGCGCAGCGCCTCCTCGAGCACGGGTTCGGAATGATCCCCGCCGTCGCCGCGCCGCTGCGCCAGTTCCAGGCGCTGGCGCAGGCGCGTGAGCGGGGTGCGCAGATCGTGGGCGATGTCGTTGGAGACCTGACGCAGGCCTTCCATGAGCGTCTGGATGCGGTCGAGCATGGCGTTGAGGCTCTCCGCGAGATGATCGAATTCATCGCCGCTGCCGCGCCCCGGAATGCGACGCTTCAGGTCGCCGCCGACGATGTCGCGGCTGGTCTGGCTCACGGCCTCGATGCGCCGCAGGACCGAGACGCTCATCATCGCGCCGCCCGCGAAGGCCAGTAGAATCGCCAGCGTCAGTCCCCAAAGAAATGCGCGCACGACGGTCTGCTGCATGTCGTGCAATTGTGCGGTACTCAATCCTACGAAGAGATAGGCGCTGTCGGCGATGCCGACGCCGCGGCCGCGAAGGCCGCTGAAGGCCTCGCGCGGATGATGCGCGCTTCGCGACCATTGCCGTACGCCCGGCAGGGGCTGCGTGGCCGGCAGATTGCCGGCGAGCACGGTCCCGGATGCGTCCTGCAGCAGATAGAAATAATCCGGCGAGCGGCCAATGAGTTCACGCACGACCTCGCGCAGGCGCGCAAGTCCGCCGCTCTGTGCATCGGCCTGAATCTCGGTGAGCTCGCCGGCGACGCTGGCATCGATCTGCCGTTCCATCGAAGTGGCGGTCGAGAAGTAGACCACGGCGAACAGCAGCAGGTAGCTCAGACCGGTCAGGCCCGCATAGAGCAGCGTTAACCGGAAGCTCGAGGTGCGGAAAACTCTAGGCAGACGCGCCAAGGCAGTAACCAGCGCCGCGCACCGTGTGGATCAGGCTGACCCCTTGTCCGCGGTCGATCTTGCCGCGCAGCCGGCTGATGTGGGTCTCAACCACGTTGGTGTGCGGATCGAAATGTAGATCCCAGACGAGCTCGAGCAGCATGGTGCGCGTGACCACCTGGTCGGCGTGACGCATGAGGCACTCGAGTAGGCGAAATTCCCGCGGCTGCAGATCGATCGTCTGCGTACCACGCCGGACCGTGCGCGCGAGCAGATCCATCTCGAGATCGGCAACCTTGAGGCGCGTTTCCGGCGCCGAGCGTCGCGGGCGACGGCCGAGGGCGGCGACGCGCGCCGCGAGCTCCGAAAACGCGAACGGCTTGACCAGGTAGTCATCGGCGCCGGCGTTGAGACCGTCGACGCGCTCGTCAAGTCCGCCCAGTGTGCTCAGGAAAAGCACCGGCGCTTCAATGCCGCCGCCGCGCAACGTGCGCACGAGCCCCAAGCCGTCGAGCCCTGGCAGCATGCGATCGACGATCAGCAGATCCCAATCCTCGCCGGCCGCGCGGAACAGGCCGTCGCGGCCATCACTCGAGAGCGCGACGTTGTGCCCAGCCTCATTGAGGCCCTGCAGCACGTAGCGGGCGGTCTGCGCATCGTCCTCGACCAGTAGGATCCTCACCGGACTGCCCCCGAATCTTCCGGGCTATTAGACGGCAACTACGTCACCGCTGAGGTTGCGATTTTGTAATCTCCCGGTCACCACCCCCCAAGCCTGCGCCAGCTAGGCTCGCGGGGCAATGCGAAGCGCAATGACATGGGCGCTGGCGGCCCTCCCGGCCCTGGCCGGCTGCACCAGCTACCGGCCCTTGCCTCTGGCACTGGATGCGCAGCCCCAGCAGAGCGCGGCAGCGCTGCGGCATGCGACCGCGCTGCCGCCGACGTTGAGCGTCGATGACGTGGCGGTGCTCGCGGCCGAGAACAATCCCGAGCTGATCGCCGCGCGCACGCAGCGAGGTCTCGCGAGGGCGCAGGTGCTCGAGGCGGGCCTGCTGCCCAATCCGTCGCTGAGTGTGGGGTACGAATTTTTGATCAGCGGCCTCGGGACGACCAACCCGATCACGCTCGCCGTGGGCCAGGACCTGCGCTCGCTCGTGACGCTCTCGTCCAAGCGCCGGGCAGCGCGCCAATCGGCGCGGGCGATCGATGCGAGTCTGCTCTGGCAGGAGTGGCAAACGATCGCCAAGGCGCGTCTGCAGGCCGTGGACCTCATCGAGGGCGAGCAGCAGCGCCAGGGGCTGCAGCGAGAGCTCGACGTGCTGCTCGATCGCGCGGCACGCAGCCGCCAGGCACTGGCCGGCGGCGACAGCACCTTGCCCGCCTTGCTGCCGGAGCTGACCGCAGCGGCCGATGCACGAGCGCAGCTCGATGCGCTCGTGCGCACGCAGGAATCTCGCCGGCGTGATCTCAACCTGCTGCTGGGCCTCGCCCCCGAGGCGCCGCTGCCGCTCGATCCGCACATCGCGCTCACGCCGATCGATGCGCAAGCGGTCAAGCACTCGCTCGAGGATCTGGCCAATCGCCGGCCCGATCTGCTCGCGCTGCAGCTCGGTTACCGCTCGCAGGAAGAGCGCGTGCGCGCGGCCATCCTGGCGCAGTTTCCATTGTTCTCGCTCGGCGTCGCCGGGGAGCGCGACAACACCGATATCAAGAGCGCGGGTCCCTCGATCACGCTCGATCTGCCGGTGTTCGAGCGCAATCAGGGCAACATCGCGATCGAGCGGGCCACGCGCGCGCAGCTGCACGAGGAATTCAGCGCGCGGCTGATCAGCGCGCGCAGTGAGGTGCTGGCCCTGCTGGCCGATCAGCAGCTGCAGCAGCAACAGCTCGCCGGCAAGCGCGTACAGCTGGCCGAGCTCGGCGAGGCCGCGCAGCGCGCCGAGAGTGCCTTCCGCGCCGGCGATCTGGATGAGCGCAGCTACATCGATGTGCGCTCGAGCGACAGTGCCAAGAACCAGGAGGTACTGGCCATGGAGCAGTTACTGCTCGAGCAACAGATCGCCATCGCGACCTTGATCGGCGCTGGTCTGCCGGCCGCATCGCTCGACGCGGATGCGGCATCCTTGAGCCGGGCGGCCACAGCCCGCGGCCCTGAGACGCTGCCATGAGACCCGAGGTGCATCGGGTGCGGATCGGCGCCGCGCTGGTATGCGTGACGCTGTGCGCCGCGGCCGGCGAGGCGCGCGTGACCGATCAGGACGAGAGCGCCGGCGGCGTGCTGGTACAGACGCAGATGCCGCAGCGCGGCTCGATGCCGGCGACGGTGCTGGCCTATGGGCTCGCAACGCCGGCCGTCAACGGCGGCATGACCTTGAGCGTCCAGGCCGAGGGGCGCGTGCAGCATATCGATGTCACGGCCGGCGAGGCCGTGCAGGCCGGGCGGCCGCTGCTGGAGTTTCAGCTGTCGGCGGCCGCGAGCAGCAGCTACACCCAGGCGGTCGCGGCGTTCAAGCTCGCGCAGGAGCAGCGCGCACGCACGGCGCGGCTGCTCGAGCACAGTCTTGCGACGCGCGAGCAGCTCGCGCAGGCCGACAAGGCCGTGGTCGATGCGCAGGCGGCGCTCACCGCACTGCAGCTCGAGCATGGCGGCGAGGCGCTGCAGACCATCCGGGCACCCTTCAATGGTGTCGTGAGCGCGCTCCGCGTCTCGCAGGGTGAGCGTGTCCCGGGTGGCGCGCCGCTCGTGACGGTCACGCGCCAAGGCGGCCTCGTGGTCACCGTGGGCGTGGAGCCATCAGCGCGGCGTGACGTGCAGGTGGGGCAGCCGGTCGATCTGATGTCGCTGACGGACGGCGGGAGCGCACAGCAGGGCACGGTGGCGCGCGTTGATCGCGTGCTCAATCCGAAGACTCGCCTGGTCGATGTCGACATCGCGCCGCGCGAAGCCGGCAGCGCGGAGCTGCTCGAGGGCGCGGCCTATCAAGCCCGCATTCGGACCGACGAGCTCGAGGGCTGGGTGGTACCGCGCGATGCCGTGCTTGGGGATGGCCACGGGGATTATGTGTTTCAGGTGGCCGCCGGCAAGGCGGTGCGCGTGGCGGTCATGCGGCTCGGCGGTGACGATGAGCACTCGGTCGTGGACGGCTCGATCGATCCGCAACGCCCGCTCATCATCGCGGGCAACTATCAGCTCAGCGACGGCACGGCAGTGCGGCTGCACCAGGCGCCGAGCGACGCCAGCGGCCCATGAGATTCGAAGGTCTGCCCGAGCGGCATGCGCGTTCGATCCTGCTCGTGGCCGCGGCGCTGGCGCTGGCCGGCGCGGTCGCGGCGCTGTCGATGCCCGTGGGCCTGTTTCCACAGGTGTCGTTTCCGCGTGTGGTAGTCGATGTGTCCGCCGGCGATCGGCCGGCCGGGCAGACTGCACTCATTCTCACGCGGCCGGTCGAGGAGGCGATTCGATCGGTTCCCGGCGTGCGTGAGGTGCGCTCGGCGACCTCGCGCGGCGCAGCCCAGATCTCAGTGGACTTCGGCTGGGGCCGCGACATGATCGCCACGACGCTGCTGGTCGATGCGGCCATCGCGCAGGTATTGCCGCGACTGCCGCCTAAGGCCGGCTATGGCGTGCGGCGCATGGACCCCACCGTCTTCCCGATCATCTCCTACGCGCTGAGCTCGAGAAGCTTGAGCCTCGGCGCCCAGCGCGATCTGGCGCAGCTGCAGATCGTGCCGCTGCTAGCCTCGGTCCCGGGACTGGCGCGCGTCGACGTGCAGGGTGGGGCGATCGATGAGGTCGAGGTGCTTGCCGATCCGCACCGGCTTGAGGCCTACGGACTCGGGCTCGCGGATCTGGTCACTGCCGTGACCGAAGGCAACGCGCTGCAGGCCGTGGGTCGCGTGCAGGATCACGACAAGCTGTACCTCGTGGTCTCGAACAGCGACCTGCGGCAGCTGCGCGCACTCGAGGAGCTCGTGGTGCGCAGCGATGCCGCGGGCATCGTGCGCCTGCGCGATGTCGCGCAGGTGCGCGACGGCTCGGTGCCGCAGTGGATCGAAGTCAGCGAGGACGGTGAGCCGGCCGTGCTGTTCAATGTCTATGAGCAGCCCGACGGCAATGCGGTGCAGATTGCCGCCGACGTGCGTGCACGCCTCGCCGCGCTCAAGCTGCCGCCCGAAGTGCAGCTGCGCAATTGGTACGATCAGAGCGAGCTCGTGCGGCAGTCGGCCGCGAGCGTGCGCGACGCGGTATTGATCGGGCTGGTGCTGGCCGCGGGCGTACTGATCCTGTTCCTACGCAGCTCTCGCATCATGCTGATCGCGCTGCTGGTCGTGCCCGGCACGCTCGCGGTCACCGTGCTGCTGCTGCGCGTGCTCGGCATGAGTTTCAACATCATGACCCTCGGCGGCATTGCCGCGGCCGTGGGCCTCGTGATCGACGATGTGATCGTCATGGTGGAACACATTGCGCGTCGTGCCGGCGCCGAGGGGACCGGCGACGGCGCCACCGACGGCGCTACCGTGGGGGCCGCCGCGGTGCTGCCGGCGGCGCACGAATTCATGCGGCCGTTGATCGGCTCGAGCCTCGCGACGTTGATCGTGTTCCTGCCATTGAGTTTTCTGAGCGGCGTGACCGGCGCCTTCTCCAAGGCGCTCGCGGTCACGATGGCCTCGGCGCTGATCATCTCGTACCTTATGGCGGCCTTCGCCGTGCCGTTGCTGGCACGGCATCTGATCGACTTCACGCGCTGGCGCGACCCGGCGCGCGCGCACGAGGGCGTTCTTGCGCGAGTGCACACGCGCCTGCTCGATCGTGTTGTGGACAAGCCGCGGTGGCTGCTGGCCGCGGTGGTGCCCCTGCTGATCGTGGGCGTGATCGCCTACACGCGCGTGCCGAGCGGTTTCATGCCGCAGGTCGATGAGGGCGGCTTCGTCATGGACTTTTACACCAAGCCCGGCACCTCGCTCATCGAGACCGATCGCGAAATCGCGCAGGTAGAGACGATCCTGCGCGAAATGCCGGAGGTGGATACCTTCTCGCGCCGCACCGGTACCAGTCTCGGCGGCGATCTGGGCGAGCCGCATCACGGCGATTTCTTCGTGCGCCTCAAGGCCGATCACGCGCGCGCCACCGAGGATGTCATGGACGTCGTGCGGGGCAAGGTCGAGCAGCGCGTGCCGGGCGTGCAGATCGAGCTCGCGCAGCTCATGGAAGATCTGATCGGTGATTTGACCGCGGTGCCCGAGCCGATCGAGATCAAGCTGTTCGGCGCTGACCCAAGGCTGCTGATCCCGCAGGCGCGAGCCGTGGCCGCGGCGCTCGGACACATCGACAACGTGGTCGAGATCAAGGATGGCGTCGTGCTGGCCGGCGACGGCATCGATCTGAAGGTCGATGCGGTTAAGGCTGCCATCGAGGGCAGCAGTGCGCAGCAGGTCACCAACGGCGTCGACACCGCGCTCAGCGGCACCATCGCCACGCAGCTGCCGCGCACGAGCAAGGTGGTGGACGTGCGTGTGCGGCTGCCCAATGCACTGAGCCTGAGCACGGATGATCTGGCGGCGTTGCCGATCCGAAGCCCCGACGGGCACCTGTTTCCGCTGCAGCGGGTCGCGAGCCTGACGCCCGTGTCCGGCGAGGCGGAAGTGTCGCGCGATGATCTGCAGCCCATGGTGGCCGTCACGGCGCGCATCGACAAGGGCGGCATCGGCGCCGCGGTCGCGCAAGTGCGCAAGGCACTGTCGCAGCCGGGCCTGCTGCAGCCGGGTGTACGCTATGAGCTCGGCGGTCTGTACCGCCAGCAGCAGATCGCGTTCGCTGGGCTGGCGCGGGTATTTCTTGCGGCTCTGATCGCCGAGCTGGCGCTGCTGGTGCTGCTGTATGAGCGCTTCTGGCTGCCGGTCATCATCATCGGCACATCGCTGCTGTCGACCACCGCAGTGTTCACGGCGCTGTGGCTCACGGGTGTTGCCTTGAACATCACCGCGCTCATGGGCATGACCATGATCATCGGCATCGCAACCGAGATGGCGATCTTCTACGTCTCGGAGTACACCGAGCTCGCGCGCACCATGAGCGCACGAGAGGCGCTGCGTGAAGCCAGCCGCAATCGCCTGCGGCCGATCACGATGACCACGCTGGCCGCGATTCTGACCTTGCTGCCGCTGGCGCTCGCCATCGGCCACGGCTCGGGCATCCAGCAGCCGCTCGCCATTGCCATCATCGCCGGCCTTGTGATTCAGTTTCCGCTGGTGCTGCTGGCCATACCGGCGCTCATCGGACTGGGCGTGCGTGATCGCCCATGACGGCATACTCAGGTTAAACACACTCCTGGCTCAAAGAGGATTTGCCATGAACGCTCATCGGCCGCCATTGCTTGCGTTGATCAGCCTGCTCGGAACACTCGGCCTCGCGGCACTATCGGGCATGAGCGCGCCGGCACTCGCCGCTGACGGCCCCTACCAGATCAGCGGCCGGTTCGCCCTCGGCGGCGAGGGCGGCTGGGACTACCTGAGCGTCGATCCGGCCACGCATCTTTTATACGTCTCGCGCGCCGACCGCGTCATCGTGGTCGATACCACGACGGGCCGCAGCGTCGGGGAGATCGCCGATACGCCCGGCGTGCACGGCATCGCGCTTGCGCCGGATCTCGGGCGCGGCTTCATCAGCTGCGGGCAGGCGAACCTCGTCAAGGTGTTCGATCTCAAGAGCCGCGCCGTGCTCGCGAGCATCCCGACGGGCGACGGGCCGGACGCGATCCTGTATGAGCCGACGACCCAGCGCGTGGTCGCCTTCAACGGCCGCGGCAAGAGCGCCAGTGTCATCGATGCCAGGAGCAACAGTGTGGTGGCAACCATCCCGCTCGGCGGCAAGCCCGAATTCGCGCGCGCCGACGGCACCGGCTTCGTCTATGTGAATATCGAGGATACCGCGGAGCTCGCGCAGATCGACCCTCAGGCCGCCGCGCTCGCGGCGCGCTGGCCGCTGCGCCAATGCGTGCAGCCCACGGGGTTCGCGCTCGACGCGGTGCATCGCCGCGGCTTCTCGACCTGCGGCAATCAGGTGCTTGCGATCACCGACCTGGATTCCGGGCGCGCGGTCGCGAGCGTGCCGATCGGCAAGGGCGTCGATGGCGGCGAGTTCGATGCCGCGACGCAGACGTTCTTCAGTGCCAACGGCGAGGGCACGATCAGCGTGGTGCGCGAACTCACCCCCGAGGGCTACGCGGTGCAGCAGACGCTCAACACGCAGCGCGGCGCGCGCACCATCGCGCTCGATGCCGCGACGCATCGACTGTATCTGCCCACGGCGGAGCTGACGCCGCCGGCCTCAGCCAGCGCGGACAATCCTCGGCCACGGCCGACACCCGTTCCGGGGACGTTCGTGATCCTGGTGGTGCAGCGGCAATAGCGCTGCGAGCGGCCGCATTTGCCGGCCGCGCACACTTTTGGCTAAAATAGCCAAATGCCAAAACAGGTATCCGCCAGTGACGCAAAAAACAACTTCGGCGGCCTGCTCGAGGAGGTCGCGGCTCTGGGGCGCGTGGACATCTTCAAGCACGGACGTCTGGTCGCCGTGATGCTGTCCCCGCGCGCCTTCGAATCAGGCCAGGGCCGCAATGTCGGCGAAGCGCCGCATACGGCTTGGGGGGGCAAGCACATGATTGCGCCCGAGCGAGCGAGCGCTGCGCGCGTGCTCGGGGTTGCGAACGATTTCGATGAAGAGTAAGCGCGACACTGAGGCGCCCTTAACTCCTCGGGAAGTGCAACAGATCCTCAGCATATGCTGCCCGCGCGGACTGCTCGTGGGCGGCCAGGCGCTCGCCTTTTGGGCCGATCATCTGCGGGTGCAGCGTCCGGCCAATCTGGTTTCGGGAGTCACTGCTGACGCCGACTTCATCGGCGATTCCCTGCTGGCGAGAGACCTCGGCAAGCGCCTCGGCTGGAGCACGTGGATCCCGTCGATTGATGAGGCGACTTCGCAGACGGGCAAGGTGACTCACCGCCTCAGAGGCGGGGCAGTGAAGCAGGTGGACTTCCTCTCCGGGGTGGCAGGCCTTACCACCAAGGACCTGGCGCGGCGTGCTGTTGAAGTGGACGTGCCGGACGTAGGTCATTTGCGGGTGATTCACCCCATCGATGTGCTGGACAGCCGGATTCAGAATCTTCATTTGCTGCCGGAAAAGCGCACTGACGCGGGTATCGCCCAAGCTAGGCTCGCCGTCGACGTCGCGCGAGCGTTCATGCGGCAGCAGATTGGCGATCGCGGCGAGCGATCAGGGCTCAAACTCCTCGAACGCGTAGCCAGCATCGCAGCTGAAATTGCCGCCGTCCGTGTATTTCTGCTCTACGGCATCGATCCTCTGCAAGCCGTGCCGCTCGAGGACTTCCGAACTACCTCAGCGCTGCACAAGGTCCGCTGGCCGCAAATCGTCGCGGAAGTTCATCAGAAGAGAGCGTCGCTGCAGGAACTCCTGTCCGCCACGGCGACCCGGACGGCGAATCGAAGCAACGCAGGCAAAGCACGGAAACGGCTCGCCGGCCCTTGATGGGATCGCTTGTCTTCAACGCGATCGGGTGTTCTTGAATGATAGCGGTACTTTGCCAGGCGTCGCGGCGTGGGTCTCAAGCAGTTCTATGGTGACAGTCACACGCACCGGGACATCGAAATGAGCGCCGCGCAACTCGCGCGCGGCTGGCGGGCGCGACTGAAGCTCGCGTTCGAGGCGGCAGCGACGGGCACGCAGCTCACGCGGCGCGAGCACGAGGGCCCGCTGCGGGTGCAGCGCGCCTTCTACCCCGAAGGCGCGGTGGGCGTGGCGGGCGCGGCGGGTGCGGCGCGCGGGCCCTGCCACGTGTACATCGTGCACCCGCCGGGCGGCGTCGCCAGCGGCGATGCGCTCGAGCTCGAGGTCGCCGTCGGCGCCGGGGCGCACGCCCTGCTCACGACTCCGGCGGCCGGCAAGTTCTACCGCCGCGGGTCGGCGGGTCCGGCCGGCGTCCGCCAGGACCTGCGCGTGGTAGAGGGCGCGCTCGAGTGGCTGCCGCAGGAGAATATTTTCTACCCCAATGCCGCGGTGGAGCTGCGCAGCGTCGTGCACCTCTCGGGCGCCGCGCGATTCATGGGCTGGGAGATCGGCTGCCTGGGATTGCCCGCGAGCGCGCAGGGGTTCGAGGACGGCGCCTTGCGGCTGCACTTCGAGCTCTGGCGGCAGCAGCAGCCGCTGCTGCTCGAGCGGCTGACGATGACGCGCGAGAATCTCCTGGCGCGCTGGGGGCTTGGGGGGCATGTCGCCTTCGGCACGGCGCTGGCCTTTCCGGCCGGCGTGGCGGAGCTGGCGCTGGCGCGCGAGGCAGCGGCGGCCGATTGTGCCGAGCGGCTGCTTGCCTGTACGCTCGTGGAGGGCGTGCTGGTCTGCCGCGCCACGGCGCGACGGACCGATCATCTCAAACAGGCCTTCGTGCGCTGGTGGCAGGCCGTGCGGCCTGCGGTGCTGGCGCGTGAGGCCATGAGTCCGCGGATCTGGTCGACCTGAAGCGTGTGGCCACCCGAGGGATGCCATGGAGTTATCGCCGCGAGAAAAAGACAAATTGCTGCTGTTCACGGCAGCGCTGCTGGCCGAGCGGCGCCGCGCACGCGGACTGAAGCTCAACTACCCGGAGGCCGTGGCCTACATTTCCGCCGCCATACTCGAGGGCGCGCGTGATGGCCGCACGGTGGCAGAGCTCATGAGCTATGGGACGACGCTGCTCAAGCGCGCGGACGTCTTAGGGGGCGTCGCCGAGATGATCGCCGAAGTGCAGGTCGAGGCCACGTTCCCCGACGGCACCAAGCTCGTGACCGTGCATCATCCGATCAGCTGAGGGGCGCCATGATTCCGGGCGAGATCATCACCGTCGAGGGCACGTTGGAACTGAATGCCGGGCGCGAGACGCGCCGCCTCACGGTAGCCAACACCGGCGATCGGCCGATCCAGGTCGGCTCGCATTATCACTTCTACGAGACCAATGGCTCGCTCGAGTTCGCGCGCGAGAGCGCGCGCGGTTTTCGCCTCAATATCCCGGCCGGCACGGCCATACGCTTCGAGCCCGGACAATTGCGCGAGGTGGAGCTGGTCGCACTGGCCGGTGATCGTGTGGTGTACGGCTTTCAGGCTCGCATCATGGGCTCGCTGTCGTGACGAGCATCGACCGCCGCGCCTACGCCGAGATGTTCGGTCCGACCACGGGCGATCGCGTGCGACTCGGCGACACCGAGCTCATCATCGAGATCGAGTACGATCACGCGATCTATGGCGAAGAGGTCAAGTTCGGCGGCGGCAAGGTGATTCGCGACGGCATGGGACAGGGCCAGCGCTGCGCGTCCGAGATCGCCGACACCGTGATCACCAACGTCGTGATTCTCGATCACTGGGGCATCGTCAAAGCCGATGTCGGGCTCAAGGATGGGCGCATCGCTGCGCTCGGCAAGGCCGGCAATCCGGATATCCAGCCGGCGGTGAACATCGTGATCGGCGCCGGCACCGAGATCATCGCCGGCGAGGGCCTCATCATGACCGCCGGGGCGATCGATGCGCATATACACCTGATTTGCCCGCAGCAGGCCGAGCACGCGCTCATGAGCGGTGTCACGACCATGATCGGCGGTGGTACCGGGCCTGCGACCGGCACCGCGGCCACGACCTGCACGCCAGGGCCGTGGTACATCGCCCGCATGCTGCAGGCGCTCGAAGCGCTGCCGCTGAACTTTGGTCTCCTCGGCAAGGGCAATGCGAGTCTGCCCGAGCCGCTCGAGGAGCAGATCCGCGCCGGCGCCATGGGGCTCAAATTGCACGAAGATTGGGGCACGACGCCGGCGGCGATCGACAATTGCCTGAGCGTCGCGGAGCGCTTCGACGTGCAGGTGGCGATCCACACCGATACGCTCAACGAGAGCGGTTTCGTCGAGGACACGATCGCGGCCTTCAAGGGCCGCGCGATTCACACGTATCACACCGAAGGCGCGGGCGGCGGCCATGCGCCCGACATCATCAAGGTCTGCGGCGTCGAACACGTGCTGCCCTCATCGACCAATCCGACCCGCCCTTACACGGTCAATACGATCGATGAGCATCTCGACATGCTCATGGTCTGCCACCATCTCGATCCCGGCATTGCCGAGGACGTGGCCTTCGCCGAATCGCGCATCCGCCGCGAGACCATCGCCGCCGAAGACATCCTGCATGATCTGGGCGCGTTTTCGATGATCTCCTCCGACTCGCAGGCCATGGGCCGCGTCGGCGAGCTCATCACGCGCAGCTGGCAGACGGCGCACAAGATGAAGGTGCAGCGTGGTGCATTACCCGAGGACAGCGCGCGCAGCGATAACTTCCGCGCGCGCCGCTATGTCGCCAAGTACACGATCAACCCTGCGATCACGCACGGCATCGCTCACGAGGTCGGATCGATCGAAGTCGGCAAGCTCGCCGATCTGGTGCTCTGGCGCCCGGCATTCTTCGGCGCCAAGCCCGCACTCATCATCAAAGGGGGCATGATCGTCGCCGCGCCCATGGGCGATCCGAATGCCTCGATACCGACGCCGCAACCAGTCCATTATCGGCACATGTTCGGCGCCCTCGGCGGCGCGCGGCCTGCGACCTCGGTCAGCTTTGTAAGCCAGGCGGCGCTCGACGGCGCGGTGGATGAGCGCCTCGGGCTGCGCAAAAGGCTCGTGCCGGTATTGGGGACGCGCAGTTTGCGCAAGCGCGATCTGATCCTCAACGACACTCTGCCCAAGATCGAGGTCGATCCGCAGACCTATGAAGTGCGCGCCGATGGCAAGCTCCTGACCTGCGAGCCCGCGAGCGTGCTGCCCCTCGCGCAGCGCTATTTTCTGTTCTGACAGCCGAAGTCCCATGCTGCGCATTTCGCAACGACTGCCTGAGGCGCGCCGCGCCGCGCAGGGCAGCGCTGCGGCGAGCGCCGATGCGATCCACGGTGCGCCGCTGCAGCTGGTGCTGCCGTTCGAGCTGCGCAGCCGCAGCCGTTTTCGTGCGCAGCTCTCGAGCGGCGAGGAGGTCGGCGTCGTGCTCGCGCGCGGGCAGATTCTGCGCGGCGGCGATCGGTTGCTCGCCGATGATGGGCGCGTGGTTGAAGTGCGTGCCGCGCCCGAATGGGTCAGCACGCTGCGCGCCGCGGATGCATGCCTGCTCGCGCGCGTGGCCTACCATCTCGGCAATCGCCATGTCGCGCTGGAGATCGGCGCGGGCTGGCTGCGCTACGGTCACGATCACGTGCTCGATGAGATGGCGCAGCGCCTGGGAGTCGAGCTCAAGGTCGAGCAGGCGCCGTTCGAGCCCGAAGCCGGCGCCTACCATGCGCCCGGGCATAGCCACAGCCACGAGGATCATGGTCACGGTGATCACGACCATTGAGCCGCTGGCGCTGCTGCGCCTGTGTCATCTCGTCAGTCCCGCGCTGCCCGTCGGCGCCTATGCCTATTCACAGGGACTTGAATACGCGGTGCAGGCCGGCTGGGTCAGCGATGAGTCGAGTGCGTTCGAGTGGCTGCAGGGCGTGTCGCGGTGTGGAATCGGCACACTGGATCTGCCCATCCTGCTGCGATTGCACGCCGCCTGGCGAGCGAGCGATACGCAAGCGCTGCAGCGCTGGAACGCGCAGCTCATGGCCTCGCGAGAGACGGCCGAGCTGCGCGCGCAGGAGCAGCAGTTGGGACAGGCGCTCGCGCGCGTGCTCATCGCGCTCGAGGTGCGCGAAGCACAGGGGTGGCAGCGGCTCTCGAGCGCCTTTGCGACGCTGTTCAGTCTCGCGGCCGTGCGCTGGCAGATCGCTGCGGACGCTGCCTTGAGCGGCTACCTCTGGGCCTGGAGCGAAAATCAGGTACTGGCTGCCGTCAAACTCGTGCCATTGGGCCAGTCCGCCGGCCAGCGCCTGTTGCACCGGTTGACCGATTCGATGCCGCAGATCATCGAGCGCGCGCTGACGCTGCCGGATGAGGCCATCGGCGTCGGCGTGGTGTCGCAGGCGCTCGCGAGCGCTCTGCATGAAACGCAGTACACACGGCTGTTCCTCTCGTAGCAGCGCCGGCCGATCTGATACCTTTACGAATTGCGCGCAGGCACAGCGCACCGCGAACCTCTATGTACCAAAAGCCCAATGCGCCGCTGTCCGCACGCGGTGTGATCGACGATGCGACCAAGCTCTATCGCGCGGCATTCCGCCGCTGCGCGCCGATCGCCGTGCTCGGCGCCCTGGTATCGGTGGCGTTTGAGCTGTTTATCGTGACCTACGCGCAGCACGCCGGCTTGCCGCTCACCGGGCTCGATGCACTGCTGAAAACCTATCAGCAGCCGCCGGTCATGGCGCTGAGCCTGCTGCAGACCGTGATCCTGCTGGCGCTGTTCGGCGCCATGATTGTGACCATGAACGCGGCGGCGAACGCCGAGGCGCGGCTGTCGGTCGGGCGGGCTCTGCGCCTGGGCTTCTCGCGCCTGGGGCGCTGCGTGATCGCAGCGCTGGTCTCATCGGTGATGATCGTGCTGGGTCTGCTGCTGCTGGTGCCCGGTATTTACCTCTCGGGCGCTCTCGCCCTGTGGCCCGTGGCGCTGTACGTCGATAATGCGGGCGGGCTGCAATCGCTCGATGTAAGCCGCAAGATGATTCACGGGCGTTGGTGGCATGCATCCGCGGCGCTCGGCATTGCCGTGCTGATCGTGTTGGCCTTTTCGCTAATCGCGGGATTCGTGGCCGGCGTCGTCGAGCTGACCATCAGCGGTGAGGCCGGCGAGAGCCTCGTGCAGTTCATCAGCGCCGCGGCCGACGTGATCATGCTGCCGATGCTGCCGGCGGCGCTGGTCGCACTCTACAACGATCTGAAATTGCGCCAAAGGCGCGTCACTGCGGCCCAGGGCACCGGCCCCACGCCCTGAGCGGCGGGCGTGTCAATACCCAGATTGGAAGTCCAAGTTAATCAAGAACTCTGCAGCTTCTCCTGCAGCCACACTTTGATCAAAGACTGATAGGGCACATCCCGGGCGTTCGCAGCCGTCTTAATAGAATCGAGAAGATGCTGCGGCAACCGCAGTGAGATTGTCTGTGTGGACGGCTTTAGATTCGGGAACACAGCGAGCTGAGCTTTCTTCCAATCCAAATAGGCCGTCGAGTCGTACTTTTCCCAGAACGCTCTCTCCGCTGCCTCGTCAGCAAATTTCGGGACCGGCTTAAGACGCTTGTTCATAAATCCCCCGCTCCTTTCTGTGCATGTCTCTGGCCGATATCACGCGAATAAACTGGCCACCATCTCTCAAGGTGAACGAGATGTGCAGTCGCCGGCCTTCGTGGGTCTTGCCGAGGGCGTGAAAGCGCGGCTCTGCCTCGCTGTGCTTTGTGTCGGGCAGCACCAGCAGCGGGGCATTGAAAAACATTTGCTCTGCTTCAGTCATCGATACGCCGTGCTGGTCATTCTTTCTGGCATTGCCTTGGTCCCATTCGAAACCAATGACTTTCGAGAGATCGGCCATCATTGTATATTATAGTAATATACAAGGCAGAGCAAACTTTGCTTTGCCTAAGCCCAAAATTGGTGAAATGAACTCCTCCTGGATGGCAGTACGGCAAGGTGTCTCTAGAGCGTGATCAGCGCTGCGAGCTCATCGAGCAGCGCTCGCTGCGCGGACAGGATCTTGACTCGAGCCTCGGCGAGTGAAAACCAGGCGCCGCGATCCACTTCGGGAAAGGATTGCAGCGCGCCGGATTTCGGCGGCCACTCCATCTCAAACAGATTGCTGCGCAATTGACTCGGATCCAGATCACCCTCGGCCGCAAAGGCGGTGATGAGTTTGCCGCTGCGCTGTTTGACCGGCCTCAGCGCCATGAAGGGCGCGTTCACGCTGGCGCCTGTTTCCTCGGCAAATTCGCGCTGCGCGGCCCGCAGCGGCTCCTCGGCGCCTTGATACTCGCCCTTTGGAATCGACCACGCACCCGTGTCCTTGCGCGCCCAGTACGGACCGCCGGGATGAACCAGAAAGATTTCGAGCACGCCGCAGCGTTTGCGGTAGAGCACGATGCCCGCGCTGTGGCGGCTGCGAGCGGCTGACATGATGTGTTTGATCTCGCTGTTGGCACGATTGCGCGCACAGAAAAACATTCGGCTTTTTGAGGTGCGAAAAAAAACCCCGGCATGCGGGGTTTTAACTGCTCAACTCGACACAGGTCTGTCACGGATGGACATCATTGCGCAGACCTGAGGATCCGGCCTTAGGAGGCCCGTTCCGAAAGTGCGGAACGTGCGCGTTACTTCGCGCTTCAGACCACTCGCGACAGGCATAAAAAGTTCGCATGCCGCAGCCTGTGTCCATCCATGACAGCCCGAGTTTCTCCAATCAAAAGCGGCAGAAAAACTCTGGTTGTTCGATTTTTGCCGCAATGTTGCGCATTGCGACAACTGCCGAGAAGTGTATTCCCTCCTCGACGATAAAACTATACCGGATCAAGGCATTGAAAATAACCCGTCGCCATTCTGCGACGTTATGTTCGATAGTGACAGAGTCTGGTGTGGTGCCGATCACACGCGCCGTGCGGGATCTGTGCTAGCGACAATATGTTTAATTTGGAGCACAGGCGGCGCCGGCCGACCCGGCTGAACGCTGAAGCGGCAGGGGCGCGACCTCGTTCGCCTAGAATCGAGTCATGCTGAGCGGACGCATCGTGCGAGCACTCCTCGGGATTTGGCTCCTGGGGTGCGCTGCGCCTGCGCAGGCTGCTCAGGCCGCGCAGGACGCGCCGGCCGCGCCGGCGCGCATCGCCGCGGCGTCGAGTCTGCGCGCGCAGCAGCGCGAGCTCGATGCGGCCGAGGCGCTGCTGCGAAAGCGGCTCGAGGCGTTGCTGGCCGGCGGCCTGGTGCTCCTCCAGCGCGAGCCCGACGAGCTCATCCTGCGCATTCCAGTCCGCGAGCTGTTCGAGCCTGACAGCGATCAGTTCAAAGAGCACGCCATGGATTCATCGCCTTGGTCCGCCGTGACGGCGCTGCTGCGCAAGCGTCATCGCCTCGTGGCGCAGATCAACGTCTACAGCGACAGCATCGGCGGGGAGATCGCCAATCACGGGCTATCGGAATTGCGCGCGCTGTCGCTCCTGACCGCGATGCATAGCGCCTCGATCGCCTCGACGCGTGTGACGGGCTCAGGGGTAGGCGCCGCGGTGCAGCTCGCGGGCGAGGACACGCCCGAAGGGCGTGATCAGAACCGCCGTGTCGAGGTGGTCTTTGGGCTGGCCCACCCGGGGCCGGCCCACCCCGGGCCGGGCTCAGGCCGGAGCGGGCAGTAGCGTGCGCAGCCGGTTCATGGCGCCGGCTTCGATCTGACGGATGCGCTCGGCCGATACGCCGTATTCCGCGGCGAGCTCGTGCAGCGTGGCCTTGTCATCGCTCATCCAGCGTCGTTGCAGGATGGCTCGGCTGCGAGCATCGAGCCGCTCCATGGCCGCCGAGAGGTTCTGCGATGAGGAATTATTCCATTCCTCCGCCTCGACCTGTTCGGCCGGATCGGCATCGGCCGCCGGCAGATAGGAGGCCGGGCCATAGTGGTCCTCTTCATCGGCATCGGGGGCAATGTCGAACGAGAGATCGCGCGCCGAGAGGCGTCGCTCCATCTCCGTGACCTCGGCCGGGCTCACACCCAGGTCCTTGGCGACGGCGAGGGTTTCATCCGCACTCAGCCAGTTCAGATGGGGTTTGAGGCGACGCAGGTTGAAGAACAATTTGCGTTGCGCCTTGGTGGTCGCGACTTTCACGAGCCGCCAGTTGCGCAGTACGTATTCATGAATTTCGGCGCGGATCCAGTGCACCGCGAAGGACACCAGGCGCACGCCGACGCTGGGGTCGAAACGCTTCACTGCCTTCATCAAGCCGATATTGCCTTCCTGCACCAGATCATTCAGGGGCAGGCCATAGCCGGCGTAGCCGCGCGCGATGTGCACCACGAAGCGCAGGTGCGACAATACGAGTTCGCGGGCCGCACCGAGATCGTTGTCCCGGCGGAAGCGTTGCGCAAGCTTCTGCTCGTGCTCGCGATCGAGCACGGCAATTCGGCTCACGCGCTCGAGGTAAGCATCAAAACTGCCGATCGGGCCGGCCAGAGCCAGCCCCGCGTGGTTGGCGATCAGCGCAGTCTGGGTATTCTTCACTCCGCGATCCTCCATAGGCTCCCCTTAATGGGCATCACGCCGAAGATATTAGCACTCTTCAGCCTTGAGTGCTAACCCGCTTGACCTCTAAAACAGTCTACGGATCAAGAGCTTGAAAGGGCGTTGGGCAGCTCGCCTGGCCGTCCCTCACGCCCCCTCACGCCCCGCCCGGTCCGCTGCGCGCGATGGCGCGTGCGCTCGCCAGGGCGGCGCCGAGCCAGCCGAGCACGACCCCCGCGAGCAGGCAAACCATGAGCTCACGCGCGTCGGGCCCGGCGAGCACGAAGCTCGAGCCGTAGCTGGCCGCCAGGCGCGCCGCGCTCGGCGAGAGCACCAGGCGCGCCGCCACGACGATGCCGCAGCCCAAGGTGCCTGCCATGAGGCCATAGAGCACCCCGGTGTAGAGAAACGGCCGGCGCACGAACGCGCGGCTGCCGCCGACGAGCTGCGTGACTTCGATCTCGGCGTTGCGACTGTTGATCTCGAGGCGGATCGTGTTACCGACCACGGCGATGACGCCCATGCCGAGCAGGGCCGCGGTGATCCAGAGCATCAGGCGCAGGAGCTCGAGCCAGGCATCGAAACGCACCACCCAGTCGTGATCGAGCTGCACTGCGTCGACCTCGGGCCAGGCCTGCACGGCACGGCGCAGGGCCTCGAGCTGCGTGGGCGATGAGGCATCGGCTGTCGGGAGGATCGCGAGCACGTTGGGCAGCGGATTCTCATTGAGCTCATCGAGGGCGGCGCCGAAGCCGGATTGCGCACGGAATTGCTCGAGCGCCTGCGCGGCCGTAATCAGCGTGACCTGGGCGACTCCCGCGTGGCCCTGGAGGTTCTGCTGCAGTTGCCGCGCGGTCTGCTCCGACACCTGCGGTTTCAGATACACCGACAGCCCGAGCGCGCCGGAGAAATCGCCGGTGGCGGAGCGCACATTGCGCACGAACACATCGAGCGCCAACGGCAGTGCGAGTGCGAGGGCCATGACGATGACCGTCAGCGTCGTGGCGAAGCCGTGGCGCGCCAGATGGCCGCCGGAGGATACGAGTGCATGGCCGTGCCGCGCGGCCCAGTTTGAAAGGCTGGCCATGCGCTCAGCTGGCAGGCGCGGCGAGCTGCACGCGCCCTTCGTCGAGCATGATCTGCCGGCGGTTCGAGGCCTCGACCAGGTGCTGATCGTGGGTCGCGACCACCACCGTGACGCCGAATTCATTGAAGCGCTGGAACAGACCCATCACCTCTGCGGCCAGCGTGGCATCGAGGTTGCCGGTCGGCTCATCGGCGACCAGCAGCGGCGGCTTGCTGACAATGGCGCGTGCGATGCCGACGCGCTGTTGCTCGCCGACCGACAGCTCGAGCGGCGCGACCCGCTCCTTGCCGAGCAGGCCCACTTGATCGAGCGCGGCGCGCACGCGCCGATCGATTTCCTTGAACGAGGTGTCGGCGACGATCAGCGGCAGGGCGACATTGTCGAATACCGGGCGATCCATGAGTAGCCGATGCTCCTGCAGCACGATGCCGATGTGGCGGCGGAACATGGGCACGCGCCGCAGCGGCAGCCGAGCGGTGTTCTCGCCGTTCACGAGCACCATGCCGCGAGTCGGCCGCTCGAGCAGGGCGATGAGCTTGAGCACGCTGCTCTTGCCCGCGCCCGAGCGCCCGGTCAGGAACACCATCTCCCCATCGGCGATCTCGAAGTTCAGGTCCGAGAGCGCTTCGCGGCCATTGGGGTAGCGCTTGCTGACGCGCTCGAAGCGGATCATGTGCCCTCACCGTCGATGAGCGCACTGGCGAAGGCCTGCGCATCGAAGGGACCAAAATCCTCGGCCTTCTCCCCGACGCCGATGAAGCGAATCGGCAATTGCAGTGCGCGCGCGATCGCCACCAGGATGCCGCCGCGCGCGCTGCCGTCGAGCTTGGTCAGCACCAGGCCGGTGACCCCTAAGGCGGCGTGAAACTGCTGCGCCTGTGCGAGCGCGTTCTGGCCCTGATTGGCATCGAGCACCAGCAGTACCTCCTGCGGCGCTTCCGGGTCCAGGCGCGCAATCACGCGCTTGACCTTCTTGAGCTCATCCATGAGGTGGGTCTGGCTGTGCAGTCGCCCGGCGGTGTCGGCCAGTACCACATCGATGTGCCGCGCCCGCGCGGATTGCAGGGCATCGAAAACTACGGCACCCGGATCGGCTCCGGTCTGCTGGGCGCTGAACTGCGCGCCGGTGCGCTCGGCCCAGACGTGCAGCTGCTCGACCGCGGCGGCGCGAAAGGTGTCGCCTGCCACGAGCATCACGCTCAGGCGCTCATCGCGCAGTCGCCGCGCGAGCTTGCCGATGCTGGTGGTCTTGCCCGAGCCGTTGACGCCGATGATGAGCACCACGAACGGCTTGGCGCCGCGCACGATCTGCAGCGGCCGCTCGCAGGGCTTGAGCAGCTCGACCAGCCGGGCGCGCACGGCGCTCAACAGCGCCTCGACGTCGTCGAGCTCATGGCGCGCCACGCGCCGGTTCAGGTCGCTCAGGATGTCGTTCGTGGCCTCGACACCGACGTCTGCGAGCAGCAGCCGCGACTCGAGGTCCTCGAGCACCGCGGCGTCGATCTTGCGCCCGCGCAACAGAGCGCGCAGATCACGCGCGATGGAGGCACTGCCGCGGTTGAGGCGGGCCTTGAGACGGCCCAGGAATCCGACGGGCTCATCGCTGCGATCTTCGCTCGGTGACATCGACGTGGATTGTCGCATAGGCTCACCGCTCATGAGGCCGGAGCGCACCTTACGCATCATCGGTGGGCGGTGGCGTGCAAGGAAATTTCGTTTCCCATCGAGCGATATACGGCCGACGCCCGATCGCGTGCGTGAGACGCTGTTCAATTGGCTGCAGCCGCGTATCGAGGGCGCGCACTGTCTCGATCTGTTCGCAGGCTCCGGGGCGTTGGGCCTTGAGGCGCTCTCGCGCGGCGCCGCCTCAGTGCTGTTCATCGAGCAGCAGCGTGCTGCGGCCGCCGCGATCGAGCACTGGCTGCATGCATGGCAGGCGAGCGGCGGCGTCGTGGTCGGCACCGAGGCGATGCACTACCTGTCGGCCACGCCGCCGCGGCGGTTCGATATCGTGTTTCTCGATCCGCCCTACGGTTCGGGCGCATTGGCCGCGGCCGCCAATAGCCTCGAGCGCGGCTGGCTCGCGCGCGATGCGCGGGTCTACCTCGAGCATGCCCGGCGCGAGCCGTTGCCGGCGCTGCCTTTGAGCTGGCGTGAACTGCGTTCCGGCACGGCCGGCGAGGTCGGGTATCATCTGTTCGGATGCAATCATTCCGGGCCCGTGGAGCCCGTGCCGCTGGGGAGTGCGGCGACAGAATGAAAACCAAGGCGGTATATCCGGGCACTTTCGATCCGATCACGCGCGGACATGAGGACATCGTGCGCCGCGCGGCCAGCATCTTCCCGCAGGTCGTGGTGGCGATCGCCGCCAACCCGAACAAGACAACGTTGTTCAGTGTCGAACAGCGGGTCGAGCTCGCTCGCAGCGTGCTGCAGGATCTGCCCAATGTCGAAGTCGTAGGCTATCACGGCCTCACGGTGGAATTCGCTCGCCAGCGCGATCTGGCAGTCATCGTGCGCGGCCTGCGAGCGGTGTCGGACTTCGAGTTCGAGTTTCAGCTCGCGAACATGGGCCGCCATCTGCAGCCCGACATCGAAACCGTGTTCATGGTGCCGAAGGAGAAATTCACTTTCATCTCCTCGACTCTGGTACGCGAGATCGCGACGCTCGGCGGGGAGATTTCTGCCTTCGTGCACCCGTTGGTGGAGGCTGCATTCAAGCAGCGGCTGTCGCGCAACTAGCGCAGCGGCTCAATAGCCGACGGCGATGCCCTCGCGGCGCGGATCCGCACCGCCGTCGAGCGTGCCATCGGGCCGCACCTTGATACCCGTGAGGCCCGACTCTTCGTACTGACTGGCGCGGATATTCAGACCGAGTGCAGTGAGCTGCTCGAGCAGCTGTGGTCCGAATTTGTCCGCTTCCCCGGAGAAATAGGCACCGTGGGCGACGAGGTTCGGCAGCGCGACCGCATCCTGCATCGACAGATTCCAGTCGAGCGCGCCAATGAGCGTCTTGAGCACATAGGACATGATCGCGGGACCGCCGGCCGAGCCTGCGGCAGCGGCGAAATGGCCTTGCGCATCGAACAGGATGGTCGGTGACATCGCCGAGCGCGGCCGCTTGCCGGGCGCGACGGCGTTGGCCACAGGCCGGCCCTCGGCATTGCTCGGTGTGAAGCTGAAATCCGTGAGCTGATTGTTGAGGAAGAAGCCGTCGACCATGCGCCCGGAGCCAAAGATGCTCTCGACGGTCGTGGTCATCGAGACGACGTTGCCGTGTGCATCGACGATCACGAAATGCGTGGTACCGCCAGGCTCGAGCGTCTGATCGGGAGCGCGCTCGCTCGCTCCCGGTGGCACGCCGGCTTGCGGCGGGATGGGGGAGATGCGCTCGCCGATGAGCGCGGCACGCTGCTGCAGGTACGTCGGATCGAGCAATCCGTCCAGCGGTACTTGCACCCACACGGGATCGCCCATGTAGCGATCGCGATCGGCGTACATGAGACGTTCGGCCTCGCCGAGCTGCACCCAGGCGATCGGATCGGCGGCATTGCGCTGCGCGATGTCGGTGTCGGCGAGCAGCATGAGGCCTTGCAGGACGCTGGGGCCCCCCGATGGCAGCGGCGGCGTGCAGACCCGGTAGATCTGCCACGGGCGGCAGAGCGCCGCGGATTCGATGGCGTGGTAGTGCTCGAGATCCTGCAGTGAGAGCGAGCCGGGATATTCCCCCTCGTGCACGCGCCGTACGATGTCGGCTGCGATCGAGCCGTAGTAGAGCGCGCGCGTGCCCTCCCGTGCGAGCCGCGCAAGGGTGTGCGCATAGGCGGGATTCTTGAGCGTGTCGCCGGCGACGAGCCGCTCGCCGTCACTGCGGCTGAAGTAATGCACCGCGTCCGCGCTGGAAGCCTGCGGCGCGCGGCTCGAAATCATGCGCGCGAGCCGCGGACTGACCGTGAAGCCATCGGTGGCGAGGCGCTCGGCATCGCCGAACAGATCGCGCCAGGCGAGCGTGCCATGCCGGTGTTGCAGCAGCTCCAGGGCCGCCAGCGCGCCGGGGACGCCGGTGGAGCGGCCGCTCAGCACGGCGGTCGCGTACGGCAACGGCTTGCCGTCCGCACCCAGAAACATGTCGGGCGTGGCGCCGCTGGGGGCCGTCTCGCGGCCGTTATAGGCGAGTACCTGCCGCGTACGTGCATCGAAGTAGGTGATGAAGGCGCCGCCGCCGAGCCCCGAGCTCTGTGGCTCGACCAGCCCGAGCACGGCCTGCACCGCGACGGCGGCATCGGCTGCCGAGCCGCCTCGGCGCAGCACCGCGAGCCCCGTCTGGGCGGCGAGCGGATTGGCCGCCACGACCATGACGTGGCGGGCAGGCGTGGCGGCAGCTGCCGTCGGGGTGAGCGCCGCTGGGGCCGTCACCGGGCGGGTATGACAGGCCTGAAGCGTCACGAGCCCTGGCAGGACAAGCACGGCGGCCAGCACGCGGATCGAGGCTCTCATCGGCCAAAAGCATAGCATTCCGAGTGCACCCCTCGGGCGTTACACTCGGTCGCATGCGCGCTGCTGGTTGCCTGAACCTCGACGGCATCTGGGTGCCGGTCGCAGCGAACGTCTCGGGGAGGCAGCTCATTGTGGCGCACTTGCGCGTGGCGCAGCTCGTCATCGAGAGCGCCACCTACCGCATCGTCGATCGCAGCGACATCACGCTCGACTACGGCGAGCTGCATCTGGATCCGGATGCCGTGCCGTGTGCGCTCGATCTGATCGGCATCGAAGGACCCTACGCCGGCAGACGCATGCGCGCCATCATCGAGGTCGACGGCGATCGGCTCTGTGTCTGCTACGACCTCGAGCGCGAGCTGCGGCCGCGGACCATGCAGCCGCTCGGCGATCAACTGTTGTTGTCGATTACCTACGCACGTGCGGCCCCCCTCCGGGCGCTGCCTCAATGAGGGCAGCAGACCCGGTCCGTTAAGTGAGGGTTCATCTGGCCGCCGTTATAAAGAGGCTAGCGGTGTTTTCCGTAGGAAATCACCGACTGTGACAACTTCGGGTTGCGGCCTATGATCCCAACCCGTTCAACCTAAGGAGACGGTCCATGGCGAATGTTGCGAAGCTGGCTGTTGGTCTCGCGGCAGGTTTGATCTGCGCGAGCGGCCTGATCGCAGCGGAGCAGGGGCATGAGCATGGCAGCGAGCATGCACCGGCCCATGCCGCCGCGCCTGCGCATGGCGAGCCGCATCCCGGTCCGCAGGGCTATCAGCGCGTCGCCGAACCGGCTGGCTGGAACAAACGTCCGGCCACCGTGGACCGCGGCGCCTATCATCACAACTATCAGGCTGCGCGTACCTACCAGATCGGCCCATACCACCGTCCTGCGGGCTGGGTTGAGCGCCGCTGGGCCTATGGCCAAATCCTGCCGCGCGGCTTTTGGGCCCCGCAGTACGTGCTGGCTGACTACTGGCTGTTTTCTCTGGAAGTGCCGCCCGTGGGATTCGAGTGGGTGCGCTATGGCAATGACGCGCTGCTCATCAACACCGCCAACGGCGAGGTTTTGCAGGTCGAATACGGCGTGTTCGGCTGAGCACACCGCCCCGGCGTAGCGCAGCGGCCGTGGGCGTGCGCTACGGCGGCGCGGCGCTGCGGCGGCGCGCTTTGCGCCGCGCCTTCGGACTCTGTGCGCGTCCCGTACGAGCGCTGCGCGCCCGGCGCGCCTGGAGTGACTTGGCCGCCTTGACCAGTGCGATGCGCGGCGGACGCGTGCATTGCGGCAGCCGGCCAGCGCGCGCGAGCTCGACCGCGCGCCACAGGTACCACGCGGCGATGCTGCGATAGGGTTGCCAGCGCTCGCCGAACTGCGCGAGTGCGCGCGGCGTCGGCATGGCTTTGAGGCCG
This sequence comes from Steroidobacteraceae bacterium, assembly GCA_035605115.1. GTDB lineage: Bacteria > Pseudomonadota > Gammaproteobacteria > Steroidobacterales > Steroidobacteraceae > FEN-1191. Next base: position 22,062 of record DATNHF010000043.1, on the reverse strand, counting down.
TAGGCCAGACGAAAGCCGTTGCGCACACCGAAATCATCGACCGGCAGCACGTCGCGGCGCTTGAGCTGGAACATCAGCATCATCTCGACGGTCCAGCGGCCGATGCCGCGCACACGGCTGATGCGCTCGATGATCTCGAGATCGCTCAGCGCGGCAAGCTCGGCCCGTGGTGGCACCACGCCTTCGATGGTCTTGGTCGCGAGGTCCTTGAGCGCGGCGGTTTTGGCGGCCGAAAAACCCACGGCGCGCATTTGCCGCTCCGGAATCGCGAGCACCTGCTGCGGCGAGGGAAAATCCGGCGCATCGAACAGCGCCACGAAGCGCGCCAGGATGCTCTCAGCGGCGGCACCGTGCAGTTGTTGATGCGCGATGGCGCGCGACAGCGCCTCGAACGGCTCGTGCTGCTCGCGCGATTGCAGCCGGCACGGGCCTGCACCCTCGATGAGCGCTGCCATGACCGGATCGGCCTTGAGGATGCGATGGGCATGTCGATGCATCGTGGTGTTCTCAATGCTGGCAGTGTGGACAAAAATAACTCGAGCGCTGTCCCTGCGTGATTTTTCGAATCAGACTGCCGCAGACGCGGCAGGGCTTGCCGTTGCGCTCGTAGACGTACAACTTCTGCCGGAACTCGCCCGGACTGCCGTCGGCGCCGACGTAGTCACGCAGGCTCGTGCCGCCGGCGCGAATCGCCGCAGCGAGTGCCGCCCGCACGGCGCGCACGAGCTGCGCGCACTGCTTCAGAGTCAGCGATGAGGCGGCGCGCTTGGGTGAAACGCGGGCACGGAATAGCGCTTCGCTCGCGTAGATGTTGCCGACGCCGGTCACGAGCCGCCCGTTCATCAACACCTGTTTGATGGCGGCGCGACGCGCGCGCGTGATGCGCCGCAGGTAGTCGGCATTGAATGCCGCATCGAATGGCTCCGGCGCCAGCGAGCGCAGCAGACGGTGCTGCGCCGGATCATCCTCGGTGTAGTGCAGGCTGCCGAAGCGGCGCGGATCGTGGAATCGCAGGCTCATGCCGCTTTCGAACCGCAGTTCGTAGTGATCGTGCTTGAGCCGCGGCGTGTCGTTTGGTTGCAGGCGCAGACTCCCCGACATGCCCAGGTGCACGATCAGCGTGCCGCGCTCCAGATTCAGCAGCAGGTATTTGGCGCGGCGCCTGGTCGAGAGCAGTCGCTGGCCTGCGAGAATCTCTGGCAGCTGTGCGTCGATCGGCCAGCGCAGCCGCCGATCGTAGAGGCTGCAGGCCGTGATGCGCTCGGCGCGCAGCGCGCGCTCGATGCCGCGGCGTGTGGTCTCGACCTCGGGCAGTTCTGGCACCGAGGCTCGACCCTATTTGATCTTGGTTTCCTTGTAGGCGACGTGCTTGCGCACGACCGGATCGAACTTGCGCACTTCCATCTTGTCCGGATGCAGCCGCTTGTTCTTCATCGCGACGTAGAAATGGCCGGTGCCGGCCGAGGAGAGCAGTTTGACTTTCTCGCGCATGGGGGAACCTCAGATCTTGGTGCCGCGGCGGCGCAGGTCCTTGAGGACCGCTTCCAGGCCCTTCTTCTCGATCGTGCGCATCGCATGGGCCGAGACGCGCAGGCTGACCCAGCGCTTTTCGCCTTCGAGCCAGAAGCGCTGCGTGTGCAGATTGGGCAGAAAGCGCCGACGCTTACGGTTGTTGGCATGCGAGACGGTATTGCCCGTGATGGGGTGCTTGCCGGTGACCTGACAGACGCGGGACATGAGCTTTTACCTCGAAATCAACCGGTTACGGGGCCACCGCCCCGGGGGCTCGAGACGGCGAAAGGGGCGCTTTATACCAGCCTCCGGGGGGCCACGGCAAGCGAGCACGGCCGCCGTCCGCTCGAGTCCTACCGCTCGCTGGGACTCAGGAGCTTCAGGTAGCGCGCGGCGTTCGCCTTGCCGCGCAGCGCCACGGCGCCGGGCCACAGTACCAGCGCGACGCCGACCACCACGAGCACGGCGCAGACAATCGCCACCGGCGTGATGCGCTCGTGCAGCACGATCGCGCCGAGCGAGAGCGCGATGACCGGATTGACCAGGGCGTAGGTGCTGACCTTTTGCGCCGAGACGTGCGCCAATAAATAAGAATAGCAGTTGACCGCAATGATGCTGCCGAAGATCACGAGATAGCCGACCGCGAGCAGCGACTGCCAGGACACCTGGGCGGGGGAAAAGCCGATCCATTCGCGATCGAGGCAACCCATGAGCAATTGAAAGCCGCCGCCGGCCAACATCTGCAGGCAGGTGTAGTTCCCCAACCGGCCGGGCTGGACATAGCGGCGCTGCAGCAAGGAGCCCAGCGCCCATCCGAGCTCGGCGAGCATGACGGCAACGATGTGGATCGGTCGCACTTGGCCGGAGAGGGTGTGTGTGTGCAGGGTCAGCACGATCACGCCGGCCAGTCCGATCGTCACGCCGAGCAGGCCCCGCGGGCTCGGCGCGCGGTGCGAGAAGAACAGCCAGTCGAACAGCAGGATCAGGACCGGCAGGGCGCCGACGAACAGAGCCGCAATGCCGGAGGGCAGACCCTGTTGCGCCCAGATCACGAAGCCATTGCCGATGCCGCTGAGCAGCACGCCGCAGACGAGGCTCCCGCCGACATGGATGCCCGCGAACGGCCGGCGCTCATGCAGGCGCAGCCAGGCGTACATGAGGGCGCCGGCAATGAAAAACCGCAGTGCGCCGCTGAAGAACGGCGGAATGGTGCGGATCGCGAAGGCGATGCCGACAAAGGTCGTGCCCCAGATGATATAGATGCCGGCAAAGGCCAGCAGGATGGCCTTTGCATCCGCTCGATGGGTCATAGACGGTGAGTGTCGCAGATCAGCCCGCGCTCGGCGACGGAGCAGCTGCCCAGGGGCCGTGCACTCAAGTGGCTGCGGATCTTAGGTGGCAGACACACTTTTGGCGCTATTTGTGAAGCGATGACAGCGTCATCCTGCACAGCTTGCGGTAGCCTTTCGACACGCAGGCCGACATCGCATTGATCCAGCGCCTTCGCTCAGGCGCGGGCACGGGAGGCGATCTTTTGGCTCAATGCGGCTGGGTTACGTGGACTTTTCGACGCGGCGATCTGTACCGATCGCAGCGCCGGATCTGCAATGGCTGAGCTGGCTCAAAAACTGCCTGCGGATTTGTTTCGACAGGAATTGCAGGACTCGGGAAGATTCAAACAGATCGTGGATCGAGTGATCGATTGGGACGCGCGTACACCGGCCAACTATGATCATCGCTGGATCAGTCTGCACGGTCTCAATGCTATCAATAGTGGTCTTGGCATCAGCGTCCCGCCGGGACTACGGACCTTACCGCAGGCTCAATGGAATGGCATCGCGCAACAGAACCGCCAGACGTATCGAGCAGCGATGTACCAGCGGGCCGATGTCCAGCGGGGTGCATCCAATTGAGCGCTACATAGCTAGAGGCGCGCGGCTGCGGGAGCAGCATGTCCTGACCTACTCGAAGCGGCGAGCAAGCTGCTCCAGTGACAATCGCGAGCCGGCCTCGTTGTCCTCCGCCCGCAAGCCCGGGGGTAGGTCCTTGCACGAGAAGGCGACTTCTGTTCCGCCGGGCACCTCTTCGAACGTCACCATGATCGTCATCTCGCCGAAGAAGGCCGGATCGGTGGTGACGAAGTTGACTGCTTCGACGATCCTGCGCGCAGGCGCCAGCTCCAGGAACCGTACGTTGACCATGTCCTCTCTGTCGGCCGTCTTGCCGCGGAAGGCGCGCTCGGTCGGCGGGTAAAATAGCGACATCCGATATCCGCCCCCGACCCGCGCGTCGAATTCGTGAATCCCGCCCGTCATCTCTGCGGGAGGCAGCCAGGCGATGAGTGCGGCTGGGTCCATGAACGCCTCGTAGAGATCCTGCGGCCGGGCTTGGATGACCCGTGATGTGCGGGTCCAGGCGCCTGCGTGCTCGTCGGTCATGTCGCGGCTCCGTAATCGCGGTCGGACTTCATCCCTACCGATTAGAACACCGAATAGCTCGGCCTTCCATCCAGATCCGCCCCGGCCTCCCGCCCGCGAAGAACAAGCGCTCTGCCCGGCGCTCCACATTTCAGATGAGCCCACGCTCGGCAAAAAATGTTGATCTCTCCATTTTTCGCTGAACGTGGACTTATTTGATATGTGGAGTGCCGCGTAACGGCGCTTATCTCCCAGGTAGATGCCTACAGTCGACTCCACATTTCTAAGCGAAGGGCCCGTGGCTTGCCTAACCGGTAGGTACCGAGCCAGATGCGGACCTCAGCCATTCAGACAGTGGGGACGGTCCCGCCGTCAATGGCGTACTCCGTGCCGGTAATGGAAGCCGCTCGCGGTGAGACTAGGAAAGCAATGAGGTCCGCGACTTCCTCCGGCTTGGCGGGGCGGCCGAGCGGAATGCCGCCGAGGCCCTTCATGATGATCTGCTTGCCGCCCTCATAGTCCGTACCGGCCTGAGCCGCGAGGCGCTCCGCCAGTTCGACCGCCGCCTCGGTTTCAACCCAGCCGGGAGAAACGCGGATCACGCGGATTCCCTTGGGCGTCACCTCCTTTGAGAGAGCCTTGCTATAAGTCGACAGTGCCGCCTTGGCCGCAGCGTAGGCAATCGTCGACTCAGGTAATGGCAGAAGGCGCTGAATCGACGTCACATGGATGACGACGCCCGATCGCTGAGCAATCATCGACGGCAGCAAGTCGCGATCGAGACGAACCGCCGGCATCAGGTTCTGGTTCAGCTCCTTGGACCACTCGGAGTCGTCGAGCGCCGCGAATCCGCCGCCCGGTGCGCTCGAGCCCCCGAGCACGTTGACGAGGATGTCGATACCGCCGAGTTGCTCCAGTACCGACTGGGCGACCGCGCTGGCCCCTTCCGGGGTCGAAAGATCTGCGGCGAGGTAGCGCACGCCCTCGGTCCGCCGAGCTGGAATCGAGCGCGCGGTGGTCATCACTTGTGCTCCGGCATCGCGAAGCGTCTCTACGACGGCCGCGCCGACCCCCTTAGTTCCGGCGGTAACCAGCGCGCGGCGGGCAGTCAGATCAAGATCGAAGCTCATGGCGCGATCTCCAGGTGCGCGATCTTCCCGCGCTCGAGCCGGAAGATGAACCGCAAATCGACTGGACTAGCCGGGAAATTGCCGGTCAGCCGGCTGCTGACGATGTATCGGCCTTCCTGCTGCTCCACGGCGAAGGGTTCGCTGATGTACGAGTACTTGGCGGAGGCCTCGGTCTTCCACGCCTTGATGGCCGCGGGACCGGAATGGGTCTGACCCTCGTCCTTGACGACGGCCTGCGTCGTGAAGCAGCGCGCAACGGCTTCGCCATCGCCCTTATCGGCGTTGAAGTAGGCCGCGATCGGCTCGGGAAGCTTCGAGTCTGTCATGGCGGGGTCTCCTCCGTTCTTGCGGTGAGACCACAATGGCACCCTCCGACAGATTAGAGAATCGCTTATAATCTGACTGGGCTATTTAGCAAGTAATGCATAATGCGCGGGGCAGAGTTTGCCGAGTTGAAAGCCTTTGCTGCCGTCGTCGAGCGGGCAAGCTTCGCGCGCGCCGCTGATCACCTCGGGCTATCCCCCTCGGCGTTGAGCCAGACCATCCGCCAGCTCGAAGCCAGGCTCGGAGTGCGGTTGCTCAACCGCACGACGCGAAGCGTGGCGCCAACGACGGCTGGGTCTCGTCTCCACGAGCGCATCGCACCACTGATTCTGGAGTTGGATGCCGCCGTCGCCGAGACGGTCGCCGCCACGGGCCGTACGGCAGGAACGCTGCGCATCAACACGTTGGGCATGGCCGCGAAGAAGATCATCGCGCCGTGCCTCGGGCGCTTTCACCAGGCGCACCCGGACGTCGTGCTCGACGTCGTCATCGACGATGGCCTGAGCGACATCGTCGCCGGTCGATTCGACGCCGGCATCCGCGTGGGCGAGCGACTTGAGAAAGACATGGCCGCCGTTCGTCTCACCGCGGACGTAAAGATGCTCGCCGTGGCATCGCCTGACTATCTTGCTCGATGCGGCGAGCCGAAAACGCCCGCAGATCTGCGCCATCACGCCTGCATCAACTGGCGCTTTCCGGGCAGCGGCGGGATCTACCGCTGGCAGTTTGAAAAGAAGGGCAAGAAGCTCGAAGTTGCCGTTGAAGGGCCGTTAATCTCAAATCAGCAGGATATGGTTGTCGAAGCAGCTTTGCAGGGGCTGGGCATTCTCTACGCCTACGACATCGATCGCGTCGATCAGGCGATCGCGGCCGGACAACTCAAGCGCCTCCTGGCGGACTGGTCACTGACGAGTCCCGGCCTTTATCTCTACTACTCAAATCGTCGTCATCCTCAGCCTGCGCTACGTGCCTTCATTGATTGCCTGCTGGACCGAGAGCAGACCGCATCTAGGCGACGAACCAGACCGTAGGCGCGGTGCATGCCCGAGGGGAAGTGGCCCCCTTCGGACATGCTTGGATCGTCCCGACGGCGTCCTCCGGCGCGCGATGGCTCGAGAGGACGCCTGGATGGAGAGCACTACGCCACTCGCCGGTCAATACAAATGTGGAGTTAGACAAGGCTGAACCTCGCTCCCACGGCCGCAGGAGCGAGGTCGCTTCACATTTTATAGAAGACCACATTCGGCAAATGAAATGGCCTGACCACCGGCGACAATGATGTGATCGAGCACGCGGATATCGACCAGCGCCAGCGCCTCGCGCAGCCGTCGGGTAATGAGTTCGTCCGCATGGCTCGGCTCCGCCGCACCCGACGGATGGGGGTGCGCCAGCACCAGGGCGGCGGCATTGCGCGCGAGGGCGAGCTTCACCACTTCCCGGGGATGCACGCTCGCCCCGTCGATCGTGCCGCGAAACAGTTCCACGTAATCGATGAGCCGATGGCGCGTGTCGAGCAGCAACACGGCAAATAATTCATGCTCGAGGGCCCCCAGCTTGATCGCCAGGAACTCCCGCACGGCCCGCGGTGAGTCCATCGCCATCCCGCGACGCACACGGTGTGTCATCGCTCGGCGCGCAGCCGCGATGATCTCGCCGGCCGTTGCGACTCGCAGCTCGTCGCACTCGCCGCGAACCCAGAGCCGCGCCGCCGGCCCCGGCTCCGGCTCCGCTGTCACGTGGCCGCACACCCCAACCCTGGCGCCTTCCAGTGGCCTTGTGAGTGGCAGCGGGAGTTGCACCGCGGCGCTCACCGATTCTGCCCCGCGTCGTTGATACTCATTCGCATCCCATGGGGCGGACTTAAGCGCTCGCCCGGACAAAAACTGTGCGCCAAGTTTGCTGTGACATGGCCTGCTTGTGCGATCCTCATATCGTGCGCGCATGGCCGGAAAGACCCATAATTGGCCTATGAAGGGCAGCCGTATTTTGCTCGGGGTCACCGGCGGTATCGCCGCCTATAAGAGCGCGGATCTGGTGCGACGTTTAGGCGAGCGCGGTGCCCAGGTGCAGGTCGTGATGACGGCGGCGGCGCGGGAGTTTGTCACGCCGATGACGTTCCAGGCCCTGTCGGGACGCGCGGTGCGCACCGAGCTGTGGGACAGCGCGCATGAGGCGGCCATGGGCCACATCGAGCTCGCGCGCTGGGCGGAACTGCTGCTGATCGCACCGGCCAGCGCCGATTTTCTCGCGCGTCTGGCGCATGGTCTGGCCGATGATCTGCTGAGCACGCTGGCGCTGGCCACCGCAGCGCCGATCGCGGTGGCGCCGGCAATGAATCATCTCATGTGGAGCAACGCCGCGACGCAGGCTAACGTGGCGTTGCTGCAGCAGCGCGGTCTGCACGTGCTCGGTCCGGGGGTCGGCGATCAGGCCTGCGGCGAAACCGGCGCCGGCCGCATGCTCGAGCCACTTGAGATCCTCGCACAGATCGCACCGCTCCTGCGGCACGATGGGCCGTTGCAGGGTCAGCGCGTGCTGGTGACTGCGGGGCCGACCCGCGAGGCCATCGACCCGGTGCGCTTCGTGAGCAATCGTAGCTCCGGCAAGATGGGATTTGCGGTGGCGCAGGCGCTGCAGGAGGCCGGCGCCGAGGTCGTGCTTGTGAGTGGGCCGGTATCGCTGCCGACGCCGTTCGGGGTGCGGCGCATCGACGTCGAGAGCTGCGAGCATATGTATGCAGCCGTGCAGCGCGAACTACCCGGCACCGCGATCTTCATCGGCACGGCAGCGGTCGCCGACTATCGCCCGGCGCAGTGCGCCGCGCAGAAGATCAAGAAGACCAGCGACACGCTCGAGCTCGAGCTCACGCGCACGGTCGACATCCTGGCGCACGTGAGTGCCAGCACGCCGCGGCCGTTCGTGGTCGGCTTCGCCGCCGAGACGCATGCCGTCGAGCAGCATGCACGCGCCAAATTGCTGGCAAAGAACCTGGATCTGATCGCCGCCAACGAAGTCGGCCATGCGAAGGCCTTCGACTGCGATCACAATGCTTTGCTGGTGCTCTGGCGCGGCGGGCGCGTCGAGCTGCCCGAGGCCAGCAAGGCGGAGCTTGCCGGCGCGCTCGCGGGCATTATCATCGAGCGTTTCCGCGCGCAGCTGCGCAATAGTCCGGCCGCCAGGGAGTTGCGCGAAGGTTGATGGACGACGCGGCTGCCGATTTCTCTGCCCGCCATACACTACGCGTGCGGATTCTCGATCCCCGGATCGGCAGGGAGTTTCCGTTGCCCGCTTATGCCACCGCGGGCAGTGCCGGCATGGATCTGCGTGCCTGCATCAATGCGCCGCTGCGGCTCTTGCCGGGCCAGGCCGATTTGATTCCCACCGGATTGTCGATCCATCTGGAAGATCCCACGCTTGCCGCGATGATCCTGCCGCGCTCGGGGCTCGGACATAAGCACGGCATCGTGCTCGGCAATCTGGTCGGCCTGATCGACTCGGATTATCAGGGCCCGCTCATGGTCTCGTGCTGGAATCGAGGCGCGGCGAGCTATGAGATCGCGCCCGGCGAGCGCATTGCGCAGCTGGTGGTGGTTCCGGTCGTGCAGGTGGCGCTCGAGGTGGTCGAAGATTTCGCGCGCAGTGCGCGCGGTGGCAGCGGCTTCGGACACAGCGGCCGGCAGTAAGGCAGCGCAGCGCAGGGGCGCGCCTGCCACGGCCGGCGCCTGCGGTGCTCAGTTGCGCGGTCGCGCGGTGAGCTCGCGGTAACGCACGATATCGCTGTTGAACTGCGCCTGTGTGTCGGTCTCTTCGCGACGTTTGCCATCGAGCGCCTGGCGCTGGATGCGCGCTTCGTTCAGGGTGTGCACCAATTCTTCGGCGAGATCATCCGGCAGGCGCTGCGCAGTGGGCTCGCTGCTGTAGGGCTTGAAGTGCATGGCGCGATCCTGCAGGGAATTGAGTCGCGTGCCGAGCGTGTCGATGTAGACCATCGCCGATTTGATCTGCGCTTCCATGAGCGCCACGCGCTCGTCGCGCAACTGCTCGATGTCCTTGGTCGAGACATAGGTCGAGAGCAGGAATCGATCGTGCTGCGCGCGCTGCTGGGCCGCATCCTGCGCCTTGGCCTGTTCGGCCAGCTGGGCGGCATTCTTGCCGCCTTCGACGTGGCCGACCTCGACGCCCTGGCTGTTGAGCACCGAACGCTCGCTCTGCGCATACTGCGAGGGAATGCTGTCGCCATAATGCACGATGCCTTTCTCATCGACCCAGCGGTACACCTTGGCGCCGCCGCTCGAGCTGCCGGCATCGGCGCCGAAGGCCGCGGATGCCCCGAGAAGGGAGGCCGCGCCACAGGCCACCCACAGTGCAATGACATTCCCCCTGCGTTCCATCCAGTGCCATTGTGCACGGGGCGCGAGCGGCTGCAAGCGCTAGCCGCAGGCCGCGCCGTACTGGCGGCGGTAGGCGCGCAGCGCCTCGAGCTGCTCAGCGGTCGGGGCGGTGGCGGCAGTTACGATTCCGGCCCTGGGGGCCTCGAGCGCCGCGATCAGATCGCCCAGCGTCACGATGGCCACGCACGCCAGTCCGAATTGCGCCGCCATCTCCTGCACCGCCGACTGCTCGGACCGGCCGCGCTCCTGGCGGTCGAGCGCCAGGGCCACCGCCACGGGTTCGGCGCCGGCGCCGCGGATCAGGTCGATCGACTCGCGGATGGCCGTGCCGGCCGTAATGACGTCATCGATGATCACGACGCGGCCCTTGAGGGGGCTGCCGACCAGCACTCCGGCCTCGCCGTGCTCCTTCGCCTCCTTGCGGTTGTACGCCCAGGGCACATTGCGGGCGTGCTCGAGCGCGAGCGCGATGGCGGTGGCGGTCACGAGCGGGATGCCCTTGTAGGCCGGACCGAACAGCATGTCGAAGCCGAAGGGTGCCTGCGCGAGCGCGGCGGCATAGCAGCTGCCGAGCGCCCCGATCGAGGCGCCGTCGTTGAACAGCCCGGCATTGAAGAAATACGGGCTCAGGCGTCCGGACTTGAGTTTGAACTCGCCAAAGCGCAGCGCCTCGCGAGCGAGCGCGAGTGCGATGAATCGCCCCTGATAGTCCTGCACCGTCCGCCCTCGGGATCAATCCGGCAGGGTATCATTGTGGATCAGCCGCTTTTGGATCAATCACTTTGAAGGCCGAGCCTTCCATAAGCGCTCTGGAATCCCTGCGCATCTTCACCCGGCCGCGCATGCTTTCGATGCTCGCCCTGGGCTTCTCGAGCGGATTGCCCTACATGCTCATCTACAGCACCCTGTCCGCCTGGCTCAGTCAGGTCGGGATCCGGCGCGCGACGGTGGGTATGCTGGCCTGGGTATCGCTGGTCTACTCGCTGAAATTTCTCTGGTCCCCGGTCGTGGACCGCGTGCAGCTGCCGTTCATCGGGCGCGCCCTCGGGCAGCGGCGCAGCTGGATGCTGCTGGCGCAGCTGTCGATCGCGGCCGCTTTGTTCGCCCTGTCGCTCAGCGATCCGCAAGCCAACGTGGTGCACGTCGCGGCGCTGGCGCTGTGGCTGGCCTTTTCGGCCGCCACGCAGGACATCACCATCGATGCCTGGCGCATCGAATCCGCGCCGGTGCGCGAGCAGGGCGCCATGGCCTCGGCCTACCAGTTCGGCTACCGGCTCGCGATCCTGGCGGGCTCCGCCGGCGCACTTTGGATCGCCGCCGATTCGGGTTGGGCGAGGAGCTACGCCACCATGGCGGCGCTGGTGGCCATCGGCGTGATCACGACCCTGGCCGTGCGCGAGCCCAACCGCATCGCGCCGCAGCTCTCGGTGCTGACTGAGCAGCGCGTGATCGACTGGCTCGAGCGCCGTGCCCATTGGCCGGACGGACTGCGCCATGCGGGCGCCTGGTTCCTCGGCGCCGTGATCTGTCCGGTGATCGATTTCTTCGTGCGCTACGGCCTGGGCCTGGGACTGCTGATGTTTGCATTCATCAGCACCTATCGGCTCACGGATTTCACCATGGGCGTCATGTCCAACCGCTTCTACCTCGATGCGGGCTTCAGCCTCAAGCAGATCGCCGCGGTGGCCAAGGTGTTTGGGACGCTGTGGAGCTTCGCCGGCATTCTGATCGGCGGCATCGCGGTGACGCGGCTCGGTCGCACGCGCTCGTTGCTGCTCGGCAGCGCCCTGGTCATGATCTCCAACGTCGGCTATTCGGTGCTTGCCGCGCACGGCGGGCCGAGCGTATCGGGCCTGGCAGCGGTGATCAGCCTGGATAATTTCGCCCAGGGCGTGCATGGCACCGCCCTGATCGCCTTCATGTCGTCGCTGACGAGCGCCTCGTACACGGCCACGCAGTATGCCGTGCTGTCCTCGCTCTACGCGCTGCCGCCCAAGCTTCTCATGGGGACTTCGGGCCTGGTCGTGGATGCCATCGGCTATCCGCCTTTTTATCTCTATACGGCCTCGTTGAGCATCCCGGCACTGTTGCTGTTGTATTTGCTCTCGCGCCGGCGCGATTTCCAACTGCTGCGGGTGACACCCTCGGCGCCCTGATCATTCGGCCGGATGCGGCGCCAGTCGCAGCTGTCCTGCAGAGCTACTGCAACAGATCGGGCGAATCGAACAGATCGAGTCCCTCGAGGCCGCCCGCCAGCTGCGAATCGCCTTCGAAGCCGCTGTTGGGCGTAGGCGCTTCGTCCTCATCCTCGACGTCCACCGAACCACTCCAATCCTCAGGGGCTTCGGCGTTTTCGATCTCGCCGCTGGCGCGCTGGGCATCCCAGTCCTCGATGTCCATCTCTTCGACCGTGCCATCGAAGCTCTGCATCTCGATCGTACCCTCGTCCTCATCGACCGCCACGACCTCGAAGCTCTCGCCGCCGCGAAGGCGATACCAGGCGCCGATCTCTGGCTGCGCGCTCATTGTCGTATGCTCCCGTATTCAGCCGAAGTGGAATGCTTTACGCTGCGATGCGCGACGGCCGCGCCCGATGATGTTGCGCCTGCCGCGGGACGCATTTCAAGAATAATTTGGTTTTGCACGGCATCATGTTCAATCAGTTGCTGCGTTTCTTCGTGGTGTTCTTGGTGGTTGTCGAGCCCGTATCCCTGCTGCCTTTGTTTGTCGGACTAACGGAAGGGGTGGATGAGGCGCAGCGGCGGCAAATGGCGCGGCGCGCGGTGCTCATCTCGGCCGTCATTTTGACCGTGTTCGCCGCCGTCGGCGCACCGTTCCTCAAGATCATGAGCATCAGTCTCGAATCGTTCCGCATCTTCGGCGGACTGCTGCTGTTTCTGATCGCGCTCGAGATGGTGTTTGCGCGCCCGCCGGGCACACGCACCTCGACCCAGGAACAGCAGGAGAGCGAGCAGCGCCAGGACCTCTCCGTTTTTCCGCTGGCCTTTCCATTCATCGCCGGCCCGGGCGCCCTGACCACGATCCTGCTCGCCTTCGGCGGCACGGCCGGCAAGCCCGCGCTGTTCTTCGGACTGCTGCTGGTGGTATTCGTCGTGCTCGCGATCACGCTGGCGATTCTTTACCTTGCGGCTCCCGCGATGCGTGTGCTCGGCGTCACCGGCACCAACGTCATCAGCCGACTGTTCGGCGTGCTGCTCGGCGCCCTCGCGGTGCAGTTCGTGATCGACGGCCTGCGCGGCAGCTTTGGCTCCTAGCCCGCGCGCTCGCGGCTCAGCCGCTGCCGGCGCTGCCGCCGGTGCGCACGAACAGCAGCTCGCGCACCGGATGCCCGAGGCGCTTGCCGCGGCGCTCGAAGCGCGTGGCAGTGCGCAGCCGCACGTGCTCGATGAAGCCGCCCCGATCGGCGAGGTTCTGCAGTTCCTCGCAGGCAGCCAATACGCTCAACATTTCATCTGCGTAGGGCGCCCAGTCGGTGGCCAGATGCAAGCGGCCACCCGCCGTCAGTCGCGAGGCGAGCAGGCGCGCGAAGGCCGGCTGCACGATGCGGCGCTTATGATGCCGCGCCTTCGGCCACGGGTCGGGAAACAACAGTTGCAATTCATCGACAGTCCCGGCGCCGATCTGGTATTGCAGTACATCCACCGCATCGTGGGCGATCACGCGCAGGTTCGTGAGTCCGGCCTTGCCCGCGGCCAGCAGCAGGTGGCCGATGCCGGGCCGATGCACCTCGATGCCGAGGAAATCGCGCTCGGGAGCTGCGAGCGCGCGCTCGAGCAGGTGCTCGCCGTTGCCGAATCCGATCTCGAGCGTACGCGGCGCCTCGCGGCCGAACAGCCGATCGAGGTCGAGCTCGCCGGCGTTGAACTCAATCCCGTAGCGCGGCCAGAGCTCGGCGAGCGCACGCTGCTGCGCCTCGGTGATGCGCCCGGCGCGCATCACATAGGAGCGCACGCTGCGCAGACGATCCGGCGGTTCTGCCATGGCGCGCAGTATCGCATCTTCAAATGACAGCGCGTCGGACGGCGCCGACAGCGACGCTGCCGCGCGCTAGGCTATGGTTTTCGATTCAGACGAGAAGGGCAGCGATGAGAATACCGTCGGCCATCGGCGTTGCCGCCGCGCTCGCGCTGATCGCGGGCTGCCGTGCGTTCGGCCCTCACGCGCAGAGCGACACGCGCGTCGATGCGCTGCTTGCGCGCATGACGCTCGATGAGAAGATCGAGCTGCTGCACGGTGCGCCCGAGCCGCCATCGAGCAGTCAGGGCGAGGCCGGCTACCTGCCGGGAATTGCGCGACTCGGCATCGCGCCGCTGCGCTTTGCCGACGGTCCGCCCGGCGTGCTCACGCGCTATCGGGCCACGGGGCTCACGGCGAGCATGGGTCTGGCCGCGACCTTCAGCCGCGAGGATGCGCGTGCCAACGGCAGCGTGATCGCGCGCGACGCCGGCGCGCTCGGCATCGACGTGGTGCTCGAGCCGTTCATCAATATTCATCGCGATCAGAGCTTTTTCCGCGCCTACAACACCTTCGGCGAGGACCCGCTGCTGACGGCCGAGATCGCCAGCTCCCAGATCGCCGGCATTCAGGCTGAGGGCATCATGGCGATGGCCAAGCACTACATCGCCTACGACGGTGCGACCAATGTGAGCGTCGATCCACAAACTCTGCACGAGATCTATCTCGCGCCGTTCGCGGCCGCGGTCGCCGCCCAGGTGTCCGCCATCATGTGCTCGTATAACGTGATCAACGGCCGCTATGCCTGCGGCAACCCGGACACCCTCGAGACGATGCTGCGTGGCGAGCTCAATTTCCGCGGCTTCGTGACCTCCGACTGGGGCGCCGTGCACGCCACCGATTTCATCAACGACGGGCTCGACCTCGAGATGCCGGGCAGCGGCACCGCCGCGGATTCCTATCTTGCGGCCGACCTGCCCCGGCAGGATCAGCCGCGCATTGCGCTCGATCCGCCGGTCATCAACCACATTCCCGAGGAAACGCCGCCCGAGCCGATGCCAGCGCCGCGTCTGGCTGGATCGCGGCCGATCGGCCTGCACGCGGCTCTGGAGCGCGGCATCGTCGATGAGCGCACGATCACACAGGCAGCCCGCTATGTGCTGCTGCAGATGCAGCGCTTCGGCCGCCTCGAGCAGGCCTTGCCGGGCGGCGTGCCGACGGGGATCGAATCGCCGCAGGCGATCGCACAGGATGCGGCCGTCGTGTACCGCACGGCGCTCGATGCCGCGGTGCTGCTCAAGAACGATGCCGCGGCGTTGCCGTTGCGGGCCGAGGACTTGAGCGCTCTGGCGCTGATCGGGCCGGGCGCGCTGCAGGACATCGCGATCGGCGAGTCGGGCGAGAAGGCGCTGGGCCGCGTCGAGCGACAGATCGGCCCCGGCGCCGCCCTGCGCGAGGCGGCCGATGTCGGCATGACCGAGGCCGTGGCCGATGACATGACCGGCACGCCGGTGCCGGACACGCAGCTCGCGCACGACGGTGAGGGTGGCCTGCTGCGGCTCGACGCCGAGGGCCGCACGATTGCCACCGACGCGGCGCTTGATTTCACGCTCACGCGCGGCAATCCCCTGCCGGCGGGTACGAGCGCGCAGTGGCGCGGCGTGCTGCGCGTGCCGCAGAGCGGTCGCTATCGACTCTATCTGCAAATCCTCGGCGCGCGCGGATCGCTGGCCGTCGATGGCCGCTCGATCGCGGCCACCGGTGGCTTGAGTCTGCATGGCGATGTGCTGCAGCCGGGGCAGGACAACGTACTGCCCACGCGCGATGGGCTCGACAACGTGCGCCGCGAGCTCGCACTCGATGCGGGCGACCATGCCCTGTCGGTGCACGTCTATGGCGAAACGCACGGACAGAGCGTGCAGGTGCGGCTCGCCTGGCTCACGCCCGCGCAACGCAGCGCCGACTACGCCCAGGCGCTACGGGTCGCAAGCGCCGCCCACACGGCGATCGTCTTCGCCTGGAGTCGCGGCCGCCCGGTCTTTCATCTGCCGGGCGACCAGGACCGTCTCATCGCCGACATCGCGGCCGCCAATCCGAATACGATCGTGGTGATGAACATCAGTGAGCCCGTGGCGATGCCCTGGCTCGATCGCGTCAAGGCGGTGCTGCTGATGTGGTGGCCCGGAGATGAAGGCGGCCGTGCGAGTGCCGATCTGTTGCTCGGTCGCGTCAGTCCGGGCGGACGGTTGCCGTTCACCTGGCCGCTGCGTCTCGAGGATGGCCCCGCCAATGATCCGGCACACCCCGAACGCTCATCGCTCGGCCTCAACGGCCTCACCACCTATTCGGAGGGCATCTATGTCGGCTATCGCTGGTTCGATGATCGCCACATCGAGCCGCTCTTTCCGTTCGGCTTCGGTCTTTCCTACACGAGGTTTGATTATGCCGATCTGGCGGTGCGGCAGGCTGCGGATGGCGGCCTCGATGTGAGCTTCACACTGCACAACAGCGGCAGCGGCAGCGGCGCCGGCGATGAGGTGCCGCAGCTGTACCTGGGAGCCCCGGACGCACGGCCGGCTGGCGTACAGTTCGCGAACCGCGCGCTCGCGGCCTTCGAGCGCGTGCATCTCGAGGCGGGCGAGGCCCGGCGCGTCACGCTGCATGTCGCGGCTCGTGCGCTGCAGTACTGGTCAAGCCCGCAGCGGCGCTGGCTCACGGCCGACGGCTCGCGCCGGCTCTATGTCGGCGCCTCCTCGCGCGATCTGCGGCTGCAGGCGCTCACGAGGATCGCCGCGCACTGAGGGGCAGGGCTGCCCTGGACGCTTTAGTCTGCCGTGAGACCGAGGCGCGCCCAGATGCGCTCGTTGGCGCCGCTGGCGGTCTCGATCGAATGCAGCACCGCGAAGGCGGTCTGATCATCGATGACGCCTCGGCCGCGCAGCACGGCCAGTGCGCCGATGAACTCTCCAAACTGCAGCGCACGACCCAGCGCGCTTGCGGGCCTGATCTCCGGCGCGCTCTGCTCGCAGAGCGCCGTATCGATGCGCTCGGACAATTCCCAGCTCGCGGCGATCTGGCGCGCGACCGAGATCGCATGCAGATCGATGAGCGCAGCGAGGGTCACCGCCTCGGGCGATTTCTGGTGGGCCAGATACATGTCCCGCGAGAGACTGAACACCACGATCGTCGCCAGTCCCAGCACCAGCGCCAGCAGCTGCGCTGCAAACGGGTCGGCGGTGTCGATCAGCGAGGCGTGTCCCTCGGCGGCACCGGCTGCGTACAGCGAATGCTCCCAGGTGATCTCGCCGAAGTGCGCAAAGCTGCCGCCGCTGGTGCGAAACACGGGCTGCAGCAGCGCGGCGGCGATCATCGAGCGCAGACCTTCGATGCCGAGCAGCGCCACCGCGTGATCCAGACTCTCGATCGGCTCGCGGCCGTGCCGATAGAACGGGCTGTTGGCGAGCCGCAGCAGATTGCCCGCGAGCGCCGGGTCGCCGGCAATGATCTGTGACAGCTCACCGCGGGAAGCCGTCTCGTCATTGATGGCCCGCATGAGCTTGGGCAATTGCATCGGCCGGCGGGGCGCATATTTGGGTTTTTCGACGATGTTTGCCAGCGCCGCTCCGATCTGCGTACCGATCTCATCGAGCGGCGGCGGCTGCGCATGCGCCGGGGGCAGCGTTATGCCAAATGCCACCTCGCGCATCGAGCGCAGCGTCTCGGCGCGTACCGTCAGCACCTCGGGCGGCGTGGGCGCACTCTCGGGCTCGGAAACAGGCTCGGGAGCAGCGCCGGCGTTGGCGGCCCGCGCCGCCTCGGGCAGCGCTTTCAGCGCGGCGATCTGGGTGGTCGAATCTGCGGCTGCTTTGTCGGGCGGTCCGCGCCGCCGCAGCAGTAGGAAGCCAGCAAGCAGTGCCAGGGCACCGGCCGATCCCATTAGCCATATGCTCATACCCATAGATTAGTCGATATTGACTCCTCTTCAGCGTCGATTGATCACCCAGCCGATTGACGTTGCGCCGTTGCGCGACTAGCGTCCAACATGGTCTCGCCCCAGCCGAGCCTCTCCAATCGACCCGGATCCGAAGATGTTACGCGCCCTCATCATCCGTACCGTACTGCCGCTGCTGCTGGCTGCCGGCACGGTGGCGTATTTCGGACTGCCCTACATCGATCGGATGCTGACCGAGTGGTTCCGCTCGGACGTGGAGTTGCGGTCGCAATTGCTCATGAGCTCCATGCAGGATCCGCTGCCGGTGCTCGTGGCCAGGAACGATCTGGCGGGTCTGCACCGCTATGCCGTCAAAATCGCCGCCGATCAGCGGCTGCTCGGGCTGCTGATTTGCCGCTCGGGCGGCTTGACGCTCGTCAGGACCGAGCGCGTGCCGCTGGCCGTGAACTGCGAGACGGCCCAGGACATCCCTGACGGGCACAGCCGGATCTTCAAGACCGCGACCGGATCGGCCCAGGTGTCGGTGTTCGATCAGAGTCCGTCGGGCCTCGCACCCTATCGCGTGGCCATCGTCCACGACCTGAGCTTCGTCGACCGGCGGCAAGACACCGCCCGCGATTACCTGATTGCCTTTGCCGGCATCGCGGTGCTGATCCTGGCGCTGTTCCTGGCGCTGGCCGGCTGGCTGCTGTTGCGGCGCTGGGCCAATGTGCTGCTGCGCGATATCAGCGGCCGGCGCTTTTTTGGCGATGCGCAATCCGGACGGCTGTCGCTGCCGATCCTGACGGAAGTGCGCCAGGTGCTGCGCGAGATGGAGGAAAGCCAGCGCATCGAGATCGATTATCGCGAGAACTGGACGCCGCAGGCGCTGCAGCAGGTGGTGCGCGAACAGCTGCATTCGCCGCAGATCATCGTCGTGTCCAATCGCGAGCCGTACTCGCATGAATTCGGCGAGGGCGGGCAGATCGAGGTGCAGGTGCCTGCCAGTGGCATGGTCACGGCGCTCGAGCCGGTCATGCGCGCCTGCTCGGGCACCTGGATTGCGCACGGCAGCGGCACGGCCGACCGGGAATCGGTCGACGGCAACGATCGGGTGCAGGTACCGCCCGAAGACCCGTCCTATGCCCTGCGCCGTGTGTGGCTGTCGAGCGCCGAGGAGCAGGGCTATTACTACGGCCTGGCCAACGAGGGACTCTGGCCGCTGTGCCACCTGGCCTACGTGCGGCCGGCATTTCGTGGCGAGGACTGGGCGGTGTACCAGAAAGTGAACCGCAAATTCGCCGATGCGGTGGTGCGCGAGAGTTCGAGCGCCGATCCGGTCATCCTGATTCAGGATTACCACTTCGCGCTGCTGCCGGGGCTGCTGCGCACGCGAAAACCGCAGGCGACGATAGCGCTGTTCTGGCACATCCCCTGGCCCAACGAGGAGACTTTTGGCGTCTGCCCCTGGAAGCAGGAGATGCTCTCGCACCTGCTCATGGCAGACATTCTGGGCTTCCACACACTGCATCACTGCCGCAATTTTCTCTCCACCGTGGATCGCTTCGTCGAATGCCAGATCGATCACGAGCACATGACGGTCGCGCTGCAGGGTCACGTCTGCCATGTGTTGGCCGATCCGATCTCGATCGAATGGCCGCCGCGATGGCTCGCTCAGCTGCCCGCCGTCGAGCAGTCGCGCCACACGGTGAGGCAGCGCTTCGGCATCGCGGAACACGTGATGCTTGGACTGGGCGTGGAGCGCTGGGATTTCACCAAGGGTCTGATCGAGCGCTTCCTGGCGCTCGAATTATTGCTCGAGCAGCACCCGCGTCTGCGCGGCCGTATCACGCTGCTGCAGATCGCGGCACCCTCGCGCAGCAAGCTGCCCGCCTACCAGGCGCTGCAGCAAACCACGCTGCTTGAGGTCGAGCGCATCAACGCGCGATTCGCGCTTGAGGGCTGGAAGCCGATCGTGCTGGTCGTGAAGCAGCAGAATCCGCAGCAGGTCTACGAGCTCTATCGGGCCGCCGATTTCTGCATCGTCAACAGCCTGCACGACGGCATGAATCTGGTCGCCAAGGAGTTCGTAGCCGCGCGCGATGATCAGGACGGCGTGTTGATCCTGAGTACCTTCGCCGGCGCCTCGCGCGAACTGGTCGAAGCCCTGTTGATCAATCCGTTCGACGTCGCCGAGACGGCCGGCGCGATCCGCCGCGCGATCGACATGCCGCGCGAGCAGCGCATGCAGCGCATGCAGCTCATGCGCCGCACGGTCAAAGAGAACAACGTCTACCGCTGGGCCGGCCGCATGCTCATGGCCGCCGCGCGCATCCGTCAGCGCCAGGCGCTGCTACAGACTCAGGAAGTGCCGCCACTGGCGCTGCGGCGCGAGCGCTGGTAGGCGGTCAGCGCATAGGCGCATAGCGCGACCGCAAGCGTCGTGAGACTCACCCAGAACTCGCTCGCGTGCGACGGGGTCACGGCCATGGCCAGCAGCACCGCCACCATGCCGGCGATCGCCGCGTAGCTGCTCCAGGGATACCACCACATCCGCAGCGGCAGAGTGCTTGCATCGATACGCTGCCGCAGCCGGATCTGTGCGATCGCGGTCAGCATGTAGACGTAGAGGATCAGGGCGCCCGAGGCGTTGACCAGGAAGGCGAACACACCGGTCGGCGAGAAGGTGGCGGCGAAGATGCCGATCAGGCCCGCTGCGGTGCCGGCCAGCACCGAGCGCGCCGGTACGTGCCGCGGGTTGAGCTTGACCATCCACTGCGGCGCATCGCGATGCTCGGCCAACGTGAACAGCACCCGCGATGTGACATAAAACGCCGAGTTCAGACAGGACAGCACCGCCGTGAGGATGATGAGGCTCATTGCGCTGCCGGCCCAGGAGTAACGCATCGCCAGCAGGGCATGCGTGAATGGCGAGTGTCCCGGCACGATGCTGTCCCAGGGTACGACGGCGACGATCAGAAACACCGAGCCGACGTAGAAGATCACGATGCGCGTGATGACCGAGGTGGTCATCCTGGTGAGCGCGCGCGCCGGATCGCGCGATTCGGCCGCCGCCACGGTCGTGATCTCTGCGCCGGTCAGCGAGAAGAACACCGTGGTCACGCCGGCCAGCACCGCCACGGCGCCGCGCGGCATGAAGCCGCCGTGGCTGTACAGGTTGCTCCAGGTCGGCCCCGAGGGGGAGAGCAGGCCGGTCGCATAGCCGCCGGCCAGCGCGATGAACACGATGATGGCGCCGACCTTGATGGAGGCGAACCAGAATTCGAATTCGCCGAAAGAGCGCGCCGACATGAGATTCACGCCGGTCATGATGGCGATGAGCCCGACGCCGAGCAGCCAGGTCGGCAGCGCAATCCACATATGCAGTAGCGCCGCGCCAGCGATCGCCTCGACCGCAACCGTGATGATCCAGAAGTACCAGTAGAGCCAGCCGACGACGAAGCCCGCGGCAGACCCAAGTCCGGAGCGGGCGAATTCGGTGAAGGTGCGCACTTTCGGCAGCGCCGTGGCCATCTCCGCCAGCATGCGCATGACCAGCAAAATCAGGACGCCGGCGATCAGGTAGCTCAGCACGATCGCCGGACCCACCGCGGCGATGGCGGCACTGCTGCCGACAAAAACGCCGGCGCCGATCATGCCGCCCATGCTGATCATGGTCACGTGCCGCGGCGAGAGCGAGCGACTCAACTGCTGCGGCTCGGGAGCGGCCGCGCGCGGCGTCAACGCTGCCTGCACGGCTGCTGCCGGCGCGCTCACCGAACGGTCGGTCTGATCCATCGCCACGGGCTCCTGTGCAGCAGCCGATGCGTTCCAGGACCGCTCGCCGCATCGCCCTCATCGCCTGGTCGAGCATCATAGTGCAGGGCATGCCTGCGCGCGGGGCGGACGCGTTCGATAATCATTCTCATATCGCTTGAACTTTTCTGCATGCCTTGCAAGCCGCATTTATACGGATAGTGCCTCAGCGGCATCGATGCCATCGTGGATCTAGGTTGGGGAACTACACTGAGAGTGAATAACGATGAAAACCGCGGTATTGTGTTCAATGGCGTTGGCGATGGGGGCGGGTGTTATCGCCGGCGCGGCTCGTGCAGACGATGGTCCCTGGGAAGTGCGTCTGCGAGCCGTGTTTCTGGATCCAGCCAACAAATCGGATGCGGTTCCGGCGTTGGCGGTGCCCTCGGATGCGATCCATATCAACAGCAAGGTGCTGCCGGATCTGGATTTCGAGTACTTCGTTACGCCGAATTGGTCCGCTGAGCTGATCCTGACCTATCCGCAGACGCAGCAGGTCACGCTCGAGAAAAGCGCACTGGGGGGCCCGACCCCCATCGGCTCCTTCAAGCATCTGCCGCCCATTC
>DATNHF010000042.1:0-75565 GCA_035605115.1 Steroidobacteraceae bacterium | reverse complement strand
CACACCTGCCTTCGCCGCCGCCACCTCGATCGCCAACGCCGAACCGACCGGTAGCATTGAGCCCGTACCTAGGGTGATTCGACTCGCGCTCTACAGGCTTCGACCATTCTGACGACGTGCTCTTCGCCTTCGGCTCCGTAGAAAGGCAATTGCGGCAACGCGCTCATTTGCACGACTGACCTCGTGCGCTCGATCAGTTGCTCGATCGCGGTCTCGGCATCGACGGACCGTAACCCGATCGTGGCCGCCAGGGCACGAAAATCCGAGCGGCGCAGTCCATGCTGCTGGCCGGGCAGCTTCCAAGACTGCCTGCCATCGCTAGCGGTATCGTAGAGAGCAGCGACCCGCACCGAGCGAAAGCCCGAGTGCCCGTATTCGCCAATTTTCATCAACGCCATTTCTCCAAGATGCACCCCGCATTCGGCTGCGAGCCACGCGAGCAAAGCTCGTTTGAACAGCTGCAGAAGGTCCGCATCGGGCGCTGAAGAAATCGCGCCGATCATACGCACTATGCGTTCGATCGCGCCCTCATCGGCGGCACTCGCAGGCGGCGCGAGCACGCAGCCAAGGTCTTCGAGCGCGATGAGGCGCCGGTCGTCCGCACTGTCGCGGATGTCGAATCGTTCCACGAGCAATGCTGGCGGCATCTGATCGGGCATGGCAACGAGCGCCGCGCCAGCAGCCGGCACTCCAATCGCGCGCGCCAGCTCGAGCAGCATCCACTCGATCAACGGCGCGAGCGCAAATTCCCCGGTTCCTGCTGGTTTCAGAATGTGAGTAAAGGAACTGCTGATGCTCGGCGTCAGGTGGCCACCGGTATCCAAATGCATCGGCAGCTTGATCTGCGCACCCGGCAATCGAGGCGTCTCCGCGTGCTGATAGATCAGAGCCAGTCGGCTCTCGAAACTGTCTTCAGACGCCTCTTGACCAGGACCCGCATAAGTGCCCGCGAAGATGCCGTTTTCGGTGTAGCGACTGAGATTCGTGAACAAGATATCCGGCGGGAATCCTTGCAGCTGTGCTTCGTGCTCGACGATGGAGATGTTCGATAGGTAGCGCTTGCCGGATCGCAGCAATCGCCGTTCGTCGTGACGATGCAGAACGGCGGCGAGCCAGCCAGCAGGGAGCAGCGACGCGATCAATCGCGGCAGCTTTCCAGGCGCGGTCTGATGCACGGGTTGCGGCAGCGGAACGGCGAGCGGCTGCCAATGCCATTCGACGCCGTCATGACACAGATGGCCGATAGCGATGCCGTGCCAAGCGACCGTCAGGCTCAGTGCGGCCTCGTTGCGTATCCGACCGGACGCGCCGGACGCGAGCTGCCCGCGCAGGAAGCGATCCGCGCTCTCGGCTTCCTTGAGCCATCCATTTTCGCGCGCCCAGGTCCATAGAGCAGCGCTGGCCTCCTTCGGCGTTCCGTACTCCTCTATGAGCCGCTCGGCGGTCTGCGCCCGCATCGCGGCATCGATCGAGGCCGCATGCTCGCTGCGCATACGGAACGCCTCAAGAAACCGCTGCCCGACCGAGGACACCTCGACATCGAGCTCGCCAAGTCTGTCGGCAACGACTGCGGGGCAGATCGAAGGCTTGCTCGGGGAAGTGTTTTGGATGATCTGCAGGGCGCGAATGCGCGTCCGCTGATTTCTCTGGCCGCTCAAATAGAGTCGTCCGTCGGCAGTCGGGGCCCGCAGAACCGCGCTGGCCGCGGATAGGTAGGTATGGGGGTAGAGGTACTTCGCGATCCGCACGCCGTGGCGCAATACCGTCGCATCGATGTCATCAGTGAAATCAACGTAAATGCCCCGCATCAGCCGGACGAGCCTTCCACTCGCAGCCAACGTATGGCAACGAGCTTTATCCAGCGTCTGACCAGCCAAGTAGAGCGCCATTGGTGACTTTCTCGTATTTGAAGTACGAGAAAGTTACAATTTAGACTGGGGCTAGGCGATCAAGTCGAACTCTTTCGTATCTGAAATACGAGAAAGTCATGTTTTCGGAAAAGCCGCTCCCGGCGCGGATGCGCAGGGCAGCGGCCGAGTCAGCCCCAGGGGGCGCTGATAGGCGGTAGATTTACCGGCTTGGATGGCGCCGCCAAGAGGCTTCGCCGCGGCACCCATATGACCCGATCGTGACAAGCTCGAATTCAACCGCAACAGTTGGAGTGCGCTCGAAGCCCGATTCCGCGACTCTGTGCCCAACGCGCAGCGCGGCTGCGGAGGAGTCGAACAGCATGATCCAACTGAGCACCGACGAGGAGCGCTGGGACGCCGTCCGGCAACGGCAGCGACTGGCGGATGGGGTGTTTTATTACGCCGTGCGCACGACGGGCGTCTACTGCCGTCCGTCGTGTGCGGCGCGTAGGCCGCGGCGTGAGAACGTACGGTTCTTTACCGAGGCCGCTGCCGCCGAAGATGCGGGATTTCGAGCCTGCAAGCGCTGCCGCCCGAATGCCGCGGCGCCCGCTCAACAGCAGGTCGCCCTCGTCGCCCAGGCCTGCCGCAGCATTGAGCAGGCCGAGGAGATGCCGAGTCTTTCAGACCTCGCCGCCGGCGCGGGCCTGAGCCGCTTCCACTTTCACCGGGTGTTCAAGCGCGTCACCGGCCTTGCGCCCAAGGCGTACGGGGCGGCGCTGCGCGCACATCGCCTGCGCGAGCAGCTCACCGGCTGCGGCAGTGTAACGGCGGCGATCTATCAGGCCGGCTTCAATTCCAATGCGCGCTTCTATGCGCAGAGCGACGCGGCGCTCGGCATGATGCCGAGCACGTATCGGGCGGGCGGCAAGGGCATGGTGATTCGCTTCGCGATCGGCCGCTGCAGCCTGGGTTCGATCCTGGTGGCTGCAACCGAGCGGGGCGTGTGCGCGATAGCGCTCGGCGATGAGCCTGAAACGCTGCTGCGCGACTTGCAGGAGCGCTTTCCGCGTGCGCAGATGCGCGGTGACGATGCCAACTTCAAGCGCACCGTGGCGACTGTCGTGGCCTTCGTCGAGGCGCCGGCCGCGGGTCTCGAGCTGCCGCTGGACTTGCAGGGCAGCGCCTTTCAGCTGCGGGTCTGGCAGGCGCTGCGGGCCGTGCCCGCGGGATCGACCGTGAGCTACGCCGAGCTGGCGCGTCGCCTGGGCCTACCGCGCTCGACGCGCGCGGTGGCGCGTGCGGTCGCGAGCAATCCCATCGCGGTGGCGGTTCCCTGCCATCGCGTGATTCGAAGCGATGGCGGGCTGTCGGGTTATCGTTGGGGTGTCGAGCGCAAGCGCAGACTGCTCTCGCTCGAGAGGCGCCGCGCGTGAGCGCCGCTGCTGCAGATCTCGCCACCGGGCTTTGGCCGTCAGTGACATCGCTGTCAAACCGCGTCGCGTCGCTCGATTGGTCGGTGATTGCCGGCGAGCTCGACGCCTCAGGCGCGGCAGTCATTCCGGCATTGCTCAGTGCCGCGCAGTGCGCCGAGCTTGCAGCGTCGTATGCTCGGGCGCAGGCGTTTCGCAGCCGCGTAGTCATGGCAAAGCACGGCTTCGGTCGCGGCGAATACCAATACTTCCGCTACCCATTGCCCGCGCTGGTCGAGCAGCTGCGAATCTCGCTCTATGCAGCACTGGCACCGATCGCCAATCGCTGGAGCGCCGCGGCAAACTATCCCGCTACGCTGGCCGCGTTCCTCGAACGTTGCCACGCTGCCGGTCAGACACGACCGACGCCGCTGTTGCTGCGCTATGGCGCCGGCGACTACAACTGCCTGCATCAGGACCTCTACGGCGAGCACGTGTTTCCTCTGCAGGCGACCGTGCTGCTGTCCAAGCCGGGCGAGCAGTTCGATGGCGGAGAGTTCGTGCTGACCGAGCAGCGCCCGCGCATGCAGTCGCGCGTCGAGGTCGTACCGCTCAGCCGCGGCGATGCCGTGGTCTTCGCCGTGCATCACCGCCCCGTGGCGGGCTTGCGCGGCACGCACCGGGTCAATATGCGTCACGGCGTCAGCCGCATTCGCAGCGGAGAGCGCTACACGCTCGGCATCGTGTTACACGACGCCACATGAGCATGCCGAGCCATAGCGCGCCGCGTGCGAGCTGCCGCGATCTCTACACGCGTGGCCTGCTGCCGCGCGAAATTCGAGAATTTTTCGCGCCGCAAGCCGTATTGCTCCCAGAGTTTGCGGCGGCCGAGGCCGAAGCGCTCTGCGCTCAGGTGCAGGAGCTGCTGGTGACGAGCCCCTGGCGCCACATGCTGACTCCGGGCGGCCAGCGCATGTCGGTCGCGATGACCAACTGCGGCCGCGCCGGCTGGATCTCAGACCGCGCGGGCTATCGGTATCAAAGCATCGATCCTCAGAGCGGTAGGCCCTGGCCGGCGATGCCGGCATCGTGGTCCATGCTGGCTGCGCGCGCCGCCGTGTGCGCCGGATTTCCGAACTTCGAGCCCGATGCCTGCCTGATCAACCGCTATGAACCGGGCGCGCGGCTGACGTTGCATCAGGATCGCAATGAGCGCGATTTATCAGCGCCCGTGGTCTCGGTATCGCTAGGCTTACCGGCAATATTCCTGTTCGGCGGGCTGCGCCGCGACGATCCCGTGAAGCGCATGAGCTTGTGTCACGGCGATGTGGCGGTCTGGGGTGGCGCCCAGCGCCTGGCATTCCATGGCATACGGCGGCTGGCCGACGGCCAGCACCCGACGCTCGGACACTGCCGCATCAATCTGACCTTTCGCCGAGCGCTGTAGCGCGACAGGGCGTGGATTATAAGGTGTCGCTGGCGCAATGAGCCGAGCCGAGCGGCTGGCGTAGCTGCACGGCTTCGGTGATATGCGGCGGCTCTATCGTCTCGCTGCCCGCGAGGTCGGCGATCGTACGTCCCAGTGCCAGTATCCGATGAATTCCCCGACCGGATAGAGCCAGGCGTTGTGCATTGAGTTCGAGCAGCTGCGCTGAGGCTCGGGGCAATGCACAGCAGCGCTGCAGCTCGGCGGCTTTGAGCCGCGCGGACAGGCAGCCCGAGCGCTGCAGTCGCCAATACATCGCGCGCTGTACCTGCTGCATCGCATCCTCCAGGCCACCTCTCGTGCCGTAGGCGCAAACGGCCTGCTGTGCCGGAGCTTTGTTGGCAAACTGCGCACCCGGAATACGGGGTACGTCAATGCGGATATCGATGCGATCGAGCAACGGGCCGGAAATACGCTGGCGATAACGCAGCAGACTGGCCGCGCTGCAATGACAGGGGTGAGCGGGATCCCCGAGATAGCCGCAAGGACAGGGATTCATCGCCGCAATGAGCTGAAACTGCGCCGGCAACTCCAGGCGTGCCGCGGCACGCGCGATCGTGATGGCGCCGGTTTCCAATGGCTCGCGCAAGGACTCGAGCACGCGCCGATCGAACTCCACCAACTCATCGAGAAACAGCACGCCGCGATGCGCCAAGCTAATCTCACCCGGACGTATCAGGGGCCCGCCGCCGACGATCGCGTGCGCTGAGGCGGTGTGATGCGGCGCGCGAAAAGGCCGTCGGGTCCAGTGCTGCGCGTCGAGTCTGTGGCCCGCCATCGAGGCGATGCTCGCGACCTCGAGAGCTTCGCTGGTCGAGAGCGGCGGCAACAGTTCCGGTAGTCGCGAGGCCAGCATGCTCTTGCCGCTGCCCGGCGGCCCCACGAGCAGCAGACTGTGTCCACCGGCGGCGGCGATCACGAGCGCGCGTTTGGCGTGCCAGTGGCCGACGACATCGGACAACGAGCAGCTCGACAGAGCGGGCTCCGGTCGCAGTGGCAATAATGCGCCCGCGGGCGCGCGTTCGGCGAGCCGTGCGGCGGCGGTGCGCAGGTCTGCGACACTGAAGGCTGCCGTGTGCCCGCTGAGACGCACCTCCTCGCTGTTCTCGACAGGCACGATCATGGCGTGGTTCGCCGCCTGTGCGTGCACTGCCGCGAGGAACAGTCCACCCACCGGTTTGAGCTCTCCGGCGAGCCCCAACTCGCCGTAGCACTCGTAGGTGAGTCCCGAGCGCATCCGCAGCTGGCCGCTGGCGCTGAGCAGTGCGACCGCGATCGGCAGATCGAAGCGGCCGCCCTGCTTGGACAGCTCCACGGGCGCTAGGTTGACCGTGATGCGTCCGGGCGGGAATTCGTAACCCGAACTCAAGAGTGCGACACGCACCCGCTCACGGCTCTCGCGTACTTCCGGAGCAGGCATGCCCACAATCGTGAAGCTCGGCAGGCCGTTGCCCAGATGCGCCTCGACCTGGACCAGCGGCGCCTCGAGTCCGCATTGCACCCGGCTCAAGGCTTGCGCGAAGCCCACGCGCTCAATCCGACCCCGGCGGGATGGATTCCTCAAGCTCGGCGATGCGATGCTCAAGTGCTGCGATGCGGGCCTCAAGCTGATCGAGCAGGGCGCGCGTGCGCTCGAGCACGCGGCTCTGGACCTCAAATTCGCTGCGCGTGGTCAGATCGAGCTTGCCGAGATTCGCTTGCAGCACGGCCCGAAAGTTGCTTTCGATATCGCGCCGCAGCGTGCGCACCGACTCGGGCAGTCCCTCGAAAAGTCGCCGTGCGATATCATCGATATGTGGGCTTTCCATATGGGTCCTCCTCGGAATATGCACCGAAATTGGGCAGTGCCAAAGTCGCGAGTATTCAAATTGATCCATTAAGCTCCCTGACGGAAGGCCAAGGGCTCGATTTTGCGCGCAATTCCCCGTGGCATGCTTTCTGCACCAAGGCTGCTGCGCCCGTTGCAACACGCTATAAGACTATACGCTCCGCCCGATTCACGGCCCTCAGTGTTCCAGGTCCGTTAGTTGCGAAATGCACATCATGAAAATGATTACCGCAGTCGTGCGGCCCTTCAAGCTGGACGAGCTGCGGCAGGCCATCGCACAACTGGGCGTTCAGGGTGTCACGGTCACCGAGGTCTATGAAGCGCAAGTTGGCCCCCGAACCAAGGTCGAGATTGCCGTAGACGACTCCATCGTCGAACCCGTGCTTGAGGCTATCGCCAATATTGCGAGGACCGGCCGCACCGGCGATGGCCGCATCCTAGTCGGCGAGCTCGAGCAGACGATCCGGATTCGCACTGGGGAAACCGGCTCGGCGGCTACCTGAAAACTGCAGGGCGGCAGTCCATGCCCGCAGATACGACGGCGCGACAAGCGCGCCCTGGGCTATGACGACTCACTCGTGAGCAAGGACATCAGCGGGGTGGACGGTTCGGTGCTCACCCAGCTCTGGGGCGTCGGCACCACGCTGATCTATGGCCCCATTATGAGCCTGCTGATCCTCAAGCTCGTCGACGTGACCATCGGCCTGCGCGTCGCCGCCGATGAGGAGCGCCAGGGCCTGGATATCACGCAGCACGGCGAGCGCATCGAATAGGCCCCTGCAGACTCTACGGCGGGGCTTTCCGTCGAATGTGACGCCGGTCACCCCGCCGCGCTAGAGTATGGTCCGATACTAGCGCTTCGCAGGGAGAGCATCGATGCGCCAGGCCGCTGCCGTTGCCTTGATTATGTCGCTGCTGATTGGCGCGGCCGTGGCCGATGTTTATCGCTCGGTCGATGCCCAGGGCCATGTGCAGTACAGCGACACCCCGACCCCGGGCGCCGAGCTGGTGCACATGCAGAAGTTCGGAGTTGCGGGCGCCACGACCTCGAGCAGTGCGCCGCCGGCCAGCAGCTCCGCGCCCGCGAGCGCCGCCCAGGCGATGGCGAAGAGCGATGCGCAGGTTAAGGAAGCGCTCGCACAGCAGGCAGCGCAACGCGCCGTACAGCAGGACGTCGATCAGAGCCGCGCCGATCAGTGCAAGAAGACCACGGCGGAGTACGACCAAGCCGTGCAGGCTCGGCGGATCTACCGCACCGGCGCGGACGGCGAGCGCGAATACCTCTCCGACGCCGATGCCGATCAAATGCGACTGAACCTGCGCCTGGCGATGCAGTCCTCCTGCGGCACATCGCAGTAGCGGCAGCGCGCTATGCTCCCCGCGGTGCCGCGCGCGCCGCGACCAGGTCGATCGGTTATGCTCACAGCATGCAGATCGATTTCACCAAGATGCATGGACTCGGCAACGATTTCATGGTCTTCGATCTGCCGGCCGACGCACCGCTACCCACCGCCGCGCAATGGCGCGCTCTGTCGAATCGACATACCGGTGTCGGCTTCGACCAGGCGCTCGTGCTGCAACCGCCGCGCCGCCACGGTACCGATGCGTTCTACCGCATCTTCAATGCCGACGGCGGCGAGGTCGAGCAATGCGGCAACGGCGCGCGCTGCGTCGCAGCGCTGCTGCATCGGCGCGGGCGGCACACGGGCGATACGCTGGCGATCGACTGCAATGCCGGCCTCATGCGCGCGAAAGTGCTGGCCGACGAGCTCGTGTCGATCGATTTGGGCGTGCCGAACTTCGACCCAAGAAGCCTGCCGTTCGATGTGCCGGCGCAGAACGCGAGCTATACGCTGAGCGCCGGCGGCGAGCCCATCGAGATCGGCGCAGTCTCGATCGGCAATCCGCATGCGGTACTGCGTGTCGAGTCGGTCGATACGGCGCCGGTCGAACGCATCGGCCGCGCCTTGCAGTCCAACGTGCACTTTCCGCGGCAGGTTAATGTGGGTTTCATGCAGGTGCTCGACCGGTCGCACATTTGCCTGCGCGTGTACGAGCGCGGCGTCGGCGAGACGCTCGCCTGCGGCACCGGGGCGTGTGCGGCAGCCGTGGTCGGACAGCATCTGGGAATGCTCGGCGCCGATGTCGAGGTGCATGTGCCGGGCGGCACGTTGAGCGTACACTGGGGCGGACCGGGGCAGTCCGTATGGCTCACCGGTCCGGCGCAGCGCTCCTTCGAGGGACGCGTGGAGATCTGAGCGGATCCACTGGGGAGAAGACACGATGACGAGCAATCAGGTCCGCGGCATTGCCACGGAAATGACCGAGGAGCAGGTCGTCGCGCAGTTCCTGCAACACCACACCGATTTCTTCGAGCGTCACCCGCAGCTGCTGGCCCGCATGCGACTGCAGCACCCGCGCAATGCCTCGACGGTATCGCTGATCGAGCGCCAGGTCGAAGTGCTGCGCGAGAAATACGAGGCACAGGAGCAGAAGCTCTCGGAGTTCGTGCGCGTCGCCCGCGCCAACAATGCATTGGCCGAGAAGATCCATCGCTTCACGCGCCGCCTGCTGCGCACCAGCGGCCGCGGCCAGGCCATCAACGAAATCGAAGCCAGTTTGCGCGAGGATTTCGATACCTTTAATGCCATGCTGGTGCTGGCCTCGAACGAGGAGCCGCTGCTGCCGAGTGCGGATCGCTTCGTGCGCAGCGTATCGGTCGAGGACCCCAACTACCGCAGCTTCGAAACCCTGTTCACGGCCGCCAAACCGCGCTGCGGCCAGATCCGTGACAGCCAGCGGGAATTTCTGTTTGGCAGCGAGGCGATCGACATCGGCTCGGTGGCCTTGATCCCGATCAGCGGCACGCCGGCGCCGGGCCTGCTCGCGCTGGGCAGCGTCGATCGCGATCGCTTTCATCCGGGCATGAGCATCGAGTTCCTGTCGCGCATGGGCGAACTCATCGCCGACGCGCTCGCGAGAGCCTAGCCTCCAGGGCAGCGCCCAGCGTGCAACCCGAGGCCCAGCAGTGGCTCGAGCGATTCGAGCGCTACCTGGCCACCGAGCGGCGCCTGTCCGCGCACACGCTCGCGGCTTATCGCCACGACCTGCAGACCCTGAAGCACTGGTGCGAGCGCAATGGCATCGAGCACTGGCG
Organism: Steroidobacteraceae bacterium; assembly: GCA_035605115.1. Lineage (GTDB taxonomy): Bacteria > Pseudomonadota > Gammaproteobacteria > Steroidobacterales > Steroidobacteraceae > FEN-1191. Next base: position 65,832 of record DATNHF010000042.1, on the reverse strand, counting down.
CGCGCTCGATCATCAGCACATACGCAGCTTCGCCGCCCGCAGCCATGCGCGCGGGCTCGAGGGCCGCAGCATCCAACGCCGCCTCGCGGCGCTGCGCTCGTTCTTTGGTTTCCTGCAACGCGAGGGCGCGCTCGCGCGCAACCCCGGCCTGGACGTGCCGGCGCCCAAGGCCGCCAAACGCCTGCCCGCGACTCTCGACGTCGATCAGATGGCGCGGCTGCTGGCATTCAAGCCGACCAACGCGCTCGAGGTGCGCGACCTCGCACTCATGGAACTGTTCTATTCGAGTGGACTGCGCCTAGCCGAGCTCACGAGTCTGCGGCTGGTCGACCTGGATCTCGACCACGGCGAGGCACGCGTGATCGGCAAGGGGCGCAAGGAGCGCATCGCCCCGGTTGGCCGACATGCGATCCAGGCTTTGCGGCAGTGGCTCGCGCTGCGTGCGCCGCTCGCGCGTCCCGGCTGCGAGCAGGTCTTTGTCGCCCGCCGCGGCGGCGCACTGAGTGCACGCGCGGTCCAGTTGCGCGTGGCCGCGCATGCGCGCACCCAGGGACTGCCGCAGCATGTGCATCCGCACTTGTTCCGGCATTCGTTTGCCACCCATCTGCTTGAATCGAGTCGCGATTTGCGCGGCGTGCAGGAACTTCTCGGGCACGCCAATATCAGTACTACCCAGGTCTACACGCATCTTGATTTCCAGCACCTAGCCCGCACATACGAACAAGCCCACCCGCGTGCCAAACGCCGCGCTTGAGCACTATCCATGAGCAACCACTTCGATCCCCACTCGACCACTATTCTGGCCGTACGACGCGGCGGCGCTATTGCACTCGGCGGCGATGGCCAGGTCACCCTCGGCAACACCGTCATGAAGGGCAATGCGCGCAAAGTGCGCCGCCTGTCCAACGGCAAGGTGCTTGCGGGCTTCGCCGGCGGCACGGCCGACGCCTTCACGCTGTTCGAGCGGTTCGAGGGCAAGCTCGAGAAGTACGGCAATCTGACGCGCGCTGCCATCGAGCTCGCCAAAGACTGGCGCGCGGACCGCTACCTGCGCCGGCTCGAGGCGCTGCTGCTGGTCGGCGATCCACAGAACCTGTTCATCATCTCCGGCAACGGCGATGTGATCGAGCCGGAATACGACGCGGTCGCGATCGGCTCGGGCGGACCGTTCGCGCAGGCCGCTGCGCGCGCATTGACTGAAAATACCGAGCTCGATGCGCGCACGATCGTCGAGCGCGCGCTCGGCATTGCCGCCGACATCTGCATCTACACCAACCGCAATCTGGTCGTCGAGGAACTGCGGCCATGACCCCGCAGGCAATCGTTCAGGAACTCGACAAGCACATCGTCGGCCAGGCTGCGGCCAAGCGCGCGGTGGCCATTGCCCTGCGCAATCGCTGGCGCCGCATGCAGGTGGACGAACAGCTGCGTCAGGAGATCACGCCCAAGAACATCCTCATGATCGGTCCGACCGGCGTCGGCAAGACCGAGATCGCACGCCGCCTCGCGCGCCTCGCGCAGGCGCCGTTCGTGAAGGTCGAGGCCACCAAATTCACTGAAGTGGGTTACGTCGGCCGCGAGGTCGATTCCATCATCAAGGAACTGGCCGACGTCGCGGTCAAGATGACGCGCGAATCCGAACTCGCGCGCGTGCGCGACAACGCCCGCGAGGCCGCCATCGAGCGCGTGCTCGATGCCTTGCTGCCCAAGCCGCGCATGCTCGGTTTCTCGACCGATGAGCCCGCGCAGCCGCGCGATGCCGACACTCGCGCCAAACTGCGCGAGATGCTCCTGCGCGGCGAGATCGATGAGCGCGAGGTGGAGATCGAAGTGCGCTCGCTGTCGGCCGGCGTGGATATCATGGCCCCGCCCGGCATGGAGGAAATGCAGCAGCAGCTGCAGTCGGTGCTGGCCAATCTGGGTGGCAACCGCACGCGCACGCGGCGCGTGAAGATCCGTGAAGCACTCAAGCTCATGCTCGAGGAGGAGGCCGGCAAGCTCATCAACGAAGAGGAGCTCAAGGCACGCGCATTGGACAATGCCGAGCAGAACGGCATCGTGTTCATCGACGAGATCGACAAGATCGCGCGCCGTCAGGAAACGGTCGGCGCCGACGTCTCGCGCGAAGGCGTGCAGCGCGACCTGCTGCCGCTCGTGGAAGGCTGCAGCGTCAACACCAAGTACGGCTCATTGAAGACCGACCACGTGCTGTTCATCGCCTCGGGGGCGTTCCATATGTCCAAGCCCGCCGATCTGATCCCGGAGCTGCAGGGCCGCTTCCCGATCCGGGTCGAGCTCGACTCCCTCACGGTCGAAGACTTCGTGCGCATTCTGACCGAGCCGGATGCCTCGCTGACGGCGCAGTACCGCGCCTTGCTCGAGACCGAGCGCGTGCGGCTCGAGTTCACCTCGGACGGCGTGCGACGCATCGCCGAGATTGCTCACCAGGTCAATACGCGCACCGAGAATATCGGCGCGCGCCGCCTGCATACCGTCATGGAGCGGCTATTGGAGTCGGTCTCGTTCGATGCCAGCGAGCGCGGCGATTCGGCGCTGCGCGTGGACGCGCAGTACGTCGATGAACATGTCGGGAATCTGGCGAAGGACGAGGACTTGAGCCGCTATATTCTCTAGCGCCAGGGCTCGCTAGGGCTGGGGTAACGAGCGACCGCGGCTCACTTCTTGGTTGCAGTGGACTTCGGTGCCGTGCGTTTCTTATCCGGATCCTTCGGGCGGCTCTTGCCGAACGAACCGCGATAGATCTTGCCACGCCGGGTCTTGCGATCGCCTTTACCCACTTGCCCAACTCCTGCTCGGTCCGCGCCGCTTCGAGCGCGGGCGCAGTCTATTCCAAGCTCACTCTCCGGTCGAGGCCGGCCGCTGCCGCTCGCGGGCCACCGCCAGCGGCTGCGCTCCGAGCGCCTCGAGCTCCAGCTGGTGCGCCTGCGATTCGTAGAACTCCACCCCAGGTACGAAATAGAGCGCGTACCCTTCCTGCCGATAGCGCTGATACTCGTCCTCACTCTCCAGCAGATAGACAAAGCGATGCGGACCTTCACGATCCCCGCCCAGTGCGAGCGTGATGCGCGGCAAAATCCAGCCCGAGACGACGATGGCCTGCCCGGGCAGCCTTGCCACCGCATCGATGATTTCGCGCGTCGCACGCTGCTGCGATTCACGCACCGCGTGGTCTTCGACCAGCGGACCGTCAAAGCCTATGCCGTGCCGATCGATCGTGACGATGCCCGCAAGTAGCGCAGCCAGCGCCAGCGACCGCGACAGCCACGGCGGCACCGTCAAGGCGACGCCGAGCCAGACGAACGGTATGGCCGGCACGAGGTAGCCACTCTCATCCGGCAGACGCAGAAACAGCAGCGTGTACAGCGCAATCGCCAGTGCCGCGAACAGCAGCGCATGCCGCGTGCGCCTCTGGCGCCAGGCGGCGCGCAGCACCCGAGCGTAGAAGGGCGAGATCAGCAGCAGCAGCGCGAACGCGAGCAGTCCCACCGACCCCCAGACGTTCGGCAAGGCGCGCGCATAGACCACATCCCAGCCCGGATACGCGGCGTTGTCATAAAAGGTAAAGAACTGGCGGCCATAGTGACGGTACACCGGCACGAAGCACAGCGCCGCGACCGTAAGCGAGCTCGCCCCCAGTATCAAACATTGGCGCAGCGCACGCCGCATCGGCAGCTCGAGCCAGAGCCACAGACACAGCGCGATGCCAAGCAGACCTGAAGTGATGCGGCAGCCGGTCGCAAGCCCGAGACAGAGCCCGGCCAGCAGCACGCGGCCGCACAGCAGCGCATAGGTGGCAGCGAGCATGAGCGCGAGCGCCGGCACGTAGTCCATCGTGCAGCAGCTGTTGAGATAGATCACCGGCGTCATGGCGAAGCCGGAGGCGATCAGCAGCGGCGCGCGAATGCTAAAATAACGCAGGATCTGCGCGAACAGCACGCAGGCCGCGACGCTCAAGAGTGCCGTGACTGCGTTGCTGAGCCAGGGATCGGCCCGCGCGGTCAGGGCACTCAAGCTTTCGTAGACCGGAAACCCGGGCAGTCGTGAAACCTGATAGTCGCCCCCGCGGGCAATGGCGCGCGCCACCGCCACCACGCGATAGCCATCGGGATCCGAGCCATAGCCGGCGCCGATCCAAGGCAGCCGCGTGGCCAGGATCGCGATCGCCGTCAGCGCAAGCAGCCATCGCTCGCGCCGCAGCTTAGCGCTTGGTGCTGCCACCAAACAGCAGCAGAGCCGCTCCGGCCACCACCGCGCCGACTGCGGCCCATTCCGGTACGTCCACGGTGTGCTGCTTCGCGACCGACAGCTCGAGCGAGCCGATTTTGGCTTCGTGAGTATTCTGCGTGTAGCTGAAGTGGTGATAGACCAGGCCCAGTACGCCGCCGACAATCAGCACCGCTGCCAGTACTTTCAAGCCGTTCATGCCGCTTCCCTCCCACGGCAAAAGTGTAATGCAGTGTAGCAGTCGCGCCGTTACTCCACGTTATTCCAGACGCAGGCGCCGCTCGAGGCGCCCGCGATGCACCAAGCCTCGCACGCGGGCGGACTGCGCGCTCTCGCTCTCGAGCACCACGAGGTGCTCGACGCACGCGCCCTCGAAGATATCCAAGAGATCGCGCACGGTCGATTCCTGCAGCGTCTGCCAATCGATGGCCGGCATATCGGCCGCCGGCGTCATGGCTTCGGCCACGCGCCGCGCCGCGCTGCGGCGCGAGCGCCGTATATCCTCCGCGGTGATCAGACCCACGACGTTAAGTTCGCGCACGACCAGACATGCACGCACCCCCAGACGAAACATGTCGTCGAGCGCGCTGTCGAGATCGCAATCCTCGGCCGTGGTCGAGGGCGGATTGCGTATAAAGTCGGTCATGCCGCGCACGGCCGGGTCGCTAGCACGTAGCGGTCGGCGGTCCGAGGTCTGACTGCAACGCGACAGCGTGCCGCGGCGAGCTTCACTGTCGGCGATGAGCGACGGCGATCGAATCACGGGCGGCCTCCTTCCTTCTTGGCGCTGTCACAAACTGACGGCACGCGCCAGCCGAAGTTCCTCGTGTAATTTTTAATTCACATTAATTATCAGGGCCGATCGAGAAATGCGTTTATGATCGGATTGAGCCATTCGGGGCGGCCCGAAAAAGTGCCGTGAGCGGTGCCCGGCAGAATGCACAACTCGGCATCGGGCAGTGCGCGATAGATCTCGAGCGTATGCTCGAGCCTGATCGCATCTCGATCCCCCGAAATGACCAGCACCGGTTTACGGATCGTCGCCAGCAGCGCGGGATTGAGTTCATCAATGGTCGGTGAATTCAGCCAAAGCTGCGCGAGCTTTGCATCCATGTTGTTTGGTGTGGGACTCTGCGCGGCGCGCAATTCCTCGCGCTGCTCATCCGTGAGTCCCTCGGGCGCGATGTTCACGCCGCTGATGACGAGGCGCCGCACCAGCTCCGGATGCCGCGCCGCCAGCATGAGCGCCAGAATGCCGCCATCGCTGAACCCCATGACATCGACGTTTCGCAGCTTGAGCCGCTGCAATACCTGTGCCGTGTCCTGCATCATGCCGCTGTAGCTCAAGGGGCCCGGCACTTCGGGCGTATGACCGTGTCCGACCTGGTCGAAGGCGACGATGCGGTGCTGCAGCGACAGCATGTCGATCTGCTGTTCGAATGAATGCTCGGCGGAATCACCGCCGCCGTGCAGCAGTACCAGCGTGCGACCGGCTCCGTGGACGGCGTAATAAAGCCTGTGGCCGTTGACTTGCGTCCACTGCCAATGCTCCGGTGGAATACCCGCTGGCAGCTGCACGCTCAGCGGCGCCAGCGAGCACATCGCGAGCATGAGCCAGGCACAGCGTAGGGCGCTATTCCTGACCGATCGCAGCGATGATGGCATCGGCCAGCTCGGTGTAGTTGTGGTCAAAATGGTGCCCGCCGGGTTTGCGCACAATGTCATGCCCGGCCGCGGCTGCGGTCGTGCAGAGGCTGTCCTGGGCCTCATCTGCTCCATAAACGCACTGTAGCCGAATCGTTGACAGCGCCTTGAGCTCGGGCTCGATCGGAATCGTGGCGTCGCTCTGTTTGCCGAGCCATCCGGCCGGCGTGACTTCGAAGGCCGTGGTGCGCTCGGGCGCGAGCAGCGTGATGAGCCGGATATCGGCCCGCAGAGTCGCCGGCAGCCGGTTGACCAGAAAGGGGAGCACATTGGCGCCGAAGGAGAACCCGATCAGCACCACCTGCTCATCGCCCCAGTGCTGCTGGTAGTGTTGCATGATTCGCGCCAGATCGCGCGCGCCCGCCTCCGGTGATTTGGTGCGCCAGTAGTAGCGCAACACATCGACCCCCACGACGCTAACGCCCCTGGCCGCCAGCAGGTCGGCGAGGCTGCGATCGAGGTCGCGCCAGCCGCCATCGCCGGAGTAGAGAATCGCAAACACCTTCGCGCCAGGCTTCGAGGCCGGCAGCTCGACCAATGGCAGGTCGGCGACGCCACTGCGTCGCTGCTCGGACTCGATATCGCGCAACGCCGCGGCATACAGTCCATGCAGCGAGAGGCTCTTTGGCGCTGGCGCATCGACGTGGCCGGGCAGACTCGCGGCGAAGGCGCGCGCGTCGGCGCTGGCGCGCTCATCGAGCCAGACTCGTGCGGGCACCTTATTGCCGAGTGGATCGGCACTGAGCTGCTGTACGCCCTCGCCGAGCTGCGACGCCGGGTGCTCGCAGATCGGCGATTTCAACGCCAGCCGCGGCTCCGGATCGAGCATCACTGCAGCCCCGAGTGCCAATGCCGGCGCTCCGATCTGGCCCAGGTACGCGAGCGAGGCTCCGATTCCGCGCCCCAGCACCATCGGCTGGTAAAAATGCGGCGTGCCGGCCGTGCGCTGCTGAATGCGGCTGTAATCCTCGAGCAGCCCAGGCATGAAGAGGCAGCCGGTCGTATGCCGGTTCAGAAAACTGAGCAGCCGTGGCGTGTCGATGCCGACCACGTAGTTGTCGGCTGCTGCAAAGCTCAGCGCAGTCCACTCATCTTCGAGCGTCCAGCCGTCGGCGCCGGAGAGCACATAGACGGCTCCGCTCTGGTGCCACCAAGCCGGAAACACGCGTACGAGGTCGAACTGGTCGGTGGCCACGAGCCGCGGCCGCCGCAGCTTGATCCCATACGCCAACCCGACGGTGACGGCCACGATGAGCGCAGCGGTCGATAGCAGCAGCAGCCGTTTAGCAGGGCGAGGCACGCGCGCAGTGTTGCATTCGCCGCGCGGCTTGTCAGCGCCGCCGCGAGCCGGATTCAACGCGCAGCGAAGCTTCTGGAGCGCACAGCCTCGCGGCGCGCGAGACTTTCGGCAGGCCAGTATTGGCGTCGATCGTAGTACTCGGGCACGGCGGGCGCGTCCGCCGGCAGAATCACCCAGGGCTGCTTCGAAGCGGTGAAAATATGAATGTTGGGCTGTATCCGGTCGGGCTCATCGAGCGTGCCGACGCGCACGAAGCGGATGCTGGTGCCGGCGCCGGCGTAGTTGCTCCAGAGCGCAATCTGGCAGACGGGACAGCGCGCGATGGCCTGTCCCTTGCCGCTCGCTGAGGGTGTATCGACGATGGCCGGCGCGCCGGCCGTGAGCGTGACTCGATCCGCCTCGATCAAGGCGTTGAGCGCGAACGCGGCGCCGCTCTCGCGCTGGCACCAGCGGCAGTGGCAGCAGTGCACGAACATCGGCGCGCTCTGCAGCCGATAGCGCACCGCGCGGCAGTCGCAGCCGCCGTCGGCGCTGAAAGATGGCGCGGCGCTCATCAACGATAGCGCGCGAGAATCTTGTCCAGCGCGGCACTGTTCGGCCGCAGTCGCTCGTAGGGCAGCTGGTTCAGCGGCACCTCGGGCGTCGCATTCTGCACGTGAAACTCCGGCTCTCCCGCCGCGATGTACAGCAGGCCGGTCAGATACTCGTGATGCCGAATGCGCTGTTGAATCATCTCGAGCGCGACGCCGCGATCGGTCGGATCGTAGCTCGCATCGAGCTTGCGCAGCAGGATCTGACTGCCATCGTGCATGCTCACGGGCTGCAACTCGCCCTCGGCATAGCTCACGGCGATGTGCGCGGCGGGCGGCACGAAGTCCGTGTGCACGACTTCTTCATAGTGCTCGCGCGTGTAGGCGTAGCTGCGGGTCGAGCCCTCGTGATCGTTGAAGGTCACACAGGGCGAGAGCACGTCGATCAATGCGAAGCCATCGTGGTGCATCGCCGCCTGGATCAGTGGCACCAATTGTGCCTTGTCGCCCGAGAAGCTGCGCGCGACGAAAGTCGCGCCGAGCGTAATCGCGAGCTGCACCGGATCGATCGGCGGCTGCATGTTGGGCTCGCCCTTCTTGGCCGTGGAGCCCAGATCCGCCGAGGCCGAGAACTGGCCCTTGGTGAGGCCGTACACGCCGTTGTTCTCGATGATGTACACCATCCTGATATTGCGGCGGATGGCGTGACAGAACTGCCCAAGACCGATCGAGAGCGTATCGCCGTCACCGGATACCCCGATGTATAGCAACTTGCGATTGGCGGCGCTGGCGCCCGTGGCGATCGAGGGCATGCGGCCGTGGACCGAATTGAAGCCATGCGAGCCGCTGACGAAGTAGGCCGTGGTCTTCGAGGAGCAGCCGATACCCGACAGTTTGACGAGATTATGCGGCTCGATGGCATTGGCCCAACACGCCTCGACGAGCGCGGCGGTCACCGAATCGTGGCCGCAACCGGCGCACAGCGTCGAATTCGCGCCCTCGTAATCGCGCCGCGTAAGACCCAGCGCATTTTTCGGCAGGTCCGGATACGCGACCTTTGGCTTCGCCATGAACGTCATAGATTGGCTCCTGCGTGCCTCTTCAGATCACGCGCTGCGCGATCGGCCGCTGCGGCACCACGACCGACATCACGCCATCGAATACATAGCTCGCCGGGATCGGCATGCCGTTGTAATGCAGAATCGATCGCAGCCGCGTCTTCTCCACGCCGGTCTCCATGGTCAGTAGCGAGCGCAACTGCGCGTCGCGATTCTGCTCGACCACGAAGTTGATGCGATGTGATTGCAGGAACTGTTCGACCTCGTCGCTGAAAGGAAAGGCGCGCACGCGCATGTAGTCGGCATGAATGCCGTTGGCGCGCAGCCGCAGCTGCGCCTCATGCACCGCGCCATCGCCGCTGCCGAGCGAGACGATGGCGATGTCCGTGTTGTGCTGCGCTCGCTGGATGATCGGCCTGGGCACCAGGCGCGTGGCCGTCATCCACTTCTTGCGCAGGCGGTCGACGACGAACTGATACTCCTTGGAGTCCTCGGTATAGGCGCCGTATTGATTGTGGCCCGAGCCGCGTGTGAAGTACGCGCCCCGGCGGTCGACACCGGGCAGGGTGCGCAGCGGAATGCCGTCGTGGTCGATATCGTAGTAGCGCCAGAAGCGGTCGAGCTTGGCGATCTGCGCGGCATCGAGCAGCTTGCCGCGGTCGGGCCGATAGTTCTCGTCCCACTTGAACTGCGGACACATCCAGTCGTTCATGCCGATGTCGAGATCCGACAGCACCAGCACCGGCGTCTGCAACCGGTCGGCCAGATCGAAGGCGGTCGCGGCAAATTCGAAGCACTCCTCGGGGTTGGCCGGATACAGACACACCTGCCGCGTATCGCCATGCGAGGCATAGGCCGCCGACTTGAGGTCCGCCTGCTGCGTGCGCGTCGGCATGCCGGTCGAGGGACCGACGCGCTGAACGTCAAACACCACTGCCGGTACCTCGGCGTAGTAGGCGAGCCCCAGAAATTCCTGCATCAGCGAGATGCCGGGGCCGGAGGTAGCCGTGAACGCGCGCGCACCATTCCAGTTGGCACCGATGACCATGCCGATCGAGGCCAGTTCGTCCTCCGCCTGGATCATGATGTAGTTCTTGCGGCCGGTGGCCTCATCGACCCGCAGTTTGTCGCAAAATGCCTTGAAGGCATCCATGAGCGAGGTCGACGGCGTGATCGGATACCAGGCGCCGACCGTGGCGCCGGCGTATACGCAGCCCAGTGCCGCGGCGGTGTTGCCATCGATGATGATGTGCCCGCGCGTCGCATCCATCTTCTCGACCCGCAGGGTGAGCGGACAGGGGAAATTCGCGCGCGCGTAATCGTAGCCCAGCTGGATGGCCTTCATGTTGGCCTCGACCAGCTGCGGCTTGCGGGCGTAGGTCTCGCCGAGCAAGCCACGGATGATGTCCAGATCCAGCTCGCACAGCGCCGCGAGCACGCCCGCATAGCAGATGTTCTTCATCAGGATACGGGTGCGCACGCCCTCGAAGTTCTCGTTGCAGAGCCTCGCCAGCGGCACGCCAATGACCGTGACGTCGTCGCGTTTGAGCAATGCCGGCCGCGGCCAGGTCGAGTCATACAGCAGGTAGCCGCCCGAGATGACTTCCTGCAGATCGCGCCCGTAGGTTTCGGCGTTGAGCGCCAGCATCAGATCGACTCGGCCCTCGCGGGCACGATGGCCATCGCGCGTGACGCGAATCTCGTACCAGGTCGGCAGACCCTGAATGTTGGATGGAAAGTAATTCTTGCCGACCACCGGCACGCCGCTGCGAAAGATGGCCTTCATGAGCAGACCGTTGGCACTGGCCGAGCCGGTGCCGTTGACGGTCGCAATCTTGACGACGAAATCGTTTACGCGCTCTTGAGCTTTACGCTCGGGCATACGGGGCTCCCATCGGCGGCTTGTGGCCAGTGAATCGTCGATTTCTGCATGTCCCAGGCAGCCGTGGGACAGCGCTCGGCGCACAGACCACAATGCACACAGAGATTCTCGTCCTTGACCATGACGCGGCCGGTCTGCTTGAGCGGCGCGGAGTGAAACAGCGGCTGTGTCGCCTCCAATGGCGGCGCACGCAGTCGCCCTCGCAGCTCCACTTCCGTGCCGGGCTGGGTAATCGTCAGACAATCGACCGGGCAGATATCGATACACGCATCGCATTCGATGCACAATTTGGCTTCGAACACGGTCTGCACGTCGCAGTTCAGGCAGCGCGCCGCCTCCTGCGCCGTCTGTTCGGGGTTGAAGCCGAGCTCGACCTCGATGTTGAGCTTCTTGAAGCGCTCCTTGAGCGAGACGTGCGGCACGAGTCGCCGCTCGAGCGGCGCATAGTCGTTCTTGTAGGCCCACTCGTGCATGCCCATCTTGCGGCTCGAGAGCTTCACGGCCGGCGCGGGACGCTCGCTGAGCGGCTTGCCATGGCAATACAGATGTATCGACAGCGCCGCCTGGTGCGCCTGCTCGACCGCCCAGATGATGTTCTTCGGCCCTTGCGCGGCATCGCCCGCGAAGAACACCTGCGGCAGCGTCGACTGAAAGCTGCGCACATCGACCAGCGGCCGATCGCCGCGATCGAAGCGAACGCCCAGATCGCGCTCGATCCACGGGAACGCGTTTTCCTGGCCGATCGCCAGGATCACGTCGTCGCAGGGAATCGTGATCTCGCCGAGCACGCGCTCGCTCACGATCGCGCCGTCGGTGAGTTGGTATTCCATCTGCTCAAAGCGCATGCCCACGAGCCGGCTGGCTTCGGTCACGAACGCCTTGGGCGCATGATTGACGATGATCTCAACGTTCTCCTCTTCGGCATCCTCGAGCTCCCAGTCGGAGGCCTTGAAGAAGCCGCGCGGCTTACGCGCCATGACCTTGACGCTTTTAGCCCCGAGACGCAGCGAGGTGCGGCAGCAATCCATGGCTGTGTTGCCGACGCCAATGATGAGCACGCGCTCGCCGATCGAGCCGATGTGGCCGAAGGCCACCGACTCGAGCCAGGCGATGCCAATGTGGATGCGGTCCGAGTCGCGGCGTCCGGGCAGCTCGAGTTCCTTGCCCTTGGGCGCGCCGGACCCGACGAACACCGCGTCGAAGCCGCCGCCCTCGAGCACAGCGCGCAGGCTGGTCACGGGCGAATCGAGCTCAAGCCGCACGCCCATGTCCAGAATGAGGCCGATCTCTTCATCGAGCACCGACTGCGGCAGGCGGAACGAGGGAATGTTGCTGCGCATGAGCCCGCCCGGCGCACTGTTCTGCTCGAAGATCGTGACTTCATAGCCGAGCGGCGCCAGATCGTTGGCCACGGTCAGCGAGGCCGGCCCGGCACCGATGCAGGCGATGCGCTTGCCGTTGCGGGCGAGCGGCGCGCGTGGCAGTCGTCCGGTCAGTTCGCCCTTGAGGTCGGCGGCCACGCGCTTGAGGCGGCAGATCGCCACGGGCTTGTCCTCGACGCGGCCGCGCCGGCAGGCCGGCTCGCACGGACGGTCGCAGACGCGGCCGAGAATGCCTGGAAAGACATTCGACTCGCGGTTGAGCAGGTAAGCTTCGGTGTAGCGGCCCTGCGCGATCAGCCGGATGTATTCCGGCACGTCAGTGTGTGTAGGACAGGCCCACTGACAATCGACGACGCGGTGGTAATAATCCGGCTCTGAAGTGTCGGTCGCTATGGCTGAATCGCCGGTCATCTGAGCGTCCTGTATAACAAATCAACCGCGGGTATGCGAGCACTGTCAATGAGCGGAAATTCCCCCCTGATCGCCACCGAAATCAAGCTGCGCAGCCGCACGCGAGTGCTCGAAGTCGCCTTTACCGACGGCCGCCACTTCGAGCTGCCATTCGAGTATCTGCGCGTCTACTCGCCCTCGGCCGAAGTGCGCGGCCATGGCGAGGGCGAAGGGGTGCTCGTCGTGGGCAAGCAGGACGTCGCCGTGACAGCGGTCGAGCCGACGGGCCATTATGCGGTGCGCCTGGTATTCGACGATGGGCACAGCACCGGGCTCTACACCTGGCAGTACCTGTATGAGCTGGGCGCGCAGCGGTCGAGCAACTGGCGCGAATACCTCGCGCGTCGTGCGCGCGCTGCGGCAGCGCGTGGCACCGATGAGCCGACATGATGAGCCCCACTTCCGAGCGCTCGACCCAGGCGACGGCATTGGGGATTTGGTCCCTCGCAAAAAAGAAAGGCCGGGCGAATTCACCCGGCCAAATATTCACAAGACCCCCACTCGGTTGCGCCTTTCGGGCCACAACCGGGGCGGGATTCTGGGCGAAATATTGCCGAATTGCCAGCATTTTTGACTGCATCATGCAGAAAAGAACCCTAGGCGGCGCCGCAACACTCCAAAAGTATAAAGGACAGAATCAGTCCTTTCCGGATGCAAATATTGGGCTTGCATACGATCTCCTTGCGCGAGGCTACATAATAGAATGGCGTGGCCAGCCAGAGACGTAAAATGAGCGAAAACCCCCGCGATAGCACCGATTTCGGCTTCGAGAGCGTTCCGCGGCAGGACAAGGCACGCCGCGTCCGAGGCGTGTTCGATTCCGTAGCCGATCGCTACGACCTCATGAACGATCTGATGTCGGGCGGTGCCCATCGGTTGTGGAAGCGATTCGCTTTGTCGCTGACCGGCCTCAGGGCCGGAGCTCGCGCATTGGACATCGCCGGTGGCACCGGCGATCTGGCGGCGGGACTTGCGCGCCAGGTGGGACGCACCGGCCTCGTGGTATTGGCCGACATCAACGGCCGCATGCTGCAGCACGGGCGCGACCGGCTCATCGACCGGGCATTGACCTCGCCGCTCGTCTACGTGCAGGCCAATGCCGAAAGGCTTCCCTTCGCTGCGGGCAGCTTCGATTGCGTCACGATCGGTTTCGGTCTGCGCAACGTGACCGACAAGGCGGCCGCTCTGGCATCCATGCAGTGCGTGCTCAAGCCCGGCGGACAGCTGCTGGTGCTCGAATTCTCCACCCCCGTGGTTCCTTTGTTGAGCCGCCTCTACGACGCCTACTCGTTCAATGTGCTGCCGTGGCTCGGCCGCTTCGTCGCCGGCGATGCCGCCAGCTACCGCTATCTCGCCGAATCGATCCGGCGGCACCCGGATCAGGAAAGCCTGCTGGAGATGATGCAAGCGGCGGGTCTCGAGGGCTGCCGCTACCACAACCTCATGGGTGGGGTCGTGGCGCTGCATCGCGGCTACCGGACCTGACGATGGCCGGGATCACCGACGGTCTGATCGACCGGGCATTGAGTTTGACACTCGCTCGCACGCTGGATGAGTCAGGGCGTGCACGCGTGCTGCTGAGTCTGCTCGAGGGTCGTCGCATCCGCGTCGAGCTCAAGGCTACGCCCTGGAGCGTAACCGTGGCATGCACCGGCACGCAGCTGCGCACACTTTCCGGCAACGCAGCCGCCAGCACCGATGCCAGCATCAGCGGCGCGCCGCTGTCGCTGCTGGCGTTGATGGGTGATGAGCCGCAGGCGGTGATTCAGCGCGGCGACGTGCGCATCGAAGGCGACGCGGAAGTCGCGCAGCAGTTCCGTGAGCTCGCGGCGCTGCTCCGGCCCGATCTCGAGCACAGTCTGTCGCGCCTGATCGGCCGCAGCGGCGCGCATGTGCTCACGCGCGGCTTGCGCGGCGCCGCGCAGTGGACACGCACCGCCGCGCGCACCGCGCTGCAGAATGTAGCGGAGTATCTCGCGCACGAGCGCGGCGATCTGGTGTCGCGCGCCGAGGCCGAGCAGTTCCTGCGCGGCGTCGATGATCTGCGCGAGCAGCTCGATCGCATCGAGGCGCGCCTGGCGGTACTTACGCAAAGAATGCGACAGCTCGCCGGCGGTCAGGAGCCGGCTTGATGCAATTGCGGGTACTGCGACGGCTGATCGGCATTCAGCGCGTGCTGGTGCGCCATGGGTTGGACGATTTTGTCGTGGCGACGCATCTGTACCGTCCGCTGCGCTTCGTCTACTTCGTTTCGCCCTGGACTTGGTTTCAGCGCCGTTCGCGCTGGACGCGCGCGCAGCGCCTGCGACTTGCGCTCGAAGAGCTCGGACCGATCTTCGTCAAATTCGGCCAGGCGCTCTCCACGCGCCGCGATCTGCTGCCAGCCGATATCGCCGATGAGCTCGCGCAGCTGCAGGACAACGTGCCGCCGTTTCCGGGCGAAGTTGCGCGCGCGAGCATCGAACGCGCCTACGGCGCGCCGCTCGACACGCGCCTGCGCAATTTCGATCCCGTGCCGCTGGCGGCCGCCTCGATCGCGCAGGTGCATGCGGCGCAGATGCCCGACGGCCGCGAGGTCATCGTCAAGGTATTGCGGCCGGGCATGCGGGCGATGATCGCACTCGACATCGAGGTGCTCTACACGATCGCGGGCATGGCCGAGCGCTGGTGGTCAGAGAGCCGTCGGCTCAAGCCGCACGAGATCGTGCGCGAATACGAGAAGACCATCCTCGATGAGCTCGATCTCATGCGCGAAGCCGCCAACGCCTCGCAGCTCAAGCGCAATTTCGCCGGCTCGCCGCTCCTATACGTGCCCGAAGTGTATTGGGATCTCTGCCGCGCCGAAGTCATGGTCATGGAGCGCATCCGCGGCGTACCGATCGGGGACATCGCCCGGCTGCGCGAGCTCGGCACCGATTTCAAGCGCCTGGCCGAAAGCGGCGTGGAGATCTTCTTCACGCAGGTGTTCCGCCACAACTTCTTTCACGCCGACATGCATCCCGGCAATATCTTCGTATTGCTCGAGGACCCCAAGCAGCCGCGCTATGCCGCGGTCGATTTCGGCATCGTCGGCACGCTCGACCTGCGTGATCAACGCTATCTGGCCGAAAATTTTCTGGCCGTGTTCAACCGCGATTACCGCCGCGTCGCCACGCTGCACGTACAGTCCGGCTGGGTGCCGCCCGACACGCGCGTCGATGAGATGGAGTCGGCGGTGCGAACCATCTGCGAGCCGATCTTCGATCGCCCGCTCAAGGAGATCTACTTCGGAACCGTGCTGCTGCGGCTGTTCGAGGCGCTGCGGCGCTTCAACGGCCAGATCCAGCCGCAACTGCTGCTGCTGCAAAAGACCCTGCTCAACGTCGAGGGCCTCGGGCGACAGCTCTACCCCGAGCTCGACATCTGGCACACCGCGAGCCCGGTGCTGCGGCGCTGGATGCGCGAGCGCGTCAGGCCCCGCAACGTGCTGCGCGAGTTGCGCCGCGGTTGGCCGGATGCGCTCGAGATCATGAAGGCGCTGCCGCCGCTGGCCAAGCGCGTGGTCGAGCAGGCGCAGGACCATCGGTTGCACTTGGCAGTCGACGCCAGCGCGATCGATCGCCTGCGGCGCGAGTCGGCTACGCAGGCGCGGCGCAGCGAGCGCATCGCGGCCGGCGGCGCGCTGCTGCTCGGCGGCATCCTCTGGCTCGGGATGCGCCTCCAGCCCCCTCTGGTCGGACTGGTGTTCGGCGGCGCGGGTCTCGGTGTGTGGCTCTCGCTCTGGCTGGCGCGCTGGCGCTAGCCGGCGAGAGCTCAGCGGGTGGGCTACGCGGCGATGCGTATGACGCGGCGGCGCCGCAGGGCGTCGATCGATCCCAGCAGATCCAGCGGCGAGACGCTTGCGCGCCCGGAGCAGTACTTGAGCACGCCGCGGCTGCGCAATTGCGCATCGATGATCAGCGCGAATCGCGACGGCATCGCCAGGATCTCCTCGCGCAAGGCCCGCGACGGCGCATCCACGCGACCGAGCCGCACCAGGCAGCGCTCGCCGCTCAGATCATGGGTCCAGCCCGCAACCGCCTCGGCCCCGGCGCGCTGCAATGCCAGTGCCCGCACCGCACGCGCGTCGAATTCGGAGCGCAGAATCGACAACCAGCGATCATTCTCCAATCCCTGGTATTCGAAGTCGCTCGGATGCGAGAACAGTATCGCCCAGTCGGCCTGCAGCCAATCACGCAGCATCGGTCCGGTATCGCCATCGATCCACAACGTTGCCATGATGCCTCTCCTTCCACTCCACTGAGCACCCGCTCGGAGAGGAAGTCTAGTGAAGCCGAGATGACAAGTCGGTGGCAGCGCAGTGACATTCGCGTCACGGCGCGCCCTTGAGCTCGATCCACAAAGCTCGGGCGCGCGCGCACAGCTCACCGTCCTCGTCGAACAATGCCGTCCCCACTTCGTACTTGCGTCCCTGGACTTGGATCTTCCAGCCGATGACCACACAGGGTTCATCGACGTGCACGCGGCGATCGATATGTGCGGTGAATTCCCCGAGCAGCATCGGCACCATGTCCTCGCGCGCCGCGAACGCTCCGGGACAATCGAGCGCCGCACTGATGAATTCCGGCAGCACCTTGCCGTCGCGGTCGGACAGTGGGACATCGGCCACCCACGGCGAGGCGACCAGATCGCCCTCACCACAGCGTCCGGCGAAGACCCGCATGCCATCGCCGCGCGCGCGTTCTGGTCCGCAGACGAAGCAGCCCGGAACGACGTGATGCCTGAAGCCGACAAAATGCCGCGAGGCTTCCACCGCCTCGAGGTAGCTCGGCGCCGCCGGCACTGCCAGTTCGAACTCCACGGGCACTGCACGCGCCAGCACGGTGCCGGCCTGCAGCAGCTCGAGTCCACCGCCCGCGGCCTCGGTGAGCTCGAGCGGGACACCCAGTGGAATCGGGCGCTCGAGGCGCACGCGGACACGCTCGGGCGAATGCTGCGCCACGAGACCCGCCACATACCCGCCGTTGGCGTAACCCGGAGGCCCGCAGAAACGGGGATCGACCGTCAGCATGGGCATGCCGGCTAGAATGCGCGTGCCGCCGTTGCTTGTGAAGGCTGCTGCCCGGCGCGATGTCGCTGCGCGAGCCGCGGCGCACGGGACGGCGGCACGCTCGCGCCTGCGCTCATCGACGCGGTGGCCGCAACGCCGCCAGAAATTCCTGTGCCGACTCGCCGCGCTCCAATACTTCGACCAGCGCCGAGCCTACGATGACGCCGTCGACCTGGCCGCGCAGGCGCTCGACCTGTTCGCGGCTGCGGATGCCAAAGCCGGCGCAGACCGGCACCGTGGCGGCGGCGCGCACGCGCTCGAGATAGCCGGCGATGTCTTCGGGCGAGGCCATGTTCTTGCCGGTCGTGCCGGCCATGGTCACTGCATAGACGAAGCCCTGACTCGCGGTAGCGAGCCTTGCGAGCCGCTCGCTGGTCGTGACCGGCGTGACCATCTGCACCAGTGCCAGATTGTACGGCGCGAGTATGGCGCGGAATTCCTCGCTCTCATCGAGCGGCAGATCCGGCACGATGAACCCGCAGATGCCCGCTCCGACCGCGCGGCGCGCCAGTCGCTCGAGTCCGAAGGCGAGCAGCGGGTTCATGTAGCTCATGAGCATCAGCGGCGCCGCGACCGGCGACATGAGCTGCAGTTCCTCGAGAATCCAGGTCAGCGTGACGCCGGCGCGCAGCGCCGCCTCGCTCGAGCGCTGGATCGTGATGCCATCGGCCATCGGATCCGAGAAAGGTACGCCGATTTCGACCACGTCGGCCGCCGATGCGATGGCGGTCAGATGCTCGCGGAATTTGGAGCGCTCCGGGTAGCCTGCCGTCAGGAACGCCACCAGCGCCGGCTGCCCGTGTTTGGCCGCCGCGCGCAGCGCCGTGACGATGCGCTCGGTCGGAGTCTTCGCGCTCGCCTCGCTCATGATGCTTTCTCCGACGCGCTCGCGAGCAGAGTCCGCGACAGCGTCGGCATGTCCTTATCGCCGCGGCCCGAGAGCCCAATCAAGACCTGCGCCCCCGCATGCTCGGCTGCCCAGCGCCGCGCAGCCGCGAGCGCGTGCGCACTCTCGAGTGCGGGCAGGATGCCTTCGCACTCGCAGCATTCGCGCACCGACTCGAGCGCCTCCGCATCATCGGCCGAGACATAGCGCACGCGGCCCAGGATGCGTAGCAAGGCATGTTCGGGTCCGACACCGGGATAGTCCAATCCAGCGGACACGGAATGCGTCTCCTGGATCTGACCGTCGGCATCCTGCAGCAGAAAGGAATAGCTGCCGTGCAGCACGCCCGGACGCCCCAACCCGAGCGATGCCGCGTTCTCACCGAGGGCCGTGCCGCGGCCGCCGGCCTCGACGCCCAGGAGTTCGACGCTCGAATCGCCGAGGAAGGCGTGAAACAACCCGATGGCGTTGGAGCCGCCGCCGACGCAGGCGATGACGGCGTCGGGCAGCGCCCCAGCGCGCTCGAGCATCTGTGCGCGCGCTTCGCGGCCGATGACCGCCTGCAGCTCGCGCACGAGATAGGGATAGGGATGCCCGCCAACCGCCGAGCCCAGCAGATAGTAGGTACCGTTGGGATCGCCGACCCAGTCGCGCAGCGCCTCATCGATCGCCGCGCGCAGCGTGCGATCGCCGCTCGTGACCGCAATCACCTTGGCGCCCAGCAGCATCATGCGACCGACATTCGGCGCCTGGCGCTCCATGTCGAGCTCGCCCATGTAAACCGTGCACGGCAGACCGACGCGCGCGCAGGCCGCCGCGCTCGCCACGCCATGCTGGCCGGCTCCGGTCTCGGCGACGATACGACGTGCACCGAGACGGCGCGCCAGCAATGCCTGTCCGATGGCGTTGTTGATTTTGTGGGCGCCGGTATGCGCCAGATCCTCGCGCTTGAGCCACACGCTCGCGCCCCAGCGCTTGGACAGATGCGGTGCGGGACTCAAAGCCGTCGGACGGCCGACCCAGTCGCGCAGTTCCCGCTCGAGCTCGGCGCGGAACTCGCGGTCGGCGAGCCAGCGGCGCACGCCGCGCTCGAGCCGCTCGTGCGCCGGAATCAGTGTCTCCGGCACGTAGCGCCCGCCGAATGGTCCATAACGGCCGCGCTCATCCGGAAAGCGTCCGGCCAGCAAGGCCGCGAGCGTATCGGCGCGCTCGGCTTCGGTTTCAATTGCATTCATGCTGCGTTCCTGCCCATGCCGCTCGCGCGGCTTCAACGAACTCCACGATTCTATGCGGGCTTTTCTGCCCTGGCGCAGTCTCGACGCCACTCGATACGTCGATGCCGAACGGCCGCACCCGCTCGATCGCCGCCGCGACGTTGCTCGCATTGAGCCCGCCGGCCAGGATCAACTCCACGCCCGCGGCCAGCCGCCGCGCCTCGTCCCAATCGGACGCCGTGCCGCTGCCGCTGCGAGCGCCTTCGAACAGTACGCGCGCGGGCATCACCGGGGCCGCGCCACCAAGCACCGCCAGGGTGCCGGCGCGCACCACGGGCACTCGACCCAGGGTCGAGGGCAGACTCAGGCGCTCGATATCCTCGAGATCGGTCTGCAAGGCATCGGGCGCGAATTCGCGCAGAATCTGATCGATCAGTGCTTGCGAGGGATGCAAGGTCACGGCGACGCACAGGGCGCGAGCGCGCGCCGGCGCCGCAAGCTGCGCCGCGCGCAGCGGCTCGAGCCGCCGAACCGAGGGCGCGAATACGAAACCGAGGGCATCGACGCGCTGACTTAAAGAAGCCTCGACTGCCTCCGGACTCGTCATGCCGCAGATCTTTATCCACATGGCCGTCCCTGCCGTCCCGAGGCCAGCAATGAGCGCGCGAGTCCCAGGCGATCGCCCGCACGCATCAAAGCACTGCCCACCAATGCCACGTTGTAGCCTGCGGCCGCGAGCCGGGCCGCATCGGCAGCGTTCTGCACGCCGCTCTCGGCTACGCGCGGCACGCCCGGCGGCAGCCAGCGCGCCAGCGCTTCGAGCCGGCCCGGTACGACCTGCAACGTGGCGAGGTCACGACAGTTGACGCCCACGAGCAGATTGACGCGCGCGCGGTACTGCTGCACGAGGCTGGCCGCGAGGCCGAGATCTGGCTCGTCGAAGGCCTCGAGCAGCACAAACAACCGCAGCTCGACCGCGGCATCGAGCAAGGCCGCGATCTCACCCTGCGCGAGCATGCGCAGGATCACGAGGATGCCGGCGGCACCCGCGGCGCGCGCCTCGTAGACCTGGTAGGGATCGACCAGAAAGTCCTTGCGCATGACCGGCACGGGTAGGCGCAGCGCGCGCACCACCTGCTCGAGATGCGACAGCGCGCCGTCGAAACGCGTCGGCTCGGTCAGCACCGAGATGGCCGCGGCGCCCGCTGCGGCGTAATCGTTGGCTCGAGCAGCGATGTCCTCGCCGCCCTGGTCGAGCGCGCCGAGGGCGGGCGAGCGCAGCTTGACCTCGGCAATCAGATCGAAGCCGAGATTCGACAGCCGCAGCGGCGGCGCCGCGGGCGCGCTGCGCGCCAGCGCCAGCAGGACCGGATCGGGACGCTGCGAGCGCGCCTGCGCCACGCGCTCGCGGCTCGCCTGGGCCATGCTCTGAAGGAACTCGCCGTTCATGCGCTGCGCGTACGGCGGCGCATTTCATCCGCACCGAAGCGCTCGAGACGCACCAGCAGCTCGCGCGCCGCGCCGCTGTCGATGGCCTGGGCCGCGCGCGCCAGCGCCTGACGCGGCGCGCGCTCGTGGCCGCTGACCTCGAGCGCCAGCGCTGCACCGAGCAGTAACGCGTCGCGATGCGGGTCGCGAAGCGCGCCACGAGACGCACCACCCAGCACGCGTCGCAGCTCGCGCGCATTGTGGGCCGCATCGGCCCCCAGCAGCTCGCTCGACTCGCAGCGCGGCAGCCCGTAGTCGCCTGGAGAGCGCTGTTCGCGCCGAACGCCGTGGCTACCGACATCGAACAGCGTGAACTCACCGACCGGCGTCGGCTCGTCCCACCCTTCCGCACCGTGGATCACGAATGCGCGCTGCACGTGGCTGCCCTGCAGCGCCTGCGCCATGAGCTCGGCCGTTGATGCATCGAAGGCGCCGAGCACCAGGAACGGCGGCGCGGCCGGATTGCTCAAGGGCCCAAGCACGTTGAACACCGTGCGCACGCCGAGTGCGGCACGCACCGGCGCAATGCTCTTGGTCGCGGCGTGATAGTACGGCGCAAACAGAAAAGTGAACCCCAGCTCGGCGAAGCAGCGACCGGCGGCTTGTTCATCCAGCGGCAGCGGCAGTCCGAGCGCCTCGAGCACATCGGCGCTGCCGGCGCGGCTGGAAATCGAACGATTGCCGTGTTTGAACACCGGCACGCCGCAGGCCGCGGCCAGCAGCGCGGCACCCGTGGAGAGATTGAGACTGCCGGAGCGATCACCGCCGGTGCCGACGATATCGACCGCATCCGCAAGCGCCGGCAGCTCCGGTCGGCGCGCCAGCGCGCGCATGCGCTGCGCAAAGCCGCGCAATTCCGCCGCGGCAACGCCCTTGGCACGCAGTGCCGCCAGCAACGCCCCGGCCATCGCCGGCGCCAGTGACGCATCGGTCAGCGCCGACAACAGCTCCGCGGCTTCACTCTCGCTCAAGTGAGCCCCCTCGAGCAGCCGCTCGAGCACGGCGCGCAGGTCGATCGGCTCAGCCACGGCCACGCACCCCACCCTGCCAGCGCAGGAAATTGCGCATCATGAGCGGGCCGTCCGGCGTCAGTATGCTCTCGGGATGAAACTGCACGCCCTCCACCAGGTAGTCGCGGTGCCGCACGCCCATGATCTCGCCCTCGGGGGTGCGCGCTGTGACCGACAGCTCCGGCGGCATCGAGTCCGGTTCGGCGATCAGCGAGTGGTAGCGGCCGATCTCGCAGCCCTGCGGCACCTCGTCGAACACCCCGTGGGCGTCGTGCTCGATCGGCGAGGTCTTGCCATGCATGAGGCGAGGGGCACGCACGATGCGTCCGCCGAAGACCTCGACGATCGACTGATGGCCGAGACAGACGCCGAACACCGGGATCTTGCCGGCGAAGCCTCGAATCATTGCCATCGAAACGCCCGCCTGGCGCGGCGTGCCCGGCCCCGGCGATATGCACAGGTGCGTGGGCTCGAGCGCGCGCGCCCCTTCGAGCGTGATCGCATCGTTGCGATAGACGCGCACGTCCGCACCCAGTACCAGGAACGCCTGCACCAGGTTGTAGGTGAAGGAATCGTAGTTATCGATCAGCAGTAGTCGCGCACTCACAGGCCTGCCTCCGCCAGCGTCAGCGCGCGCAGCAATGCTGCGCTCTTGGCCAATACCTCGTCATGCTCGGCTGCCGGCTGGCTGTCGGCGACGATGCCAGCCCCGGCCTGGTAGCTGTACTGCTCACCGTGAAACACCAGCGTGCGGATCGTGATCGCCTGATCCATCGCGCCGTGAGCGCCGAAATAGCCGACGGTGCCGCCATAGAGCCCGCGCCGCACGGGCTCGAGTTCCTCGATGATTTCCATGGCGCGCACCTTGGGCGCACCGACCAGCGTGCCGGCAGGAAAGGTGGCCGCAAACAGATCGAACGCGTCGCGCTGCGCGGCGAGCTCGCCGTTGACGCCGCTGACGATGTGCATGACATGACTGTAGCGCTCGATCGAGCGATAGGGCTCGACGCGCACGCTGCCGGCGCGCGCAACCCGGCCGAGATCGTTGCGTGCCAGATCCACCAGCATCACGTGCTCGGCGTTTTCCTTGACGTCGGCGCGCAGCTCGATCTCGAGCCGCTGGTCGAGCGCCGGGTCTTCATGCCGCGGCCGCGTGCCCGCGATCGGACGCAATTGCGCTTCGCGTCCGTTGAGCTTGACCAGCGCCTCCGGCGATGAGCCCACGACGGTCATGCTCCCGAGTCTGCAGAAGTACATGTACGGCGATGGATTGATGAGCCGCAGCGCACGGTAGGCCTGGAACGGATCGAGATCGTGCCGCCCGGAAAAGCGCGAGGCGAGCACCAGCTGGTAAACGTCGCCCGCGGCAATGTACTCCTGTGCACGTCTGACCCCGGCCATGTAGGCCTCGCGGCTCAAGGCCGGCTCGGGCACAGAAAATCCGCCACCGGTCTGGATGCGCGGTACGGCGCCGCGCAGCGCCGCGATGACTTCGCGGCGCAGCGATACACGCTCCGCCTCGCTGCCCGCATGCAGCAGCGTGACGCCGCGACTGACATGATCAAACACCAGCAGCGAGCGCGGCGCCACATAATGCAGTAGCGGCACGCCGGCGAGCGGCGGCAGGCGCGCCGGCAGTCGCTCGAAGAAACGCACCACGTCATAGGCCGTGAATCCGACCAGTCCGCCGGCCAGCGGCACATGGCCGACCGAAGGCAATGGCAACGGCACGAGCTTGAGCGCGCAGCGCAGCCCGTCGAGCAATTCATCGCGGTTGGCAGGGATGGGGCGGCGTTCGCTGCCGATCTGGAAGCCCGCGTCATCGAGCCGCACCTGCAGCGCATCGCCGAAACCGATGAAGGAGTAGCGCCCGAGACGCTCGCCGCCCTCCACGCTTTCGAGCAGAAAGCGCGGCTCGAACGGCATGAGCTTGGCAAATGCCGATACCGGTGTGTCCAGATCGCCTGCAATGTCGAATGTCAGCTTCATAACAAAAAACCCATCCCGGAGTGCTCCGGAGATGGGTTCTGGTGTGATCCTAACCTTTGGGTCGTGATTACAGCGTGCAGCAACGCCCAGCACCCACTCCTGAGGAGCGGCGCCACCACCCGCGAATCGGGCCGGCGGAATTGGATGCGTTGACAGCCATAAGCTAGCAGTATGGCGAGCCGCGCCGCGCGGCGTCAAGATTGCTCGATTGCTATGCTAGGAGCAGCTCTCCAGCAGTTTTGCGAGGGGTGTGCCGTGCCCATCATTGGCATCGATCATGTGCTGCTGGCGATGCCCTCATGGAACGGCAGTAGCCGCGCGCCGGAGGCGTTTGGAGCGTGCCTATGTTGAAAAAGCGCCTGCTGGGCCGACAGGGGCTCGAAGTGTCGTGCCTGGGGCTCGGCTGTATGGGTATGAGCCAGGCCTACGGCACGCCCGATGATGCCGAATCGATCGCGACCATCCACCGCGCGATCGATCTGGGCGTGACCTTTTTCGATACCGCGGAGGTCTACGGCCCGTTCATCAACGAGGAATTGCTCGCTCGTGCGCTCAAGGGCCGCCGCGATGCCGTGGTGATCGCCACCAAATTCGGCTTTCGCATCGAGGCGGGAAAGATGGCCGGTGTCGACAGTCGCCCCGAGCACGTGCGCGCAGCGCTCGAAGGCTCGCTGCAGCGGCTCGGCACCGACCACGTCGATCTGCTGTATCAGCATCGGGTCGATCGGACGGTGCCTATCGAGGAGGTCGTGGGCACCATGGCGGCGCTCGTGCGCGCGGGCAAGGTGCGTTATCTCGGCCTGTCGGAAGCGGGCGAAGCCACGATCCGCCGCGCGCATGCGGTACATCCCATTTCCGCGCTGCAGAGCGAGTATTCGCTCTGGGAGCGCAACCTCGAGCCGCGCATCCTAGCGGTGCTGCGTGAACTGGGCATTGGTCTGGTGCCGTTCAGTCCCTTGGGCCGCGGTTTTTTGACCGGGACGGCGCAGCGCGCCGAGAGCTATCCACCGGAGGATTATCGCAGCAAGGATCCGCGCCTGCAGGGCGCGAATTTCGACCACAACATGCGCACCGCCGATGCGGTGCGCGCGCTGGCTCTGGCCAAGCAGGCCACGCCCGGTCAGATCGCGCTGGCCTGGCTGCTGCATCAGGGCACGGACATCGTGCCCATCCCGGGCACCAAGCGGCGTCGTTACCTCGAGGAGAACCTCAAGGCCCCCGAGCTGTCGCTCTCGAGCGCAGACCTGCAGACTCTCGAGCAGGCCATGCCGCCCGGCAGCACGTCGGGCGAGCGCTATGGCGCGCAGATGATGTCTTTGGTCGATCGTTAGATCGCCGAGGCGCGTTGCCGCACCGACGCGCGTTGCCGCACCGACGCGTTGCTGCGGCGCCGTGCGTGGATTCACCGCCGGCTATGGGGATGCCTCGAAGCCGCTCATGCCGAGCCGCCAGCCTAGGAACGTATATTCATCGGCTCGCAGCTTGAGCGCCTGTGCGCGCCCGGAGCCGATGCCGTGGCCGGCATCGAAATCCACGCGCAGCAGAATCGGATTGGGACCGCCGGCGAGCGCATTCGCGGCTTGCAGGCGCGCGGTCATTTTGGTCAACATCCAGCTCGTGACGCGCGGATCATTCGCGCCGGTTTCGAGCATCACCGCCGGGTAGGTCTTGTCGTCCTGCACCTGCGCATAGGGGCTGATGGCATACATGGCGCGAAATTCCGGCTCGACGCCGACCGAGCCGTATTCATAGGCGTTCTGTGCGCCGGTGGCGCGCTGCTCGCTGCGCAGAATGTCGCTGATGCCGACGCGGTAGAGCACCGCGCTGATCAGCTCGGGGCGCTGCGTCAGAAAGCCGCCGACCGCAATGCCGCCCGCGCTGGTGCCGGAGACACCGAGGTGCGCGGGCGAGGTGTATTTCTGGTCGATGAGGTAGCGCGCACAGGCGATGAAGTCCTCGACGGTGTGCTGCTTGGTGAGCTTCATGCCGGCGAGGTGCCAGGCCTCACCGCGCTCACCGCCGCCGCGCACATGCGCCACCGCAAAGATGCCGCCGCGATTGAGCCACGGCACGAGACTCACATCGAACACTGCCGGAATCGAAATGCCGTAGGCTCCGTAGGCCTGCAGCAAGGTCGGATGCGAGCCATCGAGCGGCAGATCGCGCCGATGCAGAATGGACAGCGGTACGGTCGTGCCATCGGCACCCGCAACCAAGACTTCCTTGGCGGCGATCCCCGACATGTCGACCGGACTGCGCAGCTGCAACCCCGTGTCGGCAAAGCGCCGTGATTGCGGCGAATAGGCGTAGATCAGCCGCGGTGTGGTCCAGCCCTGCATCATCAGCGTGAAGCCGCTGCGGCGCTGCTGAGCACTGACGGCCCCCGCGCTGCCGCTGACCGGCAACGACAGCTCCGCGCCCTGCGATTGCTGTCGATAGGGAATTCGCCTCACGACTGCGAGTCCATCGCGGAAGCCGTAGACATAGAGCGCATCCTGGGCAGCCAGCACTCCGGTCGCGCGGTTCGCCGACAGAATGAGGCTGCTTTCAGGCAACACGACCTGAGCCGCGGCGAAAGTGGAGCTCGCCAGATCGAAGCTCACGACACGTCCATTGCTCGGGCCGCTGCCCGCACCTGCCTTGGTCATCGCGTATATCCGGGTGCCATGCGAATCCAGCGCGAGGACGCCGTCCTCGTGAGCGATGACCTTGATCCAGGCAGCACCGGCCTTGCCGCGCTCGCCGCTGCGCCGCACCCAGAAAGCCGGTGTCTCGACCACGCCGGAGACCTGAGAGACGAGCAACATCTTCGTGCCCTCCACCACGTGCGCGGCCACGCTGCCGTTTTTCGGTAGCACCGGATCGCTGGTGATGTCGGGCCCGAAGATCGCCTGATCGGCGGCTTCGTCGGTGCCGAGACGGTGGAAGTACACCCGCATGTTGTCGTATTTCGTGGCCGCCGGCGCCGCGGGGGCCATGGGCTGCAGGCGCGAGAAGTAGAAGCTCTTGCTGTCGTGCGTCCAGGACGGGTTGCCTTCCTGCGCGCGCGAGATGGACTCGCTCATGAGCCTGCCGGTTGCGGTATCAATCACATGCAGCACCGAATTTTCCGAACCGCCGAGCGAGACGCCGACGGCCACGTATTTCGCATTCGGCGAGGGCACGAAGTAATCGATCGCCGCGTGCTGTGCGCCCGATGCCATCGTCGCCGGATCGAGCAGCAGCTGCTCTGCGCCGCCGGCGGCCGCACGCGTCATGAGCTGCGCATCGCTCTTGCCGGGCGGCGTCTCGAGATAGAAATACCGATCCAGCGTGCGTGTGACAGCCGAAATCGCCGGCACGGTATCGGCCAGCTGCGTGAGCTCCTCGAGGATGTGCGCATCCTGCTGCGCAAACGGCGCGAGAGTTTCCTGCGTCACGGCATTCTCGGAGCGCATGTAGTCCATGAGCTCCTCACCGCCTGCCTCCATCCATCGATACGGATCGACCACGGCGGTACCGAAGTAAGTGTCCGTTACGGGGCGCACGGGCGCGACCGGTATCGCGCTCGCGGCTGGCAGCGACGGCGGCGTGAGCGCACCGAGCGCGGCCATCAGCAATGTCGGCAGATCACGGCGCATGACAGGCCTCGAGCAGCGCGCAATCGAATGCTCATTTTCGCACAGGCGCGCTGAACTAGCGCGCGCTGGCTAGCGCGTCAATGCACTGCAGAGCGCATCGGTCGCATCGACCATGCTCGGACCCAAACGCGACAGACGCGGGTCGGTCCACGGCAGCAGCCGGCCGCCATGCACCGCCCGCAACGTCGGGTACCGGCGCCAGCCTTCAATCCACTGCTCGACCATGGGCGCTGTGGAGCCCACCGCGAGAATCACATCCGGATTGCGCTCGAGCACGGACTCGAGCGAGACCGCGGGTCCGGGATCTGCCAAGTCCGCATAGACGTTGTGGAATCCGCAGACGCTGACGACGTCGGACATGAGCTCCGCGCGGCCGACGGTATAGATCGGGTGGTCCCAGACCTGGATCAGTATGCTGCCGCCGTGCGCAGTCGCATAGCGCTGCCGCAATGCCGTGATCCTCTGGGCGAGACTCGCGGCCGCCTCGTGCGCCTGCGACTGCGTGCCCGCCATGACGCCGAGGCGGCGCACACTGTCCGGAATGTCCTCGAGCCGCTCGATGCGATGACGATAGACCTTCAATCCCACGCGCTCGAGCCTCTCGATCTGCGTCACCGAAGTACCGCCGCTCCAGACCACCACCACGTCGGGATGCAGCGCGAGGATGCGTTCAAGGTCGAAGCTTTGGGCGTCGCCGACTCGCTCGATGTGATGCGCGGCCTGCGGTTCGTTGGAGTAATCGCTGGTGCCGACGATCTGCCCACCGGCGCCAGCCGCGAACAGCATGGCCGTAGCGCCCGGCGCCAGACTGACGATGCGCGGCGTACGCGCGGCCAGCTGCACCGTGCGAGCGTCATCGTCGATGACCGGCCATTGCGCCGCCGGCCACGCCGGCCCGGTAAGCGCCAGCAGGCCGAAAAACACGAGCCGGCGCACGATCGCGCGGCGGCTCCATGGGTTGGCAATGCAGTGTAGTTGGATATCGGCCTCAGGCCGCCACGGCGTCCGGCACCGTGCCCGCCTGGCCGCTACTGTACTCGAGCACACCGGCCAGGGCATGCACCAGCGCGGCGATGCGCACGGCGCTCTGGATCATCTCGCGCGTGATGCATCCTGGCCGCGAGGCCGATAGCCGCCCAATCAATTGACCCTATAATGCCGATAGACACCATATATCGGTCCTGAAAGGTGGAATTAAAGCTCAAAGACCTGCGCTATCTGGTCGCGGTCGCCGATACGCGCCATTTTGGCCGAGCGGCGGCCAAATGCTTCGTGAGCCAGCCGACGCTGTCGGCGCAGCTGCGCAAGCTGGAAGCGTATCTCGGCGTGCAGCTCATCGAGCGGCGTCCGCGCCGCGTGAGCCTCACCGAGGCCGGCGAGGAAGTCGCCATGCGCGCGCGCTCCATGCTCGAGACCAGCGAGGCCATCGTCACACTGGCGCAGACGCGTCGCGATCCCCTGAGCGGGCAGCTGCGGCTGGCGCTGTTGCCGACCATCGGACCCTATCTGCTGCCACAGGTGGCGCTCAAGATTCGCAAGGTCCTGCCGCGCCTGGAGCTCATGCTCTACGAGTATCAAACCGAGGCCATCTTCGAGCACCTGCGCCACGGCGAGATCGACGTCGGCGTGCTGGCACTGCCGGTGCATGCAGAGGGCCTCGCATCGCGCGAGCTGTACGAAGAGCCGTTCGTGCTGGCACTGCCCGAGTCGCATCGACTGGCCGCACGCTCGCAGGTGCGCGCCGAGGATCTCAACGGCGAGACGCTGCTGCTGCTCGAGGATGGGCACTGCCTGCGCGACCAGGCGCTCGCGGTCTGCGCGCGCAGCAACGTGCGCGAGAAACAGGATTTCCGCGCGACCAGCATCGAGACGCTGCGGCAGATGGTCGCGGCCGGCGTCGGTGTGACGCTGCTGCCGCTGCTCGCGACCCGGGGCGGGTACGGGACGGCGCGCGGAACGGTCATTCGGCCGTTTGCACGGCCGGTGCCGAGCCGGCGCATTGGCGCCGTATGGCGCAAGAGCAGCGCGCGCACGGCGGCCATCGCCGCGGTCTGCGACCAGATCGCGCGTCATAGTGGCCTGTCGTGAAGCGGCGCGGCTCAAAGTCCAGCCAGATCTCCGTCTACGACCGCATGTGCTGGCCCATGCCGGCGCTCGAGCGGGCGCTGCGCCAGGGCAGCCATCGCCGCGAGCTCGCAGCCTATCTGGGCGCGAGCGAATACGACTGCCTGCGTTCGCTCGCACGCGCGCGCTCACGAGTCGGCTCGCGCTCGTCCTACCCCAAGGTCTATCTGCTGCCCGGCATCATGGGCTCGCAGCTCGGCAGCCGGCGGGCCGTGGGTGAGCCGCCGGATCTATTGTGGATCGATCCGAGCGACATCCTGCGCGGCCGGCTCGCCGAGTTGCGCTGGGGGACGCGCGCGAAGCTCGAGCCGCTCGGCGCGATTGTCTACAGCTACCTGGCACTGAAACTGCGCCTGCAGGCGGCCGGATTCGAGGTCTGCCTGTACGACTACGACTGGCGAGCGGACCTCCGCACGCTCGGCGCGGCGCTCGCGAACCGGCTGCGCGCGGATGCGAGCGTGCGGCTGGCACTCGTCGGCCACAGCATGGGAGGGCTCGTGGCGCGCGTGGCGCTCTCGCACTGCGCGGGCCATGCGGTCGATACGCGCATCACGCGCGTGATCGGGCTGGGCACGCCGCACGGCGGCGCGATCGCGGCCGTGCAGGCGCTGCGTGCCACCTATCCCGTGGTACTGCGCCTGGCAGCCATCGACGACAGGCACACGGCCGCCGATTTGAGCCGCCGCGTGTTCAGCAGCTTCATGAGCGTTTACCAGCTGCTGCCGATCGATGGCCTCGAGCTCGATCTGTTCGATGCGCGCGCCTGGCCGCGGCGCGGCGTGCGGCCGCCGGCCGCGCGGCTCACCGCTGCACGCGGCTTCGAGCTGCAGCTGGCGCGCGCCGATGCGCGCTTTGCGTCGATTATCGGCACCGGACAGCGCACGGTCACGGGACTGGAGCGGCGCGGCGGTGAGTTCCATTACGAGATCAGCGCCGCCGGCGACGGTACCGTGGCCGCGGTGCGCGCCACGCTGCCGGGTGCGCGCAATTACTACCTGCGCTGCGAGCACAGCGAACTGCCGCGCAGCGAGCTGGTCAGCCGTGCGCTGGTGGATCTACTGCGTAGCGGCCGCACGCGCCGCCTGCCGCAGCGCCCCAAGGTCGCCAGCGGCCGGCGCGCGCATGTCAGCGATGCCGACTTGACCCGCAGCTTCCCGCCTCACATCGACTGGCAGCGCCTGAGCGCTGCCGAACGACGCCGCTACTTCGCACGCCTGAACTCCCCGCCGTCGATCTATAGGCCGCCGGCGCGCTGATGCCGCGCGCCGGCGCGAGAATTTGTGAAGCCGCTGTGCAACACTGCGCCAGCAATGAATCGTACCGAACCATTTGCCTTCGTACGCGACCTCGCCTCGCGCTGGGATGTCATCGCCATCGTGGTGGTGATCGGCGTTCTGACTTTTCTTGCCGAGGCCAGCCGCGGGCTGCTGGCGCCGATCTCCGGACTGAACGCCGCCCCGCTCTCGCTCGATCCCGTGCATCTGCCGATTTATGCGGCGCGCACCACACTGCGCATGTTCACCGCCTTGGCACTGTCGCTGCTGTTCACCTTCACCTATGCCACCTGGGCGGCCAAGAGTGCGCGCGCCGAGAAGCTGCTGGTGCCGTTGCTCGACATCCTGCAGTCGGTGCCGATCCTGGGATTCATTTCGGTGACCGTGGTGTTCTTCATGTCGCTGGTGCCGGGGCGTGTGCTCGGCGCCGAATTCGCCGCCATTTTTGCGATCTTCACCAGTCAGGCCTGGAACATGGCCTTCAGCTTCTATCAGTCGCTGCGCACGGTGCCGGACGAATTATGTGACGCCTGCGGATCCTTCCTGCTCACGCCGTGGATGCGCTTCTGGCAGCTCGAGGTGCCGTTCGCGATGCCGGCACTGCTCTGGAACATGATGATGTCGATGTCGGGCAGCTGGTTCTTCGTCGTGGCCTCCGAGTCGATCAGCGTCGGGCACACCAGCATCGCACTGCCGGGCATCGGCTCCTACATCGCCCTGGCGATCGAGCAGGGCAACCTGCGCGCCATCGGCTGGGCGATAGTCGCGATGCTGGTCGTGATCCTGCTCTACGATCAGCTGCTGTTTCGGCCGCTGGTGGTCTGGAGCGATCGCTTCCGCATCGACCAGGAACAGGGCGGTCACGTGCCACATTCCTGGGCGCTGACGATGATGCAGCGCTCGCGCTTCATGAGCGGACTGCGTACGCTCTTTTTTGCGATCGTGCGCTGGACCAGCCGCCGGGCGCCGCGGCCGCAGGGGCTGGCGTCATTGGCACGCGCCGGCACCGCGCGCGGCAGCGACGTGGTGTGGTTCGGAGTGCTGCTGGTGCTGATCGCCCTGGCGCTCTGGCGCATCGCCGCGATGCTCGTTGGTGAGACCAGCGCGCATGAGGCGCTCGGGGTCGCGGGCCTTGCGACGCTGACGATGCTGCGCGTACTGATCCTGATCGCGCTCGCGAGTCTGCTGTGGGTGCCGGTCGGCATCTGGGTCGGCCTGCGGCCGCGCGTGACCCAGATCGTGCAGCCGGTGGCGCAGTTCCTGGCAGCGTTTCCGGCCAATCTGCTGTTCCCACTGGCCGTGTTCGGCATCGTGAGCTGGAAGCTCAATCCCGATCTGTGGCTCAGTCCGCTCATGATCCTGGGCACGCAGTGGTACATCCTGTTCAACGTCATCGCGGGCGCCGCGGCCATGCCGCAGGAGCTGCGCTACGCGGCGCAGAACCTCGGACTCAGCGGCTGGCTCTGGTGGCGCAAGGTCGCGTTGCCCGGGGTACTGCCGTACTACGTGACCGGCGCCATCACGGCCTCGGGCGGCTCGTGGAACGCCGCGATCGTGGCCGAGGTCGCGAGCTGGCGCGATGTCGAGGTCAAGGCGCACGGTCTGGGTGCCTACATCGCCGAGGCCACGACCGCCGGTGATTTCCACCGCATCATTCTCGGCATCACGACGATGAGCCTGTTCGTGGTCGCGATCAATCGTGCATTCTGGCGGCCTCTGTATTATTACGCCGAACGCAAATATCGACTGACCTGACGCGGGATGTCACGCGAATGAATTCTGTCACCAGCCATCGCACCGAAGCGCTGCTCACGGTCGAGGATGTCCGCAAGGCATTTCCAAAGCCCGACGGCGGCGATCTGCTGGTGCTCGATGGCGTCAACCTCAAGCTTGAGCCGGGGCAGATCGTCGGGCTGCTGGGCCGCTCGGGATCCGGCAAGTCAACGCTGCTGCGTCTGATTGCGGGGCTGGCCGAGCCCAGCGGCGGTCACTTGTGCTTTCGCGGCCAGCCCATCACGGGACCGGTCGCCGGTGTCGCGATGGTGTTCCAGAGCTTCGCCCTGTTTCCCTGGCTGACGGTATTCGAGAACGTCGCGCTGGGGCTCGAGGCGCAGCGCATGCCGAAGGCCGAGATCCGCAAGCGCTCGCTCGCGGCCATCGATCTGATCGGGCTCGACGGTTTCGAGTCGGCCTATCCGCGCGAGCTCTCCGGCGGCATGCGTCAGCGCGTCGGCTTCGCACGTGCACTGGTCGTGCACCCGGACGTGCTACTGATGGACGAGCCGTTCTCGGCACTCGACGTGCTGACCGCCGAGACCCTGCGCACCGATTTCCTCGATCTGTGGGCCGAAGGGCGTGCGCCGATCAAGGGCGTCATCCTCGTGACGCACAACATCGAGGAGGCGGTGCTCATGTGCGACCGGATCCTGGTGTTCGGCAGCAACCCCGGCCGGATCCTGAGCGAGATCACGGTGACATTGCCCCAGCCGCGCAAGCGCCTGGACCCGAGCTTCCGCGAGCTGGTCGAGCGCATCTACGTCGAGATGACTTCCCGCCGCCTGGGCAATGCAGGCGTGACCAGCAATCGCACCGAGCGCTTTCCGGGCCTCGGCATCGGCAGCGTGCTGCCGCGCGTCTCCTCGAACCTGCTGTCGGGACTGATCGAGACCGTGGCCGCTCCACCGTTCAATGGCACCGCCGATCTGCCCAAGATCGCCTCCGATCTGCAGATGGAGATCGACGAGCTGTTCCCGGTCGCGGAAACCCTGCAGCTCATGCGCTTCGCGGAAGTCGAAGGGGGCGACATCAAGCTCACCGATGCGGGCCTCGCGTTCGCCAACGCCGAGCTCGATGAACGCAAACGCATCTTCGCGCGCCATCTGCTGACCTACGTGCCGCTGGCCGCGCATATCCGCCGCGTGCTCGACGAGCGCGCCTCGCACGCGGCCCGCAAGAGCCGTTTCATCGATGAGCTCGAGGACTTCATGGGGGAGGACGATGCCGAACAGACCTTGCGCGCCGTCGTAAGCCTCGCACGCTATGGCGAGGTGTTCGCCTATAGCGATGGGAGCGCCGCCTTCAGCCTGGAGAATCCAGTCTAGCCGACGCGATTGTTCCTCTTAAGGCACGATAGTGCTACTTTCAGCTCTATAGGCGCCAAGAGAGAAACAATATGTGGCTGGCCTCGGAGATGGCCGCGTTCGCCCACGTCGTGGAACTGGGCTCATTTACGGCCGCGGCGCGCGCGCTCGATGTGCCCAAAGTGGCCGTCAGCCGCGCCGTCGCAAGCCTCGAGCGACGCCTCGGCACCCGGCTCCTGACCCGCACCACCCGGCGCCTGGCACTGACGCCTGCCGGCACGCTGTTGCAGCCGCACTGCCGGCGGCTGCTGCAGGAGGTGGAGGCAGCGCGCGCGCGCTTCGCCGCGCTATCCGGCCCGCAGCGGCTGCGCGTGCTGGTCGATGCCGGCTACGGCCGGCTGCTGGTGACGCCGCTGGTACCGCGTTTTCTCGAGCACTTCGGCAGTGTCGAATTGCAGATCACGCTGACCGATGCGTTGCCGCAGACCCCGGGCGACGCCTGGGACGTGCTGATCGCCAATGTGACGGCGGAGCGCACAGCTCCCTCGCCGGGTCTGCTGCACACACCCCTCGGCAGCCCGCCGCTGCTGCTCTGCGCGACGAGCGCCTATCTGGCCCGGCACGGACGTCCGCGAGTGCCGGCCGATCTCAATGCCCATACCGTATTGCGCGCGACCGGCGCGCAGCAGGCGGGCACGGCCCTGGCGCTGCGGCGCGGCCACGAGACCCACGAGGTACGCTTGCGCCCGGCCTTGCAGGTCGACGATCCGACTCTGGTGCATTCGAGCACCGCCGCGGGGCTTGGCATCGGCATACTGCCGGAATTCCTGTGCCGACAAGGACTGGCCCAGGGGAGACTCGAGCGCGTGCTGAGTGATTGGTCGCTCGAGCCGCCGCTCGAGCTGGTCGCCGTCTACGCCGAGAGCAACGCGGCCTCTGCGCCCATCCGACTGTTTCTCGAGTTCCTGCTGGCGCATCTGGTACCGATCCTCGCGCAAGCCGATTGATCGTGGCGGGATCGAGCTTCGAGTCGGCTGCGCGTCAGATCAGTTCGCTGTCGGCTTCGACGACGCTCGCGCCGCCCGACTTGACGGTCCTCGCCAAACTCAGGCTCTGCGGCAACAGGTACTCAGCGTAGAAGCGCGCGCTCTGCAGTTTCGCGCGAAAGAATTTCGGGTCATCGCTCCCTTCAGCGAGCTTGCGCGCCGCGATCGCGGCACTGCGCGCCATCAATGCGCCGCCGAGCACGCGACCACACAGATGCAGGTAGGGCACCGCGACCGCGTAAGCGCGCGCCGGCGCTGCGCCGAAGTCCCACAGCAGTGCGACGGTGGCATCCCGCAATACCGTGAGCGCCTCGATGGTCGCATTGCGGCCGCTGCGCATGGCCGGATCGCTGCCGCGCAGATCGTTGAGCTCACGCAGCAGGTCCGACAGCAGCGCCGTCATGGACGCGCCGCGATCGCGAGCGAGCTTGCGGCCGAGCAGATCGTTGGCCTGAATCCCGGTGGTGCCCTCGTAGATCGAGGTGATGCGCACGTCGCGCAAGGTCTGGGCCACGCCGGTCTCCTCGATGAACCCCATGCCGCCGTGGATTTGGATCGCCAGCGAGGCGAGCTCGGCGCCCTGATCGGTGGACCAGCCCTTGACGATCGGGATCAGCAGTTCACCGCGCGCCAAGGCGGCCGCGCGCCGCGTCGGGTCCGGCTCGGCCCGTGCACGATCCAACGACAAGGCGGCATACAGCGCCAGCGCGCGCATGGCTTCGACGTTGGCGCGGATCGTGAGCAGCATGCGCGCCACATCCGGATGCTGCACGATCGGCGCGGCGGCATCCCCGCGCGTGCCGATCGACCGCCCCTGCACGCGGCTGTGTGCCCATTCATCGGCCTGCTGCAAAGCCAGTTCCGACAGGCCGATGCCCTGCACGCCGACCGAGAGCCGCGCCGAGTTCATCATGATGAACATGTACTCGAGCCCTCGATGCGGCTCGCCCACCAGATAGCCGATGGCGCCGTCGTGATCGCCGTACGACATCACGCAGGTCGGACTCGCATGGATACCGAGTTTGTGTTCGATCGAGACGCAGCGCAGATCGTTGGCCTCACCGAGGCTGCCGTCGGCGTTGACGAGACGCTTCGGGATCGCGAACAGCGAGATGCCCTTGACACCCGGCGGCGCACCATCGATGCGCGCCAGCAGCAGATGCACGATGTTCTGCGCCAGATCGTGCTCCCCGTAGGTGATGAAAATCTTCTGCCCGTGGATGCGGTAATGCTCGCCCTGAGGCGTCGCGCGCGTGCGTATGGCGCCGAGGTCGGACCCGGCCTGCGGCTCGGTGAGGTTCATGGTCCCGGTCCATTCCCCGCTCACGAGCTTCGGCAGCAGCAGGGCCTGCAATGCCGGCGTGGCCGCCACGTCCAGCGCATCGACCGCACCGCGCGAGAGCTGCGGGCAGAGCATGAAGGCCAGATTGGAGCCGAACCAGATTTCCTCAACGGCCACGGCCACGGCCAGCGGCGCACCCTGACCGCCGAGCGCCGTCGGCGCACTGAGCTGCGGCCAGCCGGCGGCGACGAATTTCGCGTAGGCAGCGCGAAATTCGGCCGGCATCCGCACGACGCCGTCCTCGAACAGCGCACCGCGCGTATCGCCGAGCACATTGATCGGCGCCAGCACCTCTTCCCCGAAACGCGCGGCTTGCTCGAGGATCGAGTCCGCGAGCTCGCTCGAGAACTCAGCGTAGCGCGGAAAGGCGGCCAGCTGCTGCACGCGCAACAGCTCGCCGAGTACGAATCGCTGATCTTTGAGCGGTGCGTGATACATGAATATGACAAATCCAATTGAGTCCCGAGGATGGCGGAACGCGAGCGCTGTCACGCCGCGCTGCGGCATCCCCTGGCACCATTGTAGCGATGAGCGAGCCGCGTACACCGGATAAATCGGCGCCGCCGGAGATTGCCGCCAGCGAGCGCACAGTCACTGCGGCTCAGCTCGGCAGCCGACTGCTGCGGGTACTCTCGCCCCTGCGCGTCAAGAGCCTGTCGCTGCACGATGCGGCGGGGGAGCTGCTCTGGCTCAACCAGGGGGAGTTCGGCAGCGTTCAGCGACGCTACCTGCAGGAAGCCATGGCCGCCTTCTCGCTCGACGCCACGCTCACGCACCTGGAGCGCGATATCGAAGAGGGCCGACGGGCGCTGTTCTTGTGCTCGCAAACGACGCTGGGCGAGCGCAGCAGCCTGGCGTTCGCCATCGTCTCGAGCCGTCGCCGCCCGGATATCGACCTTCAGACGCTCATGGCGCGCGTCTTTGCGACCATGCGCCGCTTCAGTACCGCTCCGGCGCTGGAACTGCCGATCGCCGCGATGCACGGCGCACGCGCGACGGAAGCGCCACCGGCTCCGGTGGCGGCTCCGGCGGCGGCGGCGGCGCCGGCGGAACAGCCCGCCCCAACCGCTGCGCCTGCAGCGCGTGCATCACAACAGCACCCGCCGCTGCGCTCGCGCCTGTATGCGCGGCTGCGTCCTGGTGGCACGACACGTCGCTATGAGATCGCGGCGGGCACTGTCCGTTCGTGCGAACGCGACCTGGAGCGGGCAGACCGGCTGATCCATTTGCTCAAGCGCCGCGGCGCGCGCGACGCGCCGACACCTGCCAGCTTCACGCTGCCGGTGTGTGCGGAGTCGGTGCTGGGCGCTGAATTCTTAGCGCAGCTGGCACCCACGCTTGAGCAGGCAGGCCTTGCCGACGGCATACTCGGCTTCTGTGTACCGGCCGCCGCCTGGGAGACCGATCTGACCGCCACCGAGCGCTTCATCGAACGCTGCGGCGAGCAGCGATGCTTCGTCGCACTCGACGATTTCTCGCTCGAACGCTACGGCTTCAAATTGCTGCGTATGAGTGCAGTGCGCTGTCTGAAGCTCGATGCGGCGCTGACGGCCGATGTGCTGAGCAACAAATTCGCACACGCCAACATTGCGGCGATCGTCAAAGCCGCACGCGTGCTCGGACTGTACTGCGTGGCCAAGGGCGTGCAGAGCAGCGCGACCGCGCGCTGGCTGGCATCGGCCGGGATCGAGTTTGCCCAGGGCGCTAGCCGCGGAACAGGCGCCGCCACCACGAGGCGCGCGCGGGTGCTGAAGCTGGCGATGGGGTCTTGAGTGGGACGTTAGGGCCGCGGGCGGCGGCGCTACCCCGTGCCGCTGTGGCGTTGGGCGCAGCTGCCCTCGTGCGAGTCGGGGCAGCGCCATGCGCCGCGGCGCGACCGCCCCGACGCGGTGGCGGGCGACTCTCGTAGGGATTGGAGCCACCCCCCGGCATCGGTTGCTGCGGCTGCTTGGAGGGCGTGCCACGAGGCGCTTCCTCGTCCTCAATCGACAGGCCCTGGTGATCCAGGCGCCGCAGGACCTGTGAGGTCGACAAGGCCACGTTACGCGCGGTATCGGCCGCCCACTCCCATATTGCGCGGCCACGAGAATCGTGCCTCACTTCTCCCGTGCGCGCCTCAGATGGCTCCGGTTTGTTGGAAGGGGGTATTTTCACTGCTGTCTCTAGGCGCTCTGTATCGGCCAGGCGCCGCTACCTCCTGCCGGGGCGGACAAAAACTGTGACCGACTCCGCGCTAACCGCAACCGCTACCGCAATGTGTGAGCTGCCACGTTACGCGAGCCGTACCCTGCGCGGCACGATACACCCATGCCAGCAGCCCATAGAAGCTCCGCGCAGGGACGCACTGCCAGCGGCCTGTCCCTGCCGTCGGTGCCGCCGCAAGTGGCCATGAATCGCGAATTCATCGCACAGAATCAGATCGTCGAGCGTTACCTCAGCGGCCGCCTGCCGCTCAAAGGCGCCCAGGATTTCGAGCGCTACTGTCAGGAGCATCCCGAACTGCTCGATGAGATCGGGCTCACCGAGCGCATCAATGCCGCTTTGCGTCTGCTCGAAGCCGGCGGACGCGCGCCGCCCTGGGAGGCTCGTCAGAGAGCCTGGTGGGAGCGCTGGCCGGTCATCGTCGGCACGGCAGTGCTCGCGCTGGCACTGGGGATCGTCGCCCTGACGCTGTGGGGGAAGCTCACGGCGCGCGACCACTCGATTGCTGCGCTGCAGCGGCAAGCCGCCGTGCAGGCGCTGGACCCGGCCCAGTCCACACGCACGGTCATGATCGTGCCCAATCGCACGGCGCCATCGCAGCGCAGCCTTGCCACGATCGGCGGCTCGACCGCGGAGATGGCCGATCTCAAGATCGACGTGTCATGGTCAACGTTCTCGGCGTTCCGCGTGACGGTTGATCGCGCTGGTCAGGGTCGTGTTGCTGTGCTGCACAACGTGCTGCGGGACTCGAGCGGCGTGCTGCACCTGGGGCTCAACAGCTCGGCCTTGGGTCCGGGGAGCTACCAGTTCTCGATCGACGGCCTGACCTGGCGCGGCGAGGCGGTGCCGCAGGCCTGGGCGAGCATCCAGATCACGCACTAATAGAGCACGGCACGCGGCGGCGTCCTGACCATCGAGCGTGTCGAGACCGCCCCTGCGGCCCCCAGGATCAGCACCGCCGCGATCACGCCCATGAGCCACAGCGTGGCATCGAAGCGATACGTGAGCTCGAGTGCATGCGCCAGCCAGGCGCCGCCCAGCGATGCTCCGGTCGCGGCCATGAGCCCTGCCAATGCGCCCATGAGCGAGAACTCCGACAGCACGCTGGCGAAGATCATCGCGCGCCCGGCCCCCAGCACGCGCAGGATGGCGATTTCATAGCCGCGCTCCTCGCTGCTGGCCTGCACGGCAGCGAACAGCACCGTGAGCCCGGCCAGCAACGTGAACAGGAACACGCTCTGCACCGCGGTCACCGCCTTGTCGATGACGGCGCGCACCTGAGCCAGAAGATCCCCGACATTGAACACCGATACACCCGGGAAGCGGTGCACGAGCCGCGCCATGGCGCCGCTGGTGGGTTGCAGGAAGGCACTGGTCATGTAGGTGCCGGCGGCGGAGTCGAGCAGGCCCGGAGGAAACTCGATGAAAAAATTCGGCTTGAAACTGTCCCACTTCACCTTGCGAAAACTCGTCACGGTGACTTCCAGCGCCTCGCCGGCGACATCGAATCTCAGGCGATCACCGAGCTTCAAGCCCATCGACTCCTGGTATTCGACCGCCAGCGAAACCAGCGGCTGGCCGAACTGCGCCGGCGTCCACCAGTGTCCCTCGACGATGCGATTGTCATCGCCGAGATCCTCGGCCCAGGTCAGATTCTGCTCGCGCTCAGAAAAGCCGCGGCCGCGCTGCCCCGGAAAGTGCAGCGTCGCAATCGCTCGATCGTTGATCGCCGTCAGCCGACCGCGAATCATCGGCAGCATGCGCTCGAGTCGAGCGCCCTGATCGCGCAGCTCGCGCTGAAAATCCGCGCGTTGATCGAGTGGAATGTTCACAAAGAAATAGTTCGGCAC
The DNA here is from genome assembly GCA_035605115.1 of Steroidobacteraceae bacterium. GTDB lineage: Bacteria > Pseudomonadota > Gammaproteobacteria > Steroidobacterales > Steroidobacteraceae > FEN-1191. The sequence continues at coordinate 25,067 of DATNHF010000042.1, read as the reverse complement.
ATCCGCGGGCAGACTCGCGCGCCAGTCGGTCACGAGGTCGGTGCGCAAGATTGCGAGCGCGAGCAGCAGCATGAGCCCCAAGCCGAAGGCCACGATCTGGGCAATGCTCTCCGTGCGCCGTCGCGCGAGGTTGGCCACGCCATAACGCCAAGCGGCGCCGGCGTTGCCGCGCACGCGCGCTGCCAGGCTCACGAGCGCGCCGCCGGCAAGCGCCAGCACCAGTACCGCCGCACCTAACCCGAGCACGAACCAGCAGCTCAATAACAGATCGCCGAGTGTCGCGTAGACCACACCGGCAATTGCGATCACGACCGGCGCTGCCGCACTCCAGGCCCGTGGCGACGGCGGCCCCACCTCGCGCCTCAAGACGCGCAGCGCCGGCACGCGCATGAGCTGCAGCAGCGGCGGCAATGCAATGCCTGCCAGCATCGCCAACGCGACGATGAAACCGACGAGCGCCGGCCAGGGACCGGCCGGCGGCAGATCGCCGCGCAACAGCCCGCGCAGCACACGCACCAGCCAGAGCTGCGTCAGCCAGCCGACACCCGCACCGAGCGCGCTCGCCACCACGGCCAGCGTCAGTAATTGCCAGAGGTGCACAGCGAGCACCAGGCGACGGGAGGCGCCGAGCGTTTTCATCAGCGCCACCACGTCCAGGTGGCGCCGCACGAAACTGCGCGCACTCATGGCGATCGCCACGGCGCACAGCAACACCGCCACGAGGCTCGCCAACGCCAGGAAGCGCGCGGCGCGCCGGCTGGCCTCGCCAATCTGCGGGCTGGCGTCGGCCACGTCTGCGAGGCGCTCCTTGCCGAAATCCTGCTGGCCATGCCAAGAGCGGAAGGCCTCGAGCTCAGCCGCAGGGCCTGCCAGCAACAGTGCGTAGCGCACGCGGCTGCCGGGCTGAATGAGCTTGGTCGAAACCAGATCGGCATCGTTGATCAGCAATGCCGAAGCAAACTCGACGAAAGTGGAATTCTGGTCAGGCCGCGAGATCAGAATGTGCGTCACGCGCAGCGTTCGCGAGCCTACCGTGAGATCACTGCCAATGCCGGCTCCGAGCGCCGCGGCCAGTCTGGAATCCGGCCACGCCTCGCCACTGGCGGGAATCTGCGTGGTCGGGGCACCGGCGGCGAACGGCCGGTCCGCAATCGTGAGGTGGCCGCGCAATGGATAGCCGCTGCTGAGCGCACGCACGTCGGCCAGCTGATTGGTATCGCCGTTGAAAATCGCCGACAGCGTCGTGGTCAGGCGCGCGCTCGAGAGCTTGAGCGACTGCGCCTTGGCCTGCTCCTGCGCGGCGATCGGCGTATCGGCTTCAACGCGCAGGTCGGCCGCGAGCACTTCGCTCGCCTGCGCCGCAACCGCGCGGCCGATGCGATCGACCAGGAAGCCGACGCCGCAGAGCGCGGCCACCGCAACGCTGAGCGACAGCCACAACACCGCGAGCTCCCCCGAGCGCCATTCGCGCCGCAGCGCGCGCAGCGCGAGCACCAGGCTACGCATCGGCCCGAACCGCCACGCTCTGATCCGCCACGTCCTGTGCCTGCGTCGACATCGCGCCGGCTTGCATGCTCAGCACACGGCCGCAGCGTCGGGCGAGTGCCACATCATGCGTGACCAGCACCAGCGTGGTCTGCGAGCCGGTGTTGAGCTCGAACAACAGTTGCGCGATGCGCGCGCCGGTGGCCGTGTCGAGATTGCCCGTGGGCTCATCGGCGAACAGCACCGCCGGCATGCCGACCGAAGCGCGTGCCAGCGCGACACGCTGCTGCTCGCCGCCCGAAAGCTGCCGCGGATAGTGGCGCAGTCGTGCGCTCAAACCCACGCGCGCGAGCATGTCGATGGCGGCCGAGCGCGCATCGCCGCTACGCTTGAGCTCGAGCGGCAGCATGACGTTCTCGAGCGCGGTCAGCGAAGGGACCAGGTGAAATGACTGAAACACGAAACCCACCCGCTGCGCGCGCAGCAACGCGCGCCCATCCTCGTCGAGCGCGGTCAAATTGGTTCCCGCCAGCCAGACTTCTCCCGAGCTCGGCTCATCGAGCCCCGCGAGCAAGGCCAGCAGCGTCGACTTGCCGGCGCCCGATGGGCCGACAATCGCAATCGACTCGCTGGCCGCGACGCTCAGTGAAATGTCGCGCACGATGGTCAGCGGACCTTCCGGGCTGCTAACCTGCTTGCTCAAGTTGCGGGCTTCGAGAACGATGTTGCGCGTCATTGGCATCCTGATGGCATGGCTGGTCACGCTGCCGGCCGCGGCGGCGGCTGCAGCGGCGGCCGCCGCCTCGGCATCGCCTGCAACGGCGAGCGTCGTACTGGTGTTTGGCGACAGCCTCAGCGCCGGCTTTGGGCTCCGCATCGAGCAGGGGTGGGTGAGCCTGCTGGCACAGAAGATCGAGCACGAAGGGTACGGATTCCGCGTGGTGAACGCCAGCGTCAGCGGCGAGACCACCGCGGGCGGGCTCGCGCGTCTGCCGCGCGCCCTGAACGTGCAGCATCCGCGCATCGTGCTGCTCGAGCTCGGCGCCAATGACGGCCTGCGCGGTCTGCCGCTCGACCAGACGCAGGCCAATCTCGACCGCATGATCACGCGGCTGCAGAGCCAGCACATTGCGCTGCTGCTGCTGGGCCTGCGACTGCCGCCGAACTACGGCGAGCGCTACACCAGCGGCTTCATGGCGATGTATCAGGCTCTGGCCGCGAGCCACCATATCCCGCTGCTGCCCTTCCTGCTCGAGAACGTGGCATTGAAGCCGGAGCTCATGCAGGCCGATGGGCTGCATCCCAACGCGCAGGGGCAGCCGTTGTTGCTGGACAACGTCTGGCCCCAACTGGAGCCGTTGCTCAAAGCCGCGGCGCACGAGGTCAGGTCCAAAAGCGCGGGTTGATAGATTCGAGCGAGCGCTCGTGGATGCGAGCGCGAGCGCACAGCCCCCGGCGCAACGCCTGCAGCCGGGCGCGCGCGATGGGGGTTTAAGACGATGGACAGGTTCTGGCTGGCGCAGTATCCACCGGGCGTGGCCGCCGAGATCGACCTCTCGGCGTACGCTTCGCTCAAGGCGCTCATCGACGACGCCTGCACGCGCTATGCCGATCGCGTCGCCTATCGCTGCATGGGGACGGCACTGAGCTACCGCGAGCTCGACGCGCGCTCGCGCGCCTTCGGCGCCTGGCTGCAGCAGCGCGCCGGCCTCAAAGCCGGCGATCGCGTCGCGATTATGCTGCCGAACCTGCTGCAGTACCCGATCGCGATGTTCGGCGCACTGCGTGCCGGGTTCGTAGTCGTGAATACCAACCCGCTCTACACCGCCTCCGAACTCGCGCAGCAGCTCAAGGATTCAGGCGCAGCCGCCGTGCTGGTGCTGGAGAATTTTGCCGCGACGCTCGCGCAGGCGCTGCCCGCGACCGACGTGCGTCATGTGATCGTCACGGGCGTCGGTGATCTGCTGCGCTGGCCCAAGGGTGCGATCGTGAATGCGCTCTTGCGTCACGTGCAGAAAAAGGTGCCGCGCTGGCATATCGCGGGCGCACATCGGCTGCGCGCGCTGCTCGAGCAAGGCCGCTCCCTCGAGCTCCGGCCCGCAAGGCTTGATTACGAGGATCTGGCCTTTCTGCAGTACACCGGCGGCACGACCGGAATCGCCAAGGGAGCCATGCTCACGCACGGCAATATGGTGGCCAACGTGCTGCAATCGCGCGCGTGGTTCGAGCAGGTCGAGCTCGACCGCGTGACCTACGTGTGTGCACTGCCGCTCTATCATATCTTTTCGCTGACGGCGAACTGCCTGCTGTTCGCCTCGGTCGGCGGCACCGGGCTGCTGATCGTCAATCCGCGCGATTTCGCTGCCTTCGTCAATGAGCTCAAGACCCACAAGCCGATGTTTTTCATGGGCGTCAACACGCTCTTCAACGCGCTCATGAACACGCCGGGTTTCGGCGAGATCGACTTCTCGCGCCTGGTGGCGACGGTGGCGGGCGGTATGGCCCTGCAAAGCTCGGTCGCCGAGCGCTGGCAGGCCATGACGGGCTGCGTGGTCACGCAGGGCTGGGGACTCACCGAAGCATCCCCGGTCGGATGCGTCAATCCGCTGATAGGCGCCAGCGCCCGGTTCACGGGTTCGATCGGCCTGCCGGTGCCCTCCACCGACCTCTCGATTCGCGATGACGAGGGTCGCGAGCTCGGCATCGGCAGCGTCGGTGAGATCTGTCTGCGCGGACCGCAGGTCATGCGGGGCTATTGGAATCGCCCCGCCGAGACCGCCCATGTCATGCTGCCAAACCGCTGGCTGCGCACCGGGGACATCGGCCGCTTCGATGAGCTCGGCTTCGTCTACATCGAAGACCGCAAGAAGGACATGATCATCGTCTCCGGTTTCAAGGTCTACCCGAACGAGATCGAGGACGTCGTGGCCCGCTGTCCGGGCGTACTCGAAGTCGCGGCCGTGGCACAGACCGATGAGCATTCCGGCGAAGTCGTGGCCTTGTTCGTCGTGCGCAAGGACTCGTCGCTGACCGAACAGGCCGTCAAAGACTGGTGTCATCAGTATCTGACCGGCTACAAGCGGCCGCATGCCGTCTACTTCCGCGATGAATTGCCCAAGACCAACGTCGGCAAGATCCTGCGGCGTGCGCTGCGCGATGAGCTCGCGCAGCAGCCGCATAAAACGCGCGCCTGAAGCCTCGCTCAGGCTGCCGCGTGCGCGAGCGCACGCGTGATCTCGTCCTGAATTCTCGCGGCCGTGCCCCTGGGATCGCTGGCGTCGCGAATCGGCCGACCCACCACCAGATAATTCGCCCCCGAACGGATAGCCTCCGATGGCGTCAACGATCGTTTGTGGTCATCGCAGGGGGCGCCCGAAGGTCTGATTCCAGGCGTCACGATCAGCAGATCGGGATATTTGCTGCGCAATTTGCTGACCGAACTGCCGGACGCAATGACGCCATCACAGCCGGAGGCCAGGATCCTTTCGCTCCGGCGCAGCACGAACTCGTCCAGATCGACCTGCCCTTGCGCCGCGGAGGGCATGTGCAGATGATCGGCGAGGTCGCACTTGTCCCAACTCGACAGCAGCGTGACCTGCAGAAATTTCGGCAATGACCGCTCGCCTCGGCCCAGTCTGGCCGCCTCGGCCGTACCGGCATCACCCTGCAAGGTAAAAAACTCGACCCCCGCCACCGCCGCATTGCGCACCGCCTCGCGGATCGTGCGCGGCGTATCGTCGATTTTCAGATCCAGAAACACCTTTTTGCGCGTTTCCACCAGCTCGCGCACGATTTGCAGGCCGCTCTGCATGAACAGCTGCAGCCCCACTTTGTAGAAGCTGACGTCTTCGCCGAGCGTACGCACGAACTGCAAGGCCTCGGCGCGCGTGTCGAGGTCGAGCGCAACGATCAGACGTTCGGCGGGAGCAATCGGGCTGCGCATTGCGATCTCCGTTGCGCTTGAACTCAAGGGCATTCTAGCGCAGTTCTCCCGGCCATCAGGTGCGTTCCGCCGGCTCGAACAGACGCCGGTGCTCGAGGATGGCGTAGCGATCGGTCATGCCGGCGATGTAGTCGGCCACCGTGCGTGCGCGCCCGGCCATGCCATCGCGCGCCTCGGCACGCGTCGCCATGTCGCGGTACTCGGCAGGCATGAGCCTGATCTCGCTCGTGAAGGCATGGAACAGTTCCTTGACGACGCGCCTGGCCTTGAGCGTCATGCGCAGCACACGCTGGTGGCGGTAGACGTGCTCGTGCAGGAAGCGCTTGAGTTCGATATGGCTAGCGCGCGTCGCATCGCTCATGCCGATCAGCGCCTGCGGGTGGGCGCGCACCGCATCGATGTCCGCGGGCGCCGCGGCGCGCAGCCGCTCGCCGCTGCACTGGATCAGATCGATGACCAGGGCATTGATCATGCGCCGGACCGTTTCGTGCACGCGCCGTCGACCCTGCAGTTGCGGGAACAGCCGCGATACCTCGTCGAACTGCCTGCCGACGAGCGCTACCTGCGCGACCTCTTCGAGCGTGATGAGGCCGGCACGGATGCCGTCGTCGACGTCATGATTGTTGTAGGCGACTTCGTCGGCCAGATTCGCGAGCTGCGCCTCGAGCCCGGGCTGGCGGCGCGTGAGGAAGCGTTCCCCGACATCACCGAGTTCGCGCGCCGTCGCCGGCGCGCAGTGCTTCAGAATACCCTCGCGGCATTCGAACGTCAGATTCAGGCCCGCGAACAGCGCATAGCGCTCTTCGAGCTCATCGACGGTGCGCAAGGACTGCAGGTTGTGCTCGAAGCCGCCGTATTCGTGCATGCAGTCGTTGAGCGCATCCTGCCCGGCATGACCGAAGGGCGTGTGGCCGAGATCGTGCGCCAGAGCGATCGCTTCGGTCAGCGTCTCGTTGAGCGCGAGCGCGCGTGCGACCGTGCGGGCGATCTGCGCCACTTCGATCGAATGGGTCACGCGCGTGCGATACAGATCGCCTTCGTGATTGACGAATACCTGGGTCTTGTAGCTCAGACGGCGAAACGCATTGGAATGAATGATCCGATCGCGATCGCGCTGGTACTCGCTGCGATGTTGCGGCGGCGGCTCGGCATGGCGGCGGCCGCGCGAGCGCTGATCGTGCGCCGCATAGGCGGCGAGGCCGCCCTCGTTCATGGCGCGGTGCCGATCATGGCGCCGGCTCGCTCATCGAGCAGCGGCACTCGCGCGCCCGAAATACGCCGCCAGCGTGCTGTGCAGTGCTGCGTCCGAATACTCGCCGGTCATGACGGCGCCGCCGATCCCGCGCAGCAGCACCAGCCGCACGCGGCTGGACTTGACCTTCTTGTCGATGCGCATGAAATCGAAGGCGCGTTCGGCGCCGATCGGCGGCGCGGCGACCGGCAGGCCAGCGCGGCGCAACAGCGCCACGAGCCGCCGCAGCTCGCTCTCTGGCAGTTGCCCCAACCGCTGCGATAGATCTGCCGCCAGCACCAGGCCGACCGCCACCGCCTCGCCGTGCAGCCATTCGGCGTAGCCGGTAGCCGCTTCGATCGCATGTCCGAAGGTATGGCCGAGGTTCAGCAGCGCGCGCTCGCCCTGCTCGCGCTCGTCCTGACTGACGATCTGCGCCTTGATCTCACAGGAGCGATGGATCGCATACGAAAGCGCGCCCGGCTCGCGCGACAGCAGCTCATCGATGTGCGCCTCGATCCAATCGAAGAACGACGCATCGCTGATCAGCCCGTACTTGATGACTTCGGCGAGCCCCGCGCGCAGTTCACGCTGCGGCAGGCTCGCGAGCAGATCGGTATCGATGATGACCGCGCGCGGCTGGTGAAAGGCGCCGATCATGTTCTTGCCGCCGGGATGGTTGACCGCAGTCTTGCCGCCGACCGATGCATCGACGTCGGCCAACAGGGTGCTGGGCAGCTGCACGAAATCGATGCCGCGCTGGTAGCAGGCGGCGACGAACCCGGCCAGATCGCCGATGACACCGCCGCCGAGCGCCAGGATCGCCGCGTCCCGTCCCAGTCGATTGGCGATCATGACGTCGAACATGCGGCTCGCGTTGGCGAGCGTCTTATGCGCCTCGCCATCGGGCAGAATCAGCTCGATCAGCCGCCGTCCGGGCAGCGAGCGTTTGACGCGCTCGGCATACAGCGGTGCCACCGTGGTATTGCTGACGAGCAGCAGTTCGGCGCTCGCTATGTGCGATGCCAGCAGTGTCGGCGACCCCAACAGGCCCGAGCCGATGAGAATCGGATAGGCGCGTTCGCCCAAGTTGACGCTCAGTGTCTGCATGCATCCACGGGCACATCGCCGCTCGGGAGCGGCTGCAGCGACTGCCGATATTGCTGCGCAATGAAATCCGCGACCCACGGCACGCGCCTGTGATTGGTCGAGACGGTCAGATCGGCGATCTCCCGGTAGAGCGGCTCGCGCACGCGCAGCAGCTCGCCCAGTCGCAGTGCCGGATCGGCGCCGTGCAGCAGCGGCCGATGCCGCGTACGCCCGGCGCGCTCAGCCTGCTGCGCCACCGAGGTCTCGAGATACACCACCCAGCCGCGCTCCTGCAGCCGGCGGCGCGTCTGCGCATCGAGCACCGCGCCGCCGCCGGTCGAGAGCACAATGGGTGCTCGCGCGCTGAGCTCGGCGATGATCTCACGCTCGCGCTGGCGGAATCCCGCCTCGCCCTCGCGCTCGAAGATCAGCGCAATTTCGGCGCCGGTACGCTGTTCGATCTCGTGATCGCTGTCCAGGAAAGGAAAATCGAGTACCCGCGCGAGGTGTTTGCCCACCGCCGTCTTGCCGGACCCCATGGGCCCGATCAGGAAAATATTGTGTTTGCCGGTCATCCCGCAGTCCGCCGCCGCGGCCTCATGACCGCAGGTTACACCAAGGCGGGACGGGGATGGGGCCGGCGTGTTCGGCGCGCCGGCGGCGGCCGGTCAGTCTATTGCCAGCAGGCGGTGAGGTTGGGCGCCGAGGTCTGCAGTCCGCTATTGGTGAGCTGAAACTGCTGGCACTGCGCGTCCTTGATCTGGTCCCCGAGCGGCGTCGCGGTGATCGTGTAGGTCGGCGGGTTGCCCGCCGCGGGGGCGGGCGCCGCCACCGTGACCTGATAGTAGCCGCTGCCGACGTTCAGCGGAAAGACGCCGGCACCGTAGCCGAGGTTCGCCGGCAGGTTGGTATAGGCGTTATTGGTGTTGTAGTAGCGCTCCTCGCGCCCCGCAAGATCGAGCAGCGCGGTCTTGGCCTCGGTACGTCGCGACTTGCGTACCTTGTCGATATAACTCGGTATCGCGATCGCGACCAGCACCGAGGCGATGATCACGACGACCATGAGCTCGACCAGCGTGAAGCCGGCCGATGCTGCGCGGCGCGGGCGATGGCGTTGGCGGTGACGTGCGGCCATGTTTGAGCTCCAGCGTTAGCGCAATTCGATCCAGGTGACGCGGTTGGTCGAGGTATTCAACGGCAGGTTGATCTGCGTCGTCTGGCCAGGCGCCGCGGTGCCGGCAGCCGGCGGCGCGATGTCCTGACCGATGACCCAGGTCGTGCCCTCGACCGTATTGACGACCGTTACCGCGCCGGTCTCGTTGGTCGAGAGGCCCGCGAGCTGCGAGTCGTGATAGTTCACGAACGCGCTGGCGAAAGTCGGACTGCTGCTGCTCGATCCGGAGGCGACGAAGGTGGTCCCTGACACGACCGACAGCACGTACAGCACGCCTTGGTCGGTTAGGGGCGTCGCGCAGGACAGCGGCAGAGCGCTCGCCGGGATGGTCGAATTGACGATGAAGGCGCCCTGATAGAAAGACGGGCTCGAGACGATCTGTTCGGTGATCGCTGCGCCCGCACCATTGGTGGCCCCCAGCGTGGCGGGCAGGTTGGCGTACCAGCCAAATTTGCCGGCGTTGCAGCCCGGAGTGCACTGCTCCCAGGTGATCGTGGTGTTGCTGGTATCCACGCCGCCGCTGACGGGCGTAAAGGTCTGCTTCTGCAGGTTCGATGGCCCGAGCGTGTAGGGCGAAGACGTGCCGGTGGCGCCCCCCACCTGTGCCCCGGTCAGGCTGGCATAGCTGGCGGCCGTATTCTTGGTGTTCCACGAGGCCATGTTCCAGTCCCAGACTCCGTACAGGCTCTGTGTACCGGTCTGGTACTGGACTCCGCTGGTGGCGGTGAACTGCGTGCGCTCACCGGTGCCAAAGCCGATGATCAGCTGCGGCGAGCTGCCCGAGATGACGGCTGAAGCCAGAACCATCTGTGTGGTGATGGGCTGGCCGGCGGCGGTCTGGAACAGCGGCCCGGATGTCACGGCCCAGCTCGCAGGATTGTTACTGGTCAGATCGAAGCGCCAGACGTTGCCCTTCAGATCGCCGGCGTACACATAGTCGGTGATGTGATCGCCGTCCAGATCGGCCGGAGCTACGTAGGCGATGCCATTGCCGCCGGCCTTGCCCGTGCTCAGGTAATAGAACGTGGCGGCGGCGGTCGCGGGATTGAGCGTCATCACATAGATGCCGGCATCGCCGCTGCCACTGCCATAGCCGTTGCCGAAGATCGCACCCCAGGTGCCGTTATGGAGGCGCCGGATCGCCGGTGTGCCATAGGTATTGCCGAGGTTGTTGCCGCAAGCGGCCACATTGGCGCAGGTAATGGTCGCCGAGCTCCACTCGCCCTTGACGATCGTCGAGGCGTTGGCTTCTGTGAAGGTGGTCGTGGTCGGATTGGTGACTTCGAGCGCGTAGATGGCCGCGCCGCCGGGGCCCAGGCCGCCGACCAACCAGGTGTGCCACGCGCCGCCGTAGAACAGATCGCCAGCGCCGGGTGTGGCATCGACGTCGAAACTGTGAGCGTACTGGGTGTTGGCGAAGTCCAGCGAAGCGTTGGCCGAATTGTGAATCGTATTGAGTACGGCACCGGGCATGTAGGCCAGCACTTCGAGGCCGTCATTGGGCGTGGTGGCATTGCTGATCACATCGCCCGCGGAATCTTCCGAGCCGCTGCGCACGCCGTGCAGAAAGCCATCATTGGCCCCGACATACACCACGTTGAGGCGCGACTGCTCGGCGGTCTCGAAAGTCAGATAACTCTGACCGGAGTTCTCGGGCATGGCCGTGCCTGGATACAGATTGTCCTTCCAGGTGAGCACATAGGGCGCATTCGGCGGACCCACCCAGGTCGGGCTCGAATCGACGATATCGCCCAGGACACCACCGCGTGCGCGGAAAAGACCCACGCCCGCAGTGTTGATCTCGTTGGCGCGTTCACCGCGCAGATAATTCAGGCGCTTGGCCGTCGCGGTGGCATCGCCGGCATCGAGCGTACTCTGCTCGGTGGCCGTGAGGCTGGCCCACTCGAATGAGATGCCGGCATTACCGGGAGCGGCGGCGGTATCGAGGCCATTCCAAGTGAGCATCACACGGCTGTTGCCCGAGCCGCTGGCCCAGGGCTGGGCGGCGCTCGGTCCCGCAACCCCAGTGGTCGCGCAGGTTCCGCTGGCACCCACGCCGGTCAGCACGCACTGCGCATCCCAGTTGGCCAGGTTAGCGAGGGTCAGGATGCCGGCGGTGTCGACCAACGGATAGGCCGTGACCGTGCCGGTGAAATTGTTCGGGTTGTAGTAGGCAAAGTAGGCCTGCGAAGTTTCCTGCACCTCGGAGGTCAGCTTCTCATCGCCCGCGGCGGAGCTCGCCGACACCGCGACCGGCTCCGCCTTGAAGCACAGAATCTCGTGAACATTGGTGTCACCGCCGGTAGAACCCGCGAACCCGAATTGCAGCGTCGCCGGCAGCGCGCCATTGGACGTGGTGATGTTCTGGTTCTTGATGACGTTGGTATACGCGCCGCCGTTCATGCTGTAGGCCAGCGACAGCAGGCCATCCTGCGTGATCTTCAGATCGTAGAAGAATACGTTCTGGCTGGTCGTGCCGTTGGGCCGCGTGTTTGCGGCTTCATTGGCGATCTGCACGCCGCTGAGCACCGAATAGGCGTTCAGAATGGGCGCATAGTCGGGAATGGCGGTACCGGTGTTGACCGGACTCGACGGCACGGAATAATTCCAGAGCGTGCCGCTCTTGCAGGTCTTCTGCACGGCGGCCTGCTGCTGGCCGCTGGTCAGCGCCGAGGGATAGTCAGCCGGATAGGTGGCATTCAGGTAGGCCCAGGATACGCTGCCGTAGCCGCGCAGGCCGATGCGCCCGGGCAGATAGCCGTAGCCGAGCGCGGTGTTGTCGCCGCTCGCGGCTGCGCCGGCGTAGCCGGGCTCGAGCACCACGCCATTGAGGAAATTGCCGAATTCATCGATGCCGAGGCCGAGGTAGCCGGCCACCAGGCCGTTATAGGGCGGATTGGCGTTCGAGCAGGTGTACGCGAGACTGCCGCCCCAGGAGCCGATGCCGTTCCAGATGCCGTTGCCGGGCGTTTGGGTGGTGGCATCGAGCAGGTAGAAGCTCATGCCGTCCGCACCGTCCTTGCCCGCGCCGCCGGAGTCACCGCGATAGGTCACGGCCTTGAAGGTGATGTGCACACCCTGGCCGGCATTGAACGTGCTCGCGGACACGATCGCACCGTTTTCGCCATGGCCGTAGGGACGGCCGTTGGTGAAGCGCAGCGCGCCGTTGCCGACCGGGTCGGGCAACGTGCCGGTAGCGCCGCCGACCAGCACCGGATCATTGTCCTGCTGCGCGGCATAATAAGAAGTGGCAATGCTCGTGCACGACGGTACCTTCCCCGGCGAACCCGTGCCGGCACTGGTGCCGGCCGTGAGACAGGCGCCGTTGAAGTAGTACCAATTGTTGTTGGTCGAGGCGCCGGTGAAATCCTCGGTGAAGGCGGCCTGCTGCGCCAAGCTGGCATCGCAGGCCAAAATCCCAATCAACGCGGCCGATACGGCCGCGAGCTGCAATCTCGTGTTCATCACAGTCCTCCCACGTTGCACACCGTGCAGGTCACTGCCACGGTGCTCTCAACCACAGCCAGCGTGCTGCTGCTCAAACCGTAACTGTAGGCATCCACCTGATAAACCTCGCCGCGACCGGTCGCGAGCGCCCCGATATCGGCAATGTAGAAACGCGGTCTGGCGTAGTAGATGTCGCTGACCGCGGCGTTGGTGTCGGATCCCGTATAGTTGAACCCGGGCGGCGTGTACTGCACGCCGATGTTCGTGCCCGCGGTCGGCCACACGGCCGCCGAGGCGAGGCCGGTGGCGCCGAGCAGCGTATTGAGACAGATCTGTCCCTGGCCGAGATTCGCATCGAGCAGCGGCGCGGAACAGGAAATGTCCGCAGCGGAGGCTACTCCCTGAGCGACCGCGCGCGGCGCGACGCTCAGATTGGCGATCCACCATTCGGCATACTGCTGCGCGCTCACGGCCGCCTGCAGCGCGCGCTGCTTCTCGCGCATGTTGCCGGCGATCTTTTCCTGGATGCCGAAGCTGCGGAACATGCTGAGCGCCATGATCGTGACGACCAGCAGCAGCAGCAGGCTCGAGATCAGCACGAAGCCAGTCTGGCGCACAGAGGATGGGTGGCGTCGCTGTTGCATGCTCAAATCCCCGTGGCGCTCATGATGTCGACGTTGCGCTGAAAGACGATGGTCGGGTTCTGCCCGAGCCCCGGAGCGGTGTAGAGCGGGTTGGTGAAGGTCAGCTGCAGCACCACCGAAATGACGCTGGACCAGTCGCCGGCCGCGGTGACCTGTGCCGCGGTCATGTAGGTATCGACGTTGCTGCCGCTGCCCAAGGTATCGACGCCGTAAAACACGCGCAGCAGCGTGACGCCGCTGACCAGCGGGTACTGCACGCCATTCATGGTGCAGACCAGTTGACTCACGCCCGCCGCGTTGACCACCACGCTGAATGTGTTGGTGTAGGTGGCGATCGCGCCGCTGATATTGGAGCTGCCCGAGCAGTTCAGAATGCCATCGCCGCTGTTGGTGGCGTAGCGCACCGTGATCGAGTCACCCGGCGCGGCGGCGCTGTAGGTGCCGGTGATGGTCTGCCCCTGCGCCAATGCACCGGCAGCGGGCAGGAGCGAGGCCAGTGTATTGGCCGTCGGATTGGGGAAATAGCCCGTTGCCTGGACGACGTCGGTCGCCATCGTCATGGCCAGGCGCTCGCCGTCCTGCAACTGCGCCAGCTGATTCTGCGTCGAGAAGCTGCGCTTGTTGTCCTGCACGATGGTCAGCAGCCCGCCGATCAGGAACAGCCCGATCAGCAGCGCGACCAGCAGCTCGACCAGAGTGAAGCCACACTGCGCGTGCACAGCCCGATCGCATTGGCTAGGGTGAGTGCGCATGTTGTTACGGCTCCACGTACAGCGTGTAGGTCGGCGCGGCCATCGTATTGCCGGCCGACTGCGAGTTGATGGCGGTGTAGCGCTCGCTCCAGCTGATCTGGATCGTGCAGGCGATCGGCGAAGCCGCGGCCGGCGTCGGACAGGAGATGGTGCCCGTGACGTTCGGCAGCAAGGCATTGAGCGCCGTGACCCATTGCTGCAGGTCGTAGCCTGCGAGTACGTTCGTCGCGCAGGGTGTCGGGCCGGCGCCGGAAACGCAGTTGTAGGCACCGATCAGTGTGCCGTCGGTCGACGCCAGAGCGGCGCCGGTCACGGTGATCGTCAGCGGCGTGGGCGCTAGCGTCCAGTAACCGCGATTCGCGCGCATGGAGGCGGCGAGACTTGCCGCCTCGATCGCCGCCAGCGAGCGCTCGCTGGCCGTGCCGGTGCTGGCATACGCCAGCGCCTGAATCTTCGCGATCCCGAGCATGCCGACGCCGATGATCACGAGCGCCACCAGCACCTCGAGCAGGCTGAAGCCGCGCTCAGGGGCGCGGGGTCGTTCGGATTTGCGCTGCTGCGGCCGCCTCATAAGCACGTCGCCCCGTTGTTGGTCTGGTTGTAGGTCAGCACGGTCATGATCCCGAGCAGCGTCAGTGACAGACAGCGTGTCGAGGCACTGTTGGGGGTGATCGCGTGCAGAGTGATCAGTGCGCCGGCGGCGATGCCTGCGCCGGTGGCGAAGCCTTCGCGATTGAAGGTCACGGCAGCGATGTTGTTGCTGGCCGTGAAGCTGTCGGTTCCCGCAAAGGTGCTCTGTACGCGCAGTACGTTATCGCCGGGATCGACCGTCTGATCGCCGTTGACGTCGGAGAACACGATCCAGCCGTTCCGCCAGCTGGTGTTGCCCGGCAGGCAGTTGGCACCGTTGTTCGATACGCAGACCGTGACCGTCTGGCCCTCGCGGATGGCCTCGGCGCGCGCGTACTGCAGGTCGCCCAGCAGGCCATTGACCTCGGCGGCTATGCGGTTCGAATTGGTCACGTAGCGGAACGAGGGAATGGCGATCGAGGCCAGAATGGCGACGAGGGCCATGACGACCACCATCTCGAGCATGGTGATGCCGCGATTCGCCCGCCTGTGGGTATTGCCTGTCATGGGTGCCCACGATACGCAGCGGAGCTTGCGCCAAGCTGGCTCTGGCCTGCTGGCCGTCGGAACTGCGAGGCGCTTCACAGTCATGAGGCGGCGCCCCGTGCCTGGCTCACGCTGCGGCCCGGAAGCGCACGCGCATGCGGGCGCCGCGTCCCGCCGCTGCGCTGCCGATCTGGAAGTCCGCGCCATGCACGCGGGCGATTTCATCGACGATGGCCAGGCCCAGACCGCAGCCGATCCCCGCCGAGCCCGGCAACCGATAGAAGCGCTCGCGCACGCGGCCGCGCTCGGACTCCGGGATTCCCGGACCGTCATCCTCGACTTCCAGATAAGGCTGCGATCCCTCCAAGCCGCTGCGCACGGTGACGTGGCCGCCGCTTGGGGCGTACTTGAGGGCATTGTCGATCAGATTCTCCAGCAGGTCCTCCAGCAATGCCGCATTGCCCTGCACGCTGGTGGCGAGCGTATCGGCGCCCAGATCAATGCCGGCCTTGTCGGCGCGATCGAGGTAGCGCTCGACCAGCTGCTCGACCAGCGTCTTGAGTGCCACGGGTCCGAATTGCTCCTGGACCAGCGGCTCGGCGCGTGCGAGGGCCAGCAGCTGATTGGCCGAGCGGGCCAGCTGCTGGATGCCGCGTTGCACTGCGCCGAGCTGCGCAGACACAGCGCCGGCCCGCGATTCGTTGAGCAGCAGCTCGAGCTGTGCCAGCAGTCCCGCCACCGGCGTGCGCATCTGATGGGCGGCATCGGCCACGAAGCGCTGCTGCGCCTGGGCGGCATCGTGCAGCAGCTCGAGCAGACGATTGAACGCGACGATCAGCGGCCGCAATTCCCCCGGCACACGCGCCTCATCGAAGCGCTGCAACGCGCGGGCCGAGTGCCCCTCGACCTGCTCGGTGAGCCGATCGAGCGGCCGCAGGCCGTAGTAGACGGCTACCCACACCAGCAGCAGCGTCACGTCGAGCTCGGCAAAGTCGATCAGCAGCTTGCCGAGCAGCATGACCTGCTGCGTGCGGCTGCGCCGCGCGAGCGTCTCGGCGACCGCAATGCGTACGGGTCCGGCCGCGGTCGGCGCGATGACGCTCGCCACGCGCCAGCGCTGCCCCAGCAATTGCGCATCCCAATAGTTCGCGCCGGCCACGGGCCGGCTGGCGGCGCTCGCGCCCTCGAACAGCCCGGGCGTGCCGGCAATCAATGCGCGGTCGGGGCCGGCAATGGCGAATACGATGCTGCCATCGGCGGCATTGGCAGCCAGCGGCGCGTTGAAGCGCAGGCGCTTGTTCTCGACACTGAGCGTGGCCGTCAAGGCCACTGCCGCATTCGCCAGCGCCCGGTCGTAGGCGTTGCGCGTGGTGGCGATGGCAACCCAGTAATCGAACGCCCCGCCGAGCAGCATCAGCAGCGCCAGAGCTGGCAGCAGCAGCAGCAGCAGTCGCCGGCGAATCGTCATCATCGCGGCGTCTCACCGACCTCATCCAGGCGGTAGCCCAGGCCGCGCACCGTGCGGATCAGCGCGGCGGCGCCCAACTTGGCCCGCAGACGCGAGATATGCGTTTCGACGGCATTGGCGGTCAGATCCTGCTCCCAGCCGGCGAGTGCCTGCATGAGCCGGTCCTTGGTCACGATGCGGCCGATATTGTGGGCGAGGCTTTCGAGTACCAGCCATTCGCGCCGTGTGAGCTCGACCGGCTGCGAGTCGATCTGCAGCTGGTGTCCGCTCAAGTCGATGGTCATCCGGCCCAGCCGCACGATGCCGCTGGGCGCGAGGCTCGCGCGACGGATGAGCGCACGGCAGCGCGCGGCCAGCTCCGCCTGCTCGAACGGCTTCATGAGAAAATCATCGGCGCCCAGGTCGAAGGCGCGAATCTTGTCGGCGAGCGTATCGCGCGCCGTGAGAATCAATACCGGCATCGCCTGCCCTTCCTGGCGCAGCGCTCCGAGCAGGCTCAGACCGTCTTCAGCCGGCAGACCGATGTCGACCACCGCCAGATCAAAGTGTTCAGTGTGCAGCGCCGCGCGGGCACGCTCGGCCGACAGGGCATGATCGACCGTAAAGCCGGCGTGTGCGAGCCCGCGCACGATCGCGTCGGCGACCAGCTCGTTGTCTTCGACCAGCAATATGCGCATCTTAATTGGGCGCGGCACGAGCCGACCGCGCCCAAAGAACCCTGCTTCAGTTCGGGTTCGTGCAGACAGCCGCTACGCCGTAAGGACTGGTGACGCCCGGCGGGGTCGTGTTGGCGGTGTCTACGTCACTGGCCAGTATGGGCAACCAAAAGTTCGCGCTGGTCGAGGACTCCGTGCCGGACACCGTAGCGGAAGCCGTGAGCTTCACATGCACCCATTCAGCATGGTCCTGCGGATACAGAATCGAAATGGGCACCGTTCCCGTGCTGTCGGTCACACCGGAGCCCGGACTGACCGAAGCGACATCGCCCGGATCGAGCCGGCCATTGCCGTTGATGTCCTCCGACGGACTCTGCAGCACGCCCGAGCCCGTGACATCCTCATTGAAGCAGGTGGTGGTGACGAACTGGCACCAGACCGTGCCGATCACGCCATTGCATTGAGCGACATCTGCAATCGGCAGCCAACTACCCTTGGCATAGGCAGCATATCCGGCCGCCGTGCTGCCATTGGCATTGATCTGCGCCGGCGGTATATCGGCGTAGGGGAACGAATGCACCGTGAACGTCACGGTGACACCCGCGACCGGATTGCCGCCGGAGTCCACTGCCTGCAGCGTCCACGGCATGGTGAACTGAGTCGAGTTCAGCGGGGTGATCAGATTGCCGGTGCCCAGGGACAGGAACACCGTCTGGCCACCGACGGTGAGGCTGACGGAATTCTGAATCGCCGTGCCCTGCACGGTCGCCGTCACCGTCACGCCGTTGGCGGCGCTGGAACTCGTGGTCGCCGTGTACACGGTGGAGGCAACACCCTGCGCATTGGTGACCGCGCTGCCGACCGATAGCGAGCCTCCGGTCTTGTCGCTCAACTGAAAGTCGATCGTTTGGTTGGCGACCAGATTGTTCTGCGCATCGCGCACGATGGCCGTGATGGTGCTCGATCCCGAGGTTGGAATGGTGGCGGGACTCGCCTGCACATCGATCTGGCTGGGATTGGTCGCGACGAAAGCCAGCGTCAGTTGCGCACTCACGCCCGCCGCCGAGGCCGTGATCACAGCCGGTCCCGCCGAGACCGATGAGATCGATGCCGTCGCGGTACCGGTGTTGTCCGTATTGACCGTCACGGTCGTAGTACCGCCGCTGAACAGGCCGCGCGTCGTGGAGAAGCTCACCGCCTGGCCGGTGACCACTGCGCCAGCGTTGGTCCAGACCAGCGTGACCGTCTCCGCGGCATTGAGCACCACGGTGGTATTCGCGGCGGGCGAGGTGAAGGCGAAGTTCTGGCTGCTGACGGCCACGGCCTGCGATGCGCTGACGCCGAGCGCAGTCGCGGTCACGGTATCCGCCCCGGCGTTGGTGGCGGTCAAAGTGAAGGTCACATGGCCGGTCGCATCCGTGGTCAGATTGGCGGCACTGAGCGTATTGCCCTTGGCCGACGTGACCGCCACGGCAGTATTGGGGATGCCGACGCCGCCGGAGTTCGTGAGCGAGGCGCTGAACGTGCCGATACTGCCTTGGATCAGGCTTGCGGGACCGGTCAGCGACAGCTGCGTGCCGACCACGTTGAGTTTGATCGTGGCGCTGACCGTTCCGACCGTCGCGGTCACGGTGAGCGTGCGGTTGCTCGGATCTCCCGGCGTGGTCAAGGTCGCCGCGGCTTCGCCGTTGTTGTCGGTCGTACCGGCGGTCACGCCGCTGCTGGTCACTGCGGGCGCGATGACGCCGGAGCTGGTGGCGAACACCACATTGGCGCCGGTCACGACCGCATTCTGCGCATTCTTGACGATTGCGGTGAGCGTGGCCGGGGTCGAATCGTTCGAAGGCAATTGCGGCACGCTCGAGATCAGCGTGATGCTGGCTGCAACCGAGCTGCCACCGCCGCTGCTGCTGCTGGAGCTGGTCGAGGCAAAGGAACTGGGGTCGTTGCCGCCACAGCCGAGCAATGCCAGTGCCGCCACCAGAGGACCGATGAACCAACCGTATTTACGCATCATAATCACCTGAGCTGTCGATCTCATGCAGGCACAGCGTCGCCGCTGCGGTACTAATTGACGGCAACCCCTTCATGAATGATCTTCGGCGTGACAAACACCAGAAGCTCATCTTTATCATCGGTTTTTGTAGTGTTCTTGAACAGATTTCCCAAAACGGGAATGTCGCCGAGGTAGGGCACCTTGGTCTCGGCATCGGTGTGATTGGTTTCCAGAATGCCGCCGAGCACGACCGTCTGGCCGTCGGTCAGCACCACCTGGGTTTGGATGGCGCGCGTGTTGATCGAGGGCACGTTGACACCGCCCGAGGCGACGACCACCTGTCCGACGGTGTCATCCGACACCGTCAGATCGAGAATGATGCGATTGTCCGGCGTGATCAGCGGTTTGACCTTGAGCTCGAGCACCGCGTCCTTGAACGCGATGGTGGTCGCGCCGCTCGATGCCGACTGCTGGTAGGGGATTTCCACACCCTGCCGGATGGTCGCTTCGCGCTGATTGGCGGTGATGACCTTGGGTGAGGAGATCACGGTGCCGCGGTTCTCGGTCTGCGCGGCATCCAACTCCAGATCGATCAGGAAGTCCGATCCCAGAATGCCGAGCGCGATGCTGCCGGCGGGACTCGCGACCGGCAGATTGACGTTGTAGCGGTTGGCCGCCGTGGTGCCGGTCGGCAGGGAGACCGGATACACCGTGCCGTTGGTGCCGAGATTGCTCAGCGCCGAGCTCACGCCCTGATCGATGCCGGCCGCAGTGCCGGTCGTTTCAAACAGCCCGTTGGTGCCGTTGCGGTGCGTGGCCGAGAGGCCCATGACTGCACCCAGATCACGTGCGTAGTCATTGGTCACGACCACAATGCGTGCCTCGATGAGCACCTGCCTCACCGGGATGTCCAGCGTGGCCACCAGGCGGCGCACATCGGCGATGCGATCGGACGTGTCCTGTATCAGCAGCGTGTTGGTACGGTCATCGACCGAGACGTGACCACGGGGCGACAGTACCGCGTTCTGGCCAGCCGCACCGGTTGCGGCCGCCGCGCCTCCGGCCCCGCCGGTGCCCCGCAACAGGTTGGCGATGTCCGAAGCCTTGGCATAGTTGACCTGCAGATACTCCGAGTGCAGCGGCTCGAGCTCCTGAATGTCCTTCTTCGCAGCCAGATCCGCCTTCTCGCGCGACGCCAGCTCGGCGGACGGCGCGACGATGATCACGTTGCCTTCCTGGCGCTTGTCCAGGCCCTTGGTACGCAGCACGATGTCGAGCGCCTGATCCCACGGCACATTCTGCAGGCGCAGCGTCACGCTGCCGCCCACCGTGTCGCTGACCACGATATTCTGACCGCTGGCGTCGGCCAGCAGCTGCAGCACCGCGCGGGTTTCGATGTCCTGGAAGTTCAACGTCAGGCGCTCGCCCTTGTATTCCTTCTTCTGCTCGGCCGCGGCGTTCTGGCCCGGCTTGTGCGCGGTCGACACCTCGACCACGTATTCATCGTCCGACTGGTAGGCCAGCGGCTCGATCTCGCCCGGCGCGTCCAGCACGATGCGCGTATCGCCATTGGCGCGCACCACGTCAAACCCGGTCACCGGCGTGCCGAAATCCAGCGTGTCGTAGCGCCGCATCAGATTCTTAGGTAAATCCGTGCCGCTGAAGTCGATCATGATCTGCGAGCCCTGCTGCTGCAGATTGATCGGCGTACGCGGGTCACTCAAGCGCACGATCAAGCGGCCGGCGCCGGTCTCGCTGCGACGGAAATCGATGCTGCGGATCGCCCGTCCGGTGGCGGCCACGGTGCCGGTGGCATGCGCTGCGCCGGCGCTGGTGCGCGCCGCGGCGCGCGATTCGACCGCGGTGCCGACCAGCACGACGATGTCATTGCCGTTGACTTGAGTCTGATAGGGCTGCGGTTGATCGAGGTTGAGCACCACGCGCGAGCGGCCGTTGGATTCCGCGGCGATCACCGTGTCGACGCCGTCGGCGCCGACGTCGATGCGACGCGACGACAATGCCAGCGAAGTATTCGGCAGATCGAGCGAAATGCGCGCCGGTTTGTCGATCGTAAAGGCGAGCGGCTGCGGCGCGGGCCCGGACAGATGCAGCGTCAGCTGCAGCTGATTGCCATTGAGTTTCTGTACGTCGATCGATTGCAGCTGGTTGGCAGCCGCCGCCGCTGGGGCCGACCCGGCATTGGACGCTGCAGCGCCCGCGCTCGCCTGCGCGTGTGCATTCAGGCTCACGAGCATGCTGGCGGCCCCGATCAGGCCGATCCAGCGGATGCGCGCGCGCAGCAGTTGGGGGATGGACCGTTTCATGCGCTGTATCTCCCTGCCGGTCATTCGTTCAACGCCAACGCGGCGGGCCGTTCGATGTAGCCGCCGAGTCCGTCGGGAATGATCTCTACCAGTGCTATTTTTGAGGGCGTGATCGTCATGATCTTGCCATCGTTGGTGCCCAAGTGCTCGCCCACGACCACCCGGTGCACGCGTCCGTCCTTGGTCTGCACCAGGCCATAACTGCTGCCGCCGAGGTGCAGCGTGCCGACCATCTTCAGAGTGTCGAGCGAGAATTGTTCAAGGAATTCGCGATTGCGATGGCTGTCGGGCCGCACCCCGGCGTTGCCGCCGGCGCCGCCGGGCACGAAAGGCGAACGCTTGTCCTGATCGGTGTAGTTGAACGCCTCGTAGGGTTTGACCTCGGGCAGCGGCTCGACGCGGCCACCCGGCTCCTTCTTGGTCGTTTCGATGAAGCGATCGAGATCGGCATCGCGGCCGCTGCAGCCGGCCAGCAGGCCCGCAACCAGCACCAGTGTGGCGATCGTATGCACCGTCAGCGTGTGTCGTGCACTCATCGGTTCAGCTTCCTGCGCCGTGGCGCTTGGCCTGATCGGCCTTGCGCTTCTCGGCTTCCGCCGCAGCGATCTCGTCTTCATCCAGATAACGATAGGTCTTGGCGGTCAATTCGAGCTGCAGCTGATCGAAGCCGGAGGTCTTTTCCAGCGGCGCAATCTGGATGTCGTGCAACGTCACGATGCGCGGCAGCGCGGCGATGCCGCTCACGAACGCGCCGAAGTCATGGTAGCTGCCGGTCAGAGTGATCTTGATCGGCAGCTCGGCGTAGAAGTCCCGCTTCACTTCCTGCCCGGGCTGAAACAGCTTCTCCTGCAGTGCGGCCGCCAGTCCGGTCTGCGAGATATCGACCAGCAGGTTGGGAACTTCAGTCTTGCTCGGCAGCTGACGCAGCAGCGCACCGAACGACTTTTCGATATCGGCCAGCTGCTGCTTGTAGACCGCCAGATTGACCGCCTTGGCGTGCTTGCTGCGATATTCATTGCGCAGCTGCTGCTCCTGATCTTGGCGCTGCTTCAATTGCGGCATGCGATCCTGCCAGACGAAGAAGTAGACCAGCGCCGCAGCGACGATCGCGAAACAGATCGCAATCGCCAGCGCGCGCACCGGAAACGGCCAGCGCCCCGGGTCGCGCGGATCCAGTCCGCGAAGCTCCTGCACGAGGTTCATTTGGCGCTCCCGGTGGCGGTGCGCACTGGCCGCTTGGCGACACTGCCGTCATCCGCGTCGTTGGCGACGCTGATCTGCGCGGCATCGAGCACGAAGCGGCTGCCCCCGGAATTGTCCTTGGCACTCTCGACCACCTCGAGCTCCGGATTGCGCAGCCACTGCGAGGAGGCAATGTTGCGCATCAACGTCGACACGCGGGTGGAGGATTGGGCCACGCCCTCGAGCTTGAGCTTGGTGCTGCTCTGTTTGATCGAAGTCAGATAGGTGCCATCAGGCATCGCCTTGACCAGCTCATCGAACAGATGCACCACTTCCGGCCGCGAGCGCTGCAGCTTTTCGATGATCTGCATGCGCGCTATGAAGCGCTGCTTCTGCGATTCGAGATCGTTGATCTCCTCGATTTGCTTGTCCAGCACCTTGATCTCGCCGCGCAGCCGCTCGTTGCGCTGGTCCTGCCCGTCGATCATCGAGCCGAGCAGTAGATAGGCCGCAAAGGCCACCACGGCGGCCACGCCGGCGGCGATGCCGAGCGAAACAAAGAACGCGATCTTGCGGTCGCGGCGCAGTTGCTCTCGCCAGGGCAGTAGGTTTATTCGGGGCATTAGTCGAAGCTCCGCAGGGCGAGGCCGCAAGCAGTCAGTAACGCCGTGGCATCACGCTGCACGGCCTGGGCGCGCGCGCGCGAAGAAAGCTTCATCTGACCGAGCGGATCGCCGCGTTCGGCGCTGATGCCGACGCGGCTTTGCACCACATCGGCCACGCCCGGAATGTTGGCGCAGCCGCCGCAGATCAGGATCTTTTCGGGCTGTTCGCGCCCGGTGCCGGAGGCAAGATAGAACTGCATCGAGCGGCTGACCTGCTGGGTCATGTCGTCGATGAACGGGTCGAGCACTTCGGCCTGGAAGTTGCCCGGCAGGCCGCCTTCCTTCTTGGCCCGACCGGCTTCCTCCATCGACAGTCCGTAGGTACGCATGATTTCTTCGGTCAGCTGCTGGCCGCCAAAGGCGAAATCGCGCGTGTACACGACTTTGAGATTGCGCAGCACGCTGAAGGTCGTGCTGCTGGCGCCGAAATCCACCACCGCGATGCTGCGATCGATGCCGGCATCGGGCATCTGATGGGTCATGAGCCGACAGGCATTTTCGAGCGCGAACGCCTCGACATCGACGATACGCGTGGTAAGCCCCGCCGCGACGACCGCCGAGCGGCGCTGAGCGACGTTTTCGGTACGCGAGGCGACCAGCAGCACATCGACCGAGTCAGCGTCCTTCTCCGACTGCCCGAGCACTTCGAAATCGTAGCTGACCTCATCCATCGGAAACGGAATGTACTGGTCCGCCTGCATCTCGACCTGCGCCTCAAGCTCCGCATCGCGCAGGCCGCGCGGCATTTGGATGACTTTGGTGATGGCCGCATCGCCGCTGATGGCGATCGCGACCTCGTGACTCTTGGCGCCCGAGCGCTTGACCGCGCGCCGTATGGCTTCGCCGACCGCTTCCGGATCGACCAGCGTTTTCTCGTTCATCGAATTCGGCGGCGTCGGCTCGGCCGCGTAAGATTCGACGCGATACTGCCCCCCCACCAGCGCCAGCTCGATGAGCTTAATGGACGAGGTCGTGATGTCCAGGCCCAGCAGCTGGCGATACTTGCGCGAAAATAGCAACACTTTTTCCCTGACCTTTCAGTAGGCTGCGGATTTTCTAGGAGACCCTATCGAGCTTTGCCCGCAATATATAACAGGCATAAGTTAAATACGACGGCTCTGGTCACCTTCACCTTAAACTGCCAGCGGAATCAGTGGCCGTGACGTAGCTCTAAGTTCTTAGGAAGTTCTTCAGCTTACCCGGGCCTGCCGCAAATGTGCCCTGAGGAGGGTGGAAGCCCGGGCCGAGTGCGCACTATGCTGCGGCTGCGATCCGTTCCAGTGTAAGGCTGCTGTACCGCTAGAAGCTGCAAGATGAGCGATTATATCATCAATTAAGAGCCAGATCGGTGAAATTCGACACACTTCGGCTCGCCGGTGGCGTGCTTTGGCTCGCTGTGGCCCTGGTCTTTCTGGGTGCGTACGCGCTGATCAGCAGTTACCTGTATCTGCGGCCCTCGCTGCCGACCGTGGACGCCATGGCGAGCGGCAGTCTGCCCGTGCCGCTGCGCATCTACACGCGCAGTGGGCAGCTGATCGCACAGATCGGCGAGAAGCGGCGTCTGCTGGTCTCCTACGAGGATATTCCGCTGATCGTGCGCGAAGCCTTCGTCGCCGCCGAGGACCAGCACTTCTATACGCACCATGGCTTCGATTACAGCGGCGTGCTGCGCGCGGCCTACGTCGACCTGACTTCGGGCGATTACTCCCAGGGCGCCAGTACGATCACCATGCAGGCGGCCCGCAACATGTTTTTGACCTTCGATAAGAAGATCAAGCGCAAATTGCAGGAAATCTTCTTGACCTACCGCATGGAGCACGAATTCACCAAGGAGCAGATCCTGCAAACCTATCTGAACGTGATCTTCTTAGGCCAGCGCTCCTACGGCGTGGCGG
>DATNHF010000041.1:0-2136 GCA_035605115.1 Steroidobacteraceae bacterium | reverse complement strand
GCCTCACGATCCGCAGACGCGCGCAGCGTATCGAACCTGGCGCCGATGGAAGCGTCCGCGTTCTGCGACTGCACCTGGCCCTCATGTCCGCGGATCGTCTCGGCCACGCTCTCGCCATCATGACCAGTACGCCGGGCCGATAGTAAACGCAGGCGATCTTCTGCAAGTTGCTCCTCGCGGCTGGCATCCAGCCGCTCGCGCTCGAGCTGTCGGCGCTGAATCGATAATCCTGAGGTAAGTGCTGCCCGCAGGGCGTCGCCCCCCCGCTCACGCTCGAAGTCATTCCAGTCCGTACCGGTATCGCCGTGCTTGAAATCCGGTAGCAAGGCGTAGCCCCCGACAGCTTTGGCGGCTTCTTCGGCCAGCACTTTGCCGTCATTGCGCTTGGGTTTCCCGTTCGGTCCTATCTCAAACTGCTTCATGTGATCGTTGTCCCCCGCGATCACGATGTCGAACTGATCTCCATAGTGAGCGCGGTACGCGCTCGCGACCGCCTTGAGATTGTGGCCGCTGAAGGCCACCGCCACGGGTATTCCCGTGGCACGACTGACGCTCAACCCGGTGGCATAGCCCTCGACCACGACGAGCGTGTCCGTCGGCTGCATGGCGAGCTGCGCTCCGGGCAACAGCAGGGCATGCATACCCTCGACGCGCGCATCACGCGCAAATCCCTTCATGCCGTCGGCGCCAATGTGTTGCAGCGACCAGAATTTACCGTCGATATCGCGCATCGCAATCAATAAAGCGCCCTCGGTATCCACACGCAGCTCGCCGCGCGCGGCAGAGCGTGCGGCCTCATCACTGACGCCCTTGGCGGTGAGATACGGATGATGCCCCTCCACAGCCTGCTCCCCAAAGCGGCGCTCGAGCTCGACCGCCGCTGCACGCTGCCGCGCCTCTCGGGCCACTTCGCGCGCGCGCAATTTCTCTTCGGCCTCACGCGCCAGGCGCGCGCGCTCCTGCGCCGACAGGGATGGCACCGGCTGCATGCTCTTCCATGATTCGGCAACGCCGGTCTTGAAATTCTGAATGTAGCCGGCCGGGTGGCCGTCGCTAAATCCGACGTAGGCGCCGCTGCGTTCGCCAGATCGATCGCCTTCGACCGGCACACGGCGCAGCCGCCCATCCATCAACGGCTGCTCGGGAATGCGCAATCCTGCGGCCGTCAGCGCGGCTGCGAACTCCGATCGCACTGCCTCCAGCGCAGCCGTCGCACGCTCGGGCTCGGACGCGACACGCCAGCGTGTAAAGGCGCTACTTTCGACGCCGGCCGGTGCATACCATTTCTTCGCCACACGATCCCATTTAGCGCCGGCCCGCCTGGCCTCATCCTTCTGCGCGTATGGAACGGACAGATAGTCCCGATCTGGCATGTTCCCATCCTCCGGCTGCGCAGCACTCAAAAAAGTTTCTTGGTCAGCTCCCGGCACCGCGTCGGATCGCGCTCCAGCTCCATGCGTCGCTTGAGCATCTCGCTGAGCCACTGCCGCAACGCTGGTCTCGGGGACGCCTCCGAGGGCTTGGGCGTAGGCTCCGGCGCTGAGTTCGCCTCGTCTTGCTTCGAGGTGGGTGGCAAGTCTTCCTTGGAGCTGTTCATATGTACCCTCCGATGCGAGCACGGCCAGTTCATTCCAGCCATGTCGCTCAATTTGATTCTGCGGATCTCGCGCATCAAAGATCGTGATGTGCACACGGTCTGCGTAATGTTCGCGCACGGCCTCGAGAGCGGCCGGCAGATCGGCCTGCAGGCGCGCGATCAGATTCAAGGAAGATCCACGACCGATCTCCTCATAGCGTTGCAGCGTGCGATCGAGCGCCTGCTCCGGCAGCACGTGCACGACCAGGACCAGCGGACGCAAACCTGCGTCCAGCACCTGCTCGACGCGCCGCACGGCGAGCGCAGGATCTGCGAGCTGACCCTCGTACACCGCGCGCACGTGCGGCTCGAGCTCCCCAGCATCGAGCAGGCTGGTCGTCTTGCCAGCGCCCGGCACACCGGTCAAGAGAATGACCGTGTCGCGCTCGGGATACTCTCTATCCGCGAGCTGTTGCTTCAACTGCGCGGAGGCCAGGACCGCCGCGGTGTTGTGCACCGGCGCGTTGTAGCGCGCGCGTGCGTCCGTCGAGGCCCGGTAA
>DATNHF010000040.1:0-2035 GCA_035605115.1 Steroidobacteraceae bacterium | reverse complement strand
TCGGGCGTCACCGCGACTGGGCGCAGCGTCTCCGCGAAACGGTCGGCGAGCTGATCGAGCGTGTCGCTCGCGGCATTGTCGCGCACGAAGACGCCGCCATAGACCACGGGCGGCGCCGGCAGCGGTCCGTCGTCCCAGGCTTCGAGCCCGGCCGGGATGCGGCTACGCGGCACCAGCATGACGCCGACGCCGGCGGTCACCGCGCTGCGCAGCGACTCCGCATTGGTGCCGCGGAACACCAGCTCGCCGGCCATGTCGGCCTTGGCGAGCGTCACAATGGCGACGCGATGGCACATGCAGCGATCCTTGTAGCCGACCAGCGGGATCGGGGCTGAGAGATCGAGCGTCGTGGTCTTGCCGCGCACCCAGGCGAGTTCTTCCGGCCAATAATGGCGTGCGGCACCCTCCGGCTCGTCGGGAACCAGCGCCACGACGATATCGAGCTCGTCCTGCTTGAGATATTGCAACAGGCGCCGCTGGCCGGCGCCCTGCACCGCAAAGCGCAGGTTCGGCCAGCGCGCGCGGGTCGCGGCCAGCATCGCGGTGAGCTCTTCGCCCATGCAATCCTTGCGCACGCCGATGCGAACGAGTTGCGCCGTCGCATTGGGGCTGGCGATCTGCACGATGTGATCGTTGACCGACAGCAAGCGGCGTGCGGACTCGATGACATGCTGGCCCATCGGCGTGAGCGCGACGCCGGGCGCGCTCTTGTCGAACAGTTCGATGCCGAGCAGCGATTGCAGGCGCCTGATCTGCGCGCTGATCGCCGGCTGGGTCATGCCCTGGGCCTTGGCGGCGCGGGTAAAACTGCGCTGCTCGACGACCAGAACGAATGTGCGCAAGAGGTCGGTCGGAATGTTCGTCATGCGCTTTCGCTTCTTTGCGTCCGATGCCGCCCCCGGCCTGCGGACCGCCTCCGGCAAGCCGCCGGGGTCGCCCGCAAGCTGATAATCTCACCTTTTCGGCCGCTGTGCGACCGGAAATCCGGGCGATCGCTCGCGGCGCTTTGATTGTCATAATTCGATCGCAGCGGCGCTAAAGTGACGCCGATCGAGGCTGGAATCCCACCATGTCGTTCGCCGGCGTCTATCTTCGCGTGCTCGGCCTGCTCAGTGCCGACGTCCGGCTCGCGGTGACATTGGCGCTGGCGAATATCGCGCTCGCAGCGGCGCAATTCATCGAGCCGGTGCTGTTCGGCCGCATCGTCGATGCGCTCTCTGGCGCGCTGCCGGCCGGCATCCGGGCGGCGGCCCTGGCGCTCGCGCCACTACTTGGCGCCTGGGTCGCCTTCGGGCTTTTCATCATCATAGCCGGAACAGTCATCGCCTGGTTCGCCGATCGCCTGGCGCATCAGCGCCGCAACCTCGTGCTGGCGGATTATTTCGAGCACGTGCTGCAGCTGCCGCTGGCTTACCACACCGTCGAGCATTCCGGCCGGCAGATGAAGATCATGCTGTCGGGCACCGACACGCTATGGTGGCTGTGGGTGTCGTTCTTCCGCGAGCATTTCGCCGCTTTCGTCTTCATCGCGCTCTTGCTGCCGGCGACGCTCTGCCTCAACTGGCGGCTGGCGCTGCCGCTGCTCGCGCTGTGCATCGGCTTCACCGCCTTGACGGTGCTGGTCATGCAGCGGGCATACGGGATGCAGCGCGCGGTCGAGCAGCACTATTCGGATCTTGCCGAAACTGCCGCCGACGCGCTTGGCAATGTCGCCTTGGTGCAAAGCTACGCCCGCGTCGAGCTCGAAGTGTCGCTGGTGCGCAGCCTGGTGAACTCGCTATTGCGCGCGCAGATGCCGGTGCTGTCGTGGTGGGCCGTGGCGAACGTTTTGACGCGCGCCGGCACCACGCTCACGCTGCTGGTGATCCTCCTGGTCGGGACTTACCTCAAGCTCGTCGGGCTTGCCTCGGTCGGCCAGATCGTCAGCTTCATGAGCATCGCGGCGCTGTTGATCACGCGGCTCGAGCAGGCGGTGAGCTTCGCCAACCGGCTGTTCCTCGACGCGCCGAAACTGTCCGACTTCTTCGGCGTGCTC
>DATNHF010000039.1:0-9621 GCA_035605115.1 Steroidobacteraceae bacterium | reverse complement strand
CGCCCCCGCCGGCACCGTCATCGGCGATGAGCAGCTGACGATGACTGCGCTGGTAGCCGCGCAGCTCGCCCCACAATCGCATCGATACCGTCTTCGAGCCGACCCCCAGCGGATTGGGCCAACCCGGCGGCGATGAGGGGCCCGTCCACCAGCGGCAGCACATATTCCAGAATGCGGCAAAGGCTGGATCGGGCGCGCGCAGGCGCGTCACATCAAGCGCCAGCACTTCAATGCCCGAGGTCGCCAGGCGCTCGCGCATGCGTGCGGTGCCCTCCATCTGCAGCGTGGATGGATCGGTCAACACCAGCAGCGACAGCTCGGGGTACTGCGCCTTGGCGCGCAGCAGTGCATCGACCACGCTGGCAGCGATCGGCAGCGCGCTGCGCAGCCGCGAGGCCCGAGGTCCCGCTGCCGGCAGATCGCCGAACAATCCGGTATCGAGCAGCACCAGCTGCCGTGCCCGCGCGATCATGCCGAGCATTTCGGCCGCAATCTGCTGATCGACCAGCGGCGCGCCGTTGGCGTCAGCCGCGCTCAAGTCGCGCAGGAAGCGTGGCGAGCGTGCCGGCAGCGCCTGCCAGGCTCCGTCGACGTGTTCACCGGCGGGCAGATGCTTGAGCGACATCCAGACTGCGCTCAGCAGCCATAGCAGCAGCAGCACGAGAGGCAGCGATCGCAGCAACCAGCGCCACGCGCCCCCAGAGGGCGTCGGCAGGGCGTCGTCGAGCCGATCAGTCAACGGCTCCTTCAGGCGGACAAGGGCCGCAGGGTGACGGGCGCGCCTGGCAGCAGATTCGCGAACGCGGGACGCCCACCCTGCTGGGTCAGCAACAGCTGCAGCAGCTCATCGATGCTGCGCGCCTCGCCGAACAACTGGCCCTGCGCCATGTTGCAGCGACTGTTGCAGAGGAATTCCAGCTGGCGGACCGACTCCACGCCCTCGGCCACCACAGCCATGCCGAGGCTGTGTCCCATATCGATGATGGTGCGCACCAGTACCGCGTCGGCAGGATCGTCGGCGGCATCACGCACGAACGACTGATCGATCTTGAGCGTGCCGATCGGAAATTGCTGCAGCGCCGAAAGCGAGGAGTAACCGGTGCCGAAATCGTCGATCGACAGATGCAACCCCATGTCGTGCAGCTGGTTGAGCATCTGCACCGTGCGCCGCAGATCGGCCATGAGCGTGGTCTCAGTGATCTCGAGCTCGAAGTTGCGCGTCGGCACCGCATGGCGTTCGAAAATCGAGCGGCAGTTGAGGATGAAGCTCGCCTGTTTGAGCTGCTTGAGCGAGAGATTCAACGAGATCCGACCGGGATCGGCGATATGCCGGCGCAACGCGCGAAAGTCCATGCAAACGCGCTCGAGCACCCATTCGCCAATGGCGCTGATGAGATTGTTCTCCTCCGCGATGGGGATGAATTGCGACGGTGGAATGTCGCCGTGTCCCGGCAGGCGCCAGCGCAGCAGCGCTTCGGCACCGACGACGCGGCCGTCGCGCAAATCCACCTTGGGCTGGTAGCGCACCACGAACTCATCGCGCTCGACCGCTCGGCGCAGCTTGCTCTTGAGCATGAGACGCTCGACCGCGGCGGCGTTCATCTCCGGCGAATAGAAAGCGTACGTGTTGCCGCCGTTCTGCTTCGAGTAGTACATGGCGGCATCGGCATTGCGGATCAGATCGATGACGTTCTCGGCATCGCGCGGACACAGTGCGATGCCGATGCTCACGGTCAGAAATACTTCCTGCTGGCGGATGTGGAACGCCTCGCCGGCAGCGTGCAGCACGGTGCGCGCCAACTGCGCCACCTGACCGCTGGCCTCGCCCGCGTCCTGACTGAGGCCGTCGACGAACAACGCGAACTCATCGCCCGCCAGTCGTCCGAGCACCGCCTCGCTGTTGAGCACCCGCGTCAAACGCTCGGTCAGCACTTCGAGCACCCGATCGCCCGAGGCGTGGCCGAAAGTGTCATTGACCTCCTTGAAGCGATCCATGTCCACATACAGCATGGCGACGCCCTGGCCCGAGCGGCGCGAGCGCGCGATCGCCTGCTGCAGCAGATGCTGGAACTGCATGCGGTTCGGAATCTTGGTGAGCGCGTCATAGCGCGCGAGGTAGCGGATGCGCCGCTCGGCGCGCTTGCGCTCGGTGATATCGCGCGCGACGAAGATCTCGCCCTCGAACTGCGGATCGTCGGTGGCGATCGTGGAGCCGACGAACGACACGGGTATGGTCTGCCCCGACTGCGTACGCAGTACCGTCTCGCCGGCCTCGCAGGCCACCAACAGCGGATCGGACTCGGACTTGTCGGTCGGCTCGAGCAGCGAGACGATCTGCTTGCCGATCAACTCACTCTCGTTGAAGCCGGTTAGCCGGTAGGCGGCCTCGTTGGCGATGCGGACGATGCCGGCGGTCGTGGTCACGAACACCGCGTCGGTCATGCTGTTGAGCACGCTGTGCAGGTAGTTGCGCGTGAAGGTGGTGGTGCGCAGCGCCTGGCGCATATTCTCGAACGCGAGCTCAAGCTCGCCGAGCTTGTCGCCGCCGGTGCTCACGAGCGCCTGGCGGAACTCGCCACGACTGATCTGCTCAGCCGCGCCAATCAGTCCCCGCACGGTGCCGTCGAGCCGGTTGCGCTGGCGCCAGAACCAGAAGCCCGGCAGTACCAGCGCCAGCGCGGCGCAGGCTCCCGCAAGCTCCAGCATCGAGCTCGGCAATTGGCCGCGGCGGGCCAGGTAATCCAGCAGCGCCGCGACAGCGAAGGCCACGGCAGACACAGCGAGCATTACATATTTAGATTGTGGGCCGCGCATCCGGCCTCCGGGTACCCTATGGCCTCAAATCATGCCGTATGTGCGGCCTCAGAGCTACAGGCGATGACGGTTCTAGAGCCCGAACAGTTAACTGGAAGAACTCGCACTCACGTGCACGAGCTCGAGGCGCCGCGCTGCACGCTGCAAGCGCAGACCGCGCACGCCTTTCTGGCATTACGCAGCGCCGCGGCGGCGGACGGCCTGGATCTGGTCGCGGCCTCGAGCTTTCGTGATTTCGACCGGCAGTTGGCCATTTGGAACGACAAATACCGCGGCCGGCGCCCACTGCTCGACGCCTTCGGCGAGCGCCTGGATCCAGCGCTCATGACCCCAAACCAGATCGTGCATGCCATTCTGCATTGGTCGGCGCTGCCGGGCGCGAGTCGGCACCACTGGGGCACCGAGGTCGATCTCATCGACCGCAAGGCCCTGAGCGCCGGTAAGCAGGCACAGCTGGTGCCGGCCGAATATGCCGCCGATGGAGTGTTCGCCAGGCTGCACGGCTGGCTGTCGCAGCATGCCGAATCCTATGGCTTTTTCCGGCCCTACGACCGGGATCGCGGCGGCGTGCAGCCCGAACCCTGGCATTTGAGCTTTGCACCCGTTTCGGGCCCGGCGCTGTCGGCACTGTCGGTGGCGGTGCTCGCCGAGGCCTTGCGCGGTGTCGACCTGGCCGGTGCCGAGGTCATCTGGCCGCAGCTGGACGACATTCATGCGCGTTATGTCCGCACGGTGGCGGCGCCGAGCGCATTGGCGCTGGCCGCGCCGCGGCTTGCGCTTTAGTCCTGCAACCAAGCCTTCTTGAAGTAGCCCAGCATGAGACTGCGCACGCGTCCGAGCGTTTCGGGATCAGCCGCGTGCAACGGCGGGTTCCGGCGCAGCATGCGCCAGCTCTCGCTGCGCAGCACCTGCTCGAGATACTGCATGTTCCGATCGATGGATTCGATGTAGGGGTTGCGGCCTTCGAATAGGATCTCAAGATAGCGGTAGGCGCGATCGAAATCGCGGTCCAGACGCGTGCTGCGCGTATTGGCGACGAAGCCTGGAGTCTGACGCAACAGATCCAGACCCGAGGCGTAGCGCACCGCGGGACCGCCGCCACCGGTCGAGAGCGCAACACCGCCGAGCACGAACTCCGGATAGAGCCGGTCGCGGCACTTTTCCAGATAACAGCGATCGGCCAGCTGCGCGATCATGTCGGCCGTGCCGAGCAGATGACCCAGACGCGTATCGCGCGCGTCGGTGGTGACGATCTGCGCGAATGGGCGCTCGTAGCCGGTGAAATGGATGATCTGCGAGGCGACGTCGATCCAATTGGCCAGGCCGATCTGTGGCAGGTAGTGGCGCAGGAACTCCGCGCCCCGGCTGACGTGACTGCGCGTGAATTCAGCGCCGTTGGACTGCTCACGGTCGCTGCTACGCCGCAGATAGCCGACGTCGTGGAACAGCGCCAGCACGACACCGACCACGGCGCGCTCGGCGCCGAGCTGTGAGGCAGCATCGACCTGTCGTTCATGGCCGACGAGCAGCCGCGCCATTGCCAGCGTGACATCGAGTGTGTGCTGGCGGTCGTGATAGACCGTATCGACCCCGGCATAGCCGGGCATGCGGCCGGCAAACAACGCATCGAAGTCGCCAAACGCCCGTTCCACGGGTGCGAGCCGCATAGCCGGCCAGGCCGTGACCAGCAGCTGCTCGGTCGCCCGCAGTACCTCCTGAGGCGAACTCACCCGCACCATGTTGGTGATGTCGAAATCGCTGCGGCGGATGCCGCCCAGGTCTATGCCAGTTTCAGTCCGCGGCCGGAGTTCTTGGTTGGAGGGGGCCGTCATCGCACGCAAGTTTATGGCAATGGTGGCAAATCTACCAATGACACGGCGCACAGTTCCTGCCGCGCGCCCTAGGTGCGCCTCACGCTCGCGCGCGGCCCTGGTAGCCAAGCCTGCGCCGATTCTCGCGGTAATTACATATGGCATTTTTACCTTAAGCCGACGCAGCATCCCCATGCTGGCCGGGGAGGCGCCTATGGATATGTGGTTTATCGGACTGATCGTCGTGCTCACGCTGCTGACCTGGGGCGGCGTCGTGCTGTGCGCACGACTGCTGAGGCAGCCGTGAGCGCGCTCTACTGGATTGCGCTGCTGCTGACGCTGGGGCTGTTCGGCTATTTGCTCTACGCCATGCTCAACGCGGAGAAATTCTGATCATGACCGCGAACGGTTGGCTGCAGATCGCCATCTACCTGATCGTGCTGCTGCTCCTGGTCAAGCCCCTGGGTCTATACATGGCCGGGGTGTTCGAGGGCACCAGCGCCGTGACGCGCTGGTTCGGTCCGGCCGAACGTGCCCTGTACCGGTTCTGCCGCATCGATGCTAAAGCGTCCATGAACTGGAAGCAGTACGCGCTCTCGATGCTGGCGTTCAACGCGCTCGGCGCATTGCTGGTGTACCTTGTTCAGCGTCTGCAAGCTCAACTGCCGCTCAATCCACAGCAGATGAGCGCGGTGTCTGCAGACTCGGCATTCAACACGGCCGTGAGTTTCGTCACCAACACCAACTGGCAGGGCTACGGTGGCGAATCGAGCATGAGCTATCTGACGCAGATGCTCGCGCTGGCCGTGCAGAACTTCAAATCCGCGGCGACGGGCATCGCCGTATTGATCGCGATGATCCGCGGCTTTCAACTCAAGCAGACCCAGGAGATCGGCAACTTTTGGGTCGACCTCACGCGCAGCATCCTCTATGTGCTACTGCCGCTGGCCTTGATTCTCGCGCTCGTGCTGGCCGGGCAGGGCGTGGTGCAAACCTTCCAGCCCTCCCAGATCGCCTCGCTCGTCAATCCCATCACGGTCGATGAGCCGGTGACGGACGCGGCCGGCAATCCCGTCAAGGACGCGCAAGGCAACGCGCAGACCAGGCCCGTACGCGTCGACTCGCAGACCCTTGCGCTCGGCCCGGCGGCCAGCCAGATCGCCATCAAGCAGCTCGGCACGAACGGTGGCGGCTTCTACAACGCCAATTCGGCGCACCCGTACGAGAATCCGACACCGCTCAGCAACTTTCTCGAGGCGCTGGCGATCCTGCTGATTCCGGCGGCGCTGTGCTACACCTTCGGGCGCATGGTTGGCGACACGCGCCAGGGCTGGGCGGTGCTGGCGGCGATGGTCGTGCTGTTCGTGCCGCTGCTGGCGGTGACGGCTCTATCCGAAGGCCGCGCCAATCCCTCGTACCCCGCCGCCGTGGCTCAGGCGCCCTCGGCGTTGCAGGCGGGCGACAATATGGAAGGCAAGGAAGTGCGCTTCGGCATCGCCGATTCCGCGCTCTGGGCCGCTGCCACGACCGCGGCCTCCAACGGCTCGGTCAATTCGATGCACGACTCCTTCACGCCGCTGGGCGGAATGATTCCAATGTGGCTGATACAACTGGGCGAGGTGACCTTCGGCGGTGTGGGTTCGGGTCTCTACGGCATGCTGGTGTACGCGATCATCGCCGTGTTCATTGCCGGCCTGCTGGTCGGCCGCACCCCCGAGTACCTGGGCAAGAAGCTCGAGTCGTTCGAGATGAAGATGGCCTCGCTGGTGATCCTGATTCCACCGTACTGCGCCCTGGTCGGCACGGCGATCGCGGTCTCTGTGGCAGCGGGCCGCGCCGGCACGGCCAATCCCGGCGCGCATGGGTTTTCGGAAATCCTCTATGCCTACTCTTCCACGGCCGGCAACAACGGCAGCGCTTTCGCGGGACTCTCGGCCAACACACCCTTCTACAACGCGACGCTCGGCATCGTCATGTGGGTATCGCGCTACTGGCTCATCGTCCCCGTGCTTGCGATTGCGGGCAGTCTGGCGGCGAAGAAGCGCGTACCGGCGGGTGCCGGCACACTGGCGACCGATACGCCGCTGTTCGTCGTTTTGCTGGTCTCCACGGTCGTGATCGTCGGCGCGTTGGCGTTCTTTCCGGCCCTGGCGCTTGGACCGATCGTCGAGGAACTGCAGTTCCTGGGGCATTGAGGGCTCGCAGGGACACGCTGCTGATCTGATTTCA
This sequence comes from Steroidobacteraceae bacterium, assembly GCA_035605115.1. Classification (GTDB taxonomy): domain Bacteria; phylum Pseudomonadota; class Gammaproteobacteria; order Steroidobacterales; family Steroidobacteraceae; genus FEN-1191. The sequence continues at coordinate 2,767 of DATNHF010000039.1, read as the reverse complement.
TTCGAGGACTTTCATGACAACCGCCGTGCGCGCCCGTCCGTTGTTCGATCCGCCGCTGGTGAAGGAGGCGATCAGGGACTCTTTCGTCAAGCTGGCACCCTGGGTGCAGTGGCGCAATCCGGTCATGTTCGTGGTACTGGTCGGCAGCGTATTGATCACGGCCGTGTGGTTGGCGCAGCTTGGCGGCGCGCTTGCCGCCGAAGGCCGGCCCGGCTTCGTGATCGCCATCGCGTTGTGGCTGTGGGCAACGCTGCTGTTTGCGAACTTTGCCGAGAGTCTGGCCGAAGGTCGCGGCAAGGCCCAGGCTGCGGCGCTGCGCTCGAGCAAGCGCGACGTGTCGGCGCGCCGCTTCGCACACGGCCGCACCGATCAGCCTTACGAGAGCGTTCCCTCGCGCAACCTGCGGCGCGGGGACGTCGTGCTGGTCGAGGCCGGCGATACCATTCCGGGTGACGGCGAGGTCATCTGGGGCACCGCCTCGGTGGATGAGAGTGCGATCACGGGCGAGTCTGCTCCGGTGATCCGCGAGGCCGGCGGCGACCGCTCGGCCGTGACCGGCGGCACACGCCTGCTCTCGGATACACTGCACGTGCGCATCACGGCCAATCCCGGCGAAGCCTTTCTCGATCGCATGATTGCAATGGTCGAGAACGCCAAGCGGCAGCGAACCCCTAACGAAATCGCGCTGGCGATATTGCTCGCCGGCCTGACCCTGGTGTTTCTCAAGACGACTGCGACGCTGCTACCGTTTTCGCTTTACAGCGTTGCCGTCGCCGGCCATGGCACGCCGATCTCGATCACGGTCCTGGTGGCGCTGCTCGTATGTCTGATTCCTACCACAATCGGTGGATTGCTCTCGGCAATCGGTATTGCGGGTATGGACCGCATGATCCAGGCCAACGTCATCGCGACCTCCGGCCGGGCGGTCGAGGCCGCCGGGGATGTGGATGTGCTGCTGCTGGACAAGACCGGCACGATCACGCTGGGTAATCGCCTCGCCTCCGCGTTCATCCCCGCGCCGGGCGTCGGCATGGCCGAGCTTGCCGATGCCGCGCAGCTCGCGTCGCTTGCCGATGAGACGCCGGAAGGGCGCTCGATCGTCGTGCTCGCCAAACAGCAGCACGGCATTCGCGGGCGCGAGCTGCATGGGCTTGGCGCACAGTTCATTCCCTTCAGCGCCCAGACGCGCATGAGCGGCGTGGATTTCGAGGGCCGGCGCATTCGCAAGGGCGCGGCCGACGCCGTCAGCCGCTGGCTGACCGAACAGAACGGCGCGCTGCCGCCCGATCTGCAGCGTGCGATCGAGAGCGTCGCGCGCAAGGGGGCGACACCGCTGGTGGTGGCCGACGGCCCTCGCGCCCTCGGTGTCATCGAGCTCAAGGATATCGTCAAGGGCGGCATTCGCGAGCGCTTTGCTGAATTGCGCCGCATGGGCATCCGCACGGTGATGATCACCGGCGACAACAAGCTCACGGCCGCAGCCATTGCCGCCGAAGCCGGCGTGGACGATTTTCTGGCCGAGGCCACGCCGGAGGCCAAGCTGAAATTGATTCGCGAGCATCAGCAGCAGGGTCGTCTGGTCGCCATGTGCGGCGATGGCACCAACGATGCGCCGGCACTGGCGCAGGCGGACGTCGCGGTCGCCATGAATACCGGTACGCAGGCGGCCAAAGAGGCCGGCAACATGGTCGATCTGGACTCCAACCCCACCAAACTCATCGAGGTGGTCGAGGTCGGCAAGCAGATGCTCATCACGCGCGGCTCGCTCACCACCTTCAGCATTGCCAACGACGTCGCGAAATACTTCGCCATTATTCCGGCGGCCTTCGCCACCACCTATCCACAGCTCAACCTGCTCAACATCATGCGCCTGTCCAGTCCCAACAGCGCGATCCTGTCGGCCGTGATCTTCAATGCGCTGATCATCGTCGCGCTGATTCCGTTGGCACTGCGCGGCGTGCGCTACCGCCCGGTTGGCGCCGAAGCGCTGCTGCGGCGCAATCTGCTGATCTACGGCCTCGGCGGAGTCGTGGTGCCCTTCATCGGCATCAAGCTCATCGATCTGCTGCTGGTCGTGCTCCATCTGGTCTGAAGGACGCCTCGCCATGGCCAAAATCCTGCTGCAATCGCTGCTGATGCTGTTGATCTCGACGCTCGTGACCGGCATCGCGTATCCCCTGGTCGTGACCGCCATCGCGCAAGTGTGTTGCCGTCAGCAGGCGCAAGGGTCATTGATTCGTCAGGGCGACAAGCTCGTCGGCTCCTCGCTCATCGGTCAGCCATTCGAAGATCCCAAATATTTCTGGCCGCGGCCGTCGGCCACGACGCCGCAGCCCTACAACGGCGCCTCCTCGACCGGCTCGAATCTGGGGCCCACGAACCCAGCGCAGTTCGATGCCGTCAAGACGCGCGTGGCGAGCTTGCAGCAGGCCGACCCCGACAACAAGCTGCCGGTCCCGGTCGATCTCGTGACCGCCTCGGGCAGCGGGTTGGACCCGCATATCAGCCCAGCGGCGGCCGAATATCAGCTGGCGCGCGTGGCGCACGCCCGCGGCATGGATCCGGCGCGGCTGCGCGCCCTGGTCGCAGCGCACACGCAGGGTCGGCAATGGGGGATCTTGGGTGAGCCGCGCGTCAACGTGCTCGAGCTCAACCTCGCCCTCGACGCAATTCACTGATTGCAGGGGTCTGCGCGCGCAGCGCTGCAGGCGCCGCGCTTGCGTCCATAGGGTATTTTCGGCGAGGCTCGCCCCAATGCGACGAGCCG
>DATNHF010000038.1:0-101758 GCA_035605115.1 Steroidobacteraceae bacterium | reverse complement strand
CAGGCGGAGCCTACGCCGTCACTGTGCTGACCCAACCTACCAGCCCGACACAGATCTGCACGGTCGCCGCCGGTACAGGAACGGCCAACGCCAATGTCACGGTGACGGTCACCTGCAAGAACGTCGGCCAGTTCGTATTCGTCGCCAATCCCTACGACACGCCTGGAAGTGTCGCAGCCTTCACGATCTTCCCGACCACCGGCGCACTGACCGCGGCTGCCGGCTCACCTTACTCGTCGGCCGAGTCCCAGCCTTTCGGTCTCGCTCTGGATCCGCGCGGCAGTTATCTGTATGTCGCCGACGGCTTTTCGCCAGCCATTGGTACCTTCGGCATCGCCGCGGGCACAGGTGTGCTGACGCCGGACGTCTCCGACACGATCAGCGGTTCGGCGACCAATGTGTCGTTCTCGCTGGCGGTGGACCCGAGCCCGAGCGGCCCGTACCTCTACGCCGGCAGCGACGACAGCACCCTGACTGAGGGCACGCTGGAGGCCTATACGCTCACTGCCGGCGTGCTGGCGCCGGTGACCGGTACGCTCAGCACGTCCACCTACGTGTCAGCCAATTATCCCTACAGCGTCGCGGTCGACTCGACCGATCAGTTCGTCTATGCCGCGAATGTGTACGAGGGCAAGATCACGGAGTACTCGATTGGTGTGGGTGGAGGCCTGACTGCCCTCACGGCCTCGCCCGAAACCAGCCTGACGAGCCCCTATGCGCTAGCCGTCTCTCCCACCGGGCAGTATGTCTACGTCACCGACGGCAGCACCACGCCCGGCACCGTGAACGAATACTCCTATGACGGCACAGGAACCCTGACGCTGAAGCATTCATACAACGTCGGCACCACGCCGCAGGGCGTCACGGTGGATCCGAGCGGCTCATTCCTCTACGTCTCCAACAACGGGGACGGCACGGTCTCGGGCTTCACGATCAGTCCTACCGACGGGAGCCTGACTACGGTCGGCGTAGCGGCCACTAGCACGACCACCGGGTTCCCCAGCACTTTTACACCGACTGCACTCGCGGTCGACCCGTCGAGCCAGTACCTCTACGTGGCCAATGGCGATGCCGGCACGATCTCGGTCTTCACGATCACTCCGGTGACCGGAGTCCTCGTTGCGGTCGGCTCGCCGGTGCCGTGCGTCATAGCCGGCGGCGGTCCCTCCTCGATCGTGATCGAGTAGCCCCGCTCATCTTCAGCCCTGCAGTGCGCCAGTCCGTCCGCGGCTGGCGCACTGATCCGGGCGGGTCCATCCATCCGCACGGCCTCGCCGCGCACCCGAGTGCAGCACGAGTGCTGCGCCTGAGCCCTGTTTGCATCGGATTGGTTGCGTCGACCGGACATATGCGGGTCGAAATGCGAACGCCGTCACGCTATGGCGACAGATTTAGTCACACTGAGACCGCGATCACCGCTCGCGCGTCACGCAAATCCCAATCACGATTGCACGGTGGGTTGCTGCTGGATCCCCGTGTCCACCGCGATTGAAGCGGTGGCGTACTCACACTGATTTCTTCGCTGTGCCGTTGCGACCTGGCGCAGCACGAATGGAGCCTAACGCATGTATTCGATCGTTCCGCGGCAGCCCAAGCTTCCGCGCAGACCCAGATCCAGACCTGCATCGTGCATCTGCTGCGCAACTCGATGGACGACGCGGGCTGGAAGGATCGTAAACCGATTGCCACAGCCCTCAAGGCGGTCTACCGAGCTCCGGATAGCGCGGCCGCCGCGATCGCTCTGAGCGAGTTCGAGGACGGACCGTGGGCCCGTAAATACCCGGCGATTACCGCGGCCTGGCGACGCAACTGGGAACAGGCATTCCCTTCTTTGCGTACCCACTGGAAGTGCGCAGAAAGACCTACACGACCAACGCGATCGAAAGCCAGAACACTACCCTTCATCGCTCGGTTCGTGCCCGTGGGCACTTCCCGAGCAACGAAGCGGCGATGAAGCTGATCTGGCTGCAGTTGCGAGAAATCACCAGAGACTGGAAGATGCCGGCACGCGAGTCGCACGCTGCGAAAGCGCAGTTTGCGTTACTGTTCGGTGATCGGTTCGAGATGAGTCATTGCGCCCGTTGACAACTCAGGGCCATATCAGCTGATGGATCGGCAAGTAAGCCCTCGATCAGCCACTCCAGCAACCCGGCAAGCAGGTCTTGCTCGAGTTGGAGCCTACACAGAATGAGGAAGCGCTGGCCTCAGGCCGCGCGGCGCTGGCTCAGCCGCTCCACCAAGTCGCGGGTTTGTGCAATGTGAGCGCGGCTCGAAGCGCCAAAGACGATCGATTCGATACCCGGCTGCTGACACACGTACGTAAGTGCCTCCTCGGCAGGCACGGCGCCACTGGCAAAGACAGACATCGCGATCGTGCGGCAGCGGTTCTGCGCGATGAGCTCCTCGTAGGTGCGCCGACCACCACACATCCGGAATTCGATCTTGTTGATGTTGGCGCAGATGATTGGCCGCTCAATGCCCAGCTTTTCCAGCCGCGGCAGCAGCATCGGCAAGTTCATCGTGATGAAGCCCGGCTCGGCGCCGTAACGCTCGCGCACGTGGTCCGCAAAAGCGCGCAACGCCACATCAAGACCCATACCGAGCAGAAAGTCCGTAGCGGCATTTTGCAGAAAGATGGCGGGGGTCGGTAAGTCGTGGAACATCTTCATCTCCGCATCGATCAACAGACCGCCGAGACTAGCGATGTCTTTACGCGCAACGGCGATTCCCCCCTTTAGTGCCGCCTTCAGGGGATTCTCCTCGGGCAGGAAGCTGCGCAACGCGCCGATCATCCCGAGTTCCGTCGCAGCATTCGCGTACTTGTGCGCGTACGGCATGCACGGATAGAACTGAAAATCCGGATAGCGTTCCTTGTTAGCCCGGAAGTAGTCGCACACCTCCGAGATGCGCTCGTGGGTGGTGCACATGAAGGTGCGAACGCCTTCCGCGTACGCCGCTTCGAGCACGCGAAGAATCGCCTCCAGCTTCTGAAAGCGAATCGCCTGCGCGCGCGCCTTCTCTTCGGACATGTGATTGATGCCGAAGAACTGATTGTCCCCCATTAGCAGGCGCGGCATCATGCTCTGCTCTCGCCGCGCGCTCCGAACCAGCGCGCCATCCGACGCAGGCCCCGCGGCGTATCGACGACTTGGCGCGCAGTCGCGCTTGCGGCCCCACGCTCAGGCAAAGCGATCACGGTTCGCGTCGTCTCTGAATCGGCGCGCATCATGCCGGCAATGAGATCCGTATCGCTGGCCGTGCGGAAGCTCGTGATCGGTGTTGCGCCCCGCTCGATGCACTCCACGAAATGGTCGATTTGCGCCGAGTACTCCTCCCCGCGCAGATAGAACCACACCGGTCGCGTCAACGCGGTGGTGTCGCGCGTGTTCCATCCCTGCTCCAGGCCCTGGCCAGCGTGAGCCTTGCGCAGGTAGATCTGCATTTCCTGCCGATCGATGGACATGCGCCCGTTCGTGCCCCAGGCATGGATTCGGAGCGACATCTTCCGGGTGCTCTCGTCGCTCCAGTTGACAGCCAGTTGACCGGACATGCCGCCGCTGTAATGCAGGTTTGAGTAGATCTCGTCTTCCACTGCCTCAGAAAACACGCTGTTGAAGATAGTGCCGGAAACAGCGCTTGGAAGGCCGAACAGATGGTTGAGCATGTCGATCGCGTGGCACGCGTAATCGAACAGGGCACCACCACCTTCGGTTTTACGTGACCGCCAACTCGAGCCAGCCTGCCGCAGCACCACGGGGCCGTAGGCTTCCGCGCGCACGTGATGGATACGGCCCAGGAGCTCGAGATCGAGCAGTCGTCGTGCTTCCGCGAAGGTCGCGACGAAGCGAAAGTGATAGCCGACCTGATTCGCCACGCGGGCTGAATCCGCCAGATCGGCAAGCCGGTACCCTACCGCAGGGTCGAGCACGAACGGTTTCTCGCAGAAAACCGCGAGCCCGCGGCGCAACGCCGCCTCGACCATACTCGCGTGCGAACTCGATGGCGTGGCAATGAATAGGCAATCGAGTTGCTCTTTCGCCAGCAGTTCATTGTAATCGGAGTAGGTCTTGACCCCCGTGTTCCGACCAAGAATTTCCAGCAGATAGTTCGAGGAATCACACACGGCCTGCAGACTCAGGCGCGGATGGGCATTGACTATGGCGAAATGGGACAGCCCCATCTTACCGAGACCAACTATAGCGGCTCTCACGACCTTCCTCTGAAGCAACTTGTTGTTGATCCGCGATGCGGCCTTCGCGGCAAATGAATTATACACGACGGTCTGCTGCAGAATGCGAACTGCTTCCTGTTTGGCCGCCTGAGCGGCGCTGCAACTGTGGGCATTTGCGCGGTCGCGGATCCCGCCAGCTGCTACCTCGCGCTGACATTGGCGACGAGGAACTCGAGAATCGTCCGCGAAATCTTCTCCTCGCCGAATGGGTAGGGCACGGGTGCGAAGTCGCCCGCACGCGCCAGCACCTCTGGTAGGTCGCCCTCGCCTCTCCACGGGAGCACCGACCCTAGCTTGGAAAAGACGTCGAGAATCTCCAGTTGGTGATCATCGATATGCTCGTCATAGGCCGCGCGGCGCGCTATCGCGATGATCGTCTTGTGCTTTCTGAGGCCAAGCATGATTGAACCCACACCCGCCTGACACACCACCAGCGTGGCGCTATCGTACATGCGCTCCATTTCGTCAGCGCTGAAAAATGGGACGACCTGCAGGTGCGGGGACGTGTATGTCGTGCAGCCGCTCTGCACGATGATCGGCTGTGCCAATAATCCTGCCGCCGCCGCACGTTCGATTTCGCGTAACGGCCGCGCAAATGGCATTCCCCAGGTTCCCAAGACCACAAAAACCACAGTCGCAAGCTCCTGAAGCGCTGTACCTTGCTCAGAACAGCGGGCCGACGAAGACGCTTTTCGGATAGACCCGGCGCATCTGCTCCCATTGCACGAAGAACAGGTCGGCGATCGGATAGACCGCGGTCGCGGCCGCTGCCCCGGAATCGATGCGTGCGAAAGAGAGGATGTAGATCACCTTGCAGCGCAGGAGTTTGCCGAGATAGCAGAACGGTATCGCAGTATGGCTGCCGGTGGTGACGATCGCGTGTGGTCGGAAGCGCAGGAGAATCGGCATCGCCAACAACCAGTTAATCAGGAAGTTCAGCCAGAAGACCCAGTTGCGATTGCTCCCGTTCGGTCGTACAAACCTGCACGCGCGGCCCGCTACGATCTGCCGTGTCAATGGAAGGTCCTCAGTCACAAATAGGCAATCGCAACTGCTCAGCAGTTCGCGTAGCTGAAAGAGTTCTGCGAGGTGACCGCCGGCAGAGCTCGGCAGGAGGATGCGAAATTGCTTTTTACCGGTCGAGGCTGCGGATTGACTCATAATTCGACATAAATAATAGAAGCATTGCTCAGCGCGTGGTGGAACCGGGCGCTCGATGCCTGACAATGCCTCAATTGCGCAGAGTGCGGCATCGATAAGCAATCAGTGCCGCCCCGACCCGCCGGCGATTACACCAACCGCCGAATATTTCGCTATATTACTGCACGGCGCGAGCCCTGTGTGCCAACGCGGCCTGGAATAACTGCCTTCGGCGATTTAGCCTCTAAGGTCGTATTGTCATATCCACACATGGCAACAGCAATGAACTCTTACGCCACAGAACGGACAGCGCTCTACCGATCATCACCATCGATTACTCCCCGAACTCGTGAATGCAGTTGTTCCAGAGTCATTGACACTCTCCGGACAACCGGGGAAATTTGAAGTGACCATCGGAGATTGACAATGCGTACCGGTAAGGATTGGGGACTTCTGGCCAGTCTGACCCTCGCAGCCGTGCTGGTTGCCTGTGGAGGCTCAAGCGACGCGAGTTCTGACAACAGCGAAGCCGCAGCCGCCGCGCCCGCATCGAAATCCAGCGTCGCCCCGACCGGAGTCTTCGGCATCCAGGTCAAGGGCCATCAATTCGTCAGCGCCAAGGATGGCAGTCCGGTGCAGATCGTGGGCACCCAAGTCTCGGGCCTGGAGACCGGCTACACCTCGCGCTGGCCCCAGTACAGCAATGCCGGCTCCGCTTTCTGGTCCACGCTGCTCAACTATGGCGGCTCGGGCCTCAACACCGTGCGCCTGCCGCTCAATGAGGCCTCCTGGCTCAACTACACCTGCTACGACTCGGGCACCGGGGCCTCGGCCAAGCTCTACGCCCGGGCCGCCGGCGGCGGCTACACCCCCGATCCAAGCAGGGTCTACCAGGCCACCGTCAAGAAGGCGGTCGCCGATGCCACCGCGGCCGGCCTGTACGTAATCCTGGTGGACTTCTGGGGCGCACCCAACAATGACACCGGCCAGCCGCTGTGCCCGATCGGCCAACCCGGCTTCGCCAATGCCGATCACTCCCTCGCCTTCTGGAAATCCGTCGCCGATACTTTCAAGGGCAACCCGGCCGTCATCTTCGAGCTGTTCAACGAGCCCTTCGGTGCCGACGTCTATAGCCAGTGGGTGACCCAGACCGGCAGCAACACCTACACCCCGGGCACCGATGCCACGACGCTGCTCAATGGCGGGGCCTACTCCCCATTTCGTATGCAGAACAATACTGCCGGCAACGCCATGGTCACCGTGAATGAGACCTGGCAGGTCGCCGGCATGCAGACCATGCTCAACACCGTGCGCGGCGAGGGCGCCAGCAACGTCGTGCTCACCTCCCCCGCCGGCTGGGCCGGGGAGATCGAGACCTGGCTCGCCTCCAAGCCCACCGATCCGCTCGGTCAGCTCGGCGTCGCCTGGCACGTCTACGGCTACCGCAAGGGCCAGGATCCGCCCCTGCGCGTGCTCGCCGCCGGCTACCCCATACTGATCACCGAGACCTACGGCCTGGAACCCATCGGCGGCTACAAGTGGGCCGCATCCCAGGGCATCGGCTACAGCTGGTGCTGCTGGAACGACTGGGGCATGCAGTCGAGCCTTGCGGTGGCCATCGCTGAGGAAGGCGCACCGTGGTTTATGGGCAAGGCGCCCTGAAACCTCCATTGCCAAGGCGCCTGCCGCCCCGCTGATCCACAAGATCAGCGGGCTTCTCTTTGGGCATCGACATCGCGCGAGAGGCAGCGACCGACATCGGTGGCGCTACCTGATGGTTCGGCAACTACGCGCTCGATCAGCTACGCCAAAGATGCCGGCAGGCACGCCCTTGCCCGAGTTGGCATCGAGTGCACCACGACTCGTCTTTGTCTGCGATGTCCAGCCTCAGCACGTACTCACTGCGCCCGTAGACTCTCGATATCGCGGCTGTTCGACCTGGGCTGGAACGACAACATGGTGATCAACATCTGTCAGCGCCAGTTATCAAGTCCTCCTGTGACCGATCACATCGAGCACGATCACAAAACACTCAACGATTAAGCGGCTTAATTGCGACAGCGCGATTATACCGAGTTGTTCCTCCCGCCCTTGCTACAGCGGCGTCGCGACTTGGCGACAGCACTGCAGGTCAGATCCGAGCAAATAGCTCAAGGCCCCGGTGCGCCCGGCAACCACCACATCGGCCTGTATATCGGATTGATATACTAAGCTGGGGCTCACACTCTGGCCGGCTATTATTAGGTAGACGAGATTGATCACCTTGGTTCAATGAGCGTGCGCAAGCTCGGCCGTGTCCTGCATTTCTTCGGCATTGGCGTTCTGGATCAGATCCTGCTGTCCGGGGTCAACTTCATCGGCGGATTCGTCATGATCCGCTACACCAGCGATGTCTCCTACGGCCAGTTTGTGCTCGCCCAGTCGGCGGTACTGCTGATGGTGAGCGCGCAAGGCGCGTGGCTCTCCGGGCCGGTCACGATGCTCGCACCGGCCAAATCAGCGGAAATCCGGGCCCGAATGATCGGCTGCCTGGGAGCCAGCCAGTCACGCCTGCTGCGTCGTGCGGCACTGGCCCTGCTGAGCATACCGTTGGCCGCCTATCTGATCGGGATCTGGAGCGCAATCACTTCACTGGCAATCGCGGGCCTGGTTCTGGCCGGATGGGGCGCTCTGCAGCGCGAATATCGCCGTAGCGTCCTGCTGATCTATTCGCGCCCGCAAGGCATGCTGAGAGCCGACGCAGTCTACGTTGTCACCCTGCTGCTGGGCATAGCACTCGCAGTGCTTAGTGGCCCCCTGGCCGGCCCTATGGCCATCGCCGCTTTGAGCGCCGCAGGCTGGGCCAGCGCTATCGTCGCTCACCGCTTGCTCGCTCGGGACCCTGGCTGGGTGTCCGGCGTCGCACGTCCTTTCTGGCTGGAGATCCGAACGATTGGAATGTGGTCGCTGATCGGTGCGGTGATCTACTGGTTGTTCGCGCAAAGTTACAACTACGTGCTGGCAACGCGCCTTGATCTGACGGCGGTCACCAACGTCAACGCGGCCCGCCTGGTACTCACGCCGGTATTCGTGCTCATGTATGGCATCAACAATCTGCTGATGCCCATCGCCTCGAATTGGCTGGCGGAATTCGGCATGGGACGCATGTTGCGGCGACTCGCACTGCTCTCGGCGCTGATCTGCACGATCGATCTGCTGTATTTCGCGGTCGCCTGGGTACTGCGCGACTGGTTGATCGTCGATCTGATGCACAAGCACATCGCCGATCAGGACCGACTGCTGATCTTATGGGGCTGCGTGGCACTGATCTTCCTGCCGCGCGAGGTGCTGCAATCGGCGCTGTGGGCGCTCAAGCGCGTCAGATCGATGGCGTGGCTGATCGGCCTGAGCGCCGCCGTGTCGCTGACCCTGATGTGGCTGGGTATTCCGCGGTGGGGCGCAGCCGCGGTATTGATCGGGCAGGTAGCCGGCGAATGCGTAAATCTGATCGGGCTGGCATTGCTGTTGTGGCGGGCGCCGCAGCGCGCCACGACGGCGTAACCGGATCGGTGCCGGATCGGACCGGCGCCCGGTTGCCGGTCCGCTGTTACCGGGCGCGAACGCGGCCAATGCCGCAGGCGATGAGGATCGAGACCGACACCACCAGGTAGCCCAGGGCGAACCGCCAATTCAGATCCGCGACGGATCGGGTGTGGGCGCCATGGATGGCGACACCGGCAAACAGCAGCAGCGCGACACCGCTCCACCAGAAGCCGATGCGCACCCCCCAGCGCCACAGACCCCAGAGCACCCCGCGTGGCTTACCCATCGCGTGCGCGCCGAACCACACCGCCAGCAGCACCACGGCGATGAGCAGCCACCATGGGCTCTTGTTGGTCGCGATCGGCAACAGGCGTCCCAAGGTGGCGTCTTTCATGCCCGCTGGTCGGGTGATCTCCTGGAAGCAGACGAACAGCAGCAATGCGGCGGCGGCCGAGCTCACCAGGACCAGCAGGGCCTCTTTGATTACCGACAGAGTGCGCACAGCCTTGCCTCCGTGCGGGACAGCACCCAGCCATCCAGCTGGACTGTGGTCCCGGAAGCGAAATCGCCACGCACCCGTGCATCGAGCCGGTGGCGCAGGCTGGTGCGATCCAGGGCGATGGCGTCGACCTGCTGCGCCTCCGGCAACGCGACGGTGAGGCGGGCCAGGATCCGCGGGTCGTCTTCTGCCGGCACCTGACGAACATACAGACGCCCGAGGCGTCGCGCGGCCGCGCGATCGTAAAGCAGCGTCCGCAGCCTGGCCGCGAGCTCATCCGGGGTAGCACGGTGCGCGCGCGCTTGAACGTGTCGCGGCATCAGCGACAGACCGGACGCACAGCCTATCCAGAGAAGCACGAAGCGCCGTGTGTAGCGCATGCGGGATGGGTCTCTTCAGGTGGCCAATGATTTGAGGTGGTTCGACAGGCGCAATGCGAGCGCCACGATGGTCATCGTGGGATCATCGCAGGCGTAGGTCGTGAATACCGAACTGCCGGCGATGAAAAGATTACTGATGCCATGGACGCGACAGTCGGCGTCCACCACGCCGTGACGCGGGTCGTTGTGCATGCGAGTCGTGCCCATGTGGTGATGGCCGTGGTTCATGTTCTGCATCGGATCTTGTCCGGTGGCGCTCGATTCGATACGCAGCCGGCCCAGGCCAGCGCGTCCCAGGTCCTGCCCCAGCAGCTCGTGAGCACGTTGCATCTGCTGCCCGAAGTTATCCGGCAGCCGCCAATCAAGCTTGATCTTGCGCATTCCCAGTGCGTCCACACCGTCCCCGAGCATGACGCGGCTTTGCGGATCAGGGGCCGGGCCGCAAATGTATAATGTAGTGTATGTGCCCGGTGGCTCGCGCCAGACCTTGTTGAACAGCCAATCGGCCGGCTTCTCCAGCTCAGCGACCAGGCGCGACAGGTAATATTCAATCTGATTGGCGCGTTCCTCCGATAGGTTCCTGCGCATCGCTTGCGGCAACACGACTGGCGCTGGCTCAGCCCCTGTGCCGCCCAAGGTGAAAACGCTGATGGCAAAGGGCGGCAGGTGCTCGCGGCGCCGCACCTCGTCGGTGGCGGAGAGATATCCCGCGACAATGCTGCCGCGCATGGGGCGCATGGTGAAAAAGCGCATCTCCGGACTCGACGCATCAGCCAGAACGGTCGCACCCCCGATGACATAGGGATGATCCATGAAATAGCGGCCGAGCTGGTCGAACTGATTGCCCAGCCCGGCCTTCTGCACCCGATTGGCATTGAGCAGCAGCCGCGCATTCTCGACGCCCCCGGCAGACAGCACGAAGTGCCTGGCGCGGGCATGGAACTGCTTGCCATCGAGGCAGGCGAGCCTCAGGCCAGTGACTCGGTCGGCGCTGTCGCTGGTTTCGATGTCGAGCAGATTGGCATTCAGGTAGACCGAGAGCCCCTCGGCCGAGCTCAGGTCGTCGCGATACACCGTGCCGAAACGCGTCGGCGGACTGTAGTGGAACAGGCCGCTCTTGAGGTTGGCACCGGCACCCGCCGGCATCGGCCGTGCGTCGGCGCTGCTCCAGTCCATCGGATCGTAACTGTAGGAGCCGAGCTGACAGATCTCATGAGCCGGACGGTAGTACGGCTCAAGCACGTCTAGCCCGAAGGGCCAGTCCTCGAGATCCAGTGCGTCGAACGGTCGGCAGGAACCCCCCCAGTGATTGGTGGTGCCACCGAGGTAACGCAGCCGGTCGCGATTCAGCGGCGTGAAATCGTGCCCCACGACCGCCCCCGCATACAGGGCCTGCGTGTCGGCGTCGAAGTCAAAGCCGCCACTCTCGATCAGCGCCACGGTCCGGTTCCGGCCGGCCAGATCCCGCGCCAGCGTGATGCCGGCCGCTCCAGCCCCGACAATGCAGACATCCACATCAATCGTGAAATTCTTCGATAGCTTTTTGGCATCAACAAACATTAAAGCGGGATTCCCGGTACACGGTCGAGTTACACACGGCGACGGTGGCGCAGTGACCGCCGATCCTCCAGAGTCCCACTTGGATTCAGATCCAACGATGCGCAGGAAATTTGCGCCAAAAAGCTATCCTAATTGCAAAGGTTCGTGAATTCAATTTCGCCTGCAGTAATACCGGCAATGCGTCTCAGCAGATTCGAAAGCGTTTGATCGCGCGAGCAAGCTAAGTTTGCGCTGCGTCCCACTTTCAGTTTCAGACAACCCTCAATACTGCAAAATTCAGGGTTCAGTCTCGATTTCCATTGGGGGACGAGGAGCGCTACGGATAGCCCCACCTCTTCCGGTATCGGGCACGAAACAGGCCCGGCAGCAGGTAAATCCAGGCACCGCGGATGCGCGTACGCCAATCACCCGCGAGCACAAAGCAGTCCTTCGCCAGTGCCCGTGCAAGATTCAGCTGCCGCGCAACGCAGGCGAGTTCGGCCCGGCGCGAAATGAAATACGCCAGGTGCCGACGCGTCACAGGAGCCTTCTTCGGATACGTTTCCAGCAACCGCCAATACATCGTGGCCTGCACCCTCAGATATGACGCATAACGCCGGGCCGCTGATTCCGGTCTCGGATCGTAAGTCAGGCTGCCTGAGCTGCCGCGATGGATGACTACCAGAGGTCGATCGACATACAGGAAACCGGCAAAGAACGCCAAATTGAAAATCAGCAGCGTATCTTCCGCGGCGCACAGTGAGGTATCAAAGTTCCCGACTTTTTCCAGCAGCTCCCTCGCAATGACCGATGTCTGAAGTAAAGGATGATTGCGCGCGCTGGAAACGGAGTCGATGGCGGCGCCCTGGTCAATGCTATACACCCCGGTATCGACACATGTCGAGGCAATTTCCTCGATGTCCTCCAGCATCTCGCCGCTGTCGGTCACGCTGCGCGTAAAGCACATCTGCCCGTGATATCTCTCCAGGCATTCGATCTGTGTTTGCAGCTTTTCCGGGCGCCACGTGTCATCCGAATCCTGAAACGCAATCCAGCTCGCGCGCGCCACGCGAATGCCAGCATTGCGCGCGGCGGACACGCCGGCGTTGTCTTGACGGATCACGCGGATGCGATTGCCGAAGCGCGCCAAGACTTCTTGGGTGTCGTCCGTCGATCCGTCATCCACCACGATCACTTCCAGATCCTGGAAAGACTGCGCTAGGACGCTCTCGATGGAGCCGGCTATGCAATGTGCACGGTTGAATGAGGGGATGATTACCGAAACGCGAGGCATAGCCGACATTCGCCACTTATCCGTTGACATCGAAGGTTCCGTGGCGCTGATGCGGGCCGGCGAGACTATCCATAACTATGCCATCGGCGACGCTAGGATGGCATGGCTCCCGTTGCCGTTCGCCGGCCGAAGACAGTCTTGACAAGATCCACATAGAACGCCCGTTGGCCGAGCACGAACAACAGTACCAGGCCATATGTGCAGGCCAACAGGGCTCCGCCGACAATTAGACGGAGGATCGAAGGCCACTCGGTGGCAACTTGCCGGAACGCAATGCAAGCAGCGCCGGCGGCCAGACCGGCGATGAGCGGCTTGCCCGCGGTCCGAAACAGATCGGTCAGGCTAACGTTGGTGCCGCGTATGCACCACAGCAGATGCGGAATGATATAGAGCGTCATCGCAATCGAAAACGACGATGCGACGCCGCGCGGACCGTATGGAAGCCCCACGACGTAGGCGGTTATTACCAGGATCGCAATCACGACCGCTGTCAGCAGGCTCCGTCCCATCATCCCGGCGGAGAAAACCAGCCAGAACATAGGATTGATGAGCGCAAACACCAGAATCGTGGGTGCCAATAACTGTACGATCCCTGCCGTGTCCACCCATTTCGGTCCCAACACCAACGCGACGAGTTCCTGGGAAAATACCGCGCACACGATCGTGACCGGAACGGTCAGGGCAACGGACAGAGAGTAGCCTTTGAGGAAATAGGATTTCTGCCTCGGTGGGTCATGCTGCAGCCGCGAGAGCGCCGAAAGTGCCACGGCACCCAAGGCTCCGTTGAGATTGTCGGACGGGATATTGATCAGCTGATACGCGCGGCCATAGCTACCAACCGCAGCCGCACCCCAGAAGCGACCCAGGAGAACCTTGTCTGTATTGTAAGCGACGTAAATGATGATTCCGTTTAGCGTCAGAGCCCCACCCAGCCGTAGCATCGACCCCAGGTCGGTACCACGGCGCGGCGGCTCGGGAATCCAGCGGACCGCCCACCACGCCCCCACAGTGGAAACTATCGGAGTCGCGAGCGACGAGCCAACCAGCGACCAGTAGCCACAGCCGAACAGGGCCATACCGATGCCGACGACGGCACTTACGATCACTGAGGTGACGTCGATGGCGGCGTAGACGGGAAACCGCATTTGCCGAGTGAGAATAGCGTTATGCTGCACGCCGAGCCCCATGATCAGAAATGCTGGTGCGATGGCCAGGGTGACGCCCACGAGCCGGCTCTCGTGGTAAAAGCGCGCTAGTAGGGGCGCTAGCACAATGCAGATGAGCGTCAAGATCAGGCCCACGAGGACATTGAGCCAAAAAAGATTCGATAACTGCCCATTGGTGATCGTCGCGCGCTGCACCGTGGGCAGTGACAGGCCGGCATCCTTTACTAATGACAGCACGCCCGTTACGGCAGTCACCATCGCAATCAGGCCGAAATCGCGCGGGTCCAGCATGCGCCCAAGAGCTGCCATCGAACCAATCTTGGTTGCAAACATCACCCCCTGTGAGACCAGCTTGGACACACCGCCGCGCAGAGCCTTCTCCCTCAAGCCACTCGCGCCACTGTCGTGCATCTCAGTAACTCCGTCCCTTAAGCCAGGGTAGATCGTCTTTTCCGATATTGATGAATCTCCACTTGCCCGCACCGAACTGCGGCTGCAGGAACACGGCAACAAATGCGCCGTAGTTCAACCGCCCATCCTTGCGGCTTAGGAGGCGAAGCGCGCCCCCCGCAGCGCGGAGTATGCGTAGATCAGTCTGCTTGCCAAATGGCGGCAAATTGCCAGCGCGAGCCGCATTCGGCTTAGAGGAGCGCCGATCAGCTGCAGTTTTTCACGATGATACCGCCAGAACTCTCGGGGAAGCCGCCGCAACCTGCATTTCGCCAGAAATCCATAGTACTCCGTGAGTCTCTGCCGACGACGCTCCTCGAATTCATGAGTCGACAGATACACCGGCCCGTACCTTGCCAGCGAGGATACGCGCCCGACCAATATGCTTCCCAAGTGCCGGTTCAGCGATGTCTGACTCCGCTGATGCTCCCGAATGAAGGCAAGTATCTGATGAATAAAGCAAAAATTTGATTCCTGCAGGATCTCGTAACACGACTCTTCGTCTACATGCAGATTGCGGGGGTTGTAGAACGGCTTACGCTTTCTTATCAGATCCGCTCTGATAAGCATCGAGGTAGGTGAACCAAAGAAGTGCACATCTTTCCCAAGTAGCGCGGCACGGCAGGCGTCGCGACCGGACAGAAATGACACGGCCCCACCCGAGGACTGAATGGAGTCGAACAAAACCTCTCTACCGTTTTTTATCGCGTAACAGCAGACAAGTCCGATAGCCGGGTCTGTCAGTGCCGATGTCACCATCTTGTCGATGCATTCCGGATAGAGCCAGTCGTCTGCCATGAGTGGCTTGCAATATATGGCGTCTGGGTCAACCAGACTCATTGCGCGACTCATGCTTTCCTGTACAGGCAAATGCTCGGCTGCGTCGACCACCGTGATGCGAGAGTCGCACCGAGCGTAATGCTCCGCAATCGCCAGGCTACCGTCCGTACTGCGATTGTTGACGATCACGTATCGCCAAGCCTGATACGTCTGCCCGATTACGCTCTCAATGCACTCGCGCAGATAGCTCTCGCCGTTGTAGACCGGCGTCACAACGCTGACAAGGCCTCTTTCTATGCCATTCAAGAGGCCGTCCCAACCGCGCTGATGGGCTGCGGCAACGTGTTCCACTCAAGCTCGGCCATTCTGATCTCGCACTTGTCCCTTGACGGGTATACCAATCGCAGAAATCCCATGCAATCGCATCCCGACGAATTTCTCGCAATCCGGCAAGATGGGTACTTCGGCGGTATGGCGGCAGCCAATTTCGGGTGCTCCCAAGGCTTCCAGGGGCAGTCCGATTTTATTCCATACTGCCGTACATCTAAACGGGTGGTCGGCCGGGGAGCAAGTTTCTTTTCTCACGGAGTACGACTAGGTCACAGTTCGCGTCTGGGAATCGGGGATTTGAGGCTGCGCGCCGGGACGACTGTGTCCCAATGAACATCATCGAATGAATGCCGTCGCCGTTGAGTTACGCCTTAAGATTTCTGGAGATTGACGGTCACACTTTTGCCTCAATGCTATCGAGCGCCGTACAAGTGAATCTCCCCACCCGGCACGGGGAAAACAGCGATGGAATCAAAATGACCGGAGGCATGTACAACGTCCTCGGCACGAGCAGGATCCTGTGATATGGGATACCGCGGGTACAGCCATGAGGCGACGCCCGACTTCTGATTCGAATCGGGCACGAAAGTTAGAGCGAAGTCGGCCTCTGACAGTTGCCCGAGCCACGACTTTTCCGACAGGTCGTCCACGCGTGCCACTCTGGGGAACCGGCCGGTCATCTGGTAGTAGCCGATTGCCAAATTCGGGTGAGGAGCGAAATCATTGTCGAAGAAGACAACGACGCCCGGGTGCTCCTGGCGGGAGCTTGTAACCATCACGCCAACTATGCGCCCATACGTGGACGAAAGCTCGCGGAGTTCCGTTCCAGTGATGGAATACCGCGAATAGTAATCGGAATTCGACAGCGGCCACGCCACCGGCAGGCTAATCAGCAGCGCTACAGCGGCAACTATCCAACAGCGAATTCCATCCAGCTTACGCATCAGGTAATCGACAGATACGAGCGTGGCGGCCAGTATTGCGCCCAAGAACGTCGAAGCAAATGAATGGTCGCTGGCAGGAGCCACGAGCACCGGAATCAGGAGCATTGCCCCAATAACACTGAGTACAAGCAGCGTGGAGGGATACGGCCTCTCCCTGCGCCGCCACGCGACTAGCAATGCAGCGAGAACGGAAACCAGGAAGAAAATATGGAGATTTCCCCATTCTTTCCAGCTATCTGGTCCGTACGGCCCGTAAAATTGCGCTCTGCCGAATACAGTCAGCCCATCCGTCCACACGCTGCTCATCGCCCCTTTGATGTAAACCAGCGTTGGCTTCCACTTGTAGATAAAGAATAGGACGAAAAGGCCGACCCCCAACGACAGCCGCAGAGCCAACGCGCGCCGGTCGATTGATTGGATACCAAGTCCTAGTGTCGACCACAACGTCCCCTCACCAGCCCTTTTGGTCCCGCCGGCGCGGCCTGGGATCTTGGACATTGCCGAATTCCATTCAAACAACACCAGCGCAGCGGCGGCAACTATCGGTAGATAGAATGCCGTCAGCTTGGATAGCGTAGCCAGCCCGAGAAGTGCAGCACCCTGCATTTTCTGATCCTGGCGACCCGTTACTGCACCGCGCGCGAGTAGAAATAGGGCGCCGGACATCAGTAGCCCGCCGCTCCAATCGGATTTCACGTTAACAAGGGCGTTCAGCGTTAGCGGCTGACCTACCACGACAATCACAACCACGATCGCGAGTAGCCAGTGGCGGCGATCAAACGTGTGGAGTAGCGCCGCGAGCGTCAGGGTCAACCATGTCGCACTGAACAAGTACGGGCCCCACACCCGCCCGCCGGAAATCAATAGGCCGACCATTGTTTGTACGTCGGTCAGCGGTGAGTGCACGTCGAGGCTATAGATGGCGTGCGCCAAGCCCCAGGCGGAAGTTGCGTGCACTAATCGATCTAAATTCTCCAGCCCTCGAAGAACAATCGCGCAGTCGTCCCACTGGAGCAGTCCGCTCAGCGTCCCATAGTGCAGCTCATAGTAAAGCAATAGGACCTGTAGGCTTGCTGACAGACCAATTGCTATCCACCATCTGGAGACATTCACGTACGACTCCTTAGGGAGCGTCAAGGCTATAAAACATCATTGCCGTGAGGCCTGCCTGTTAAGGCTGGACAAGCCGGCCCTGCGGTTTCCTGGTAAATGCGGCACCCATTGACTGGCTCCAATTCGGCAAGCAACGCGCGTCTCCGATAGCAGCTGTCCCCAAAAGTGATCAGGGTAATCTCGGACTGAAATGCATTTTTGCGAGATTGTCGCACATAGGCAGACCTCGCTTTCGCGGCGCCTTTGCCGCGCCGACCACTCCCACTTTTGCTCTCCCTAGCGTCCGACGCGACTGGGCCGAAACCAGTCCGAATCACGACCCGCATGGGTCTCTATGTGGTACCGGGGGCGTCGTTTAGTTTCCAGATAAATTTTACCAATATATTCACCGATAATTCCCAAACAGAGAATCTGCACGCCACCGAGAAAGTAGATCGGAACAACGGTCGATGCCCAGCCGGGTACTACACCTTTCCCAAGGAATCTTACAAAGAACGCCCAGACGGTCACCAGCAGGGCCGCGACCGAGATCGAGACGCCTATCCCGGATACCAGGCGCAGCGGCGACACAGAGAATGACGTAATACCATCCCACGCGAGCGCCAGCATTTTCCGCAGCGGGTATTTTGATTCGCCCGCGACTCTCTCGCGACGCGCGTAGTGAACGATACTGGACCTGAGTCCCAGAAGCGGAATAACGCCCCGAAGATATAGATTTGCCTCGGTATATTCCCTTAGCAGATTGACCGCTCGTCGCGACAAGAGGCGGTAGTCCGCATGATTAAAGACGACTCGAACCCCCAACCGTGCGAGCAATCTGTAGTACAGCTGAGCCGTAAACCTCTTGACGAAGGTGTCCGACGAGCGGCTGGATCGAACTCCAAGAACCACCTCGCATCCGTTGTGATACTCCTTGACCATATCGTCAATGCATCGCTCGTCGTCTTGGAGATCTGCATCGATGGTGACAACGATATCGGCGTCGCATTCGAGCATGCCGCCGAGCACGGCGCCCTGATGTCCAAAGTTCCGTGACAGCCGCAAACCACGAAAGTCCGGTGATGCGTCTGCGAGCCTCAAGATCTCCCTCCAGGTTGCGTCGCGACTTCCATCGTCCACGAAACAGACGTAGCTGCTCATAGAAACAAGCTGAGCCGCTCGAAGGCCGGATAGCAATGCCCCAAGTGCGTTTGCGGTCGCAGGTAGAGCCTCTTCCTCGTTGAAGCATGGCACCACGATAGCGAGCACCGGTGATTTTTTAGAACTCGAGTTGTTCATCTGTAAGATCCGTTACGCGCCAACAAATGGCTTGACGCTCCCAAATGCTGGCGCCGCACTAATGCCGACGCGTAGCCCCGACGTGAAACTGTGCCATACAGCCGAGGATGGTGGCCTTGGAATGCGCCGAATTGCGAACTTGGTACCGCCTGCGCAGAAAGACCAAGTCAACCTGGGTGAACATTTGCATCATGGACGCGAGCTGCTCAGGCCTATTGCTCCAAAAATCAGTGACTTGCATTGACAAGGCCCAAAACACACCACCTCGCCCCAGCACGATGTAAACGTTGTTCCAGAATTCCTGCGGACTGTCGAGGTGCTCCAGAGCGGTCACGGAAAATCCAACATCCACGGAGCCATCATCAATAGGTGCTGTTCCAGAGTGTTAGGGTGCGATAAGTCGAAAGCCAAAATGATGTGCACGTCCGGGTCCGGCTCGACCCCGATGAAATTTGGGTGACCGGCTCGGGTAGCAGTCCGTGGAGCGTCTCGCCGTCGAGTGCTTCGGTTATTTCCTCCGTGAAGTGGTTACCCTTCGGGCAGTGCCTTGTATCTCTCGCACAAGGCCAAGGGATTGAATGAAGGAGATTGGTAGATTCAGTCGGTTCGCCGTGGTCGGTGGCGCTGCCACGGCGTTTCAATATATCGTCCTCGTCGCATGCGTCCGGGAATTGTCCCTGGCGCCTGTTGCCGCTTCGGCAATCGGATTCGCGCTGAGCTCAGTTCTCAATTATTACCTGAATTATCGACTGACGTTTCGCAGTTCTCGGGCGCACGTTACCGCGATGCCTAGATTCTTGCTAATAGCCAGTATTGGCCTCGGAGCGAACTCGATCGCGATGTGGGCGCTGACGAAGTCAGCGCATCTTGGATACTTGCAGTCCCAGCTGGTAGCGACGACACTCGTGTTGCTTTGGAATTACACCGCGAATCGCAAGTGGACGTTCCTGTGATGGTTCCCGGTAGTTACCAGGGCTCGCGCTGCAATTTCTCCTCCCAGCGCAATGAGCTCTCGACGATCGCATCCAGATCATCGAGCTGCGACTTCCAGCCGAGCAGCGAGCGAATGCGATCGGAGCGCGCGATCAGGACGGGAGGATCGCCCTCGCGTCGCACCTGTTCGCGGATGACGAGCTGCTTGCCGGCCACGCGCTGCACGCTCTCGAGCACCTGGCGCACGCTGAAACCGTGGCCGTAGCCACAGTTCAGTACGGCCGGAGCGCCGCCAGCGCGCAAATAGTCGAGGGCGTCTACATGCGCCCGCGCCAAATCCTCGATATGGATGTAATCGCGCACCCCGGTGCCATCGGCCGTGGGGTAGTCGGTCCCATAGATGGCCACGTGCGAGCGCTTGCCGACGATCGCCTCGCAGGCGACCTTGATCAGCAGCGTGGCCTTGCGCGTAGCCTGACCAATGCGGCCTGCACGGTCGGAGCCCGCGACGTTGAAGTACCGCAGCGCCACATAGCGAAAGTCGCTGACTGCGGCCAGATCC
Source organism: Steroidobacteraceae bacterium (assembly GCA_035605115.1). Classification (GTDB taxonomy): domain Bacteria; phylum Pseudomonadota; class Gammaproteobacteria; order Steroidobacterales; family Steroidobacteraceae; genus FEN-1191. The sequence goes on along the minus strand of DATNHF010000038.1, from coordinate 81,597 downwards.
CGCAATATCCATTCGGACATGAGCTTGGAGGTGCCGTACGGGTTGATGGGCGCGAGCGCCGACAGCTCATCAGCGACGCCGCCCTCCGGAATGCCGTAGACGGCCGCGGTGGACGAAAAAACGAACTTCTTCACCCCCTCGCGCATGCAGGCCTCGAGCAGGTTGCGCGTCGCGCAGGTGTTGTTGGCGAAATAGCTCAACGGCTCGCGCACCGATTCCGGGACGATGGTGCTGGCGGCAAAATGCATGACCGTGTCGACGCGATATTCGCGCACCAGCCGGGCCACGAGTTCGACGTCGCCCACATTGCCGACGATCAGCGGCGCGTTGCTGACCGCCTTACGGAATCCGGTTCGAAGGTTGTCGAGTACCACGCAGGACTCGCCGCGGGATTGCAACTGCAGGAGCACATGGCTGCCGATGTAACCGGCGCCTCCAGTAACCAGGATGGCGTTGTTAGACATCATTCCGATCGCTCAGGGCATAGGGAATACGCGCGGCGTAGCTACATAGCTTAGCGCAATCATGGTGCGACGAACCTGGAAGCCCGTCTCGGAAATTCTCGCCATCCTTGTGGCATGTATCGAGAAAGGGAGTTGGGGCGCTTCGGTGGGCGTGTCCGATGCCGCCGATGCTCAATTGCGGATACTGTGAGGCAATTCTGCCTTCAGTTCGGACGCGGGCGGTGTTTGTAGAGCAGCGGCCGTGCCATAATTTTATGAGGTTGGAGCTGCCGATGCATTTAGTGAACCACGTCTCAGTCTTTGAGTTAGCGGGTCTGGTGCCCGTTACCGGGCGCGTCGGCAGCGTGTATCGTCCGGCACTTCCCTGGCGGAGCCAGTGACGAATCACCGAGCGTGGCAAGCTCGCGGAATAACGCCGTTTGCCGCGACGATGGCGCTTCTTGTATTTGCAGTCGCTCTCTGGCTGCGCGTGGTCGCGCTCGGACGCGACGGCTTCTGGCTGGACGAAATCTACAGCGCTTCATTTGCCAACCTTTCTGCGCTCGGGACGGTAGTGGCGGCATTCCTGTACGACCCGCATCCACCGCTGTATTACCTGCAGCTCAACGCCTGGGGGCGGCTCGGGCATGGCGATCTCTGGTTGCTGTTGAATTCCGTGAGCTGGAGTGCGGCGACGCTGCTGGCCGTTTTCCTCGGCACGACCCGCCAATTCGGCTCGATCTCCGGTCTGATCGCCCTGGGCTTCTGCGCGGTCATGGGCAGCGAGGTTTTCTTCGCCGACGAACTTCGCATGTACGCGATGTATGGCTGCCTGAGTGTACTGAGCTGGATCGCCGCGAACCGACTGCGCACCGACTATCGCTGCCGAACAGCACTCCCGCTCATTGTGATCCTGGCGATGATGGGCGCGATCCACAGCGCGAGCATCCTGGGGGCATCGGCCGCACTGCTGTACGCGTTGCCGGAGGGAAACCGGCAGCAGATCCGGCGCCTGCTGCCAACGTGGGTGGCGATCGCTGCCGTCGTGGCATGCACCTATCTGCCGTGGGCCGTCAACGCCAGTTTCCGCCATGTCGCTCATACGTCCGCGCCGACGCTGCAATCGGCCAGCCACACGGTTGCGGGCTGGATCATCGGCTACGGTGATGCCCCATGGCCGGCATGGGCTGGCTCCGCCACGACGATCGTCGTGGCAGTGAGTCTGATCGCGATAGCGCTGACGCTGCCGATGCTAACGCGCCTGGTCGTCTGCTTCATCGCATGGCCACTGCTCTTCGGCGCCGCACTAAGCGTCGCCGTCCAGCCGATCTGGCTCGATCGCACCTTCGCATTCTGCGCGCCCTTTGTGGCCATCGCCTACGGGGTTGCGATCGGCGGTATTCTGACCAGGCTCAGCAGGGGAAGCAGCAAGGCGGCGCTGTATTCCACCATCGGGCTGGTCGCAGCGGCGACTGCCGGCGGCGCCTGGCTGGCCTACGTGCAGGTGACCACACCGTACAAGCCGGACCATTACCGCGAGCTCGCCCGGTATCTGGCGGAGCAGGTGAAACCCGGCGAGATCATCTATGCGCCGGATGCCGCAACTTTCTGGGGCGTGAGTCGCTATCTGATTGGACCTGACTGGGGCACTATCTTCCAGGTGCAGGACACGGCTGAATTGTCCCGACTCAAAAAGTGGCAGCGGATGTACGCGGTGCTGGGCCCGACCGCTGCCGGGCACCTTGGTTTGCTGCCCACCGGCCGCCGTCTCGACAGCTTCAGGGTTTCGATGTTCATCGGCTTCTCGCCGCTGCCCGATCTTGCAAACGTGACGGCCGTCTGGCTGCTCGTGTCTGACGATGTGTCGCTGGACGACCTGCGCCCCTGCGCGGGGCAATTACCCGCACCGTCCGTCTTTGGGCGCCTGCTCGCCTACCGCGTGCCGTGTCCATGAAGCGGCCAGTCCGCGGTGCGGTACAATCCAGTCTCGGGATACGCCGCTGCGGCCAACGCGGCCGCAGCACGCGAGGGACGTATCGCATGCCCTTAGGTTTGAATTCAGCGAGAGCCCGATAGATGGCGCGTTCCGCGACAACTTACGCCCGTGCCCGCAGACCGATGCCGCCAACCTCGGCACCGGCCCCGATCTGGATGCGCGACGATCGGAGCCTGGCGCTGGTGGCGACTCTGGTCTGGGTGGTGGTTCTGCGTGTGGTCGTGCCGGGCTTTTTTGACTACTCGGAGGACGATGTTGCGCTCATTCAAAACGGTGGGTCAATCGGCAATCAGATCATCTGGCTGAGCCTGGTGCTGATTCCGCTGATATTGCTCCGCAACCGGATAAAACTGACCTGGATGCTGCTCAGCACAGTGAATGGTTGGTTCCTTCTGCTGACTCTGTACGCTTGTGCAAGCGTGCTCTGGTCCATCGACTCCGGCGCGACCATCCGCAAGCTGTCGCATTTGATCGGCATCTATGTCGTCTGCATCACGGTCTGCCTCGTCGGCTGGAACGCTAGGCGTTTTCAGGCGGTCCTACGGCCGGTCCTCACGGCGATAATGGTCGGGTCGATCATATTCGGACTGGTTCGCCCGGACCTCGCCATCGCCGGTCCCAATCTCGCCGCGGGCGATCCCGGCGGCCATTGGCGTGGCCTCACCATTCACAAGAATGCCCTCGGCTCAGTCTCCAGTTTTGCCGCAATCCTGTGGTTTCACGCCTTCCTCTACCGGGACACGAAGTGGTGGGCAATCGTCGTCGGGTTGGCTTCGTCGCTGGCGTGTCTGTATCTGTCCGGCAGCTCCACCTCACTGGTGGGAACGCTGATGGTGATAGTGTTCCTGCTGCTCGGGAAACTGACCCCGCCTAGCATGCGCAGCCATGTAACGCCGGTCGTGATCACGGCGTTGCTCATAACCATCATCTGCTATGGATTGGCCGTAATGAAACTCGTGCCGGGCCTCGATGCACTTATCAGTTCAGCGACTTCGGCCGTCGGCAAGGACGCGACATTCGCTGGCCGGACACCCATCTGGGACCTGGTAAAGGCAAATATTGCATTGCATCCGCTGCTCGGAACGGGATACGGCGCATTCTGGGTTGGTCCTTTTGACACCTCTCCATCCTATGAATTCTTTAGACGCCTGTATTTCTATCCCGGGGAAGCGCACAACGGCTACCTGGACATAGTCCTTGACCTCGGCTATGTGGGCTTGGTATTGCTCGGCGGATTCATCGTGCGGTACTTCGTCTTATCGAATCGGCTGCTGAAGATCGATCGATCCCAAGCCCTGCTGTATCTGTCATTGATGTTCTACTTTCTGCTGGCGAACCTGGCGGAATCGAGCTGGCTGACCGTCGGGCCGAACCCGAACTGGATAATGGTCGGCCTGGCGGTTGTGGCGATGTCGCGGCAACTACTCGATCAACGGCTGCATGCTGCCCATGGAGATCCGCAGGCTGCCGCGACCGCCGCGCCGCAGAAGAGCCCGGCGGCGGACGATCTCGCCCGACGGTACCGGTCAATGACGCGGCGGCAGCGCCGCTGAACGGCGCTGCAAGCGTCACGCGGCCACATACTCGATCCTGCTGCAAGGGACGTGGCCGAGACGACTTCCAGAGTTATAGCCACCAAGACCCAGGTCTCAGTTCAATCGTGCACAGCAGCCTATGATCGGGGCCGCCCGTTGTCCCGACTGACACCGTGATCCAGATGAGCTGAAAACGCCGACGTGAATGGTAAGCTGGCACGAATGTCGATGTTATCGCGTTGATTCCTAAGGATGCTGCCTTGACCCAGGAGCCCCGCCTGCCGGGCAAATCAAGACGGCGGGCCATCATCGCCGTGGCCGCCGTGGCGATGGTGGCTTATGTGGGCGCCGGCTTTGCCGTGGACGCGTCGCGAGTGCGCGAGGCAATCGAGGGGCTCGGCTGGATCGGCTGCAGCCTGGTGCTGAGCTTGTCGGTGCTCAATTACCTGGTGCGCTTTCAACGCTGGCAGATGTTCCTCGCGCGCCTCGGCCATCGCCTGCCTGGAGTGCAGCATCTGCTGTGCTACCTGAGCGGCTTCGCCTTTACCGTCAGCCCGGCCAAGGCCGGTGAGGCCGTGCGCTCGATCTATCTGTACGAGCACGGCGTCAGCTACTCGGAGAGCGTCGCCGCGCTGTTCGTCGAGCGTCTGCAGGACCTGCTGGCCATGGCACTGCTGGCAAGCCTCGTGGTGCTGGATTGGCCGGCGTACCGGCCGCTGATCGCCGGCGCGCTGCTGCTGGTGCTCGCGCTGGTGATCGCGTCGAGCCTCAAGTCGCTGCCGACGCTGCTGCAGCGCCTCGGCACGCATTTCAGCCGGCCGAAGATCACCGCCGGCGTGGCGGCGCTGGTCAACCTGCTGCGCTCCTCGCGCACGTTGCTGCAGCCAAAGCTGCTGCTGATTGGCACCGCCGTTGGGGTGCTGTCCTGGGGCGGCGAGGGATTGGGCTACTACCTGATCTGCCAGGGGCTGGGCGTGCACGTGAATCTGCTGGTCGCCATGGGTATCTACGCGCTGGCGGTGCTGGCGGGCAGCGCCGCATTCTTCCTGCCGGCAGGCCTTGGCGGCATGGAAGTGGTGATGACAGGCCTGCTGGTGAGCCATGGGGCGCCGCTGCGCGTTTCGATCATCGCGACGCTGCTGTGCCGCGTGGCGACGCTATGGTTCGCCGTCGTGATCGGCATCGGCGCGGCAATCCTCACCGAGCTCGGCGCGCGCCCGGCGCGGCTGAGGTCCGCCTCATGAACGCGCAAAGCGTGCCATTGTGCGTAGGCGTGAATGGCACGCTGACCCCGGCCAACGCGCGCCACGAGCGTGCCCTGGGAGCCCTGAAGCGCATGGCCTTCGACGCTGGCGCGCTGCCGTTTCGCGACGAGCTGCTCGGATGGCTGGCCGAGGAACGCGCCGCCGGCCGGCGCGTGGTGCTGGTCGCTGACGGCGATCCGAAGCTGGACCAACAGGTCGCCGCTCACCTGGGGCTATTCGATGAGGTCGCACGTGCCGACGGCAGCGGCTCGGCCGCCGATCGCACGCGTCGCGCGCTGGTCGAGCGCTTCGGCGAGGGCGGCTTTGACTACGCCGGCAGCGATGCGGCCGACCTGCCGGTGTGGGCTGCCGCGCGCGGGGCAATCGTCGTCGGTAATCGCAAGCTCGCTGATCGCGTCGGCCGCACCACGCCGCTGCTGCGCACTTTTGCGGTTCCGCAGCCGGGCCTGCGCACCTGGATCAAGGCGATCCGGCTGCATCAATGGGTCAAGAACGTATTAGTGTTCCTGCCGGCGCTGCTGGCCCACCACTTCACCAATCCCGCCGTGCTGCTCCCCTCGATGCTGGCGTTTCTCGCCTTCGGCTGTCTCGCCTCAAGCGTCTACGTCACCAACGACCTGTTCGACTTGGCCGCCGATCGCCAGCATCCGCGCAAGCGTCGCCGCCCGTTTGCCTCCGGGCTGCTATCGGTGCGCGCCGGAATATACGCATCGCTGGCACTGCTGCTGTGTGCGCTGCTGCTGACGGCACTGGTGGGCTGGACTTTTGGACTGGTGCTGGCGGGCTATTACTTCCTGACCTGGGCCTATTCGCTGCGCCTGAAGCGCATCGCGCTGCTGGATGTCATGACGCTCGCGGGACTCTACACGCTGCGCATCATCGCCGGCTCAGCGGCCACGCACATCGAGCTGTCGTTCTGGCTGCTGGCCTTCTCGGTATTCCTGTTCCTGAGCCTGGGCTTCGTCAAGCGCTACGCCGAACTCTACGATTCCCGTAAGGCGGGCAAACTGGGGGGCCATGGGCGCGGCTATGGCGCCGACGATCTGGCGCTCATCATGAACCTCGGCACTGCCTCGGGTTACAGTGCTGTCGTCGTCATCGCGCTGTACATCAACAGCGCCGATTCGATCGCGTTGTACCACCACCACAAGACGATGTGGCTGATCTGTCCGTTGATGCTGTTCTGGATCAGCCGCGTGTGGATGCTGACGACGCGCGGCCACATGCACGACGATCCGGTCGTGTTTGCCCTGCGCGATCGGGTGAGCCTGCTGGTGCTGGGCGCCCTCGGACTGATGGTATTGTTGTCGATCTGAGGCGCCGCGCGATGTCCACTGGTGTCTCCTGGGGCCGTTGGCCGCGCTACGAACAACGCATCATTGCGCTCACAAACCGCTTCGATCCGCTGCCAAAAACCGATCCGATGCTGGTTTTCGGCAACGGGCGCAGCTATGGCGACGTATGCCTGAACGCCGGCGGCACATTGCTGGCCGCACGAGGCCTCGACCGGTTCATCAGCTTCGATGCCACGAGCGGGGTTCTCGAGTGCGAAGCCGGCGTTCTGCTGAGCGAGGTCATTGGCTTGACACTGCCGCGCGGCTGGTTTCCGCCGGTAACGCCGGGCACGGCGCTGGTTACGGTCGGCGGCGCGATTGCCAACGACGTGCACGGCAAGAATCACCACCGCGCGGGAAGCTTCGGTCATCATCTGCTCAGCTTCGAACTGCGGCGCTCGAGCGGTGAGATTCTGCGGTGCACGCCGGATCAGCACGCCGACTGGTTTGCTGCCACCATCGGCGGACTGGGACTGACCGGCATGATCAGCAGTGCGCGCCTGCAGATGCGACGCGTACCCGGTGAATGGATCGCGGGCGACAGCCAGCGCTTTGGTAACCTGCAGGAATTCTTTGCACTGGCGGCGCAATCGGATGCCGCCTACGAATACACCGTGGCCTGGCTCGACTGCGCCGCGAGCGGCGGCAGGCTCGGCCGCGGCGTGTTCATGCGCGGCAATCACCTGCAGCACGAGGCCCAACCGCCGCGCGAGCGATCCTTGCGATTTCCGCTGACTCCGCCGGTCTCGCCGGTGACCGGCCTGTCGGTACGATTGTTCAATGAATTGTATTTCCATCGGCCGGCCGCGCAGCAGGCGCACGCGATATGGCACTACCAGCCGTTCCTGTTTCCGCTCGACCGCCTGCTTGACTGGAATCGGCTTTATGGTCCGCGCGGCTTCTTCCAATACCAGTGCGTGCTGCCCGGAGCCGCGGCTACCACCGCTTTGCCGGATATGCTGCGGCTCATTGCCCGCTCGCGTCAGGGGTCGTTCCTGGTGGTGCTCAAGCAGTTCGGCGATCAGCCGTCACGCGGACTGCTGTCGTTTCCGCGACCGGGCGTCACCTTGGCGCTCGATTTCCCCAACCGCGGCGAGCCGACACTGCTGCTGCTCGAATCGCTCGATGCGATCACCCGTGCCGCAGGCGGTGCGGTCTACCCTGCCAAGGACGCGCGCATGTCGGCGCGATCATTTCAGCAATACTTTCCCGCCTGGACACGGCTGCGGGACTATGTTGACCCGATGTTCTCCTCATCTTTCTGGCGGCGCGTGACAGGGAGTTCGTGATGCAGCGTATCCTGATCGTTGGGGCGACCTCCGCCATCGCCGAAGCGACCGCACGGCTGTTCGCCGCCCGCGGTGATGCCCTGTTCCTGGCCGCTCGCAACGGCTCACGGTTGCAGGCGATCGCGGCGGATCTATCGGTGCGCGGCGCAACCCTGACGGAGACCGGCGAGTTCGATGCCCGGGCTTACGATCGCGCCGCGGCGCTGCTGCGGACCGCTACCGAGCGCCTCGGCGGCCTTGATGCCGCGCTGATCGCGCACGGCACGCTCTCGGACCAGAGCGCATGCCAGCTCTCGATCGATCGGTTGCGCGAGGAATTCGAGATCAATGCGCTTTCGGTCATGGCGCTGTGCACCGAACTCGCCAACCAATTCGAGGCTCAGGGCCACGGGGTCATTGCGGTGATTTCCTCCGTCGCCGGTGATCGCGGCCGCCAGTCCAATTACGTCTATGGAACGGCCAAGGCGGCGGTCACGGCATTCACCAGCGGCCTGCGCCAGCGGCTGTATCCGAAGGGTGTTCGTGTCGTGACCATCAAACCCGGCTTTGTCAGCACCCCGATGACGGCCGCGTTCAAGAAGGGCGCGCTGTGGGCCACACCGGCGAGCGTTGCCGCGGACATCGTACACGCCATGGATGGCGGCAAGGCGGTGATTTACACACCCTGGTTCTGGCGGCCGATCATGTGGATCATCCGGTCCGTGCCCGAGAGCGTGTTTCGTCGCCTGAGGCTGTAGTTCATGATTCTCGACGCCAACGATCTTGCCGATGATCGAACCATGCGCGCCGATGTCTGCATCGTCGGCGCGGGCGCGGCCGGCATCAGCATGGCACTGGAGTTCATCGGCAGCGGCATTGAAGTCCTGCTGCTCGAATCAGGCGGGGTTGCGGAGGAGCCCGACACCCAGGCGCTGTACGCCGGGACAGTGGCCGACGAGCGGCTGCACTGCCCGCCGGATCGATACCGCCAGCGGCGCTTCGGCGGTACCACCACGATCTGGGGCGGTCGCTGCCTGCCGTTGGACCCGATCGACTTCGAGCTACGCGACTACGTGCCGCATAGCGGCTGGCCGCTCGCGCGCGAGGCATTGCTGCCGTACTACCCGCTGGCGAATCGCCTGTGCGAGGCCGGGGACTTCAGCTACACGGCCGCGGCAGCCTTTCGCGACGGCGGCCGGCCGATGATCGAAGGCTTCGAGAGTGCCTACTTCAGCAGCGACACGCTCGAGCGCTTCAGTTGCCCGACGGACTTCGGCGCCCGCTATGGCCAGCAGCTGCGCTCAGCGCCGAATATTACCGTCATCATGCATGCCAACGTCACCGCGGTACGGCTGCAGGCCGACGGTACGCGCGTGGCCTCGCTGGACGTGCGCAGCCTGCGCGGCAAGCGGCTGCAGGCGCGCGCGGCTCATTTCGTCCTGGCAGCAGGCGGCCTCGAGGTGGCGCGCCTGCTGCTGGCGAGCCGCGATATTCAGGCCGACGGCATCGGCAATCAGCACGACGTGGTCGGGCGCTACTACATGTGCCACCTGGCGGGGGCCATCGGCGCGCTCAAGATCCAGAAGCCACCCGACTCGGTGCATCACGGCTACGAGATTTCCGAGGAGGGAATTTACTGTCGACGCCGCCTGGCGCTGCGACCCGAGGTGCAGCGCAGCGAAAGGCTCGGCAACTTCGTCGCCCGTCTGCACCATCCGCGTATCACCGAGCCGGCGCACCGCAGTTCCGTGCTTTCGTTGCTCTATCTGGCCAAGCCATTCGTTCCGTACGAATACAGCAAACGGCTGCACGGCGACGGGCACGCGAGCCTGCGTACCTGGCTGCGGCACGTCGGCAACGTCGTGACCGGGCCGTTTGAGGCCATCGCGTTTGCCTGGCACCTACTGCGTGACCGCAAGCTGGCGCAGCGCAAGTTTCCTTCAATCATCGTGAAGTCGAAGGCGAATCTATACAGCATCGATTTTTACGCCGAACAGCAGCCCGATCCGGCGAGCCGGGTCATGCTCGATGGCGGCGCGCACGATGCGCTCGGGATGCCGCGCCTGCGTATCGACTGGCGCTACACCGCAGGGGATGTCGATACGGTCAAGCGAGCGGTCGCACTGCTGGCCGCGGAATTCGCCCGTACCGGTGTCGGCCGGCTCGAATACGAGCCGCAGGAGGTGGAGGCGGAAATGACGCGCGACGGCGCCCTTGGCGGGCATCACATCGGTACCGCACGCATGGGATCGGATCCGCGCGACAGCGTGGTCGACGTCAATTGCCGCGTGCACGGCGTCGGCAATCTGTTCGTCGCCAGTTCGGCCACATTTCCCACTTCGGGCCAGGCCAATCCGACGCTGACGCTGGTTGCCCTGTCGTTACGGCTGGCGGAACATTTGCGCTCGCTGCTGCAGGCCGATCGGGGCGCAAGTGCCGTGGTCGAGCCCGCTCAGTTGTAGATCTGAGTGCGGGGCGCAAGGACTCCGTGCTGCCATTGCAGCGTGAAGCGCAGACCCACCAAGGTGGAGTCGAAGTTGCCATACACAAGGTTCGTCGATGCCCGGGTTTGATAATTGACGTAGGGCTTTAGAATCAGCCAGGGCACCGGTTCATAGGTCACCGTCAGCGACGGCGCATGCAGGCGCTGGGTCTGCGTAGCGCCGGTGGGCACAATGGCGCCACCGACGAGCTGATCGCCCAGACCCGGCAGCTGCCGATAAGTAAAGGTGTAGCCCAGCAACACGTTGATCTTATATGTGGCCTGCCAGTTGGCGGTCAGCGCCGCAATGCTGTCGATTTCCGATGTGGAGCTGGCGACATAGATATTGATCTGCCGGCTCAGGTTGATTTCCACCTTGGTCTTACCGGTCAGGTTGCGTTTGTAATCCACGAGGCCGGTGACAGCGGAGATACTGCTGTGCTGGAAAGCCAAGGCGCCGGTGACGGCGGAGATGCTGTTGCTAGCGTCGGAGGTTCGGCGCGTGTAGCCGATCTGGCCCCGGAAGGTCGACAGCCCGGTCACCTCATCGGTCGCGGTCAGGCCGCCTGAGATCTGGCTGTAGTCCGGCTCGAAATTGGTGCCGGTGTCACTGAAAGAGCCCTTGAGGTAATTGCCGTCCACACCGGCGGTCACTCCGGCGGTACCGGTATATTTGATTCCCACCGTACCTGAAGACTCGGTTAGGGACAGGTTCGGCGCCCCGGGCTGCGGTTGGTCGATCTTGTGGGTGAGCCCGGTGAATTCCGCGCGCCAGTCGGGCGTAGCCTGCACGCTGGCTCTGCCCGTCTCGCGCTGCTCGGTCTGAATGACCAGCGATGTTCCGATGACGTTCCAGAACGACACCATGCTGCGAATGTGCTCGACGTCGAGTATGCCATCCCAGATGCGACCCACCTTCCAGTCCCAACCCGCCAGGAGCGTGTTATCGCTGTGATTGAGCTCCTGGAAACGATCGTAGTGATACTCGTTGCCCAGCACGGTTGCGTAGAATTGCTGCTGGCTCCACAGGTAGCTTGCGTCCAGCTCGCCGCCGTAGGAGAGGTCGGAGTCCCCAAAGTTCGTGCCGCCGAACGGTGTCACCTCACCTTTCTGCAGAGCGAACACGTTGCTGTTGTACTCGTACTGGGTGTCCGCCGCGGTGGTTAGCGCCAGCTGCGCCAGCGCCGGTACCGGCAATGCCAGCAGCGCTACGACCCAAAGAGAGCGCCATCCCGGTCGGCGCCGCTGCGATGACTTTCCAGACTCGGAGGTCGGCCGGCATTGACGATCGTTCACCCAGTGATCTCCCCGTGCCCTGGACGCGCAATGCGCGTCCGATGAGATCAGGATTCTAGTACAGGCCGCAAATCGGTGCCTCGGTGCTCCTCGAAAGCGTGACTTAATCTACACGCTTCTGCCGGTAAACGTGGCTGTCTGCGGCATGGGGATGGCCGCATGACTCGCGGCTGCATGTACGGATCGTAGCCCGCCGCATGGCGTCCCCAAGGGGATTCGAACCCCTGTTACCGCCGTGAAAGGGCGATGTCCTAGGCCTCTAGACGATGGGGACCCGATTGGAAAAATCGCGAGAACGTGGTGGAGCTACGCGGGATCGAACCGCGGACCTCTTCCATGCCATGGAAGCGCTCTCCCAGCTGAGCTATAGCCCCACTGAAGGGTCGCGACGGTACGCAAGCCCATGAATCCTGTCAACAACTATACGGCCGGTGTCCAACGCAGCGCACGCTCGATGCGCCGGCATATCACACGGCCACACGAGACACGGCCACACGAGCCCGAATCAACACGCTGACCAGCAGCAGAGAATCCGCAGCGGTTCGCAGGCCGAGCATGGCTACGGCGCCCAGCGCAATGCTGTTGTTGAACGGAGTCATGTTGGGTGCCCAGGGTCGCGACGCTAGCCAGGCCATCGCCAGCACTGGCGGCAGCACGTAGGCGCCAAGCCACGCCAGGCGCTCCGTCGGCGCAATGCGGCGTACCGGCGGCTCGAGCGGTGCCGGCGCATGGCGCAGCCACAGCAGCAGCGCGCACGCGACCACGGCCAGGCCGATTGCGCTGCTGCCGTATTGCAGCCACCGATACAGGTGTAACGGATGTCCAGACATTTCCGGGCCGTAGTCGGTCAACAGCGGAAACATCCGCACGCCGCGGGCGTTCTCGTGCGTGAACGCGTCCCACGCCAGATGCGTGCAGGCGCCGAGCAGCAGTGCCGCTGCAGCATACAGCCAGGCACTGAATTGCCTGATGGATGGCGGTGGCGGCGCCGCACGCAGCCGCACGTAGGCGCCGTCCGGCACCACCTCGAGGGCGGCGGGCCTGATCAGCAACAGCGTGAGCCAATACGCCATCAGCCCCACCGGCAGGCAGAAGGTGAACAGCGCCACGAGGCTGTGGGTCTGCAGGCGCGATATGGCTCCGGGCAGCAGCAGGCCAAAATCCGGCACCATGCTGCCGATCACCGCCGCTGTGAAAATGCGGGCGCGGGTGAGCGGCCGGTATCCCGGCAACACGGCGGCTATGTGCGATACGCTAAACGGCATCGCGCCTCAACCACTCCGATTGCGAAGTTCAAACCCCAGGGGCTGCATCCGCGAGGGATCGTACAGGTTGCGGCCGTCGAACCACCGCGTGGGCAGTGTCCGCGGTGAATTCCAGTCGTCGGGCATCGCGATTGCGATGCATCAGGGCATCAAGGCCAGGCTTGTCCATCACTAAAGGCTTGAAATAGCTAGAAATCGCAGCGTAACGGATGCGCGCCGACAAGGCAAAGCAGACGGCCCCGATGTGTGATTCATGATCAGTTTGTTACCTGCTTCGAACTGACCTCGTCACCCGATCTTCATCCGAGCGGCCCCACCCTCACCGACACTTCTGCGTGGCATCGAACGACAGCGCGCCGCCGCCCCAGGTCTCGCCAGCCAGCCACCAGCCGCAGCCGATGCCCTGAGCTTGCACCCAGGAAACGCCGCCGATTGCTGAGAGCCCCTGCGTCTCGGTGATGACGATGGGATAGCCGGCATTGAGCACTGCCAGCGCCGGCGCCTGTCCTTTGTTGTACTCGTAGATGTGCCAAGAGGCGCCGATCTGGCCGATTGGATCAGTGGGCTGTGCGCCGAGCCACGCTTCGATCTCCCCTGCCCAGCCGATGGGCGCGGAAAGGATCAGGTTGCCCGCGCCCTCGCCGCGGATCGTATTGACCATCGCCTGCATGCCGGCGACCTGATAGGTCTTGCCGGTGTTGTAGACCTGGCCTGCGGGAACGGGCGGTGCTGGCGTCGGCACCAGAACACCATTGTACTGGATGTTGAACGGCGTGAAGCTGCCGCCATCACGCAGCGTGATCGCTTCTGGCCCGGGCGAGTAAGGACCACTGCCTTGCACCCAATTGCCATAGGAGTTTGAGCCGAAGGGCTCATTGAAGAGCTCGAAGATCACCGCCGGATTTGACTTGTACAGATCCGCCAGATCCTTCCAGAACGACAGCGCATGCTCGGAGTCGGCGTAGCCAGGCTGACCGATCGAGCAGCCGCCATTGTAGACGTTGGACGACGACCAGTGCAGGTCTGCCAGCACATAAAGACCGGCGAGTGTGGCATCCGAGATCGTTTTCTGGACGATGGCCTGGTAGTAGGAGGCAGCCTGCCCTGAGCCGCCGTCGCACGCTCCTGTCCAATTCGATGCATTCAGTGGAATGCGCGCGGCGTTGAAGCCTGCGGCCTTTACCTTCTGCCAGAATGCGGGGCCTGCGTTAGCAAACCCCAGCCAGCGCTTCGACACACCGGTCTCGAGACCGGAGAAGTCCGCGATCGAGAGCGTGACTTGCTTGCCCGTAAGATCGCAGGTGCGACTGCTGCAACGCTTGATGCCGAAGTCCTGGCTGCCGCTGCTGCTCGATTTGGACGAACCGGATGCGCCACTGCCCGAGGACGAGCTCGACGAGCTGCTCGACGTCGGCGCCGGCGGCCGCGGATCCTTGGAGGCGACCCAGGCGTTGTTCCAGCTCCCCCAGCCGCCAGCCTTGTTCGCCTGATAAATGACCGCGCCGTAGTACAGCAGCAGCTGCACGTTCGCCGAGTAGCCGGCCGCACTACCGTTCTCGTAGATGACACCGCTGGTGCTCACCGTCCACTTATTGCCGGCGTGATCGATGAGCGTGCCGCATCCTGGCGTTACTGTGGCGCCGCTGACCGACTCGGTGACGGCGGTCACGCAGCTACCGCTGGCGCTCCGCCCCGCCGGTGGCGGCGCGATCGCCGCCTCGCAGGCGGGCAGATCCTTGTAGCTGCCCTGGCCGTTGAGGGTGAAAGGCGCGTTCCCCTGCTGCTGGCACGGCCCCAGCGCCGAGGGCCCTTTCGAGGTTGCGCAGGCTGTCAGCAAGAGAAGCAGACAGGTGCTGATTGTCCTGAACGAGCTTTGCAGTTTCATATCATTATATATTTAACCAGCTTATTTTCTAAGACCCGAGAGAGCGGCAAAATATCTGCGAAATCAGCGGTGATGCGATCACCTCAGGCGCCTGATCTAGACCTCGGCGATATAGCGCAACGCGTGCTGGATGCGTCTGCTGACCACCTCTGCGCCAAGCAACGCGACCGTGACGTCGATCGGCGGGGATACCGCGCCGCCAGAAACGGCAACGCGCAACGGCTGAGCCACTTTGCCCAGACTGACGCCATGAGCCTGCGCGACCGCGTCGAGGAGCTCGTGAATGGTACCGGCTGACCAAACGCCCAATGTAGCAAACCCTGCCGCCAACGCCTGCAGCAGCGGTGCGGCCGCCGCCGTGAGGTGTTTCTGCGCTGCTTTGTCGTCAAACGCATCGAAATCGCGAAAGAAAAACAGGCTGTTCTGAGCCATCTCTTTCAGGGTCTTGGCCCGCTCGCGCTGCGCGCTTATCACGCCCTGAAGTTGTCGCTCATCCGCTGCCGTAACCCCGAGCTCCGTCAACTGCATGCGCAGGGCCGGCACCAGCGCGCTCATCGGCGCGCGCATCATATGTTGCTGATTCAGCCACAGCAGCTTGTCGGGATTGAACGCGGACGCCGCCTTGTTGACATCCTTGATGTCAAATGCAGCGATCATCTCCTCTCGCGAGAAGACTTCCTGGTCGCCATGCGACCAGCCTAGACGCACCAGATAATTCAGCAGCGCATCGGGGAGGTACCCCTCCTGCTGATACTGCAGCACGCTGACCGCGCCGTGGCGCTTGGAAAGCTTGGCGCCATCCGAACCGAGTATCATCGGCACGTGGGCATATACGGGCGGTGCGGCACCGAGTGCCCGCAACATGTTCATCTGCCGCGGTGTATTGTTCAGGTGATCGTCGCCGCGGATCACGTGCGTGATCCCCATGTCCATGTCGTCGACGACCACGCAAAAGTTATAGGTCGGATTGCCGTCCGAGCGCGCGATGATCAGGTCGTCGAGCTCTGCGTTCTCGAAGATCACCCGCCCGTGCACCTGGTCATCGACCACGACCTGGCCATCGAGCGGGTTCTTGAAGCGGATGACCGGGTCGACGCCGGCGCGCGGCTCCGTGCGCGTGCGACAACGCCCGTCGTAGCGCGGCTTCTGATGCCGGGCGAGTTGCTGCTCACGCAGCGCATCGAGTTCCGCCCGGGTGCAGTAGCACCGATAGGCCTCGCCGCGCTCGAGCATCTGCGCCAAAACCGCCCGATACCGGTCATAACGGTGCGTCTGGTAATACGGCCCCTCATCGGCGCCGAGGCCCAACCACTGCATGCCCTCAAGGATGACCTGCACCGCCTCGTCGGTGGACCTTTCCCGGTCAGTGTCCTCGATGCGCAGAATGAATTGGCCGCCCTTGTGACGCGCGTAGAGCCAGGAAAACAATGCCGTACGCACGCCGCCGATATGCAGCAGGCCAGTTGGGCTCGGGGCGAAGCGGGTTACGACGGTCATATGGGCCGCGAATCCTACCGGCGGCGAACGGTGTTTGCCATGGGCCCGGGCGTTGCGCACGCGGTAGTGGCCGCTTAAACTTGCGCCCCCACAGCGGGGCGGTTAGCTCAGCGGTAGAGCACTGCCTTCACACGGCAGGGGTCACTGGTTCGATCCCAGTACCGCCCACCAATAAAATAGTTACGCTACCGCTCTCATGTAATGCAGAATACAACTCGACCCTCAGCGAGCGCATCGCGCGCCGCTCCTCGACAGTGACTGATTGCTGCTGAGCGCGCGCCGCTCGGCGTGCCGACGAAGACCTTCCCGTTCACGATCACGGGCGTAATGAGCTTCCGCCATTTCCGCAGGCATCGCGAGCATTGGCTGCCTGCGTGCTGTTGTAATACTCCCGTGCAAGATTCGCCGGATTGTAGGGGTGCAGTACGGTGGCGGCGCTAGTGCCGCTGACGACCGCCTACAGAATGGCGTTGCTGCCGCCGTTTGCCGAGATCGCCCTCGATGCGCCTGGATAGGCAACTATCCGCCCTGAGCGAGTTCCTGATTCACGGGCTCGACCCGCACCGCGGTGCCGTAGGCCAGCACCTCGGTGATTCCCGCACCGATCTCGGTGGCATCGTAGCGCACCCCGATGACGGCATTACCGCCCACTTCGCGGGCATGAGACAGCATCAGCTCATAGGCATCGTCGCGCGCACGCTCGCACAGCTGGGTGTAGAGCGTGATGTTGCCGCCGAACAGAGTCTGCAGCGTCGCTCCGACCGATCCGAGAATGCTGCGGGATCTCACGATGATGCCGCGGACGATGCCGCAGTTTTCCACCACACGATGCCCGGGTAGCTCAAATGCAGTCGTCACTTTATCGCTGAATATGGCCATGACCGCTCCCCTCGCGTTATGCCGCGTAAGAATACGCCGCGCAAGGCGGCCTGCAGCACTGCTGTCGACAATGCGGCGACGAGCGCCGACCATAGACCACTCAATCGCGTGAGGTACTGACTCATGTCTTACCGAATTCGCCGCCTGGCCGTTTGCCGCCTGGCGCTCGCAGTCAGCGCCTGCCTGGGCGCAGCCTGCGCCAGCGTCGGCTCACCGCATGGCAATCACGTCATGAGCAGGAAGGTCACTACCGCGCACGATCAGGTGGTCGCGACCGAGCGTGCCTTCGCCAAGACCATGGCCGACCGCGACTTCAAGGGTTTCGAGAGTTTTCTGGCGAGCGAAGCCATTTTCTTCAGTGGCAGCACCGTGGAGCACGGATCGGCGGAAATTGTCGCCGCCTGGAAGCCCTATTTCACCAACCCGACGGCGCCCTTCTCATGGCTGCCCGACAACGTACAGGTATTGCCATCCGGAAAGCTCGCCCTGAGTACTGGCCCGGTGTACGTACAGGGCAAGGAAGTCGGCCGCTTCAACTCCGTCTGGCGGCTGGAAGCTGCCAACACTTGGCGCATCGTCTTCGACAAGGGCGAAGCCGTCTGCAGTAGTGCCCCGTAATGACGCTCGGCGGACGGGCGGCGCGAGTTCGGCCTCGAGGGCCGAGCGCTCAGCGGCCGCGCTCGAGTCTTCGTTTGACCGCGGCGATCAGTTCCTCCAGCTCCTCGACGCGCAACAACGCACTGGCGCCGACGAAGACTGCCGCACCGACCGCAACGGTCGCAAGCAATTCGCCGAGTTTGCCCCAGAACGGCTGCGTGGCCCAGGCAGAGAGCAGCCAATGGGATGAGGCGCCACAAAGTGCAGCCAGAGCGAATGAGGCAATCGCGACTTTGCCGAGCATCACGAGCATGCGTCGGGATTCGAGACTTCCCAGGTGACGATGCATGAGGGCGTACAGCAGCAGAAAATTGCAGGTCGCGACGCAACCGGTCGAAAACGCCAAGCCCCGGACTCCCCACCCCAGCCGAAAGGTGAATATCCAATTGAACAGCAGATTCAGCGCCACGGCCAGGAAGCTCACGAACATCGGAGTCTTGCGTTGATCGAGCGCATAGAAGGCATTCACCAGCACTTTGAGCGCGGCATAACCACCGAGGCCGACTGCATAGAATCGCAGCGCGCCAGCTGCCTGCGCGGTCTCCCGTGCATCGAATTTGCCGTGCTGGTACAGCACCGAGATGATCGGCTCGGCCAGTATCATGAGCCCGATCGTGGCTGGCAGCGTCAACAGGAACGCCAGCCGCATGCCGCGTGAGAGCTCGGAGCGGAATGCGTCCATCCGTTGCGCTACAACCAAGCGCGACAGCAGCGGCAATGTGACGGTCCCGAGGGCGACGCCGAACAGGCCGAGCGGCAGTTGCATCAGACGAAATGCAATCGAAAGCCAGAAGATCGGTCCGTCGCCCAACGTCGAGGCAAACATCGAATTGATCAGGACATTGACCTGCGTGGTACTGGCCGCGATCACCGACGGACCCATGAGCGCGAGGATTGCGCGCACGCCAGTATCGCGCCACTGAAAATCAGGACGATATCGGTAGCCCAGACGCGCCAGCAACGGCAATTGCACGCCGAGCTGCATCGCGCCCCCGATCAGCGTGCCGACCGCAAGTCCGATCAACGCACCGGGCCCGAAGTGCGGATCGATCCAGGCCCCGAGAACCACGCCGCCGACGATCGAGCCGATATTGAAAAAGCTCGACGCCATGGCGGGCATGCCGAACACGCTCTTGCTATTGAGCATGCCCATGACCAGCGCGGCCAGCGAAACCAGCAATATGAACGGAAACATGATGCGCGTGAGCTGCGCCGTGAGCGCGGCCTTGGTCGGCTCGAAACCCGGCGCCAGCAGCGCTACGAGCTGTGTCGAGTACACCATTCCCACGATGCACAGCGCGCCGAGCACCAAGGCCGTCAGGGTTGCGACCTTGTCGGCGAGCCGCCACGCGGCGTGATCGCCGCCGCGTGCAATGGTCTTACTGAACGTGGTCACGAACGCGGTCGACAACGCACCCTCGGCAAATAAGTCGCGCAGCAGATTCGGAATGCGGAACGCCGCGGTGAATGCATCCATGGCGCCACCGCCGCCAAACAGCGCCGCACAGACCTGCTCGCGCAGCAGCCCGAGCAGACGGCTGCACATCACGGCCAGTCCGATGATGCCGGCGGCCTTGGTATTAAGCCGCTCGGTACGACTATCGGCAGCGATCGCGGCGACGGCGGGTATCGCGGGATCGGACGGCGGATTCGCGCCAGTACCGGATCTCATGTACGCGGCGCTCGCCTATAGGGCAGCAGGCGCAGGAGCAACAAAAGACTCACCAGCACGAGCGAGACGGCGCTGGCGCGCATGCCTGCAATCGCAACGATGCCGAGGCGCGAGCCGGTCGCCAGCGAGCCCAGATGGGGCGAGCGCACATGCCAGGCCGCGAGGGCCGCACCGAGCGCCGGCAGCAGCAAGTACAGACCGCTCCAGCAGCGTCGCTCGATGTCGCCCAATCTGCGCGCTGGATGCGCCCGCGGTGCATGATGCAACCACGCGAACACCGCGACCGCCACCGCCAGCAGTCCCAGAATGCTGCTGCCGTATTGCAGCCATCGATACAGATGCAGCGAATGACCCTCCAGCTCCGGACCCAGTTCTCCCAGAACCGGAAACATGCGCACACCGCGTGCGTCCTCGTGGGTGAAGGCATCCCACACCAGGTGCGTGACGGCGCCCAGAAAAATCGCCAGCGCGGCATAAGACCAGCTGCGCCATAGCGGGCGCCGCGGCGCTGCGGCGTCCGCCGCGCACAGACGTGCATAGGCCCGATCGGGCGCGATCTCGAGCACGGCGGGCTTGATGAGCAGCAGCGTAAGCGCGTAGGCGACCAATCCGACGGGCAGACAAAAGGTGAACAGCCCCGGCCAACTGTGCGTTTGCCACCGGGCCAGCGAGCCGGGCAGCAGCATGCCGAAATCCGGCGCCATACTGCCGATGACCGCGGCTGAAAACACGCGTGCGCGTGCCAGTGCACGATGTGCCGGCAGTACCGCGGCGATATGGGATACCGTAAAGGGCATGAGCTCTCAGCCGCCCCAGTCGCGCACCACGCTGCCGCGCTCCAGACGACGAGCCGGCAGCGCGCTGCCGCCGGCCGCGATCGAGCCGACATAGACGAAGCCGAGACAGCGTTCATCGGCATCGCACCCCAGCGTCCGCGCGATCTGCGGATCGTAGGCATTGCCGCCCGTGAGCCAGATGGCACCAAAGCCCTGCGCATGAAAAGCGTTCAGTAGATTCATGACGCCGGCGCCGACGGCGAGCAGCTGCTCGAGCTCCGGCACCTTGTGTGGCGAGAGCACTCTGGCGCCGATGGCGATCACCAGCGGCGCGCTCAACGGCATGCGGCGCGCCTTGTCGATCTTGCCGGCCGGACTGGCCGGCTGGCGCTCGCTCATGCGGCGTACGAACAGTTCCGACAGACTCGCGCGTGCCGCCCCGCGTACCAGCACCAGCCGCAACGGTCTGAGTGCGCCATGGTCAGGTGCGCTGAGCGCGGCATCGATGGCCAGATCGATCTGCGCCTGCGAGGGTCCCGGCTCGCAGAGCTGCAATGCCGGCACGGACCGCCGGGACAGCAGCGCCTTGATGGCGTTCGCACCTTCAGGGGCCATCGAGCAGCCGCAGCAGCTCCGCGGTCTTCTCCTGCATCAGCGCCGCATCGCCACGCGATTCGACGTTCAGTCTGACCAGCGGCTCAGTATTCGAGCCGCGCAGATTGAATCGCCAGCGATCGAACTCCATCGAAAGCCCGTCGGTATAATCCATCGAGCGTGCGCGCGCCTGATAATGCTGCTGCGTTCGTGTGAGCACACTCTTGGTATCGCCCATCTGCGGGCTGATCTCGCGGTTGATCTCGCCGCTCGCGGGATAGAGTCGCTGCCGTTCGCCGACCAGCTCGGAGAGCGTCTTGCCAGACTCGCTCATGATTGCCAGCACTAACAACCACGGAATCATACCGCTGTCGCAGTAGGAGAATTCCCGGAAGTAGTGGTGCGCACTCATCTCCCCGCCGTAGACCGCATCGACTTCTCGCATCTTCTGCTTGATGAATGCGTGGCCGGACTTGCATAGCACCGGCAAACCGCCGCAATGCTGCACGATGTCGATCGTGTTCCAGGTCAGGCGTGGATCGTGCACGATGCGCGCGCCGCGGTGGCGCCGCAAAAACGTCTCCGCCAGCAGGCCGACCAGGTAGTAACCCTCGATGAATCCGCCCTGCTCATCGAAGAAGAAGCAGCGATCATAGTCGCCATCCCAGGCGAGCCCCAGATCGGCGCGGCTGCGGCGCACCGCATCGGTCGTGACCGCCCGGTTCTGCTCGAGCATGGGGTTGGGCACCCCATTGGGAAAGCTGCCATCGGCCTGATGATTGATTTTCACGAACTCCACCGGCAGATGCGGCTCGAGCTGATCGACAATCATGCCGGCGCCGCCATTGCCGGCGTTGACGACTACCTTGAACGGCTTGAGCCTGCGCGCATCGACGTAGCCGAGCAGATGCTGAATGTAGCTGGCGCTGGTATCGATGCTGCGCACGGACGCCGGATGCGGCGCCTTAGCCGGCAGCTGCGCATCCTCTATCATCCGCTGCATGAGCTGCAGCCCGGTGTCAGCGCTGATCGGCCGGCTCTGTTCACGCACGAACTTCATGCCGTTGTAATCGGGCGGGTTGTGGCTCGCCGTGACCATGATGCCGCCATCGAATTGTTGTGCAAAGGTGGCAAAATACACCCCCTCGGTGCCGCACAAGCCGATGTCGGCTACCTCGACGCCGGAGTCGGTCAGGCCGCCGATGAGCGCGGACTGCAGCTCGCTGCTGGATCGGCGGATATCGCGCCCGACCGCTACCCGCTTCGGTCTCACCAGCGCCGCGTACGCCTGGCCAATCTGGTAGGCCAGCTGCTCATTGAGCTCATCCGGAATGCGGCCACGAACGTCGTAGGCCTTGAAGCATTGAAGCTTGGGCATGCAGTCCTCTGGCAATCCTAAGTATTGGTCCCCTGGCGGCCGTACCGATCCTCGTAGCGCACGATGTCATCGTCGCCGAGGTAGCCCCCCGACTGCACCTCGATGATGTGCAGCGGAATGCGGCCGGGGTTCTCGATCCGGTGACGCACGCCGATCGGGATGTAGGTCGACTGATTCTCCTCGAGCAGGAAAGTTTCATCACCGCGCGTAATGCTGGCGGTTCCGGATACGACCACCCAGTGCTCGGCGCGATGATGGTGCATCTGCAGCGACAGCACGCCGCCGGGCCTGACCACCAGACGCTTGACCTGGAAGCGCTGGCCGTTGTCGATGCTGTCGTAACTGCCCCACGGCCGGAACACCTCACGATGCAGCGCGTGTTCGTAGCGGCGGTCAGCCTTGAGTCGCGCGACCAGCTTCTTGACTTCCTGCACCCGGTCCTTGGGCGCAACCAGTACCGCATCCTTGGTTTCGACGACCACATGATCGCGCAGGCCCACGGTCGCGACCAGGCGGCTCTCCGAATAGATGTAGCTGTCGTGCGTGTCCTCGACCATGACATCGCCGCGCAATGTATTGCCCTGCTCGTCCTGCTCGCAGGCCGCATGCAGCGAAGCCCAGGAACCGACATCGCTCCATCCGGCATCGAGCGGTACCACCACCGCATCGGCGGTCTTTTCCATGACCGCATAGTCGATCGACTCGCTGCGACAGGACTCGAACACGCCGGCGTCGATGCGCGTGAAGTCCAGATCGCGCGCGGCACGGGCAAAGCTGCTGCGACAAATCGAGGCGATGTCGGGCGCGAACTTCTCGAGCTCCTCCAGATAGCGGCGAGCTCGGAACATGAACATACCGCTGTTCCAATAGTACTCGCCGGAATCGAGATATGACTGCGCCCGCGCTGCATCCGGCTTCTCGACGAACTCGGCGATGCGATAGGCGCCGCCCTCGAGCGCACCGCGGCGGATGTAACCGTAACCGGTTTCCGGCGACGTCGGCACGATGCCGAAGCTCGCCAAGGCGCCGCCGCGCGCTGCGGCGCCGGCTACTTCAATGGCCTGGTGAAATGCCGCCACATTGCGGATCACGTGATCCGCCGGCAACACCAGCAGCAGTGTATCGCCCTCATCCGCGGCCAGCGCGGCGTGCGCGGCCAGAGCGATCGCCGGTGCCGTGTTGCGTCCCTTGGGTTCGAGCACGATCGCGCGTGGCGTGCAGCCGATCTCGCGCAATTGCTCGGCTACGAGGAACCGATGCGCATCGTTGCACACCACCGTGGGCGGGGCCGCCTCCAGGCCGGCGAGGCGGTGCACGGTTTCTTGCAGCATCGTGTAGCGGCTCGCCAGCGGCAGCAGCTGTTTGGGATACAGCTCGCGCGACAGTGGCCACAGGCGCGTGCCGGCGCCGCCTGAAAGAATGACCGGTACGAGCATGACTATGAGTCCTCGGCTTTGAGACTGCCAAGTCGCGCCGGCGCTGGCAGCACGCGCCCGCGCCCGACCGCAAAGTATTGCAGACCCATGCGCTCCATGAGCCCAGGGTCGTACAGATTTCGGCCGTCGAAGATCAGCGGCTCGCGCAGCAGGGTCTTGAGCCGATCGAAATCCGGGCTTCGAAATTCCTTCCACTCGGTGGCGATCAGCAGCGCATCGGCCCCCTGCGCGGCTTCGTAGGCACCCTTGCAAAAGATCAGTCGGCTCGCGTCAGAATGCAGCGCGTAGATGCGGCGCGCCTCGTTGGTCGCGACCGGATCATAGGCGCGCACGCTTGCCCCCGCCTGCAGCAGCGCATCGATGATGACGCGGCTTGGAGCCTCGCGCATGTCGTCGGTGTTCGGCTTGAAGGCCAGACCCCAGAGCGCGAAGGTCTTGCCGGCGAGTCGATCGGCGAAATGGGCGCGAAGCTTAGCGATCAGCACCGTCTTCTGCCGTTCATTGACGGCCTCCACGGCGATCAGCAACTCGGCGTGATGCCCGACGTGCGATGCCGAGCGAATCAGGGCTTTGACGTCCTTTGGGAAGCAGGAGCCGCCATACCCCAGCCCCGGGTAGATGAAGCTGTAGCCGATGCGCGGGTCCGAACCGATGCCGATGCGGACCTTTTCGATGTCGGCACCGACGCGCTCAGCGACCGCGGCCAGCTCGTTCATGAAGCTGATCTTGGTCGCCAGCATGGCGTTGGCGGCATATTTGGTCAGCTCGGCCGAGCGGATGTCCATGACCACGAGCCGGTCGTGATTGCGCGTGAAAGGCTCGTAGAGCGCTCTGATGAGCTCCGTGGTGCGCGGATTGTCGGTGCCGACCACGACCCGATCGGGCCGCATGAAATCCTCGATGGCGGCGCCCTCTTTGAGGAATTCGGGATTGGCCACCACGTCGAACTCGATCGATAGATGCCGAGTGGCCAAAGCAGCCTGCACCTCCCGGCGGACCTTGTCGGCGGTGCCGACCGGGACGGTCGATTTCGTCACGACGATGGTGTAGCGGGCGAGCCGCTGGCCGATCGCGCGCGCCACGGCCAGCACATGGCGCAGATCGGCCGAGCCGTCTTCGTCCGGCGGCGTGCCCACGGCGATGAGCTGAAACAGACCGTGTTCGATCCCCCGGGCCTCATCGCTCGTGAACTCCAGGCGGCCGGCTTCCCGATTGCGGCCGATCAGATCCGCGAGCCCCGGCTCATGGATCGGCACCTCACCGCAACTGAGCTGCTCGATTCTAGCCGCATCGACGTCAACGCAGATGACGTGGTTACCGGCATCGGCCAGACATGCGGCGGAAACCAGGCCGACATAGCCCGAGCCAAAAATCGTGACTTTCATGGATAAAGGCTTGAAATGACAGCAAAACGCAGCCTAGCGGATGGCGCTGGACAAGGCAAAGCATCCTGCCGCAGATCGTGAGAAATAACCGCTTTGTAACCGGCTTGGAACTGACTCGCCGCTGCCGGAGAGCTTACGATCGCACTCTTGCGGGAGCACGCATGTCGATCAAATTCGAGCAGATCACCAAGCGTTATAGCGGCACTCCGGTCGTCAATGACGCGTCGCTGCAGATTGAAACCGGCGAGTTCTTCGTGCTGCTGGGACCGAGCGGCAGTGGCAAGAGCACGCTGCTGCGAATCGCAGCGGGATTGACCGATCTTGACCACGGTCGGATCTCATTCCATGGCCGCGACGTGACCAACGTTCGCGCCCGCGACCGCGGCGTGGGACTGGTGTTTCAGCATTATGCGTTGTTCCGCCACATGACGGTCGGACAGAACGTCGAATTTGCGCTGCGCGTGCGCGGCATCAAACGCCGGCAGCGAGTGCAGCGGCGCAACGACCTGCTGCAACTGGTGGCCCTCGAGGGCTATGCGGACCGCCTGCCGGGGCAGCTCTCGGGTGGTCAGCAGCAGCGCGTCGCGGTCGCCCGGGCACTGGCTCATGAGCCACACGTGCTGCTGCTCGATGAGCCCTTCGGGGCGCTCGATGCAAAGATCCGCGTGGAACTGCGCGAGACGATCCGGCAAGTACAGCGACGTCTCGGCATGACCACCATTCTGGTCACGCATGACCAGGAAGAGGCCTTCGCGCTGGCCGACCGCATCGGCATCATGCGCGCCGGCCGACTGCTCGAGACCGGCCGCGCCGAGACGCTCTATCGGCGGCCCACTACGCGTTTCGTCGCGACCTTCCTGGGGGCGGCGAATCTACTACTCGGCGAGCGCGGCAGCGAGGGACTGCGGCTGAGCGCGCGATTTATCGCCGGCGGCGAGAGCCTCAGGTCCGCTGGCGCGGGCGATGAGGCCGTGACGGTCGTGCGCCCGGAGGACATCGAGGTTGCCGAAGATGGCGAGCGGCTTCGCAGCAGTGCGCTCGCCGACGGGCATGTGCTGTCGGTGGACTTCGGCGGCGTGCTCGAGCGCTTGCGGGTTGAGCTCGCACCGCACAGCGCGGTGCGCTCAGCCGTCGCGCAAGGCCATGCGGCCAGCGAGCAGCCGCTGATCATCGATGTGGCCCGAACCAACAGCGAGCAGAGCCAGCTGCCGCTCGCACCCGGCAAGCGCGTGACGCTCGGCATCCGCCGCTTCCACGTACTGCCGACCCCGATCGCGAGTCTTCGCATTTTGAGTACCGATGCGCGCACCGCGGCTAACTTGCGGCAGGCGCCGCTGCTGGTGCAGCTGGTGCAAAGCATGCAGGCGCCGGTGCTCGGCGCGCTCGACAGCGCCGAGCGCGATGCGGCGCAGACCGGCGTCGCGGTCATCGGCTTAGGCAGCGACTCGATCCAGCAGATCGCCAGCGCGGCAGCGCAGGGTCGCCGGCGGTTTTTGTGCCTTCCCCAGAGCTCCGCCCTGCCGCGCCGAATGCTGATCTACTGCAGCAGCGATGCTGCGCGCGCCGCAACCTTGGGGCTGGTCGCAAGCGTCATGCGCCATCTGCACGCGGAGGCTACTTTTGTCAGCGTACAGAGCCCGGCGGCGCCGCGTGCTGAAGTCACCAGCTCGTTTCGACGCCTGCTCGATGCACGCGCCGAATTACAGCAAAATCACGGTCTCGACATCCGCACCGACGTGCAGATCGGCGAACTCAGCGGCTGGGTTGCGCATCTGGCCGCTGCCACCGAGCCACTGCTGGTGGTGCTGGGCCTCGATGGTTCGCCTCAGGAGCTCGAGCAGTTGCTGCATCGGGAGTTTCAGCCACTATTCTGCGCGGGGGCTCAGTGCGCGGTGCTGATCTCGTGCAGCGGGCTTGCGGCCGGCGTGCCGAGCCGTCTGAGCGGCGTCGAGTCGCTGTTCGATGGCACGGCTCAGGATGTCTGGCTGGGCTCCTAGCGCCGATGCATTCAGCCTCGCGTCGCTCGTTTCTCACACTGCTGATCCTCGGGGCGGGACCGCTTTCACGTGCAGTGGCGCTCGCAGGCGCCGCGCCGGTGACGCTACTCAATGCGTCCTATGATCCGACCCGCGAGCTCTATGAGGCCGTGAACAAGACATTCGCCGCACGCTGGCTGGCGCAATCGGGCCAGCAGGTTGAGATCCGGCAAAGTCATGGCGGCTCCGGCAAGCAGGCGCGCGCCATCATCGACGGACTGCAAGCCGACGTCGCCACACTGGGCCTGGCTTACGATGTGAACGCGCTCTACAAGCAGGGCAAGTTGATTCCCGCGAACTGGGCGACCCGCCTGCCGGACAACAGCGCACCTTATACCTCGACCGTCGTATTTCTGGTGCGCCGGGGTAATCCGAAGAACATTCGCGATTGGGGCGATCTGATCCGCCCTGGGGTCAGCGTGATCACTCCGAACCCAAAGAGCTCGAGTGGGGCGCGCTGGAATTATCTGGCTGCCTGGGCCTGGGCTCTGCGGCAGCCGGGCGGCACCGATGCGAGTGCGATGGCGTTCGTTGACAAGCTCTATCAACACGTTCCGGTGCTCGATTCAGGAGCGCGCGGCGCCACGATCACCTTCGTCGACCGCGGCATCGGCGATGTACTGCTGGCGTGGGAAAACGAGGCACTGCTGGCGAAGAAGCAGCTAGGGCCCGACAAGCTCGAGCTGATCATGCCCTCAGTGAGTATCCTGGCCGAACCGCCAGTGACCGTGGTCGACCAGGTCGTCGACCGTCGCGGCACGCGCCAGGTGGCCGAAGCGTACTTGAAGTTTCTCTATACCACAGAGGGCCAGGAGATCATTGCCCAGAATTTCTACCGGCCGCGCGATCCGCAAGTCGCCGCCCGGTACGCAGCGCAGTTCCCGCCCGTGAAATTGGTCACGATCGACGCGCAATTCGGCGGCTGGGACCGGGCGCAGGCGCAGCATTTCGACGATGGCGGCACGTTCGATCAGATTTATGGTCAGTGAAGCCATGAACGATCGCGCGCTGGCACCGACATCGGCCGCCGCGGCTGCGCGCTCGGCGCCGCGTAAATTTCGCCTGTTGCCGGGCTTCGGTCTGACGCTCGGCTACACCGTAGCCTACGTCTCGCTCATCGTGCTGCTACCGCTGTCCGCGGCCTTCCTGCGCGCCGCTGAGCTCGGGCCCCGCAAGTTCTGGCAGGTCGTTACGACACCGCGCGTGCTGGCATCGCTGGAACTGAGCTTTGGCGCATCGCTCGTGGCCGCTGCGATCAATGCCGTATTCGGCCTCATCATCGCCTGGGCACTGACGCGCCTGCGCTTTCCGGGGCGGCGGTTGTTTGACGCCATGATCGATCTGCCGTTCGCTCTGCCCACGGCGGTCGCCGGCATCGCCCTGACAGCCCTGTACGCGCCCAACGGCTGGATCGGCCGGCTGCTCGCGCCGCTCGGCATCACCGTGGCCTATACGCGCTTGGGGATAGTGGTTGCACTGGCGTTCGTGAGCCTGCCGTTCATCGTACGAACCTTGCAGCCGGTTCTCGGTGACCTCGACCGGGAAGTCGAGCGCGCCGCCGAGAGCCTCGGCGCCTCCAAACGTCAAACCTTGCTGTGGGTCGTGCTGCCTTCGATCTGGCCCACGCTGCTGACCGGCACCGCGCTCGGGTTCTCGCGCGCGATCGGCGAATACGGCTCGGTTATTTTCATTGCCGGGAACATTCCGAAGGTATCGGAAATCACGCCGTTGATGATCATGACCAAGCTCGAGCAATATCAATACGCGCAGGCCACCGCGATCGCGGTGGTCATGCTGGTGGCCTCGTTTGCACTCATGCTCGGCATCAACGGCCTGCAGCTGTGGGCGCAAAAGCGGCGGTACAGTCGATGATCCGGCAGTCGCGCATTCCCGAAGAGCTTGGCCGCTACGCGCTGCTTGCAATCGCGCTGCTATACCTGATCGGACTGCTGGCATTGCCGCTGGTGGTGGTGTTCGTCGAAGGCTTCAGCAAAGGCATCGGGGCGTATCTGCACTCGCTGCTCGATCCCTATGCGCTGGCGGCGATGCGCCTGACGCTGCTGACCGCGGCGGTCACGGTGCCGCTGAATCTCGTGTTCGGTGTGGCTGCCGCCTGGGCCATCGCCAAATTCGAGTTTCGCGGCAAGAACGCGCTGGTCACCGTGATTGATTTGCCGTTCGCCGTTTCGCCCGTGATCTCCGGCTTGATCTATGTGCTGATTTTCGGCGCCAACGGCTGGTTCGGGCCGTGGCTGACGGCGCACGACATCCACATCATTTTTGCAGTGCCCGGCATCATTCTGGCCACAACCTTCGTCACGCTGCCGTTCGTGGCGCGCGAACTGATCCCGCTGATGCAGACCCAGGGCAACGACGAGGAACAGACCGCCCTGTCACTCGGCGCCAGCGGCTGGCAGACTTTCCGGCTGGTGACGCTGCCCAATATTCGCTGGGGACTGCTGTCCGGGGTGCTGCTCTGCAACGCGCGCGCCATGGGTGAATTCGGCGCCGTATCTGTGGTATCCGGTCACATTCGCGGGCTGACGAACACCCTGCCGCTGCACATCGAGATCCTGCACAACGAATACAACTACACCGGTGCGTTCGCCTCGGCCTCGATCCTGGCAATGTTGGCGTTGGTCACATTGATCGCCAAGGCGTTGCTGGAGCTGCGGCAGTCCGCGCCGCGCGTAGCGATGCCCCGCCAAGGGTAGGATGCATGCCAATGGACGTCCCGGCCGGCCGCTGGCGAGCGGCGCGCGCTCAGATTAGGCTCACAGCGCCTTGAACACGACCCTTCCCTCGAAGCCACAAGCGGGCGACGCGCGCCCGCAAGTGGGGCTTGCTTCCTGGCTCGGCGGCGGCAGCGTATTCATCGTCCTGGTGGCCGTGGCAGCCATTGCCGCTGCTTGCGCCGTGCTGCTCAACCGCCTGGTTCAGCAGCAGGCACTGGTGCGCGCGCAGCTGGCGGTGGCCTCGGGGCGCGAACTGCTGCGGCGGGTCGGTGAAGACGCTTTGAGCGACGCACGGGTGCTGGCCGAGCGGCCGACCCTGCAACGACTGCTCGCGAGCGAGGACAGCACGGGTCTCGAGCCTTTCCTGCAGCGTTTCGCCGAGACGACCGGCACGGATATCGCCGCCGTGCTGCGCGGTGGGATCCTCGTGGCGCAATCCGGGCCGCCGGTCGAATGGTCGGAGATCACAACCGCTATCGAGGAGCAGGGCGAGCGATTCGTGGTCGCGCCGAAGAGCGGCGAGGCGCTCATTTGGGGCGCTGCCGCATCGCTCCCGGGTACGGATATTCGAGCTGTCACGCTGCGGCTGACCACACCGGCCTTGCTGGCGCGCCTGGGCAGTCAGGTGGGGACCAAACTCGAGGTGGTGAATTTCTCCACCTATCATGCCCCCCCGGAGCAGGAACTCACGCCGCTGCACACGCAGGCCCTGGCCAATGGTGGCAGTGCCGCCGCCGCAGTGCTCGAGCACGGCAAGGTTTATGCCGCGAGTCTGCTGATTGCAGCGCAGACCGGCGAAGTCGTGGGATTGCTCGATGCGCGCCTGAGCGGTGCCGAGCCACTGGCCGCGTCTCGCAGCTTCGATTGGATTCTGGCGACTACGGCTCTGATCGTTGCGGCCATCGCCGGGGTCATCGGCGTGCTGTATGGACGCTGGCTCGCCAGACCCGTGGTGGCACTGCGCGATCTGGCCGAACGCATCGGCCGCGGCGATTTTTCCGCGGCCATGCCGGCCGTGGCACCGATGGAGGTCGGTGCCTTGGCACGCGCCATGGACGCGATGCGGGCCAATCTCATCGACTTGACCGAGGCACTGCGTCGGCGCGAGGCCGAAGCGCAGGCGGTGTTGAACGGTGTGGTCGAGGGTGTGTATGCCGTGGACCAGGAGCGCCGCATCCGCTATGCCAACGGCCAGGTAGCCCGATTGCTCGAACGGCCAGCGAGCGAGATCATCGGCCGTTTCTGTGGCGACGTCCTGCAGCCCCAGCCCGTAGAGGGCGAGCGACCCTGCGAGCGCCACTGTCCGATCCTCGCCGCACGTCAAGTTCCACAGGCGAGCGCGCGCGAAATACTCTGCACAGGCGATGGCGGCACGCGCTCGACGATCATCCAGAGCGCTCCTCCAATCCACGGCGTACAGGTGCAGATCCTGCGCGATGAGACCGATCTCGAAGCCGCTCGGCGCGCGCGCGACAGCGTGCTCGGAAATATCTCGCATGAGTTTCGCACGCCTCTTGCGGCGCAGCTGGCCTCGACCGAGTTGCTGCGAGACGGCCTCGGAGCCATGCCGGTCGAGGCGCAGCGGGAACTCATCGCCAATCTCGAGCGCGGAGTCTTACGACTCATGCGACTCATCGACAATCTGCTCGAAAGCGTGCGCATTGAGGCCGGTCAGCTCTCGATCCGCCAGCAGCCGGTCGAGTTGTCCGAGGTCATCGCCGACGCCAACGATCTGATCGCCCCACTGCTGCAGCAACGCCAATTGCATCTCGAGATCGACGCGGAGGGGGTCGCGGCTGTGGTGCGTGGCGATGCGCCGCGGCTGGCGCAGGTATTTGTGAACCTGCTGGCAAATGCCGCCAAGTTCTCGCCGGAGCACAGTACTATCCGTATCGGCGCACAGCGCGTCGAAGCGCAGATCGAGGTCTGGGTCGAAGATGAAGGTCAGGGGATACCGGCCGGCAGTTCCGGCGTCATTTTCGAGCGTTTCCAGCGCGGCGCCGAGACCGAGCCGGACGCACCGGGACTCGGCCTGGGATTGTGGATCGTCAAGTCGATCGTCGAGCGGCACGGCGGCTCGATACGAGTTACGCGCACGGCTGCGCAACGTACCCGCTTTACGTTGAGCTTACCGCAAGACACGGGGAGCTGAGGATTGAAACTGCTGTTGGTCGATGACGATGCCGACATGCTGGCCGTGGTGGGTTTCGCACTGCGCCAGGCGGGCTTTCCGATCGTTTCGGCCAACAGCTTCGGCACCGCCGTGAGTACTTTTCGTACCGAGCAACCCGATCTGGCGATTCTCGACATCAATCTTCCCGGTGGCTCGGGATTCGAGCTGTGCGGTCTGATGCGCAAAGAGAGCCGCTTACCCATCATGATGCTCACCGTGCGCGGCGAAGAGTCCGATCTGGTGCGCGCACTCGAGCTTGGTGCCGACGATTACCTCAACAAGCCCTTCAGCCCGCGCACGCTCGTGGCGCGCGTCAAAGCGCTGTTGCGCCGCGCAGGGCACGAGGGCAGCACGCAGACGCGAGTCGGGGACCTGGTGCTCGATACCGACTTATTGACACTGCACATCGGCGCTCGCGCCATTCGAATTACACCGTTGGAATCCAGACTACTGCAGCTGCTGCTGGCAAACGCTGGACAGGTCGTGCACACCGATCGGCTGCTGGTGCATGTGTGGGGCCATCGCGGCGGCGGCGACCGGCAGCTGCTCAAGCAGCTGGTGCATCGCTTGCGGCAGAAAATCGGCGACAACTCCGAGCAACCGCGCTGGTTGAGTACCGTACCGAGCGTCGGCTACATGTTGCGAAGCGAAACTTGAGGCAGCGCTTCGGTGCGACGGCTCGGGGCTTTCGTTACCCGCGTATGTGCGAATGATAATCAGCTCAAGTGCGCAAGCAAAGCAGCAATCACGCGCAAATATCCCCGAAGGCGAATATAATTCGCCTGCTTAGCCGACGCGCATTCAATTGGCTTTCACAGCCTTTGCGCCGGATCCAGAATCAGGGAGGGAGTAGTTGCCAGGGATGGCTTCTACTTCACCTTTTGCGACGCCAACGCCTCGCCTGCAAGGGGTACGTTTGATTTGCTTCGGCACGGATGCGAGCATTCAGCCTCGGCCGGAACCCGACCGGAACTCGAGAATGCCATAAGGGCGCACCGCAGTCGCCGCGGCACGGGCGCTGCTCCGAGCGCGCGTTACCGTGAATTCATCGGCGAGCTGCCGATCAACGGTCTGATCAGCGCGGTGGTACAACGGCGCCGGAGCGATCAGTGACCACGCTCGCGCGTGTGGCATCCGCGGCATCGAGACTGCGCTGCCACTCACCGATCTGCCGTTCGGCATCCTGCTTGGAAAGCGCGTAAGCCTCCATGAGCCTGCCGGCCAGCACCTCGCGCTGCCCCGCGGAAGACTCGAGATCATCAAGGGTCAGCTTGCCCCAGCGCTGTTTGGCGCGGCCCTTGAACTGCGTCCACTCGGCTTGTATTCGGTCCCAATTCATCGCCATGCTCCTGTCAATTCACTCACCGATTCACTCACGGATCGGGACGCAGCAGTCGCTATGCCACGCCGTGATGGCGGCCATAGCGCAAAGTCTGCGCGATGCTCGCGCTCGAAAGCGGCAAGCGTGCGCAGGCAAGCTTCGCCCAAGCGCCGCAGCGCGTGTGAACGCTGCGCGCTCGCCGGCCTTCCGGAACACTGAATGCCCTGTAAGCCCTGTCCTATAGGACAGGCTAAGTCGCTGATTGTTGGCATATCGGCGGTTAAACCGCGCGCGCAATGTGCGCAATCGAGCTTGCCTGGCACGCCGGCTGCTTAGTACTGTCCACTGGCCCGCAGCGGACAAATGAATGTTGACGGTTATCCCTCCCTGTCGAGCCGTCAAACTGTCCGAACTGCGATATTAGGCGCATTGCGGCCACTTCCCGGCGATGCGCCTATTTTTTTGCGCAGTCGAACTCGCAGCGCGCCACCAATGACGGCAGCCGTTACAGGTCCGGCAATCTCTACACCGCCGCCGTAACCGGCAGATCCCCGGGCAATGCCGCATCGGCCGCCAGCGGCGGCTGCCCCGCATAGAGTCGATAGAGCGGCGCAAAATCGGTGTCGTAGCAAGCCTGGAAAAGTTGCTCGAAACTGTCGAGGACGAAATAGCTTTGTTGAAACGCATCGATGCGATATTCCGTGCGCATGACGCGCAGCAGATCGAATCGCCAGCGACGCGGCTGCGCACTCTCGATGCTGTAGACCGTCTCACCCTTGGAGGAGAGAATTCCAGCGCCATACACGCGCAGTCCCGCAGCCGTGCTGATCAGCCCGAACTCCACCATGTACCAATAGAGGCGTGACAACATGCTCAGCGCGCCCGGTATGGCGAGCGCCTTCGGCCCGGCCTCGCCATAGGCCTGCATGAAGCGCGCAAAGGCCGGAATCGTCAGCAGCGGCACATGGCCGAAGAAATCATGGAACACATCCGGCTCGACCAGATAATCGAGCTCATCGCGGCGGCGGATCCAGACCGTAACCGGGAAGCGCCGGTCTGCCAGGTGGGCGAAGAAGTTCTGCTCCGGAATCAGCCCCGGCACGGCCACTATGCGCCAACCGGTGCCGCCAGCCAGTACGCGGTTGGCGTCCTCGAAGCGCGGGATGCGCGTGCTCGAGGCGCCCAGCGCCCGCACGCCCTGCAGAAATTCCGGCGCCGCGTAACGTTCAATCAGATCGATCTGACGGGCGTAGAGCTGTGCCCATAGCGCGTGCTCTTCGTTCGAATAATCGTGCCATCGCTGTTCGACGCTGTAGTCCGCCGCGGCCCGGGAATAATCGCCGCGCAAACTCCGTGGCTCATGTACCGGTGCGGACGGCGGCTCGACCACAGCGTGGCTCCCGGGCGACGATGCTCTAGGCGACGATGGTCTAGTCTAACTCGCCCACGGCCGCCAGGATGGGAGCGAACCGACACTCGAAGCGACTCGCGAGCGCTCAGTGGTGGGTCGGGTGGGGCTCGAACCCACGACCAACGCCTTAAAAGGGCGCTGCTCTACCGACTGAGCTACCGACCCGCGGGGCCGCGCATGATACCGAAAAGAGCACCAGGCGGCACAGGGTCAGCGGTAGCGCGTCGGATCCTCGACGCCCGCCGCGGCAAATCCCTCGCGTCGCAGTCGGCACGAATCGCACCGCCCGCAGGCGCGGCCGTCACTCTCGGCCTGGTAGCACGATACGGTCATGGCGTAGTCCACTCCCCACTGCAAGCCGCTGCGGATGATCTGCGCCTTGCTCATGGCGATCAACGGCGCATGGACCTTGAAGCGGCCGCCCTCGACGCCAGCCTTGGTCGCAAGGGCCGCCAGCGCCTCGAAGCTGCGGATGAACTCGGGACGGCAGTCGGGATAGCCGGAGAAGTCGATTGCATTGACGCCAATGACGAGATCCCGGGCGCCAAGCACCTCCGCCCAACCCAGCGCCAATGCCAGCAATAGTGTGTTGCGCGCCGGGACGTAGCTGATCGGAATACCGGCGCTCGCACGCTCGGGCAGCGGGATGCTCCAGTCGGTCAGTGCCGAGCCGCCGATGCCGGCGAGATCGACCTGCATGATGCGATGCTCACGTGCGCCCTGGCTCCGAGCCACGCGTGCGGCGGCCTCGAGCTCGGACTGATGACGCTGCCCATAACTCACCGACAGCGCATACGGTTCGAATCCCTGCAGGCGAGCCCACGCGAGCGCGGTCGATGAATCCAGCCCGCCCGAGAGCAGCACGACGGCTCGGATCGGTGCTTCAGCGTCCGGGCTCATTGCCCCAGAGGTATTTGTGCAGTTGAATCTGCAGCCGCACCGGCAGTCGGTCGGCCAGGATCCAGTCGGCCAGCTGCCCCGCCGGCAACTGCTCGTGGCTCGGCGAGAACAGCACACCGCAGCGCTCGCAGAGCTCGAGACGTTCGAGCGTCGCGCGACTCCAATCGTAGTCGGCGCGATCGCAGATGACGAATTTGATCTGTTCCTCCGGGCGCAGCAGCGCCAGCTGGTCGTAGCGATTGCGGTGTTCTTCGCCCGATCCAGGGGTCTTCACGTCGACGACCCGCACCACGCGCGCATCCACCGCATCGATCGGCATGGCGCCGCTGGTCTCGAGCGAAACCCGACAGCCTGCGTCGGCCAACATGCGCAGCAGCTCATGACAAGGTTTTTGCGCCAGCGGCTCGCCGCCGGTCACACACACGTAGCGGCCGCCGAGCTCATGTACCCGCGCGACAATCGCATCGAGCTGCCACCAGTCGCCACCATGGAATGCATAGGCGGTGTCGCAGTATTGACAGCGCAGCGGACAGCCGGTCAGGCGCACGAACACGGTCGGTATACCGACCGTATCCGCTTCGCCCTGCAGGGAGTAAAAAATCTCGGTGAGCTTGAGCCGCAGCACGCTATATCCGCGCGCATCGCGCGCCGGGGCCTAAGGGGCGTCCGGCGGAATCTTCATCAGCCGGTCGGCGGCCAGTTTCGCCGCTTCGGTTCCGGGATAACGCTGCACCACCTGGCTCAGCGTCGTGCGCGCCTCGGCCATGTGCTTGAGCTCGTACTGGGCGTAGCCCACCTTCAGCAATGCATCGGGCGCCTTGCGCGACTGCGGATACTGCTCGCCGACCGCGCGAAAGGCGGCGATGGCATTGTCGTAATCGCGCGTCACGTAGTAGCCCTCGCCGAGCCAGTACTGCGCATTGTCGGCCAGGGCGCTGTGCGGATACAAACGCAGGAACTCGCGAAATTGCGCGATGGCGGCGCTGTAGTCGGAGGCCTTGAGCGCATCGAAGGCGTGATTGTAGGCAGCCTGCTCATCCCCAGTCGCCGGCATCCCGGTGGCGCCCGCCGGTCCCACAGGCGCCGCCACCAGGCCGGCGCTGCCGCTGCCCAATCCGGCGGCGTTGCCACCCTTGAGCACCGTTTCGAGCGCCTTGATGCGCCGATCGAGGTCTGCATAGAGGTCGCGCTGCTGCTTGCGCAGCGCTTCGTTGCTGTTCTGCAGCTCCTCGACCGTGCCACGCAGCTCGCGCAGCTGCGCCTCCAGCACATCGATGCGTTGCGACAGCGTCAGCAGGCTCTGATTGCTGACCACACGTTCGACGCGCCCGAGCCGTTCGTCGATATCGTTGATCTTGACCTGGGTCGGATCGGGTTCACCGGAGGTGGTCTCACAGCCGGCCAGCGCCACCGCGCAGCAGACCAGTACCAGCCATTGACGAACCTGCGGCGACATCCGCGGCCCTTCAGTTCAGATAAACGATTTCGGCGCGCCGGTTGCGCGACCATGCCTCTTCGGTATGGCCCGTGACCGCAGGTCGCTCTTCACCGTAGCTGACGGTCGTGATCTGCGACTCGGCCACGCCCTGCAGCAGCAGCGCCCGTCGCACTGCCTGTGCGCGGCGCTCGCCCAGCCCGATGTTGTACTCGCGCGAGCCGCGTTCATCGGTGTTGCCCTCGATCCGGACCCGAATGCTCGCATTGGAGGCCAGATATCGGGCATGCGCAGCAATCAGGCTCGTGTAATCGGATCGGATCTCGCTGCTGTCGAAGTCGAAGTAGACGGTGCGGTTCTTCAGCTGCCCCGCGCTCGGGCCGGCGACGCCCTCACCGGAGCCATTGGCGATCGCCGCGCCATAGGCGCCCGAGGTGTCGGCGCCCGAGGTCTGCGACTGATCGGCCGGCACCGAGGTACCGGCGGTGCTCGTCGTCGGACGAGGTTTATGGCTGCTGCAGCCCGCGAGCAGCACAGCGCCCATGACGGCGGCCCAGATCAAAACGCTCTTATGCATAGCTTGACTCCGCATTGCGTGGCGCCGTCGCGGTCGCCACCCGATTACTATACCGTGATACGGCCGAACTGTTTGACGTGACGCCTTAGCGCTGGAACGGCTCCCAGGCCGGCTCTCGCAACTCCCCCTGACTCGACGTCAGACGTTGCGTCACCTGACCGTCCACCGATACGGTCTGCAGCGTTCCCACCGAGCCCTCGCGCCCGGCGTAGATGATCGTGGCGCCATTGGGCGCAAAGCTCGGCGATTCATCGAGGCTGCCGCGCGAGAGCACGCTGACCGTACCGGAGGCGAGATCCTGCACGGCGATGCGATAGTTGCCCCCCTCGCGCGTCACGACGGCGAGCTTGGTGCCG
This sequence comes from Steroidobacteraceae bacterium, assembly GCA_035605115.1. Lineage (GTDB taxonomy): Bacteria > Pseudomonadota > Gammaproteobacteria > Steroidobacterales > Steroidobacteraceae > FEN-1191. The sequence goes on along the minus strand of DATNHF010000038.1, from coordinate 43,610 downwards.
TCGGGCGATACCCGCGGCCGGGCGTCGTAGCCGGAGCCGAAGCTGATACGCTGCACACGTCTGGGATTGGCGATATCGAGCTTGTAAATCTGCGGCCCGCCGGCGCGGTCGGACGTGAAATAGATGCTCTTGCCGTCAGGACTCCAGCTCGGCTCGGTGTCCACGGCCGGATCGTCCGTCAGTCGCGTCAGCGCCTGCGTCGATAGCTCAAGCAACCAGATATCGAGATTGCCGCCGCTGCCCGAAAGCGTAAGCGCCAGGCGCGTGCCATCGGGTGAGAACGCCGGCGCGCCGTTGACGCCCACGCGCTGCGAGACCAGCCGTCGCTCGCCGGTGCGCACGCGCTGAATGTAGACCCCCGACAGCCGATTCTCGAACGAGACGTAGGCGAGCCATTGATCGTCGGGCGACCAGGCCGGCGACATGATCGGCTGGTTCGATTCGAGAATTACCTTGGGCGACTCACCATCGGAGTCGGCGACGATGAGCTGGAAGTGCTGAGTCGGTGCCTGGCCCTGCACTGCGATATAGGCAATGCGCGTGGCAAACGCACCTCGCACACCCAGGATCGACTCATAGACGAAATCGCTGACCATGTGCGCGGCGTTGCGCAGGCTGGCGCCCGTTGCCACGAACCGCTTGCCGCCGATTCGCTGCCCCGTCAAGGTGTTGAGCAGATCGCACTCGACATCGATCTCGCTGCCAGTGGGCGCCGTCACGCGGCCCACGAGTACGTAGTCGTTGCCTGCGGCCTTCCAGTCGGCGCTCTGGACCTCCGCCGCTCGAGTGGGCGTCGAGAGCATGTCGCGGCGCTGCATCGCGCGAAACCGACCGCTGCTCTCGAGATCGTGCTGCACCACGCCGGCCAGATCCAATCCGCCGTCCGCCGGCACGGCGCGCGCAAACGGCACGATCGCGATCGGAATCGGATCGGTCACGCCCTGCGTGACATTGACCTGCAACTCCGCTCGCGCCGGCATGGCCGCGAGTCCCCAAAACGACAGCGTCGCAGCGCTGGCCAGCAGCGCGGCGCCGACGGTGCCAAGCGGCCCGGGTGGCGTGCGCGAGCGTCGCGGTGATGGATGTCTAGTCATGGGGTGCGAAGGTAACAACCACATCGCGGTCGAACAAGGCCGGATCGGATGGCGCCGGTAGCGGCGAGGCGCGGTAGGCGGCATCGGCGATCGACTGCCGCACCGCTTCATCGCCGTTGCAGCTGCCCACCTGGACCGCGGTGACCACTCCGCCCGGCACCTGGGTGATATTGACCCGACAGCTGATGCCGGCGTGCGCGCTCGGAGGGCGAATCCAGGCCCGCTCGATGCGAGCGGCAATCATGGCCTGATATTGCGCCAGCGCGCCGTTGCTGCGCGCGGCATCCAGATGCTCCTCGACCTGCAGCTGTGCACGTAAATCCGCCTCGCGCTGCGCGCGCTCCTGCTCGGCCTTGCGTTGCTGCGCCAGCTGTTGTGCCTTGCGATCGGCTTCGACCTTGGCCGCGGCGTCGGCTTTCGCCTTTGCCTCCGCCGCCGCTTTGGCCTGGGCCTCCGCCTCGGCCTTGGCAGCAGCCTCGGCGACGGCTTTACGCTCGGCTTCCGCCCGGGCCTGGCGCTCCGCCTCGGCCTTGTCGGCCGCGTCCTTTTCGGCCTGTTCGCGCTTGAGCTGCTCGGCCTTCTGTTCCGCCGCCTTCTGTTCCGCCGCCTTCTGCTCCGCGGCCTTCTGTTCCGCCTGCGTATCGACTGCCGGCGGGCTCGGCGGCGCCGGTGGTGCGGGGGCGGCACTCTGGGGCTGCTCGTGCACCACGTTCGCTTCGATCGCCAGCGTCTGCGGCGCAGGCTTTGGAGCCCGATACTGCCACCATCCCCATAACAGTGCCCCGACGATCGCAGCGTGAATCAGGATCGAGAGAATTACCGAGACAACGCGATCGCTGCGGCGCTCGCTCATGGCGTGGTGGTGGCCTTGCGCGGCGGCAGGTCGGTTTGGAAGCCGACCTTGCGGGCGCCGGCCTGCTGCAGCAGCACCATGGCCTGCACCACGCGTCCATAGCTGACCGCTTGATCGCCGTTGACCAGCACCGCTCGCTCTGGCGCTCGGCGCAGGGCCGCCGTGGCACGCACGAGCAGGGTCTGCTCGCTGATCGGCTGCTTCGGACTGGCCCCGACATTGAGGTACAGCCGCCCCTGCGCATCGATCGACAGCACCAGCGGCGGCTCATTGGGCCTGGCCTCGATCGGCTCGGCCGCCGCCTTGGGCAGATCGACCTTGATGCCCTGAGTGAGCAGCGGCGCGGTGATCATGAAGATGATCAGCAGCACCAGCATCACGTCGATATACGGCACGACGTTGATCTCGCCCATCAGTCGGCGTCTGCCCTTGTGGATCGCGGCCATGTCAGCCTCCTCGCGCGGGTGCGCGCGGCGGTGCCGCCGCGACCGCAGGCGCAGCACTGCCGGCCGGCCCCGCTGCAGCCGCCGCCGCGGGGCTGCGGCCCGCATAGCGCTGCAGAATCGTCGACAGCTCTTCCATGAAGCCGTCGTAGCGCAGCTCCAGCCGGCTCACCTGGTCGGCGTAGCGGTTATAGGCGATGACCGCCGGAATCGCGGCGAACAGACCCATCGCCGTGGCAATCAGCGCCTCGGCGATGCCCGGTGCCACCATGGCCAGCGTCGCCTGTTGCACATTGCCGAGCGAACTGAAGGCACTCATGATGCCCCAGACGGTACCAAACAGACCCACATACGGACTGGTTGAACCAACGGTCGCCAGTGTTGCCAGGCTCTGTTCGAGTCGCTCGATTTCCTTGAGCAGGGCGACGCGCATCGCGCGGCGCGAGCCTTCGAGCAACATGTCTGCGGCCACCCCTCCCTGGGCCCGCAGGCGCGCGAACTCCCGAAAGCCGAACTCGAAGATGCTCTCCATGCCGGAAGTCTTGCCGCGCGATTCGACGGTCCGATACAAGGAGCTCAGATCGCCGCCGGACCAGAAACTATTCTCGAAGCGATCGGCATCGCGCTGGGCGCGGTTTACGACCATGCGCTTGCGGAAAATAATGGCCCATGAGCTGACCGATGCCGTCAGCAACAGGCCGAGCACGATCTGCACCACCAGACTCGCCTGCACCACCAGGCGGACTACCGATAATTCACCGCCCATCGACCACTCCTTAGCCCTCAGGCAGGCAGTTCACGGATTAAGACTTCCGGCAGGCGCCTGGGTTTCAGGCTGTGCGCGTCCAGGCAGGCCACCCGCACGGTGGCGCACAGCAGCAGCTCGCCCTCGCGGCTGTCGCGCCAGATGCTTTGCCTGAACGTCAGGCTTGCGCCGCCCTCGCGCCTGGGCTCGCAGTCGATAACGAGCAGATCCTCGAGCCGGGCCGGCCGCCGGTACTGGACCTCGAGCGCCACGACCGAAAAAACCACCCCCGGATCGCTTGCGAGCGCGCGCTGCGATATGCCGCGCGAGCGCAACCATTCGCTGCGCGCGCGCTCGAGAAATTTCAGATAGTTCGCATAATAAACAATTCCACCGGCGTCGGTGTCTTCCCAGTACACCCGCGCCTGCCACACGAAGACGGTCAAGCGCCCTCGCCGAACAGCGACAGATTGGCGGCCGCGCGCTCCGGCATCTTCAGGCCCAGGTGCTGCCAGGCCAGTCGCGTGGCAATGCGACCGCGGGCGGTGCGGGCTATGAGCCCCTGCTGGATCAGAAACGGCTCGATGACATCCTCCAGCGTACCGCGCTCCTCACCGATCGCCGCCGACAGGCTTTCGATGCCCACCGGGCCGCCGTCGAATTTTTCCATGATCGTGAGCAGCAGTTTGCGATCGAGCGCGTCGAGGCCCTGCGGATCGACCTGCAGCAGATCGAGCGCCGCGCGCGCAGCGCTGTCATCGATGCGCCCCGCGGCCTTGACCTGCGCATAGTCGCGCACCCGGCGCAGCAGGCGGTTGGCGATGCGCGGTGTGCCGCGCGACCGCTGCGCAATGCGCAGTGCGCCGGTGGCATCGATCTCGACACCGAGGATCCCGGCCGAGCGTCGCACGATGCGCTCGATCTCGGCGATGGCATAAAACTCGAGACGCTGCACGATGCCGAAGCGGTCGCGCAACGGCGAGGTTAGAAGACCGGCGCGTGTAGTGGCGCCCACGAGCGTGAACTGCGGCAGAGAAAGCTTGATGGAGCGCGCGGCAGGGCCCTCGCCGATCATGATGTCGAGCTGATAATCCTCCATCGCCGGGTACAGAATTTCCTCGACCACCGGGCTCAGGCGGTGGATCTCATCGACGAACAGCACGTCGCGCGGCTGCAGATTGGTCAGTATGGCCGCCAGATCGCCCGGACGCTCGAGCACGGGGCCTGCGGTCTGGCGCAAATTCACCTGCAACTCGGTGGCGATCACGTGCGCCAGCGTGGTCTTGCCCAACCCCGGGGGACCGAAGATGAGCACGTGGTCGAGCGCTTCGGAGCGCATGCGTGCCGCGTCGATGAAAATCGAAAGCTGCGCTTTGACCGCTTCCTGGCCGATGTATTCGGCCAAGGCGCGCGGTCGGATGGCCCGATCGACCGCATCCTCGGGAGTGCCAGCGGCGGCGCTGACCAGGCGTTCGCTGTCCAATGCGCTCATTCGTGCGCCGCCCCTTGCAGGGCGCGACGAATCAGCTCTTCGGTCGAGAGCCCCTTGCTGTCATTGCCGGCCGCCTTGAGCAGCCGCGTGGCTTCCACCGGCTTATACCCCAGAGCAACCAGCGCGCTATAGGCCTCGGCCTGCGCCCCCGGCTCGAGGCGCTGCGCATCCGCTCCCAGGGCAGCGGCCGCCGCCAATACGCCCGGATCCTCGAGCCGGTCGCGCATCTCGACGATCAGCCGTTCGGCAATCTTGCGTCCGACCCCTGGAATGCGCGTGAGCGCACTGGCGTCGTCGGCACGCACCGCCTGCGCGAACGCCGCGGCCGTCGCCCCCGAGAGAATCGCGAGCGCGATGCGCGGCCCGACGCCCGAGACTTTCAACAGATTGCGGAACAATGCACGCTCCTGCGCCGTCGCGAAGCCGTACAGCACATGCGCGTCCTCGCGGACCACCAGATGCGTCAGCAGCCGCGTCGGCTGGCCGACTGCCGGCAACGTGTAGAAGGTCGACATGGGCGCCTCGACCTCGTAGCCGATGCCCCCGACCTCCAGCAGCAGGTGCGGTGGCGATCGAAACGCCAGCACCCCGGAGAGCGAACCGATCATCGTGCCGTCACACTGCCCGAGCCCGAGCGATCGGCAGTGTCGGGTGCGCCAAGAGTCGACAATGCCCCGAGCCGGCGGGTCTGTGCATGACACAGCGCGGCTGCGAGCGCATCGGCGGCGTCGGCGGCCAGCACCGACTCCAACCGCAGCAGCATGCACACCATCTGCGCGACCTGCGGCTTGGCCGCGGCACCGTAGCCGGTCACCGCCATCTTGATGGCGCGCGGCGCGTATTCGTGCACGCTCGCGCCGAGCGAGGCGGCTGCGCACAGCGCCACGCCGCGCGCCTGGCCGAGTTTAAGAGCGCTGTCGGGATTGCGGTGCAGAAATACCCGCTCGATGGCAATCATGTCGGGGCGATGCTCCCCAACCAGCGCGTGCAGTGCGGCGTAGATACGCTGCAGCCTCACGACCAGCGCGCGCCCGGCCACGTCGATGCAACCGCTGGTCACGTGGCGTTCACCACCGGCGTGACAGTCGATGATGCCGTAGCCGGTGCGCTGCGAGCCCGGATCGATACCGAGCACGCGGCATTCATGCGCGATCAGCGATACCGACTCGAGGCCGTCGCGCGGCCGATACGCGCGCCAGGACCTGGTCGAATATCGCGCCATGAATGGCTCCCTTACATACACTTGCTGTGGCCGACCATACCCTGAATGATAGCCGGAAGACACCGGCCTCACAGCATGGAAACCGCGAACCACGCACCGCCCGAGATCACCGCGAAACTCGATGCCGCGCGCTGCGCCCTGGGCGAACTCGGCGCCGATGCGGCTACGCTCGCGACCGGTCGCGAAGCGGCCGAATCAGTCGCGGCACTCACCCAGGACGGCGATCTCGCGGTGGCCACCGCGGTGCATTGGGCACGCCTGGCAGGACTCGCGCGCGAGCCGCCCGCGGGCGATGCGCGCTTGAATGCCTCGGCGCTGCAACTCGCCACAGCTTTGGGCCGCCTCGGACAGTTGAGCTTGCCCGCCGACTGGCCGGCCGCTTACAAGCTCAACGTGCAGCAGGCGGAGATCCTGCGCAAAATGCTGTTGGCAATGGCCGACGACCCGCGGCTGGTCGTGGCGCGCCTGGCCGAGCAGCTGATCCGGCTGCGCCATGCGCGTGAGCTGCCGGGGCCCGAGCGGCAGCGCCTCGCGCTCGAAACGCGCGAGATACTCGCGCCGCTCGCGAACCGTCTCGGGGTCTGGAACCTCAAATGGGAGCTCGAGGATCTGGCCTTTCGCTATCTCGAGCCGGATGAATACCATCGGATTGCCAGCGCACTGGCCGAGCGGCGCGTTGATCGTGAGCACTACATCGACTCGGTGTGCGCACTGCTCAAGCGAGAGCTGCGCGAAGCGGGTATCGCCGCCACGGTGTCCGGCCGACCCAAACACATCTACAGCATCGCCCGCAAGATGCGCGTCAAGCACATGGCGTTCGATGAGCTGTTTGACGTCCGTGCGGTGCGCATCGTGGTCGAGTCGATCGCCGATTGCTACGCGGCGCTGGGCATCGTGCATGGGCTATGGCACTACGTTTCGGGGGAGTTCGACGATTACATCGCCACCCCCAAGGGCAATGAGTACCGCTCGATCCACACTGCCGTGATCGGTCCGGATCACAAGTCGCTCGAAGTACAGATCCGTTCACGCGACATGCACGAGCAGGCCGAGCTCGGCGTCGCTGCGCACTGGCGCTACAAGGAAGGCGGCGCACGCGATCCCGGCTACGAGCGCAAGATCGAGTGGGTACGGCGCGTGCTTGACCCGAAACAGGCCACGGATCTCGCCGCCGATCCGATCGAACGGCTGAAGATCGCGCTGTTCGCCGATCGCATTTATGCCATGACGCCGCGCGGTGAGGTCGTGGATCTGCCGCGCGGCTCGACGCCGCTGGATTTCGCCTATCACGTGCACACGGATCTCGGGCATCGCTGTCGCGGCGCTAAGATCAACGGGCGCATAGTGCCGCTCAATCAGCCGCTCGCCAATGGTCAGGTCGTTGAGATCATCACCGGCAAGCAGTCCGCACCCAGCCGCGACTGGCTGGCGCCGGAACAGGGCTTCCTGGCGTCGTCCAGGAGTCGATCCAAGGTGCGTGCCTGGTTTCGGCGCCTGGACGAGTCCGACCATCGCGCCAGCGGCCGCGAAAGCCTCGAGCGCGAGCTGGCGCGCGCCGGCGCGGGAGCGGAACTGATCGCCCCGCTGGTGCGGGAACTCGGCGCCGATAGCGCCGAGGATCTGCAGCGCCTGATCGGCGAAGGCGAAATCAGCAACAATGCGCTGACGCAGGCGCTCGCGCGGCTGCGCGCCCACGCTCCGGCCGCGCTGACCGCGGTGCGCACGCGCCCGCAACGCCGCGCCGCGCGCTCGCCGGTGGAGATCGAGGGGGTCGGCGACCTGCCGATCACGATGGCGCGCTGCTGCGCTCCGGTGCCGCCGGACGCCATTGCCGGTTATGTGACCCTCGGGCGCGGGGTCACGATCCATCAGGCGCGGTGCCCGAGCTTGCTGCGCATGCGCGCGGTCAAACCCGAGCGCGTTCTCAATGTCGGCTGGACTTTGGATGCCGACAGCCTGCTGCCCGTGCGCATCCGCGTTGAAGCCTTCGATCGCCGCGGCCTGTTGCGCGACGTCTCGGACGTCTTTGCGCTCGAAAAACTCAGCATCGAAGGAGTCAATTCCGACACCGATCCGAACGATCGCATCGCCACCATTGTCATGCGCACGGCGGTACGCGACCATGAGCAACTCGGTCGCGTACTGCAGCGCCTCGGAGGGGTGCCGAATGTACTGCGCGTCCAACGCCTGCCTTAAAGGAGTGCCATCGATGCCACACCGGGGGCTCGTTCTCGAATCTTTGACGGCTTGCGCATGATCGTTCTGGTGACCGGCGCCACCTCGGGCTTCGGCGCGGCGATCGCGCGGCGCTTCGCCGCCGACGGTCATCGCCTCATCGCGGCCGGCCGACGCCGCGAGCGGCTGGCGAGCCTGGTCGGCGAGCTCGGCGCTACGAAAGTATTGCCGCTCGCGCTTGACGTGCGCGATCGCGCGGCGGTGGATGCGGCCATTGCCGGGCTGCCGTCCGAGTTCGCGGCCATCGATGTGCTGGTGAACAACGCGGGTCTGGCGTTGGGACTCGAGCCGGCGTATCGGGTCGACCCGGACGCCTGGGAGCAAATGGTCGATACCAACGTCAAGGGGCTCATGTACGTGACGCGCGCGGTGCTCCCGGGCATGGTCGAGCGAGCACGCGGACATATCGTCAATCTCGGCTCGATTGCCGGCACTTACCCCTATCCGGGCGCAAATGTCTACGGCGCTACCAAAGCCTTCGTGCGACAGTTTTCCCTGGGACTGCGGGCCGATCTGCTGGGCACGCCGGTCCGCGTCACGAATGTGGAGCCGGGCCTGGTCGGCGGCACGGAATTCTCGACGGTGCGCTTCGGCGGCGATGCGCAGAGAGCCGCCAAGATCTACGAGGGCACGGAGGCGCTCACACCCGAAGACGTGGCCGAGACCGTGCATTGGGTCACGAGCCTGCCGCCCCGCGTCAACATCAATGCAGTCGAACTCATGCCGGTCACGCAGGCGTTCGGACCGCTGGCCGTGCATCGACCGAAGGGCGCCAGCTGAGATCCGCGAGCCCGCGCGCCTAACGGTTGATGTTGTCGATGGCGCGCTTGTCGACGGCGAGCGCGGCCTCATGCAGGGCCTCGGCGAGGGTCGGGTGCGCGTGGATCGTTCGTTGCAGGTCTTCGGTGCTGGCCTGGAACTCCATCGCCAAGGTCGCCTCCGCGATGAGCTCGCCCGCCATGGGGCCGATAATGTGGACACCCAGAATGCTGTCGCTGCCCTGTGCCGCCAGAATCTTGACGAAGCCGACCGCCGCCTGCATGGCACGCGCGCGCCCGCTGGCCGCGAAGGGAAACACGCCGCTCTTGTAGACCGTTCCGTCGGCCTTGAGCTGCTCTTCCGTCTTGCCCACCCAGGCAATTTCCGGTGCTGTGTAAATGACCGAGGGAATGAGGTCGTAGTTGACGTGCGCGTAGCGAGCCGTGATGCGATCGGCGACCGCGATACCCTCCTCCTTGCCCTTGTGCGCCAGCATCGGGCCGCGCACGCAGTCGCCGACCGCCCAGACGCCTTCGACGCGGGTGCGGCATTGCGCATCGACCTGGATGAATCCGCGCTCATCGAGCCCAAGGCCGCAGTCGGCAGCAAACAGGTTGGCGGTAAACGGCCGGCGGCCGACCGCGACGATGACCTGATCGGTTCTGAGACTATTGGCGGCACCGCCCTGATCGCGGTACTGGAGGCTCACCGCGCCGTCGGCGACGGTCGCTGCGGTGACCGTGGCACCGAGCCGTATGTCGAGCCCCTGCTTCTTGAAATGGCGCAAGGCCTCGAGGGCGAGCTGCTGATCGGCGATCGCGAGAAAATGCTCAAGCGCTTCCAGCACCACGACCTTCGCACCCAGGCGGCGCCAGACGCTGCCCAGCTCCAGACCGATGATTCCGGCGCCGATCACCACGAGCGTCCTGGGCACCGAGGTCAATTCAAGGGCATCCCACGAATCGATGATGTAGCGGTGGTCGACCGGTAAACCCTTGAGCTCGCTCGGACTCGAGCCGCTGGCCAGCACCACGTGGCGCGCGGCTAGCTCGCTGCGGCTGCCATCCGCTGCCGTCACCTCGACGCGCCGGCCCGGCAGCAGTCGAGCCGAGCCGTGGAGCGCAGTGGCTCCGGCGGCTTTGAGCAGTGCGGCGACACCGCCCGTCATGGTGCGGACGATACCCGCTCGGCGCTTTTGCATCGCAGCGAGATCGAGCGTCATACCGGCCGCCTGAATACCGTGGACCGCCAGCTCCGTCCTGCAACGCTCGTAGAGCTCGGAGGACTCGAGCAGAGCCTTGGAGGGGATGCACCCGGCGTTCAGACAGGTGCCGCCGAAGGCTGCGCTGCCGTCGCGATTTTTCCAGGCATCGATGCAGGCGACCTTAAGCCCGTTCTGGGCCGCGCGGATGGCTGCCGGGTAGCCCGCTGGACCCGCGCCGATCACCACCACATCGAACACATCCGTCATCGCGCTCAGACGCCGAGCAGCAACCGGCCCGGATCTTCCAGGCAATCCTTGATGGCGACCAGAAACTGCACCGCTTCGCGCCCGTCGATGATCCGATGATCGTAGGTCAGCGCCAGGTACATCATCGGCCGTACCACCACCGCACCTTTGATCGCCATGGGACGCTCCTGAATCTTGTGCATTCCGAGGATCGCGCTTTGCGGCGCATTGACGATGGGCGTGGACATCAGCGACCCGAAGATGCCGCCATTGGTGATGCTGAAGGTGCCACCGGTCAGCTCCTCGAGCGTGATCGAACCCTCGCGCGCGCGCCGCGCGAACTCGCCGATCCGCTGTTCGATGGCACCGAAGCTCAGAGTATCGGCATCCCGCAGCACCGGCACCACGAGCCCTCGCTCGATCGATACGGCGACGCCGAGATCGAAATACTCGTGATAGACGATGTCGTTGTTTTCCACCGAGGCATTGACAATCGGAAAGCGCTTGAGCGCTTCGACCGCCGCCCTGACGAAGAAAGACATGAAGCCGAGCTTCACGCCGTGCTTTTTCTCGAAGCTGTCCTGGTAGCGGCTGCGCAGTTCCTGCACCGCGCCAAGGTCGACCTCGTTGAAGGTGGTGAGCAGTGCCTGGGTTGATTGCGCCTGCACCAGGCGCTGCGCGATGCGCGCTCGCAAGCGCGTCATGGGCACGCGCTGCTCGCGCCTGACGGTGCGCGCCTCGAGCGGCGGAACGCTCGCCTGGGCAGCGCGTGCCGCGGCGCCGGACGATGCCTGGCCCTCCAAGGACTGAGCGCTGCCCGCGGCCGCAGCGGCCGCTGCGGCCGCCACGGCATCCGACTTGGTGACTCGGCCCCCAGGCGCGGAGACGGCAATCGCACCGGCCGCGAGTTTGTTTTCCTCGATCACGCGCCTTGCGGCCGGTCCCGTTCTGGGCGCGGCGGCCTGCGTACCGGCCGCGCCCTGGTCGGCCGCAGCGGCGGCCACAGTCGGTGCCGGTGCCGCGGTCGCGCTGGCGGCTTCGTCGATCACGGCCAGCAGTTCGCCGCTCTTGACCGAGGTGCCGCTCTGGACCTTGATTTCGCGCAATACGCCGCTGGCGGGTGCCGGGACCTCGAGCACCACCTTATCGGTTTCCAGATCGGCGAGATTCTCGTCGCGGCTGACACTCTGGCCGCCCTGCTTGTGCCAGGCGACCAACGTCGCATCGGCGACGGACTCCGGCAACTGCGGGACTCGAATTTCAACGCTCATGAAGTTTTCTTCCGAATTGATGTGCTCATGGCGCCGGCCGCTCGCTCGACCCCAGCGCCGCGCTCCGCCGCGCTCACTATGGGCGCTGGGCTCAAGGTCAGCCGCGGCGTGCTGCGCGTCTGCTCGATCGAGGTGGCGTTGAGTGCGGTTTCAGCCAGCCGCCGCTGCTGCGCCTCGTGCAGCTTCGCCACGCCGGTGGCGGGCGCGGCGGCCGCAGCGCGGCCGGCATAGTAGACGGTGCGAGGCGAAGCCAGATCCTGCAGCCGATGACGGATCTGAAACCAGGCGCCCTGGTTCTGCGGCTCCTCCTGACACCAGACCAGTTCGGTGGCCTCGGCGTAGCGCGCGAGCACCACCTGATATTCCTCCACCGGAAAAGGGTATAGCTGCTCGAGGCGCACGATGGCGACATCGTGCTGCGCCGCCAGCCGCCTCGTCTTGAGCAGATCGAAGTAGACCTTGCCGCTGCAGAACACGACCCGCCGCGTTTGCGAGGGCTCGATTTGGTCGATCTCGTCGATGACGTTGGCAAAGCTGTTGTGACTGAGCTCGCCGAGCGAGGAAACCGACAGCTCATGGCGCAGCAGACTCTTGGGCGTCATGACGATCAGCGGTTTGCGAATCGGTCGCAGCATCTGCCGCCGCAGTAGGTGGAACATCTGCGCCGGCGTCGAAGGCACGCACACCTGCATATTGCTTTCGGCGCACAACTGCAGAAAGCGCTCGAGCCGGGCCGAGGAGTGTTCAGGTCCCTGGCCCTCGTAGCCGTGCGGCAGGAACATCGTCAGGCCGCACAATCGACCCCATTTGGCCTCGCCCGAGGAAATGAACTGATCGATCACGACCTGCGCGCCATTGACGAAGTCGCCGAATTGCGCCTCCCAGACGACGAGGCAATCCGGGCTGGTAGTCGAATAACCGTACTCGAATCCGAGCACAGCCTCCTCGGACAGCACTGAGTCAATGACCGTAAAGCGCGGCTGCCCGGCTTTGACGTGTTGCAGCGGCAGGTAGCGCCGGCCGGTGTTTTGATCGTGCAGCACGGAGTGGCGGTGGAAAAAGGTACCGCGACCGGAATCCTGCCCCGAAATGCGCACCGCGAACCCGTCATCGAGCAGCGAGGCATAGGCCAGCGTCTCGGCGGCGCCCCAATCGAGCGGCAACTCGCCCGCTATCATCTTGACTCGGTTGGCGACGACCTGCGCCACACGCGGATGCAACACCAGATCGCTGGGAATCTGCGCCAGATGCTGGCCGAGCGCGGCGAGCCGATCGGCATCCACGCCCGTGCGTGTCGGCTCGGACCAGTCAACCTGCGCATAGCGCGACCAGTCGATGGTGTGTTTATTGCCGATTAGCCCGAGCGCCGCGTGCGTGTCGAGTCGGCCCGAATCCAGCGCCGCACGGTATTGCTCGATCATGCGATCGGCGTCGGCGCCGCTCAGCACGCCTTGACTGGATAACTGCTCGGCATAGATCTTGCGCGCCGTCGGATGCTGGCGTATCGCGCGGTACATCACCGGCTGCGTCGCCGCCGGTTCGTCCGCCTCGTTGTGCCCGAGCCGCCGGTAGCAGACCAGATCGACCACGAAATCCTTGTGAAACCGTTGCCGATAGCGCAGCCCCAGACGCATGGCGAATACCACGGCCTCGGGATCATCGGCATTGACGTGCAGGATCGGGGCCTCGAGCATCTTCGCCACATCGCTGCAGTAGGTGGTCGAGCGCACATCGCGCGGATCGGAGGTGGTGAAGCCGATCTGATTATTGATCACAATGTGGATCGTGCCGCCGGTGCGAAAGCCGCGCGCCTGTGAGAGCTGCAATGTCTCCATGACCACGCCTTGACCGGCGAAGGCGGCATCGCCATGCATCAGCACCGGAACGACCTTATCGCCGGTCGCATCTTCGCGCCGTTCCTGTCGGGCCCGAACCGACCCTTCGACCACCGGATCGACGATCTCGAGATGCGAGGGATTGAACGCCAGCGCGACGTGCACGTTACCGCCCTCGGTACGCAGGTCGGCCGAAAAACCCTTGTGATATTTGACGTCGCCGGAGCCTCGGGCGTGATCATCGTCATACCTGCCCTCGAACTCCGAAAACAGCTGCGCCGGCGATTTTCCAAGCACGTTCACCAGCACGTTGAGCCGACCGCGGTGCGCCATGCCGAGCACGAATTCCTCGATGCCGCAGCTTCCGCCCTGCTGGATAAGGTCGTTCAGCAACGCGATCAGGGCATCGGCACCTTCGAGCGAGAAACGCTTCTGGCCGACGTACTTGGTGTGCAGATAGCGCTCGAGACCCTCGGCGGCCGTGAGCTGGCAGAGCAGATTGCGCTGCTCCTCGGCGCTGAAGCGGTACTGCATGCGGCCGAGCTGAAACTGGTCCTGCAGCCACAACCGCTCGTCGGTGTCCGAAACATGGGCGAATTCGGCACCGATGTGGCCGCAGTAAACCGCTTCCAGGCGCGCGATGATCTCGCGCAGGCTCGCCCGCTTGGCAATCCATTCGTTGCGGCTGGCGGTAAAGAACTCGCTATCGAGGTCAGCTTCGCTGAGACCCGCATAATCCAGATCCAGCACCCGCGGGCGCGGGCGCTGCTGCAGACCCAGCGGATCGATGCGCGCGATCAGATGCCCGCGATTGCTGTAGATCTGCATGAGGCGCGATACCGCCGCCTGCTTCTCGCTCGCCACATTGGCAGGGGCGGAACCCGATGCCGCGGCCGGCTGCGCCTGCGTCCGGGCCGCCACGGCGGCGATGATCGGGCCATGCGCTCGCTCGCCGGCAGCACCGCGCGGCAAAGCATCAAAGTAGCGCCGCCACAGGGCATCAATGCTCGCCGGATCAAGCAGGTACTGCTCGTACAAGCTCTCCACATATCCGGCGTTGGCGCCAGAGAGCGGGCTAGCGGCAAGCTGCTCGAGCAGGGATGGCGGCATGCGAGATCCTGGTGAGGCGGCGACTAATCGCAAGATAAAGAGGGGAAAAAGCCAGTCAACTCAATGAACTACATACGAAAGTGCAGCAGCTATTCTATCGAATCGAACTCGCCAATGAAACGGACCCGGGACCGCCGCCGCAGAAGACTATTGAAATACAATGCCCTCGAGCAGCCTCGGCAGCCGATCACAGTCCTCGCAACGCAGATCGCAGAGGCGCCGCCGCGCTATTGCGGCGGCGGTCCCTGCGTTACCCGCACGAAATCGCCGGGACGCATCCACTTCTGAAATGCGGCCTGCACCTGCGCCGGTGTGAGCTCGATATAGTGCCGCGCCGCGATTGCCGGCTCATCGAGCGGCAGATCGAGCTCGCGACGCTCAATCAATCCGTGCGCGATGCCATTGACGCTCGCTTCCGCGAGCGGCAGTTGGCGCAGCAGCAGCGCCTTGACCCGTAACAGCTCGTCGGCGCCGACCGCCGTGCTCTGCATGCTGCGCACTTCCTGCACGGCGATGCCCGCGGCCTTGCCGACGTTCTGCGGATCGCAGGCATATTGAATGAAGTACGCCCCGCGCGTGCGTCCGGCCTGCAGCGTTGATCCGACCGAATACACCAGGCCCGAATTCTTGCGCAACTCGATGCTCAAGCGCGTGGAATAGAACCCGCCGCCGAGCACCGCGCTGCCGAGTTCGAGCGCGTCATAGTCCGGATCGGAACGCGTCAGCGCCAGACTCTGCGCCAGGATCACGTTGTCCTGGACACGGCTGCTGTCCGGCACCGCCACCGTGCTTGGCTTGTTGTCCGCAACCGGCGGCAGATCGGTATCGGGCTTGATGCCCTCGGCACGCCAGTCGCCGAAGTATCGCTCAATCGTCGCGCGCGCCTGCTCGGCCGCGACATGGCCAATGACCACGATGGTCGTGAGGTCGGGACGAAACACCTTATGGTAGTAGGCGCGAACATCCTCGAGCGTGAGCGCTCGCACGCTATCCGGCGTGGCTTCGCGCAGCGTGGGATCGTCCGGTGGGAAAAGCGCGGCGCGCAGCGATCGCTGCGCCAGATAGCCCGGACTGTGGATTCTCGCCGCCACGATCTGCACCAGCTGCTTGCTCACCACGCTCATCGCGGCAGGCGGCAGCGCCGGGTGCAGCTCATTGTCCGCCAGCAGCGCAACGCCGCGCTCGAAGTCTTGCGCGAGCACTTGCACGTCGAAATCGGTGCCGGCGTGCTCATCGGCACCGATTTCATCAAGCGCTCGTTGAAATGCCAAACGATCCAGCCGCTCGCTGCCATAGGAGAGCAACGGCTCGAGTAGTTGTCCGACGCCCTGCTGCTGCGTGTCCGCCTCGATTTCGGGGCGGTTACGAATGCGTCCGAAGACACTGACCGTGTCGCTGGCGTCCTCGTTCTGCACGATCAAAGTCAGGCCGTTGGCGAGCGTGCTCACGGTCGGATTCAGGCTCGAGGGTTTGACCTCGAGCCGCTCCAATGCCGCACTTGCCCACTCGGGCAGTTGCGTCGGCCGAGCCTCGCCGAGCGAGATGCTCTCCTGTCCGCCGAATCCGCCGCTGGCCGCGACCGGGCGCCCCGTCCCCTGCGGCACCATGACCGCGGATACGGCATGCCTCAGATCCAGATACTTGCGTGCTACACGATTGACATCCTCGACGCTGACGCGCTCGATGCGTTGCAGGTCCTCGTCCGGCGAGCTCAGACCATACAGCGCAACCGCATCGGCCCAGACCGACGCCAGCCCCTCGATCGAATTCTTCTCGAACTGCGCCTGGCGCCGTTCCTGCAGCTTGGCCGCGGCGATCAGTTCCGGCGGCACGCCCTCGCGCTTGACCTTGGCGAGAATCGCGCGCACTTCGGCCTCGAGCGCCTTCGGATCCTCGCCCTTCGAGAAGGAAACTTCCGCATAAGCGAGTCCCGCCTGTGGCAGCGGATCGAGCGCAAATTCGGCACTGATCGCCTTGCCCTGCGGCACCAGACCGTAGAGATCGAATCGTTGACTGCTCAACACATCGGCCAGCACTTCGAGCGCCGGGAAGTCCGGGCTGTTCAGACCCGGCACGCGCATCGCCAGCATCTGCGTGCCGGTCGGACGGTCAGTGTCGACCTGCAGACGCACGGCACGCGGCGCTGCGAGTCTGAGCACCGGCCGAGCCGGTACCGGCTTGGCCGGTATATCGCCGAACAGCGCGCGAATCTTCTCGAGGGCCGAGGCTGGCTCCAAATCGCCGACCACGACCAGAACGGCGTTGTTTGGCACATACCAGGAGTCGTGGAACTGCCGCAGCATTTCAACCTGCGTGGCGTCGAAGGAGGGTCGCGTGCCGAGCGCATCGTGCGCGTACGGCGTGCCGGCGAACATGCTCGCCCGTAGCTTCGCGTACAGCACATATCCCGGGTTCGACAGGTCCTGCGCCACTTCCTGCTCGATCGCACCGCGCTCCTGATCCCAATCTTGGCGCGTATCGAGCACACCACGCATGCGAGTCGCCTCGATATGCAGCGCGACATCCAGGTCTTCGGCCGGCACCGTAAACAGATACTGCGTCAGGCTTTCACGCGTGTTGGCGTTGAAATTTCCGCCCATCACGCTGCCGATATCCGCGAGCTGGTCTGCCGATAGCGCCGGACTGCCCCGAAACATCATGTGCTCCTGCGCGTGCGCAGTGCCCGGGAAGCCCGCGGGCGCCTCATCCGAACCGACCAGATAATTGACCGAAGTTGCAACCACGGGCGCCAGCGTGTTGCGCACCAGGATGACGCGCAGACCATTCGGCAGGGTCGCGCGCACTATCGGCGCAGTATCCGCCGCAGCCAGCCTCGCCGTGAGCACGGCCGCAGCGAGAGCGCAGGCGCTCAGAGAAGTTCGAAGCGTCATCAACACTGATCGCATGAGAGCTGACTCCCGGCATTGGCTAGCCGCCGCGGCACCAGCAGCCTGGCGGTAAAAACTTGCAGCACTTCACCGCGCTGGTTGCAGGTTTGCGAGCGTAGAGTGACCACGCCGCGGTCGCCGCGGCGAGATGGCTTCACGGCCAGAACTTCGCTCTCGACGTACAGTACGTCCCCCGCGCGCGTGGGTCGCGGCCAGCTGATCTCTCCGCCGAGGCCGATCATGCCGCCGGCAACCGGCAGGCCACTGGTGATCAACAACCGCATGGTTATGGCCGCCGTGTGCCAGCCGCTCGCGACCAGACCGCCGAAGACGCTGTGGCGCGCCGCCTCTGCATCCAGATGAAACGGTTGCGGATCGAATTGCGCGGCGAAGGCCTTGAGCTCCGCTTCCTCGAGCTCATAGCGCTGCGTGGTGAAGCGGCGGCCCGGCGTCAATTCATCCAAATAGACTGGACTTTGTCCGTCAGGGGTGGCGCTGGTCATGGGATCTCGGCCTCAAGTGGCCGAAGACCAAGCATACATCGCTGCGGCCCTGACACGCATGTATGCCCTGTCATGTCTTGCTGCCCAGCACGAGCACGCCGGCCGCAACCAGTCCAATGCCGCACCATTCGCGAAGGCTCGGCCGCTCCCCGAGAAACAGCACGGCAAATAGGGCCACGAGCAGCAGGCTCGATTTGTCGATCGGCGCAACCTTGGAAGCCGGAGCGAGCTGCAGCGCGCGAAAATAGCAGACCCAGGAGGCCCCCGTCGCCAGGCCCGAGAGCGTCAGGAACAGCAGCGTCTGCGGCCGCAACCGCAGCGGACTGTGCCACTTGCCGGTCGCGTAAACGAATGCGCCCAGCGCCAGCACGACCACGAAGGTGCGCAGCAGCGTGGCGAGATCCGAGTCCACGCCGTGCAGACCCACCTTCGCCAGGATCGCAGTCAGCGCTGCGAACGTCGCCGACAGCAATGCCCAATAGAACCATGCGGATTCTGTCAATGTGTGCCTGCGATCGATGGCTTGAGCGCGCTGTGAAATTGCGAGGCGAGCATACACCGGGTCGGCCGATGACAGGCGAGGGGGTCAACCCCGTGCCCGCTGGTGCGCTGTAACGACACAGGCCGGGTGCGTTTTAAGGAGTGCAATTGACCATTGTTGCTGCGGCAGCCATTGCCGCCAACCGTTTCGGGCTCGGAGCGCGTCCCGGCGATTTGGCGGCCATCGGCGAGGATCCGCGTGGATGGCTGCGAGCGCAGCTGGCGGGCGGTGCGCCACTGCTGGCCGCAGCCGTGTTACCGAGCACCCAGCAGATCCTGAGCGGCGCCGAGCCGATCGTGCGCGAGCGAACTCAGGCGCGACAGGCAGGTCAGACCTCAGCCGATCCGGCCGCAGCGCTCAGCCTCGCCATGCGACTGCCGCAGTATCTGCGGCCCATTTATGTCAATGATGTGCAAGCGCGTCTGCGCTCCGCGCTGCGCACTGACCGGCCGTTTGCGGAGCGGATGGTGCATTTCTGGAGCAATCATTTCGCCGTCTCGGTCGACAAGTTCGCGCTGCTGGGCATCGCCGGCAGTTTCGAGCGCGAGGCCATACGCCCGCACGTCATGGGAAGCTTCCGCGACATGCTGCTGGCGGTCGAAACGCATCCCGCAATGCTGCTGTATCTGGACAATCAGCAATCCGTGGGTCCCGACTCGATGCTGGCGCAGCGCGCCGCACGGCGCGGGCGCACGCTCGGATTGAACGAGAACCTCGCGCGCGAGATCCTGGAGCTGCATACGCTGGGGGTCGATGGCGGCTACACGCAGGCCGACGTGACCGGCTTTGCCAAGGTCTTGACCGGCTGGTCGATCGGCGGCGGACAAGGTCAGTTTGCGAACGGCATGACCGGAACATTTCAATTCCGCCCGCTGGTGCACGAACCGGGCGCGCAGACCGTCGTGCGCAAGCACTACGCCGAGGCTGACCAGGCGCAAGCAACCGCCGTGCTGCGTGATCTGGCGGTCGCACCGGCGACGGCTCGACACATCGCGAGCAAGCTCGCATGCCATTTCATCGCCGACGATCCGCCCGCAGCCGCGATCGAGCACATCGCACGCGCATTCGAAGGCAGCGGCGGCTATCTGCCGGCGGTTTATGCCGCGCTGATCGATTCGCCGCAAGCCTGGAGCGGCGCTACGGTGAAATACAAGACGCCGCAGGACTATCTGTTTTCGCTCGCGCGCGGCCTGACGCTGCCGCCTGAGAGCGAGCCGCGAATACTCGCCGCCTTCGAGCTTCTCGGCCAGCGCCAGTTTGCGCCCGGATCGCCCGCCGGCTGGCCCGATCGCGCTTCGGATTGGGATGGTGCTTCGGCGCTCATGAAACGCATCGAGCTGTCCGATGCCGTGGCGCAGAAGCTCGCCGACCAGCGCGACGCCATGCAGCTGGCGCCGGAGCTGCTGGGCGGTGCGCTGACCGCGGCAACACGCGAGAGCGTCGCGCGCGCGGCCAGTCCGGCACAGGCTCTGACCCTGTTGCTGACGGCGCCCGAGTTCTTGCGCCGTTGAGCATTGACATCCACGGAGCGCATCCATGTCCTCAATTCGCAAACCAGCCGCAGAGAGCGCGCCGCACATGGCGAGCCAGCGTGGACTGCATCGTCGTCGATTTCTGCAACTTGGCCTCGCAGCCGGCGGCGCCGTCCTCGGCGCGCGCTATGCCTTCGCTGCGCCGGGCGCGACCGACGCGCGCTTCGTGTTCATCATCCTGCGAGGCGCGCTCGACGGCTTATCGGCGGTGCCGCCCGTCGGCGACCCGGATTACGCCAGATTGCGCGAGCAATTGGCTATCGGCGTCCCCGGCACGGCCGACGGCGCCTTGGCGCTCAACGCACAATTCGGCCTCCATCCGGGTCTGCCGTTCGTGCACGAGGCATTTACTGCACGCGAGGCGCTGGTATTCCATGCGCTCGCGACGCCGTACCGCGAGCGCTCGCACTTCGATGGCCAGGACGTGCTCGAAAGCGGACTGTCGCGGCCACACGCAACGCCAATCGGCTGGCTCAATCGCGCAGTGGCGGCGCTGCCCGCCGGCGCCGCACACGGCGCGCAGCTCGGTGTCGCTTTGGGTCAGAACGTGCCGCTGGTATTGCGCGGGCCGGCCCCGATCGCCTCATGGTCTCCCTCCAAATTGCCGGCCATCGATGACGACACGCTGCAGCGCATTGCCGACCGCTACGTCAACGATCCACTGCTGTCGCAGCGGCTCGCCGACGCACTGGCGACCGATCGCGTCGCCGCCGAAGCGACCGCCTCGTCGGCGGCGAGCGCGCCGATGACTGCGGGCGAATCCGGCGTCATGCGGGCCAGCACGATACCGGCCGCCGGCGCGGCGCCGACCGCAGGCATGCCAGCCCAGGCCCCCGGCCGTTACCTTGAGGTCGTGAGCGCCGCCGCGGGCTTTCTCAAACGCGAGGACGGCCCGGCAGTCGCGGTATTTGATACCACGGGATGGGACACGCATTTCAATGAGGGCGGCGCGCAGGGGCAATTGCGGCAGCGCCTCGGTGCGCTCGATGCCGCGCTGCGGATCTTCAAGGAAACACTGGGCGACACCTGGTCGCGCACCGTGGTATTGGTCGCGACGGAATTCGGTCGTACCGCGGCTGCTAACGGCACGCGTGGAACCGATCATGGCACGGGTGCCGCGGCGTTGCTGCTCGGTGGGGCCATCAACGGCGGCCGCGTGGTGGTCGATTGGCCGGGTCTGTCCGCCCGTGCGCTCTATCAAGGCCGTGATCTTCGCGCGACGATGGATCTGCGCTCGGTCATCAAATCGGTGCTGCGCGACCATCTGCGAATCAGCGCGCGCACCCTTGATGCACAGGTCTTTCCTGACGGCGGCATACCGTATGCAGCCGATCTGATACGCTCCTGACTGCACTAGGGCGCGCAGGCGCGGCAGCATCGAGCCTGCCGCGTTGCTCGCCGCATCCAACGCTTATGCAAGACCTCTCGCCGGCCACCCGACCTTTGCGGAGCCTGTCCGCCGCCGCACTTGCCGATCAATTTTCATCAGCACTTGAACGCGCCGACGGACGGCTCGGCGCGCATTGCGTGCACGAACTGTGCATGCGCGCCGAGCTGCCCGCACGCATCGAAGCCGCGCTCGAGCGGCTCTGGCAGCGCGCCGCGAACTCGATCCCGGACTGGCTGCCGATGCGCTACATCCATTTTCTGCCGCTGCTGTACGACACTACAGCGCGCTTCCGCGCCGCGCGCCGCGGCCGCAGCAACCTCTATCTGGTATTACTCGACTATAGCGATCGTGCCGGCGATCCCTTCGGTATCTACGTTGGCATGAGCGACTACAGCCCGGCGCAGCGCTTCGATCAGCACAAAGCCGGCATACGAGCCTCCGGCAGCGTTCTCAAGCGCGGAGTCGAGGTTCTGACCGGTCCGACGCTGCATCTGCAGCGGCTATCGCGTGTCGAGGCCGAGCGCATCGAGGCGCAGCTTGCGCTGGCGCTGGGTGAGGCGGGCCTCATCGTTCAAGGCGGGCACTGATGGCTCACGCCTGGCCTACCGCACCCAGGAAATCGCTCTTGCCCAACTTGACGCCGCTGTGACGCAGGATGTCGTAAGCGGTGGCGCTGTGAAAATAGAGATTCGGAAAAACAAAGCCCAGCAGGTAATTCCAGCCGCTCGGAAACGACAGCGTTCGCTGCGTCAGCTTGAGTTCGACCGCGCGCTCGGCCGCGCCATCAAAGCGGGCCTTGTCGATGCCCTTGACGAACTCTGCGGTCTTGACGAGTCGGTCCTTGAGTTCCGCGAACGAGCCTTCCTGATCGGGGAATTTCGGCGGTTCGATTGCGGCCAGCCGGGCTGCGCCTCCCTTCGCCTGATCTGAAGCGATCTGCACCTGCCGGGTCAGAGCGAACATGTCTGGGTAGAGCCGAGCCGACAGCAGCACGGTCGGATCGATTTTTTCCTTCTCGCAGTGCGCACTGCCCTTGTCGAGAACGGCCGAAAGATTGCTCAGCGCATGCAGCATCGTCGGAATCGCAACTTCGTAAATGGAAAGGCTCATTGAAAAAATCCCCCTGCGCCACTGGCACACGTGTGTGATCCGATTCGTTAGTTGCTGTCGGCGCTGGCGTCGGCATCCACGACGCCGGTGCGCCGGCGCACCACGCGGGCAATATCATACTCGCGAGCGCCGCCAGCGTATCGCCGCGGCGCGCTAGGGCCGCAGCAGACCTTGCTCGCGAAACCAGCGCACCGCATCCTCGAACGCCCGGCTCGGCGGTCGCCATCGGTAGCCGAGCTCCCGCACCGCCTTATCGCTCGAGAAGTACATGCGCTTTCGCGCCATGCGCAGGCTTTCGACGGTGATGCGGGTGCTGCCGCCAGTGATGCGCGCGAGCAGTTCCGCCGCATAAGCGATGGGCACGAGCGGAGCGCGCGGCAAGCGAATGCGCGGCGGTGCGCGTCCCGCCAGACGGCTGATCTCGGCCAGGATCTCGCGCAGGCTCATATCCTCGCCGCCAAGAATGTATCGCTCGCCGATGCGTCCGTGCTCATAGGCCAGCAGATGCCCAGCGGCGACGTCATCGACGTGCACGATGTTCAGTCCAGTGTCGACATAGGCAGGCGTGCGGCCATTGGCGGCGTCCAGTACCATCTGCCCCGTCGGCGTCGGCTTGATGTCGCCGGGACCGATCGGTGTCGATGGATTGACGATGATCACCGGCGTGCCGCTCTGCGCCGACTCGCGAACCACTGCCTCGGCCAGAAATTTCGAGCGCTTGTAGTGCCCGATCATGTCCTCGAGCGTAACCGGCGTGTCCTCGCGCCCCGGTGAGCCGTCCGCGGGCAGACCTATGGTCGCGACACTGCTCGTATAGACGATCCTGGTCAGAGGTGCGGCTTGCGCGGCCTGCAGCAGGCAGCGCGTGCCCTCGACATTGGTTCGATACAGCTGCTCAGGATCGCGCACGCCCAGCCGGTAGTCCGCGGCGACGTGGAACAGCGCGCCGCAGTCGGTCAGGGCGCGTTCGAGCGAGGCGCGATCGGCGAAATCGCCGGTGACGATTTCCGCGCTCAGCGACTGCAGGTTGCGCAGCAGCGAGCCCCGCCGCACCAGCGCGCGCACCTCCCAGCCCTGCTGCAGCAGCGCTCTGGCGACCGCGGAACCGACGAAACCGGTGGCACCGGTGACCAGCGCTCTCATGCGAACGCGAACGACGCGAACGCTCCCGCGCGCGCGACCGCCGCGAGCGAGCGGCTTGCGGTGCGGTAGCAGCACGCCAGGCGCAGCAGCGCGGCCAGCTGCGCCGGCGAGCGCACCAATGCGCCGATCAGGCGCCACAGCTCAAGATGACCGGCGCTGTCGGCGGCGGCGCTGACGGCCGGCGGCAGCACATCGCCCGCGGCATCGACGATGACCCGCACGGCTATGAAGGGCAGCTGGTGGGCGCTGGCCACCTGCGCCACTGCCAGGCTCTCCATATCCACCGCTGCAGCGCCGGTATCGCGGAACGCAGCCGCCTTCTGTGCGACCGTTCCGATCGCGGTCACGCTCGTGAGCAACCGGCCGTGGGCGACCGGCCGGTGCGCAGCGAGCGCATCGGCGAGTCGCTCGCGCCACCCGCGCGCCGTGGTTATGACTGCGCCGTGCGGCGCCGTCACTTCGCTCGGCAGGAAGATGGCGCCGGTCTCAAGCGCTGGGTCCAAGCCGCCGGCCAGGCCAAAGCTCGCGAGCGCGCCGGCCCCGGCCGCGATCAGCGCGCCCGCGCCGCGCGCGGCGGCGGCGGCGCCCACGCCACTGACGCTCAGCAGTGAACCGTCGGCCAGCCTCGAGAGCGCCTCATGGCGCGCGGTCGATGGCTTGAGATGACGCGCCTCAGTGGCGAGCGCGCACACGATGCCGACTCGCTCGGTGTCAATGAGCGGCTCCGGAGCTCAAGAATCTGCGGTATGCCGCCAGCGCCCAGAATGGAAAGTACGCGCAGTAACCGTGGTACTTGAGATAAAACACTCGCGGGAAGCCTGGCGCTGTAAAGGTCGGATCACTCCACAGTCCACCGGCAAGTTGCATGCGGCAGAGGTACTCGACGCCGCCGCGCACGGCATCCGAACGCCCTGCCCCGGCTGCCAGCAGCGCCAGCAGCGCCCAGGCCGTCTGGTAGGGATTGCTCGGCGTGCGCTCCCCGGCACGCGGCGCGCGCGCGTACGTATCGTTGCTCTCGCCCCAGCCGCCATCGACGTTCTGCCGGGCTTCGAGCCAGCCGACCGCGCGCTGCACGGCATCATCATCGGCACCGATGCCGGCCCGCGCGAACGCGATCAACACCGACCAGGTTCCGTAGATGTAGTTTGTTCCCCAGCGCCCGAACCACGAGCCGTCGGCCGCCTGCTCGGCGCGCAGGAATGCGATGGCACGCCGCAGCGCCTCCTTGTCTTGCGCTCGGCCGACGAGCGCCAGTGCGGTCACGACGCGAGCCGTGACATCGCTGGTGGGCGGATCGAGCAACGCGCCGTGGTCGGCAAATGGAATGTGATTGAGATGGTAATGTGTGTTATCGGCATCGAATGCGGCAAAGCCGCCATTCAGGCTCTGCATGCCCACGAGCCAGTCGAGTGCGCGCTCGAGCCTATCGGCATGGCGGGCGCGGTCGCTGGCCTGGTGCATGGCCCAGACGATGACCGCCGTATCGTCGAGATCAGGATAAAAGCTGTTCGCGAACTGAAAGGCCCAGCCGCCGCCCAACAGACCCGGGCGACGGACCTGCCAGTCACCCGGCTCATCGAGCAGCTGACGCGACCGCAGCCACTCGAGCGCGCGATCCGCGGACGCCGTGGACGCCGCGCTACCGACTTCCTGCATCGCGAGCGCGGCCAGCGCGGTGTCCCAGATGGGTGATACGCACGGCTGGCAGTAGGCCGTGGATCCGTTGTCGACCAGCAGCTTCTCGAGCGCACGCTTGGCAGTGACGCGCCGCGGGTCATCGCTGGCATAGCCGCGCAGCACCATCGCCTCGAGCGCATTGACCATGGCCGGAAAGATCGCGCCGAGGCCGTCCTCGCCGTTCGATCGCTCGAGGAGCCAGGCTTCGGCACGGCGCGTGGCGCGCTCGCGCATCGCCTTCGGAATCAGCGGATCGATCAGGCGAGCGATGCGATCGAGCAGCAGAAACGTCTTGGCCAAAGCCCCGGAGCGGTCCGGCGGCAACCGGAAATACCGGCGCTCGCGTTCCGGCGGCGTCGTGAACAGCTCGGGGATATGCACCTGGCGCGGGTTCCTGGCGCGCCCCTTGTGCGTACACAGAATGAACAACGGCACCATGACCGTGCGCGACCAATACGACACCTTATCGAGATGGAACGGAAACCAGCGCGGCAGCAGCATGATTTCGACGGGAATGTAGGGCACGGCACGCCAGGGAACCTGCTCGAACAACGCCAGCGCAATGCGCGTGAAGACGTTGCAGCGGGCGGCGCCGCCGCGCTCGAGAATGGCGTTGCGTGCCCGCACCATGTGCGGCGCGTCGGGGCTGTCGCCGGCGAGCTTGAGCGCGAAGTAGACTTTGACGCTGCAGCTGATATTGAGCGCACCGTTGTAATAGAGTGGCCAGCCGCCGTGCTCGGCCTGATGCGCGCGCAGGTATGCGGCGATTTTCGCCTCCAGAGCCGTATCGATCTCGTCGAGGAAGTGCATCATCATGATGTACTCGGCGGGAATCGTGCAGTCCGCCTCGAGCTCGAAAATCCAGTAGCCCTGCGCCTGCTGCCGGCGCAGCAGCGCCGCGTTCGCAGCCTCGATCGCGCGATCGAGCGAACCGAGCTCAGTGAGCCGCGGATGCTGGAGCGAACGCTCTACGGCGCCGCGCGCGGAAGCATTCAATGTGCAGACCCCCCTTCTGTGCGCCGCCCCGCGCCGTCCAACGGCAGGTGTCGGCCGCCAGGGCCGTAATCGCTCGCCGGCTCGAGGCTGCGCAGCAGCGCATGCGAGGGGCGCCGGACCGCCGAGGGCGGGGCCAGCGGCAGTCCTCGCGCCGCCTGCTCGAACAGGCGCTTGAGCATCCAGTCGTTACCGACCGCCACGCTGGTCAGCAGGCGAGTCATGGCGACGGACATATGCGATACCTTCACTTCAATCCCGCTGGTGTAGCCCGGCGTGGCCACGATCTTGCGCAACGTCAGCACTGCGAGCCCGATGGCCCAGAGGCAAAAGCGCCGGATGCCCGTCTCATTGCCCGGAATCTCCAGCGTGAATGACAGCGCGTTGCGCAAGTGCGCGTGCGCAATGCCGACCAGCTCGCTCATGCCGGCGTCGAAGCGAGGATCGCGCCGTGCCGGCGACAGCTGCGCCAGCTCGACACCATGGCGAGTGAACACCTCCTGAGGCAGCCAGCAGGCGCCGCGGCCGCGATCCTCCCAGACGTCCTTGAGGATGTTGGTCATCTGCAGGCCTTGAGCGAACGATACGGCCAGCCCATCCAGCGCGCTGCGCTGCTGCGCAATCGCGACCGAATAGTCGCAAAACAGCTCCGTGAGCATCTCGCCGACGCAGCCCGCGACGTAATAACAGTAATCATCCAGGTCGGTGGCACGGGGCAGACCACGCAGGCTCGCGGTGCGCTGAAACTCGTGCATGCCACTGCACATGATCTCCAGGCAGCGCTGGATGGCGGCCCGCTGGCACGGTGTCAGCGCCGCGGTCACCCTGACCACCCGGACAAGGTTCAACGCCAGGTCGCGCTCGGCCGGCAGGGTGTGTCCGGACAACTGTGGCGCCAGCTCCCGGGCAAGCAGCGCCCCGTCCTCCTTGCCCCACAACACCGCCACGAACCGACGCAACAGAACCAGCACCTCGTCGGCCAGCAGCACCGGCTCGTCCTCGATCGTGTCGGCGATCCGACACAGCAGATAGGCACTCGTGACCGGAGTGCGCAGCGCTGGCGGCAGCTGCGGGATCGTCAGCGCAAAGGTGCGCGATACGTGCGGCAGAATCCGATCCTGATAGACCTCATCGGAAATGTCGGAATCGTCTTGCAGGGCGTGTTGCGGCATCGTACAGGTAACACCAGTTCGTCAATTATTCTGGGATATCAGTGGCTTACCACCGTCCCACGCCGCTGGCTTCAAACAACAACGTCGGCGAGCACGCTGCGGCAATTCTCCGTCTGCCTGACCATGATAGTGCGAGTGCGCCTTGGTTGCACTGCTGGAACACCGGCCGCGCCGATGGCAAATCGCCTCAGGGTATACTGCGGCGGATGACCGGTCCGTCCGATAACCTGCCGCTGCTCGCGAGCCTCGACTCCCCGGCCGATGTGCGGCGCCTGCCGATGGCGCGCTTACCGGACCTGGCGTCACAATTGCGTCAGTTCCTGATCCAGAGCGTCAGCACGCGCGGCGGACATTTCGCGGCCGGATTGGGCACCGTCGAGCTGACCATCGCCCTGCATTATGTGTTCGACACTCCGCATGACCGGCTGGTCTGGGACGTCGGACATCAGGCCTACCCGCACAAGGTGCTCACGGGCCGGCGCGATCGCCTGGCGACCATCAAGCAGCCCGGGGGACTGGCTCCGTTCCCGAGCCGGGCCGAAAGCGAATACGACCCCTTTGGCGTCGGCCATTCGAGCACATCGATCAGCGCAGCCCTCGGCATGGCGGTCGCCTCAGCGCGCCTCGGGGTGAGCCGGCGGGTGGTGGCGGTGATTGGCGATGGCGCCCTGACCGCCGGCATGGCCTTCGAAGCGTTGAACCATGCCGGCTCTCTGCCCATAGATCTGCTGGTCATTCTCAACGATAACGACATGTCGATTTCGGAGAACGTAGGCGCACTGTCGAACCGCGTCGCGCGCGCACTCTCGGGACGTGTCTATGCGCATCTGCGCGAAGGCGGCAAGAAGATGCTCAGTCAGATGCCCACGGTGCGTGAGCTCGCGCGCCGTTCGGAGGAGCATCTGAAGGGCATGGTGCTGCCAGGAACGCTGTTCGAGGAAATGGGTTTCAACTACATCGGGCCGGTCGACGGACACGACGTCAAGGGGCTCGTTCGCACGCTGCGCAACGTGCGCGAATTGCACGGGCCGCAATTCCTGCACGTGCTGACACGCAAGGGCAAGGGCTACGCGCCGGCGGAGGCCGATCCGATCACGTGGCATGGGCCGGGTCCGTTCGATCCGGCCAGCGGCACCATCTTCAAGGAGAAGAGCGCCGGCCCTTCCTACTCACAGGTGTTTGGTCAGTGGCTATGCGATATGGCCGCGGTGGATCCGAGGATCATCGGCATTACGCCGGCCATGCGCGAGGGCTCAGGACTGGTGGAATTCTCCAAGCGCTACCCCGAGCGCTACTTCGACGTTGCCATCGCCGAGCAGCACGCGGTCACCCTCGCCGCCGGTCTGGCGACCGAAGGGCTCAAGCCGGTCGTGGCAATCTATTCGACCTTTCTGCAGCGGGCCTATGACCAGTTGATCCATGATGTTGCATTGCAGCATCTACCCGTCGTGTTCGCGCTCGATCGCGCAGGCCTCGTCGGCAGTGATGGTGCGACGCACCAGGGTAGCTACGATCTGAGCTATCTGCGCTGCATCCCGAATCTCGTGATCATGGCACCCGCGGACGAGAACGAGTGCCGGCAGATGCTGTACACGGCCTGCACCTTGGACGCTCCCGCGCTCGTGCGCTATCCGCGCGGCGCCGGCCCGGGAGTTCCGATTTCGGCGCAGATGAGCGCCCTGCCCGTCGGCCGCGCACAGCTGCGCCGCGAAGGACGCAGTGGCCTGGCGCTGCTCGTATTCGGCACGCTGCTTGAGCCCGCGCAGAAGATCGCAGACCGGCTCGACGCCACGCTGGTGAACATGCGCTTCGTCAAGCCGCTCGACGAAGACCTGATCCTCGCGCTGGCGGCACAGCACCGCGCCCTTGTGACCATCGAGGAGAACGCGGTCGCCGGAGGAGCCGGCTCGGCCGTGGGGGAAGTGCTGGCGTCGGAGGGGCTGCAGCGGCCGCTGCTGCAGATCGGCGTACCCGACCGATTCATCGAGCACGGCTCGCGCGACAGCTGCCTGGCGGCTGCGGGTCTGGATGCCGCAGGCTTGAGCGCCAGTGTCGAGCGCTGGTGGGCGCTGCAGCGGCAGGATCGGCTGCGCACGGTCAGTGGCGCTTAGACGGACTCGCTCAATACTGCCTCGACAGCAGCCAGTCGGCCATCGATCGCAGCGGCTGCGCCCGCGCGCCGAAAGGCGCCAATGAATCGAGCGCCTGAGCGTGCAGCAGACGCACGCGCTCCTGCGAGGAGTCGATTCCAATGGTTGCCGGATAGGTGGGCTTGGCCCGTTCGCTGTCGGCACCGGTGGCCTTGCCGAGCGTTGAAACATCTCCGATCACATCCAGCAGATCGTCCTGGATTTGAAATGCGAGGCCGATCGGGCGGGCAAATCCCGCCAGCGCATCGTAGAGCCGCGGCTCGAGCAAGGGCGCGCACACCGCCGCCATCAACACGCTGACGCGGATCAGTGCTCCGGTCTTGCGCGAGTGCATCTCCTCGACCTCCGCCACACCGAGCCGCTTGCCCTGCACTGCCAGATCGATTGCCTGGCCCCCGGCCATGCCAAACGTGCCGCTCGCCTCGGCCAGCAACTCAATCAATCGCAGACGCACGGCCGGCGCGGCCGGCAATGCCGGATCGCTTGCCAGCAACTGGAAGGCCAACGGCTGCAAGGCGTCGCCCACCAGAATCGCCGTGGCCTCATCGTAGGCCTTGTGACACGTCGGCCGGCCGCGGCGCAGATCGTCGTTATCCATTGCCGGCAGATCATCGTGCACGAGCGAATAGACGTGCACGAGCTCGATGGCGCAGGCCGCGGCCTCCACCTCCACTTCGGCCAGTCCGACGGTGTGCGCGGTGGCGAACAACAGGGCCGGGCGCACCCGCTTGCCGCCGCCGAGCACGCTGTAGCGCATCGCCTCATGCAGGCGTGTGGGCATCGCATCAGCCGGTGGAAGCCGCGCCGCGAGCCCCCGCTCTATGCGCGCGCGCCAGGACTCGAGCAGTGCAGCGAACGCCGCGCGGTCGGTCGGTCCTCCGGGGATGGCACGGCTAACGCCAACTGCGCCGTTCATGCCTGCGCCAGCCCCATCGACCGCTGGATTGAATCATTGCGGCCTGGCCGCATGGCCATTGCCGGGCTCACGGCTCGCCACTTTGACCGCCTCGACCGGAATGGTCACCGCCGAGGGGCGGGTGCGATCGCCATAGACGATCGGTAATTCGGGCGCCATCGGACCGGTGAGCCGCGGACCGCGCAGCGCCGTCTTGAGCGCCTTGATCGGATGAGCGAAAGCGTCATCCACCGCCGTACCCTCGAATCCGCAGTGCGCCATGCAGTTGTCGCAGGCGGGATTGCGGCCGACGCCATAGTGATCCCAGTCGGTGTCCTCCATCAGAGATCGGAAACTCCTCGCGTAGCCTTCGTCCGTCAGCAGATAGCACGGCCTCTGCCAGCCGAAAATATTGTAGGTGGGTGTACTCCAGGGCGTGCATTGATACGCCTGGTTGCCGGCCAGGAAATCCAGAAACAGCCCCGAGTGATTGAAGGACCAGCGGCTGCGCGCATCACCCGGACGTGCCCCGGTTTTGCGGCCGCGCTTGAAGATCTCCCGGAACAGGCGCTTGCTGGCATTGCGGCCGAGAAAAACGTCCTGCCGGGGGGCATGGTGATAGCTGTAGCCCGGCGAGACCATGATGCCCTCGATGCCCAGCTTCATCGCGTCATCGAAAAATTCGGCCACCTCGTCGGGATTCTCACCGCTGAAGAGCGTGCAGTTGATCGTGACGCGAAACCCCTTGCTGCGAGCGAGCCGAATCGCCGCGACCGCCTTGTCGTACACCCCTTCCTGGCACACCGACTCGTCGTGGCGTTGCCGATTGCCGTCCAGATGGATGGAGAAAGTCAGATACGGCGAGGGACGGTACTCATCAATGTGCTTCGGCAACAGTATGGCGTTGGTGCAAAGATAGACGAACTTCCGCCGCGCCACGATCCCGGCGACTATCTGCGGCATATCCTTGTGGATCAACGGCTCACCGCCCGGTATGGACACCATCGGCGCGCCGCACTCGTCCACGGCGTGCAGCGCGTCCTCGACGCTGAGCCGCTTCTGCAAGATCTCCTTCGAATGGTCGATCTTGCCGCAGCCGGCGCAGGCGAGATTGCACTGGAATAGCGGCTCCAACATCAGCACCAGCGGGTAGCGTTTGACGCCACGTAATTTGCGGCCGGCGATGTAGCGTCCGACGCGATAGGCCTGAATGAATGGAATAGCCAACGACGTAACTCCTACTACAGGGCCAACAGCGCCGGACGGTGATCCCGCCAGCAGCGTCCCCACTCCATTCTAAACCAGGGCGTGAAATGAGGGGGTGCGCCGCCAGCCATCTCGGCCTGGAGCGCCGCGGGCGCAACCCAGCGCCAGGCGAGCACTTCGCGTCGGTCGGCCTCGACCCGGTCGGTGCTGCGGCCGATGAATACCGAACAGAGCTCGTTTTCGGCGCCCGCCGCGCCGAATTGCGCCTGATATTGAAATTTATATAAAAAATTCAGCCGGCAACGCAGTCCGAGCTCCTCGTGCAGCCGGCGGTGGATCGCCGCCTCCATGGTTTCGGCGCGACGCGGGTGGCTGCAACAGCTATTGGACCAATACAACGGCCAGAGCTTCTTCGTGGCCGCGCGCTGCTGCAGCAGCAGCTCGCCGCCGGCATTGAAGATCAGCAGCGAGAAGGCCCGATGCAGTGTGCCACGACCCTGGTGGCACTGCGCCTTGCTCATGTGGCCGACCTCGCGGTCGGCCTCATCCACCAGGATGAGCGACTCGGAGTCCGCTACCGCTTTGCTGGCACCGCCGCCGGCACCGCGCTGCTCGTCCATCATCCATTACTCCACACTAGTCCCTGCCGCAACCATCATGGCAGGTGCAACCTACAACTGTTGCCATGATAACTGCCCGCCGCGGGATCGCTAGCCCAATCTTTGGGCCGGACCTTGCCGGCCGCAGCAGCCTCGCTGGCCGGCGATGGCCGGCGCTGGCTTTCTTGCGCGGTTTAGCACGGGCTGGATCCGGAGGCTCAAGTCGTGCGTACCGCAGAGAGTCAGGCCCGCAACGGCGCAGCTCCCCCAAAGCTCCGCCCGACCGCCATCACGCTCGACGTGTTCCTGCCGGATATGCTGGGCTGGACGGTGCTGAGCCACCTCAAGCGCAATCCGGAAACTCGGCACATCCTGGTGCAGATTCTCGCGATCGAAGAGGAGCACCCGTACGGACTCGAAGCGCGGCGCGGCGCGTTGTCGTTCATCAGCAAGCCGTTGACGACCGACGGCGAGGCGGAGGAGCGCGAGCTGCGCAAGAAGCCCCAGAGCGTGGTGGCCAAAGGCTGCTTTCCTACGGAGCGATTGATCACTGCACGCTCGGGCGAAGAGGCCGAAGAGGCCCTGGAGCGGCTGATGCAGGCTGAATACGCTGTGGTGCTGCTCGACGTCAGCATGCCGGGCATGGACGGGTTCGAAACCGACGCCGTCGACTACGTTCTGATCCCAGTCGAGCTTGCCGAAGCACATTCGAATCTTCAGGCCGAGAAAACCAGCGAGCTCGAACAACTCAATGCCTCGCTGCGTCAGGCCGTCGCCGGGCTCAAGCAGGCCGACCGGCGCAAAGACGAATTCCTGGCGATGCTCGCGCATGAGTTGCGTAATCCGCTGGCGCCGATCCACAACGCCATCAGGCTCATGCGCCTGAAACCCATGGCGGACAGTCAGTTGGAATGGGCCCGCGACGTGATCGATCGTCAGTCCACCCATCTGACGCGCCTCGTGGACGATCTACTGGATGTTTCGCGCATCACCCGCCGCACGATCAACATCGAGGCCAAACCGCTGGAAATCTCAGCCGCCATTGCGCGCGCGATCGAGACCGTGCAGCCGATGCTCAGGCAGCTCAAGCACGAGCTGCGCATCGATTTGCCGCCGACGCCATTGCTGGTGTTGGGCGATCTCCTGCGCGGGCGGTAGCATCGAGTTGAGCGCGCAGCTCGAGGGCGCCGAGGTCGAGATTCGCATCGCACGGGCCTGGCCGCGCAGGCGCTTGCGCGCGACCTGATCCCAAGCCCACCGCGGCCCGGATCGGTACAATCCGATCATGTCTGAGGTCGATCACGAGCCCTCGAGTGCGCGCGAGCCTGCGCCGAGTTCGGCCGATAGCTTGCCCGAGCACATCAGCCAGAACATCGACAGCATCATCGACTTCCGCCGGCGCGAGGAATTCAAACTCAGTGATGCTCAGCGACGGCTCGAACGCCTCGCCCGCTGGCTCGGCCGACCGCTCTACCTGCTGCATGCCATCTCGCTCGCGGCGCTGTGGCTGCTGTACAACGCACTGGCGCCGCGACTGCAGCTGCACCAGTTCGATCCGCCGCCTTTTTTCTGGCTGCAGGGCCTGGTGAGCCTCGCTGCTTTTCTGACCACCACGGTGGTTCTGATTTCGCAGAACCGTCAGGCCCAGTTCGAGGCCCATCGGCTCAATTTCGAACTGCAGCTGAATCTGTTAACCGAGCAAAAAACCACCAAACTCATCCATCTGCTCGAGGAATTGCGCCACGATTTGCCGATGGTGCACGATCGACACGATGCCGTGGCCGCCGTGATGCAGACGCCGACGGATCCCAGGCAGGTGCTCGAGGCTCTGGAAGAGCAGAGCAGCGACCAAGCAGCCAAGCCCCATGCGTGACTTCAGGAGAACAGCGCCATGAAGCCGGTCAACGTGTTGCTATCCATTGTGGCGGTACTGGCGATCGTATTCGTGATCCTCAATTGGGGAATGCTCGGCGGTCCGATACTGGTGTCGTTCGGCTTCGCGCACGTCAGCGTGCCACTGGGCCTGGTCCTGCTCGGCCTGGCAGTCGTGCTGATTGCAGTATTCTTCGGCCTGCTGCTGACCGTCCAATTCCGACTGCTGGCCGCGCACCGACGTCACTCGGCCGAACTGCGCGCGCAGCGTGAACTGGTGGACAATGCCGAAGCATCGCGCTTCACGGAGTTGCGCCAGTACCTCAATCAGGAACTGGCGGCGTTCGCCGCCACACAGCGGCTTTCGGAACAACACCTGCGCGAAGAGATCCAGGCCACGAGCAATACCTTGTCCGCCTGCATTGGCGAGATTCACGAGCGCCTCGAGCGGCAATGGCCAATGCCGCCGGAGGCGCACGTCTGAAGCCGGGGGGCGATCGGG
Source organism: Steroidobacteraceae bacterium (assembly GCA_035605115.1). Taxonomy (GTDB): domain Bacteria; phylum Pseudomonadota; class Gammaproteobacteria; order Steroidobacterales; family Steroidobacteraceae; genus FEN-1191. Next base: position 8,928 of record DATNHF010000038.1, on the reverse strand, counting down.
CCCGACCAACGGCGCCGGCGTTCGCCTATCGTCACGGCTTGTGGCACCTTGGCGTCTATCATGGATGGTATGCATGGCCCTCTGCATCGCAAGACAACCCACGGCCCTGCGCGCGCCGCCCTGGCGTTGAGGCTGCTTTGCGGCCTCATCGTGGAACTCTTCGGGACGCCGGCGTGGCCTCAGGCGGAAACGAATCCCGCCGCACAAGTACCGACGGGGCAACCGAGCGGCGTGCTCGGGCCGAGCGTATCGCGATGGTTGGATCCGGCAAGGGCCCCGTTCTTACCCGTGCCATTGATCGGTGTCGACCCCGACAGTGGCACCACCCTCGGCCTGCTGCCGGTACGCCTGCAGACCGACGAGCATAACGACATTCGTCGCATCATCGCCCCCGACGTGCTGCACAACCCCTATTTCGGATTTGGCACGGATGCGCGCGTCTATGACTATCCGTCCGAGGACACGCAGTGGTCGATCGTCGCGGGGATCAAGCAGCGCGTCGAACGCGGGATCGATGGCGAATATCAGGGCGGCCGCCTGCGCGAGCAGACCCTGTCGATCAACGGCAGCCTGGTGTTCCAGCGCAGCGGTGTATCGCGATTTTATGGCATCGGAAATGAAACGCCGATGGCTGATCAGACCAATTACACCACGCAGCAGGAGCTGGCGCAGGCACAGATCGGTCTGAATCTCAGCCATGCCTGGCAGGTGCTGTACACCGGTCGAATACAAGTGGTCGACGTACTGCCGGGTACACTGACCGGCATTCCGACGCTGCAAAGCCGCTTTGGCCAGGTCATCGGCCTGGGCACGACCGAACAGTTACTCAATCGCGTATCGATTGCTTACGACACGCGCGACAACGTGACGGCGCCGACTCGTGGCGTGGAATGGGCGGTGTATACGGGGCGGGCCAACCGGCTGAGCCTGTTCCACGAAGCGATGTACACGGAAGTGGGTGTGGACGGCCGCAATTTCTGGCCAATCGTGCTGGACACGGTCCTTGCGACGCACGTGTCTTTGCGCTACCTGCCCTCGACGCACGACGTTCCCTTCTGGGCGCTCAGCAGCATCGGGGGCGAGCAGGCCCAGATCGGCGGCGAGCAGCCCTTGCGCGGTTATGGCATCGGACGCTTTTACGACCGCGATTCCTTTTCAGCAACCGCCGAGTTGCGTCACAAGCTCGCCACGTTCAATGCCGTTTCGAGCCATATCGAACTGGAACTCGCGCCATTCGTCGACGTCGGTCGCGTGTTCTCGCATTCGAGCACGTTCCCTCTGGCCCAGCTGCATCCGGTCGGCGGTCTGGGCATCCGCGGCATCGCCCGACCGTTCGTGGTCGGGTATGTCGACCTCGGCTATGGCCACGAGGGCTTGGCCGTGTTCACCGGCATCAACTATCCTTTTTGAACGAGCGCACGGCGCGCGGCAGCGGCCGCAGGTAACCCGCCGGTGCTTTGGCGCGAATATCCGACATGATCAGAGCTTCGCTCAAGCCCGTGTTCGCGCTGTTGCCAGGCGCCCTCACTGCCGCGTGGAGTGCCGGCGCCGCCCCGCGGCCCGTGGTCGTGGAGCTCTACACCTCCGAGGGCTGCAGCTCCTGTCCGCCGGCCGATGCCTTGCTTGGCGAGCTCAAAGGCCAGCCACACGTGCTCGCCCTCGCCTTTCACGTCGACTACTGGGATCAGCTGGGATGGGCCGATCGATTTGCGCTGTCCTATGCTGGCGAGCGCCAAAGCCACTATGCGCAGGTGCTGCACCTGGCCAGCGTGTTCACGCCGCAGATCGTCATCGACGGGCAGCATTCCTTCATCGGCTCGGATCGAGGCGGCATCCTGCCGGCACTGCAGGGCGAGCGCGATGGCATCGCCATTCGGATCACTCGCGAGGGCGATACGCTCGCGATCGATCTGGCGCAAGCGCCGGCGCAGACGCCCGCCGATGTTCTGCTGCTGGCGCTCGTGCCCGAGGCGCAGACCGTGATCGGGGGCGGGGAGAACGGCGGACGCACGTTGCGTGAATTCAACATCGTGCGCAAAACTTTCGCGCTCGGCAGTTGGAACGGGGCGGCCGCTCGATACACGCTGCCTCGAGCGCTGCTGCCCGCGGATGCGACCGAGGCGGCGGTACTGATCCAGCAGCCGGGCCAGCGCGCCATCCTCGGCGCCGCCAGCTTCGCCTGGCGATAGGCGCGCGTGACGCGCGGCACTGCCGAGGTCTTTTGGGTCGCCTTGAAGTTGGGCCTGAGCTCCTTTGGCGGACCGATCGCTCACTTGGGATATTTCGAGCGCACCTACGTGCGAACCCGTCACTGGCTGACGCACGCGGAACTGAGCGATCTGATCGCGCTATGCCAAATACTGCCGGGGCCGACCAGCAGTCAGGTGGGCTTCTTGATCGGCCACCGTCGCGCCGGCTTGCCGGGAGCGCTGGCTGCCTGGGCGGCCTTTACGCTGCCGTCGGCGTTGCTGATGCTCGCGTGCGCGCTCTGGGCACCCCTACTGCCGCCCAGCCAGATGGCGGCCATCGTCCAGGGCCTCAAGTTGGTCGCCGTCATGGTCGTCGCCCAGGCACTCTGGCAGATGGCACGTGTGCTGTGTCCGGATGGGCCACGAGCGCTCATCGCGCTGCTGGCGACCGCTGCGCTGCTGTGGCTGCCGAGCCCCTGGACACAGCTGCTCGTGCTCGCCGCGGCCACCGCCTTGGGCAGTGGCATCGTGCGCGCCCACGCGTTGGCGCCCCGTGCAGCATCGAGCGATGCGGCAGGGCGCGGCTTGGCACGCATCAGCACACTCGCCTTCGCAACCTTCCTGGTGCTGCAGGCAGCGCTGCTGCTGGCGTCCCGCACATCAACGACGCACAGCCTGCTGGCGCTGAGCGCCATCTTCTATCGTGCCGGATCACTGGTGTTCGGTGGCGGTCACGTGGTACTGCCGCTGCTACGCAATGCATTGGTTCCCGGCGGCTGGATCAGCGACGATCAGTTCCTGGCCGGCTATGGGGCGGCACAGGCGCTGCCAGGACCCGTGTTTGCCTTCGCGGCGTACGTCGGCGCGCTGCTCGCCCCGGCGGGCGCCGCCTGGCTCTGGGCATCGGTCGCACTGGCGAGTCTGTTCGCGCCGGGACTGCTGCTGGCGCTTGCCGGCGTGTCAGTGTGGGGCTGGCTGGCGCAGCACGCCACAGCACGCGCCGCTCTCGCGGGCCTCAATGCCGCGGTCGTTGGCCTGCTGGCTGCGGCTTTCATCGATCCGGTGTGCGTCGGCGCCATCCACCAGCTACGCGATCTGGCGATCGCGCTAGCGGGCTTTCTGGCGCTGCAGCGCTGGCGCGTGGCGCCGCTTGCGCTGGTGCTCGTGACCGTGCTGCTGTCGATGTCGATCGCAGCCCTGCGTTGAGCGCAGGCTCAACACGGCGCTCATCCGCGCAGCAATGCACACTCCCAAGCGATGCCGATCGAGGCCAGAGCCGCGGCACCGGCGAGCCATTGCGGCATATGCGATAGAGCGCGCTCGACCCGAGGCGAGGCAGCCCAGGCACCCAAAGTGCAGCCGCAGAGGAATCCGAGGGCGTGCGCGACAATATCCGTGCCCTCGCCGGCCGAGCCAAACCAGCCCAGCAAAACCGCGCCCGCGACCAGCGGTGCCCACCTCATCGCCCAGCGTTGCGATACGCGCAGGCCCCTGCGCCAGGCGTGTGACACCAGCAGGCCGAGCGCCGTGAAGACTGCGGTCGAGGCACCCACTGCACGGTGGCTGGAGGGACCGAACTGACTTTCCAGCAGATTGGCCAATGCCGCCCCGGTCACTGTCAGCAGCCAGGCCGTGCCGCTGCCGATCTGGCGAGCAGCCAGATAGCCGAACCAGATGCCTGCGGTCAGATTCGCTGCGAGATGAGCGCCATCCAGGTGCAAGGTGAGCGCCGTCCATGCCCGCCACCACTGCCCGTGCTTGACCTGCGCTGCATCGAGCTCGCCGAGATCGAATGCATCGAGTCGCCACCAGCCGTTGGACACGGCCAATCCGACGCCCAGTAGCACGGCGACATAGACCACACAGCCCTGCCATGCGTTGGGATGGGCGAGCGGCATGGGCGCCGCAGCAGCCGGCGCAGCGCGGCTCTCGGCATCGTATGAAAGCAGATGGCGTTGGGCCAGTGCCTGATCGGATGCATCGACCGTCAGTACGTAGCCTGCGCTGGTGAGGTGAATCGCACTGGCAATGCCGACTGCGGACAGCATGAAAGCGCGCTCGTGGCAATCCGAGCGAACAGCCGATCGAAACACTTCGCTATCTGTCTCCAGCATGGCGCGCGGCTGAATGGTAGCGCGCGCGCGCGCGCGGCGTGCATGAAAGACTAACGCCACGCATGAAATGAGCGTATTTTGCGCAACCAACAGCAAACGGAGCGCATCATTCTGAAATGGCTTCGGCGCCTGATGCGGGAGGGACGCGATCACCGTGGTGACTGAGCGAGTGGCGCTCGGCTGCCTTGCGGTCGGCGCCGTGCTGGCCATCATCTGGCTGGCGTTGCCGTTTTCTACCGGGATCCTGCTCGGCACGCTCATGGCCTTCACGCTCGAGCCGGTCTATGCCTTGCTGGTGCGGCGTAGCGACCGCCCCGTGGCGGCATCGCTCCTCATCATTGCCACTTCCACCGCGATTGTAGTCGGCGCGCTGAGCGCGTTCGTGACGCATTTCGTCATGCGCACGGTCGATCTGGCCAACATGCTGCGCGCGCAACTGCACACGGGTGGCCGCGTCAACATCTGGGTCGACGCGACCGCGAGCTGGCTCGGCGGGTTCGGCATTTCAGCCAAGAGCATAACGGCGCAGCTGGAAGCGGCTGCGGGCGACATCGCCTCGCGTTCAGCCAGCATCGCCGGCACATTGGCGGCGGGTGCATTCGAGATACTGCTTGGACTGTTCTTCGCGGTGCTGACCATGCATCTGGTGCTGCGTGACTGGCCGCGAATGATCTCGGCCATCGCCGTGGTCTCGCCGTTGGACCCCAAGCACACGCACGAACTGCTCTCTGAGTTCCGCCGCGTGGGTCGCCTGACGGTATCGGGAACTGTGGTGACTGGACTGGCGCAAGGTCTGATCGCTGCGCTCGGCTTCTGGATAACAGGCGTGCCCGAACCATTGTTCTTCGGCATCGCCACGGCGCTTGCCTCGCTGATCCCAGGGGTCGGCACGCTGCTGGTGTGGGTTCCGGCCGGGTTGTATCTGTTCGCGATCGGTCATCCGGCGAAGGCCATCATTGAGCTGGTCTGGGGAGCATTATTGGTCGTCGGACTCAGCGATTACTTGATACGGCCGCGACTGGTGGGCGATGAGGCCATGCCGGCGCTGATGGTGTTCATCGCGCTGTTCGGCGGTCTCAAGGCCCTCGGTCTGCCCGGGTTGATCGTCGGGCCGGTGGTCATGGCGCTGGCCGTCGCAGTTCTGCGGCTCTATGCCGGCGAGCAAGAGCGCACGCTGCACGCGCCGTGAGGCCGCCGATGCGCAGCTCGACAGCCTCAAGAGCTCCGGAGCGAACGTCTTCATGGATCTGGCGTTTGGGACGCGCGCCAACCTCATGGCGCAGGCGGCCAGCCTCGATACGCAGATCGGGATGCTGCGACCCGGGATCCGCCTCAAAACCAGCGCACACGACTACCAGCCCATCAAACAATTGTTCCTCATACGGTTCGATGGCAGGGAGTGGGTCCCACTCGGTGCGCTGGCGTCGGCATCACTCAGGATGATGCCTCGGGCTCATCGGCGCATACGCGCCTTAGTCGGCACGCCGCGCTACGAAGAACAGCCGCTTGAAAGGCAGTACGGTGGTGCCGTCAGCACGTGGCGGATATGCCGCCGCCACGCGCTGTGCATAACAGCGCTCGAACGCCGCACGCTCGCCCTGCGACAGCGCTTGCAGCAACGGCCGCAACCAGGTGCCCTTGGTCCACTCCTTGACTGGATCTTCTCCCCGCAGCACCTGGTAGTACTCCGTCTGCCACAGGTCGACGTCGCTACACACGCGGCTCAGTAGCTCGAGGTACCACATGGGCTCGGCCACGGGCGATTCGCGCAGCAGCGGCTCGAGCCGCGCTCGCCACGGTCCGTTGCGCACCGTCTCGCCGATCGCAGCATGCGAAGGTGCGGCGAAATTTCTCGGCATCTGCACCGCCAGTACGCCGCCGCAGGCCAGATAGGCCACCAGCCCACGCAACAGCGGGCCGTGGTCGGGCAACCAGTGCAACGCGGCATTGGAATAGATCAGATCGGGGGCCGAATCCGGCCGCCACGCCGCAATGCCCTGCTGCAACCAGCGCAGATTGCTCGATGAATCCCTCGCGCGCCCGAGCATCTCGCCGGAGTCGTCGACGCCGGTCACCGTGGCATGAGGCCAGCGCTGCGCCAGAATGTGGGTGACCGATCCGGTGCCGCATCCAAGATCGTACACGACGGCGGGCGACTCGAGATCGACGCGTGCCAGCAACTCGAGTGCCGGACGCAGCCGTGGCTGCGAGAATTTCAAGTACAGCGCAGGATCCCAATTCATCCGGGCCGCAAGCCTCCGTGCGCTGCGATCAGCGAAAACCTCGCGCGCCGCCGATCGCAGCGATCAAGGCTTTCGCTCCACGACTTTGCGCGCCAGTTCGGCAAGCTCCGCCAGATCGAGCTCCTCGGCAGGCACGTCGATCACGTCCTCCCCCGACGCAGGCGCGCCCGACGTCACTGTCTTGGCGGCGGGCGTGGGCCTGGCGGCGGCCGAAGTCGTCACCTGCGGCGGGGCTTTCGCGACCGGGCCACGGCTGACGAAAGCCACGGGGCGTTCCTCCGCCCCTGGACGCACTGCCGGCAACGGCGCGGGCTTCACCCAATCGGTACATTGCTCGATCCAGCGCTGGTAGCGCTCGAAAGTCCACATCCCCTCCTCGGCGCCGGACTGCAGCACATTGACGAGCTGGCTGAGGTTGCCGGAGCGGATGGTTCCCCGGGCGCCCGAACTCGGCAGCAGCAACTCGCAGCGCGGCACGCGCAAGCGGTGCGCACTCAGGAAATCCAGGCGCTGGCAGCTCACGCCGACCAGGCAATCGGCTAGCTGCGCGCGGATGCTCGGCTGGAGGTCGGATGCAAAGGACATGCACAGGCGGCTCAGCGCCTCGGCGCAGTTCGCCGAATGCATCGTCGCCAGCACGAGATGTCCCGTCTCCGCCGCATTCAGTGTCAGGCGCATGACTTCTGCAGTGCGCATTTCGCTGATCACCAGTACGTCGGGATTCTCACGCAACGCGTCGATGATGCCCTGCTCGAAACTCGGCGAGTGGGTCGGAATCTCACGTTGCCGGATGAACGAGCGCCGATTGGCGAACACGTATTCGAGCGGACTCTCGAGCGTGACGATGTTGCGGGCCCGCGAATTGTTGATCTCTTCGATGAGGGCGGCCAGGGTGGTCGATTTTCCGGCCCCGGTCGGCCCGGAAATGATCACGAGACCGCTGGGCGCCTCGATGAGCTTGCGAAAGTCGGTGTGCAGGTTGCAGGCGCGTAAATCCTTGATGGCCGGCGAAAGCAGCCGGATCGCAAACGCTATGCCGCGCACGGTTTGGAATAGACTGGCTCGACAGCGCAGGCCGCCGATCGTGAGCGACATATCGGCCGAGCCGCGCGCCTTGAACTGTGCCCAGCCGTCGACGCCGAGCAGATCCTGTGCGGCCTCGAGCAGACGCTCTGCCGGAATCAGGGCGCCGGCGCTGTGCAGCTCGCCGCGAACTCGTACCACCACCGGAGCATCGGTCTCCAGATGCAGATCGCTCGCTCCGAGCGAGTGCGCTTTTCCGACCCACTCCTGCACGATCATGCGCATCTCCGCTGGCGGGCTAAAAGCCTACCCTACCGCCGTAGCCGGCGCAAAACGCGCAACGCGGCCCGAGAGCTCAAACCTCTTCATACGCCGCTCAGGATGTTGCGCGCGTGGCGCGATTCGCGGTTGATTGCCGAGATCGCATCGCGCGCGGCATCGACTAGCGCCTCATGCACGGCACCTCGTGCTGCCCGCAGGAACTGACGATCATTGAGATACGCGGGACGCGACCCAAATTGACTCCGCAGCCGCGCAGCCGCCGTCAGTTGCGCCCGACGCGTGCATCGCCCGTTTGCTACCATGCTGGCGCGTGCGCGACGGCGGGGGACTTGAGTTATGCAAACGGCAATGAAACTTGCAGCCTGGACAACCTGGGGCCTGTGCGCTCTCGCCATGCTAGGCATTGCGGCCGTACCGGCTAGGGCGGCTGATTCGAATGCCCCGCCGCTGAAGGTAGGCATCATCGGTGCCGGTCGGATTGGCGGTACCTTGGCGACTCTGTGGGCCCAGTCCGGCCATGAGGTCCTGATCTCGTCCCGTCACCCGGCTGAGCTCGAAGCGCTGGCGCACTCTCTCGGGCCCAAGGCCCGAGTGGGCACGCCGCGCGAGGCGGCACTGTTCGGCGATGTGGTGTTGATTTCGATACCGTACGGCGCTCTGCCCCAGGTCGGGCAGGACCTCGCGCATGAACTGGCCGGCAAGATCGTGCTCGACACCGGCAACCCCTATCCAGAGCGCGACGGTGAGATGGCGATCGAGGCACGCCGGGAGGGAACCGGGGTCGCTTCGGCACGATTCCTGCCTGGCGTTCGACTGGTGCGTGCATTTAACGCCATCAACTACAAGAGCCTGCAATCGGAGGCGCACCGCGCGGGCGAGCCGGTTGCCATTCCGCTGGCCGGTGATGATGATCAGGCACTGGCCGTCGCCAGCCAACTCGTCAAGGACGCGGGCTTCGAGCCAGTGGTCGTGGGCCCGCTCGCACGCGCGCGACTGTTCGACGTCGGCACGCCGGTCTACGTGCAGTTGCTGACCGCGGCGCAGCTGCGCCAGCGGCTCGGGCTCTCGCCGAGCCCG
>DATNHF010000037.1:0-53082 GCA_035605115.1 Steroidobacteraceae bacterium | reverse complement strand
CGCGGCGCTGGCCTCAGCAGATAGCGTCGAAGCACCCGAAATACAGCCGTTGCTGCAGACTGAGCAAGCGGTCATAAATAATCTTGAGACCAATAAGGGAGGCTTTAAGCGCTCGGAAGGCGATCGATGGTACACCGCCATGCACGACGATCTTGCGCAATTGGTTGCTCTGCGCAAATCTCTCTTGCAGTTAAACGGGCAGCTGCACATCCGCTCTCATGACTTTGCAGAAGAGGCGAGGAGCGTTGCGGCAATCGTCCCAAGCAAAATCGAGGCACCCCTCGTTGCCCCGGCTCACAAAAGAAAGAGCAATATCGAGATTGGTACAACGCACGCACCAACTTCTCCGGCGTTGGCCGTGCCGAGCGCTGCAGTGCCGGCTCCCGCCGTCATAGAGACGCATTCTGTCACCACACACGCTGCACAGGATCACAACAAGCGCGTTGTTATCGCGTGGATTAGCGTTGGAGTCTTAGTGCTTCTGATCTCGATCGCCGTCGGAACCGTGGTGAGTATCGTTGGGCCGGTGCGCCGCCTTCGTGATGCGACTGTGCGAGTGGCTAAAGGGGACTCTGCGGTGCGCGTCCGGCGCGGTGGAATCAGGGAGCTTGATACGCTCGCCGTCGCATTCAACGCCATGGCTGATGAGCTCTCAAGGGCCAAGGCTGCCGCTCGCTACTACCAACTGGGCCTCGAAGCCAAAGTAGCAGAGCGCACTCAACAATTGCAGGAACTGGCAGAGCGCGACCCCTTGACTGGCTTACCGAATCGCCGGGAATGTTTTGTGCTGCTGAACGCCGCCATCGAGCGCGCTCGAAACGGCGGTTACTTTGTTGGAGTGTTCTTCCTTGATATCGACAATTTTAAATACCTCAATGACAGCATGGGACACGTCTTCGGTGATCGCGTGCTGGTGAGTCTTGCGCGGCGTCTGCAAGAGGCTACGCAAGCCTTCGGTTTTGCAGCAAGACTCGGGGGCGATGAATTTACTGTTGTCTTTGAGCGTGCGGCGCGCATAGAGGATATCAGGCTGGCCGGATTAAGTGTGGTGCAGGCGTTCCAGAGGCCATTATCGGTTGACGGTCGCGACCTCATCGTCAGCGTCAGTGTTGGGGCGAGCATTTATCCTGACCATGAGCAGGACGCTGAAGCGCTATTGAAAGCAGCAGACGCCGCGCTCTTTCGCGCCAAGGCCATGGGCCGAAGCCAGTTGTCGGTGTTCACGCCGGAGCTGCTTGAGGCTGCTGCGGAAAAATTCACGACGGAACAAGGTCTACGCCGCGCTATTGAGCGAGGAGAATTTGAGCTCGTGTTCCAACCGGAAGTGAAAGCCGAGACCCTGGAGACCGCGTTGGTAGAGGCATTGCTTCGCTGGCAGATGCCGGACGGAAGTCTTGCCACTGCCGACCAGTTTCTCGCCGTTGCGGAGGAATCCGGGCTAATCATGGAAATCAGCGAGTGGGTTCTTCGATCTGCGATTGAAGCAGCGTCTCGTTGGCATCACGGCGCTTGGCCGGCGGCGCGCGTCGCCATCAATGTTTCGCCGCGGCAATTACTCGATAACCGCTTCGTCGACCGTCTATGCGAGCTGTTACGGGAGTACCGCCTGCCGGCGCGCTGCATCGAGATTGAGCTCACAGAGTCTGTCTTGCAAACCGGGGCGGCTACGATAGATGCCCTGAAATGCCTGCGTACCCACGGCGTGGCGATCGCGTTGGACGACTTTGGCACGGGGTATTCCTCGCTTGCCTCCTTAGAGCAGCTACCGCTTACCCGCATCAAACTGGATCGTAGCTTGATCGCCGGCATCGATACGAATCCCCGTTCGGCCGCGATCGCGCGGGCCATCATTGGCATGTGTCAAGGCTTAGGACTGGAGATCACCGCCGAAGGCGTCGAGCGATCCGAGCAGTTCGCGCTGCTACTGGGTCACGCGGGAATGTACCTACAAGGCTATTTGCTCTCGCAACCGGTATCCCGCGACGACGTGTTACCTGCGCTAGTGAATGTGGCCCGGCATTCGCAGGAACTCTTGCTTGGATCTCAAATAAAGAGATCTCCAAACGTGGTCGAGTGGTCGCCGGCCGCGCTGCTCAGTTTGTCCGAAGCCGGATAAATAGATCATCGGGGAACCGCCGGCATAGGAATGGCGCGAGTGACACTCAGCGGGTCATCGATGCCGGTTCCTGCGATACGGCGCACCAAGAACTTAGAGAGACGATGTCGGAAGATCACGCCTGCGCTACGGCGTGAAGATGTGAGCACGCCTGAGGCCGCAGGCGACAGTCGCTAGCGGTCGTCTGGACTCATTTCGCGCCCGCGCCCGCGCCCGCGCCCGCGCCCGCGCCCGCACCGGCGCCCGCGCCGGCGCCGGCGCCCGCAGCCGCGGCGCCATCCAGCGCTTCCATGGTGGCTGCGGACTCGGGGCGTTGCACACGCAGCCGCGTGCTCACCGCCTCGACCTGCGCCATGACGCGCAGCATGTTCCCGCCCGCAAGCTTGGCCAGATCCTGATCGCTCCAGCCGCGGCGGGCCATCTCGGCCAGCAGCGCCGGATACTTGTCGACGCCATCCAATGCGGTCGGCACATCGCCGATGCCATCGAAATCCGAGCCCAGTCCCACATGCTCGACGCCGGCTAGCTTGCGGATGTAGTCGATGTGGTCGGCGACGTCCGCGATTCCTACCGGGGGTTTCGGATGAGTGCTGTCCCACTGCGCGAGCGCGGCCTGCGCACGCTCGGGCTGTCCGACGTATAGGCCGTCAAAAGGGGCACTGTCGTAGCGCGTCTTTTCCGCCGCACGGTCGGCCGACCAGCGCCGTCTCGCTTCCGAGACGTAGCCAGGGTAGAAGTTGACCATGACCACGCCGCCGTTGTTCGCCAGCTGCAGCAGCACGTCGTCGGGTACGTCGCGCGGATGATCCACGAGGGCGCGCGCGGAGGAATGCGAGAAGATCACGGGCGCTTCGCTGACCGCCAACGCCGAGCGCATGGTGTCGGGCGACACGTGGCTCAGATCGACCATCATGCCGAGGCGATTCATTTCGCGAACCACCTCGCGGCCGAACGCGGTAAGCCCGTGATGCGCGGGCGTGTCGGTGGCGGCATCGGCCCAGGCGGTGTTCGTGACATGGGTCAGCGTCATGTAGCGAGCGCCCAAAGCGTAGTAGGCGCGCAGCACGGCCAGGGAGTCGTTGATCTGGTGGCCGCCCTCGACCCCGATCAGCGAGGCGACCTTCCCGGCCCTATGCAGTGCGCGGACGTCGGCAGCCGTATAAGCCATACCGAGGTCCGCCGGGTATCGCGCCGTCATGGCCTTGACGAGGTCGATCTGTTCGATGGTCGTCTGCACTGCCTCCGGCCCCTTGATCTGCACCGGGATCCATACCGACCAGAACTGGGCGCCGACATGACCCGCGCGCAGCCGCGGGATATCAGTCATGAGCGGCGGCGAGCCGGCCGGCGCCGCCAGCTTGGAGGTGTCGGCACCCAGATCGAGCTTCGAAAGATCGCCCTTGAAGCGCTCGCGGATCTCCCACGGCAGATCGTTGTGACCGTCGATGAGCGGCGTGCCCGCGAGCACATGATCGATGCGCGCACTCACCGCCTCGGCGGTATCGCCGGCGATGGCTGCGCTTGAGGCCAGCCACGCCGCCAGCGCCGGTACCGACATTGTGGCGAGCTTGCGCCCGATCGCGCCGCCAGCGCGGCCCGGGCCGCCGCTGCTGCGGCACTGCCTAATGAATGCTTGCATGTGTCTTGCTCACGCTTTGGGAACTCGGTGAAGCGACGTAGCCGCTGCCGCGCAGCACCTTGCCCGGCAACGCCCCGGTCATCTTGCCCTCGGCGATCACGGCAACCCCGTTCACGAGCACGTACTGCATGCCCTGCGACAGCTGGTTCGGCTGCTCGAAGGTCGCGAGGTCGCGAATCGTGTCCGCATCGAAGATCACGACATCGGCCCACAGCCCTTGCTTGAGCGCGCCACGATCGCTCAGTCGCATACGCTGTGCCGCAAGAGCGGAGAATTTCCGGATCGCATCCTCGAGGCTCAGCGCATGCTGCTCGCGCACGTACTTGCGCAGAATGCGCGGAAAGGTGCCGTAGGCGCGAGGATGCGGATGCTCCTGGCCGAGCAGACCGCTGGGTGAGGTGCCCTGCGAATCATTGTCGATCGACACCCAGGGCTGCTGCAGCGCCAGAACAACGTCGCTCTCGTTCATGCCGAACACGGCGACATTGGTGTAAGCCTTGTCTTTGATCAGCAGGTCGCACAACGCGTCGATCGGATCTTCGTGCCAGAGCTCGGCGACTTCCGACAGCCGCTTGCCCTGCAGCGGCACGAGCTGCGGGTTCTGCACCACTGCAATCTGGACCGCCTCGGGGCCGGGAATTTCCTGCCACTCGTTGTCCCAGCCGCCGTTGGGCGTCAGCATGTCCTGACGAATGCGCGCGCGCGTTGCTGGATCCTTGAGCCGCTCGATCAATGCGGCATCGCCGCCATCGTGCGCCCATGGCGGAATGAAGGCGGAAAAGGCATTGAACCAGGCCGGATAGGCGTAGGTGTTGGCGCTGATGTCCACGCCGGCGACGCGCGCGGCTTGAAGCTGCGCGACGATCTGCGGCATCTTGCCCCAGTTGGCTTTGCCGGCCGCCTTCAGGTGCCAGATCTCCACGGGAATGTGCGCTGCGCGGCCGATCTGCAGCGCCTCGTCGATGGCGGCGGTCTCGGCATCGCCCTCGCTGCGCATGTGGGTGGCATAGATGCCGCCATATTTGGCCGCCTCGCTCGCCAGCTCGATGAGCTCCTGTGTCCTGGCATACGGCGCCGGTGCGTACTGCAGTGCCGAGGACAACCCGACCGCTCCGTCCTGCATCGCCTGCCGCACCAGTGCCTGCATCGCCAGCATTTGCGCCGCCGTCGGCTGTACGTCGCCATCGCCCAGCACCATGCGCCGCACGCTGGTCGCGCCCACGTAGCTGGCGAAATTGATCCCCAGCCCCTGGCGCTCGAGGCGCGCGAAATACTGGCGCAACGTGGTCCAATCCGGCGCGACCTTCAGGTGCTCGTAATTGGTGCGATTGGCGGCGATCATGGCGGCATTCAGCGGCGCTACCGAGTCGCCCTCACCGGTGATCTCGGTGGTGATTCCCTGGTAGATCTTGGAAGGCAGCCGCGGGTCCACCAGGATCGTCAATTCGGACTGGCCCAGCATGTCGATGAAGCCCGGAGCGACGATCATGCCGCCTGCATCGATGGTGCGCCGGCGCGACGCCTGCTGCAGATGGCCGATCGCCGCGATGCGGCCGGCGCGAATGCCAACGTCGCCCGAATACCACGGCGAGCCGGTGCCATCGATGATGTGGCCATTCACGATCACCGTGTCGAAAGCCGCCGCCGCCGCATGCGGCGCCGATGCCGCCCCGGCGGGCGCGCCAGGCGCCCCGCCCTCGGTGGCCTGCGCCACCTGCGCCGCGACGAGCGCCAGCAGCAACCCACAAGAGAGCGCCTTGCGCATGCGCTCGCCTGCATCGTCCCGTGGCATCAATGGGCTACCGGGTGGTTTGATTCGAGCGCGAGCTCATGTCGCACGCAAATCCTGCAGCACGGTACCCGCCTGCAGCATGTCCGCCTCGTGCGGCTCATCGCGCAATTTCTCCTCGAGCGCCTGCATGTACCAGCGCCGCATCGAGCGCAGATCCAGGATTCGCGCCACGTACCCGGCCGCGACGGCATCCAGCGCAAGATTGTAAGTCTGCGCTCGGAAGGCCACGGGGGCGAAGAACGCATCGGCGGCCGTGAACGACTCACCGGCCAGAAAGGGGCCGCCGAAACGGCGCAGGCCATCGTTCCAAAGCTCGCTCATGCGGGCAATCTCCCGCTCGAGAGCCCTTGGAATTTCCTTGAGCCGGATGCGCACGCCGCAGGTCATTGAGCATCGGGTGCGCAGTTCGGTGAATCCGGCATGCATTTCGGCCGCCGCACATCGTGCCCAGGCGCGAGCACTCGCATTGGCGGGCCAGATACCCGCATGCCGCTCAGCCAGGTACTCGGCGATGGCCAGGGAGTCCCAGACCGACAGTTGGCCATCGACTAGACACGGCACCTTGCCACTGGGAGAAATCTTGCGAAAGCTCTGCCAACTCGAGGCGTGCCCGAACGCGAGCAGGTGCTCCTCGAATGCAATCCTGAGTTCGCTCATGAGCACCCAGGGCCGCAAGGACCAGGACGAATAGTTCTTGTTGGCAATGTAGAGTTTGTACATGTGACCGCCCGCAATCGATCGATATATGGTAGCGCAGCAGCAGCGAACTCGGTACGCGTGCAGACCGTCGACCAGGTGGTCTATCTCAATGGTCAGGTCGATACCGAGTTGCAACGCGAATTGGCTGAATCGCTCGCGCGGGTGGTCCCAGGGGTCAAGCGGGTCGTGAATTCAATCAACCTTAGCTATGAAGGCCGCTGAAACGCGCGTTCAGCAGGCGCCCTGGGCAGCAGCGGCATCGGCTGGCGCTGTCGGCGGCGAGCAGCGCTCGACTCAAGCCTCAGCCTGCCGGCGCCGCATGAACTCGACAACGCGTTCGACGGCCTGCTCAAGCGTCAGGCGCGACATGTCGAGGTGGATCTCGGCTTGCTCGGGTGGTTCGTAGGGTGAGTCGATGCCGGTGAAGTTCTTGAGCTGCCCGCTACGCGCGCGGCGGTAGAGACCCTTGACGTCTCGCCGCTCGACATCGGCCAGCGTCGCGTCGACGAATACTTCGATGAATTCGCCCGCGCCGAACAAGGCGCGGGCCGCACGGCGCTCGGCCCGGAACGGCGAGATGAAGGACACCAGCACGATCAAGCCGGCGTCGACCATGAGCTTGGAGACCTCGGCCACACGGCGGATATTCTCGACCCGATCCTGCTCGGTGAATCCGAGATCCTTGTTGAGCCCATGGCGGATGTTGTCGCCGTCGAGCACATAGGTGCGGCGGCCGGCGGCGTGCAGCTGCTTCTCGACCAGATTGGCGATGGTGCTCTTGCCGGCACCCGACAGGCCGGTGAGCCAGATCACACCCGGCCGTTGTCCATTCTGCGCGGCGCGCGCCTGCTTGTTGACGTCGAGCGTCTGCCAATGCACGTTCTGTGAGCGACGCAGTGCGAAGTGCAGCATGCCCGCGGCCACGGTGTCGTGCGTGATGCGGTCGATGAGAATGAAACCGCCGAGTTCGCGGCTGCGCTCGTAAGGTTCGAAGGCAATGGGACGATCGAGCTCGAGTTCCCCGACGCCGATCTCATTGAGCTCCAGGCGTTCCGCGGGCAGATGCTGCCACGAATTGATATCGATCTTGTATTTGAGGGGCGCCACGATTGCCGAGACCGTGGCGCTGCCGATCTTCATCTTGTAGGAACGGCCTGGCAGGATTGCATTGGCGTGCAGAGCGATCAGCGTGGCCTCGAACTGATCGGCGCTCGGCGGCGGCGCGTCGGCCGCCGCCAGTACATCGCCGCGGCTCAAATCGATGTCCTCGGTCAGCGTGAGCGTGACGCATAGCCCGCTCGCGGCGCTCGCCAGATCACCCTCCCAGGTCACGATGCGCTCGATACGGCACTCGCGTCCGGAAGGCAGCGCAACCGCGCGATCGCCGGCGCGGATCTCACCGCTGGCGATTCTGCCGGCATAACCACGAAAATCCTGATGCGGTCGATTGACCCACTGCACCGGCATGCGGAAGGGCAGGCCGGCGGCCGGCGCATCGAGCTGCACGGTCTCGAGATACTGCAGCAACGTCGGTCCGCGATACCACGGCATGTGGCGGCTGCGCTCGCTGACGTTGTCGCCCTCGGCGGCCGACATCGGGATGGCCGTCATGCGCAGCGCCGTATGCTCGGCGAACTGGCGGTATTCGCGCTCCAGCGACTCGAATCGCTCCTGGGAATAGCCCACCAGATCAATCTTGTTGACGGCCAGAACGATGCGACGAATGCCCAGCAACGACACCAGATAGCTATGGCGGCGCGTCTGCGTCAGCACCCCTTTGCGGGCATCGACCAGGATCACCGCGAGCTCGGCGGTTGAGGCGCCGGTGACCATGTTGCGCGTGTATTGTTCGTGCCCCGGGGCGTCGGCGACGATGAACTTGCGTTTATTGGTGGCGAAGAAGCGATAGGCGACATCGATCGTGATGCCCTGCTCGCGCTCGGCCGACAAGCCGTCGAGCAGCAGCGCGAAGTCGAGGTCATCGCCGCGCGTGCCCGATTTCTTCGAAGCGGCGCTCAGCGCCGCCAGCTGATCCTCGAACAGCAGCTTAGAGTCGTACAGCAGCCGCCCGATCAATGTCGATTTGCCGTCATCGACCGAGCCGCAGGTAATGAACCGCAGCAGTCCGGGCCCCGACTCGGCATCCATCAGAAGTATCCCTCCTGCTTCTTTTTCTCCATCGAGGCTTCATCGTCATGATCGATCGCGCGACCGTGGCGCTCGGACCTCGAGCTGTGCAGCAGCTCCGCAATCACCTCGTCCAGGCTCGTGGCATTGCTCTCGATCGCACTGGTCAGCGGGTAGCAACCGAGCGTGCGGAACCGGACTGTGAGCCGCTCCGGCGTCTCGCCCGGGCGCAGCGGCAGGCGTTCATCGTCGACCATGATCAGAGCGCCGTCGCGCCGCACCACCGGCCGCTCGGCGGCGAAATACAGCGGCACGATCGGGATGGCTTCGCGCCGTATGTATTGCCAGACATCGAGCTCGGTCCAGTTGGACAGCGGAAAAACCCGGATGCTCTCGCCGTTGTGCTTGTCGGTGTTGTACAGGGTCCAAAGCTCGGGACGCTGATTCTTGGGGTCCCAGCGGTGCTGCGCCGTTCGGAACGAGAAAATGCGCTCCTTGGCGCGGCTCTTTTCCTCATCGCGCCGTGCGCCGCCAAAAGCTGCATCGAAGCCGTAGTGATCGAGCGCCTGCTTGAGCGCTTGCGTCTTCATGACGTCGGTGTGAATCTGCGAGCCGTGAGTAATCGGATTGATACCCTGCCGCAGGCCCTCGGTATTGATGTGCACCAGCATCTGCATGCCGCTGCTGCGAGCGAGGTGCTCGCGGTACTCGTACATCGCACGGAACTTCCAGGTGGTATCGATGTGCAAAAGCGGGAACGGCAGGGCCGCTGGATGGAACGCCTTGCGCGCCAGATGCAACATAACGGCGCTGTCCTTGCCCAGGGAATTGAGCAGTACCGGTTTGCGGCACTCGGCTACGACTTCGCGCATGATGAATATGCTTTCGGCTTCGAGCGATTGCAGGTGCGTCAGCGAGGATGTCGTCATCATCTCATCGTATCCGAAGACGAGGTGCAATGGCGTCTGCTCATGGCCTGTCGGGGGCTGGCCCCGCCGCAGGTATTGAAGTGCAAGCAAGGGAGCCGCGTGAGTTAGTCATGGCCGAACACGAACAGATGGCATACGACTATTGCGTGGTCGGCGCCGGTCCGGCGGGTCTGTGCTGCGCGTTGCGACTCAAGCAACTCAGTCCCGATCGCAGTGTCTGCGTGCTCGAAAAGGCGTCCGCACTGGGTGCGCAATCAATTTCCGGCGCGGTCCTCGAGCCCGCACCTCTCGAGCAGCTGCTGCCGAATTGGCGCAGCGACTATCCGGGCATGAAAGTCGCCGCGGCCGAGGACGACGTGCGATTGATGTCACGCGCCGGCTCCGTGCGGCTGCCGGACTGGATGGTGCGCATCACGCCGCTGAGCAATCACGGTAACTGTATTATTTCGCTCGGGCAGCTCGTGCCGTGGCTCGGGCAACAGGCCGAGGCTGCGGGCGTCGACATTTTCCCGGGCTTTGCGGCCGCCGAGGCGCTGTTCGACGATCAGGGCGGCGTCAAAGGCGTGCGCATCGGCGACATGGGCGTCAACAAGGACGGCACCGAGGGAGCGAACTTCTCGCCAGGCGCCGACATCATCGCCGGTACCACGGTACTCGCGGAAGGGGCGCGCGGCTCGCTCTCCAAGCAACTCATTGCGCGTTTCAACTTGAGTCGCGACAAGGATCCGCCGACCTTTGGCCTCGGTTTCAAAGAGCTCTGGCAGCTGCCGCCCGGCCGTGTGAGGCCGGGCCGCATCGAGCATTCCTTTGGCTGGCCATTGGATGCCATGACCTACGGCGGCAGCTTTCTCTACCATCTGGATAATGACCGCATCTACATCGGCTACGTCGTCGGACTCAACTACCAAGACCCGCGCCTGCGGCCCTTCGAGGCGTTTCAGCAGTTCAAGCACCATCCGCGCATCAAGCCATTGCTGCAGCAGGGGGAGATCCTTGCAGCTGGCGCGCGCAGCATTGCCGCGGGCGGCTACCAGTCGCTGCCCAAGCTCGAGATGCCGGGCGCACTGCTGATCGGCGACGCTGCCGGAACGCTCAATGTGTTCAAGATCAAGGGTATTCATCAGGCCATAAGATCCGGGGTGCTCGCCGCCGAGCACCTGTGCGAGCAGGGCAGCAGCTCAGGCTTCGATGCGCGCTGGCGCGCCTCCGATGGACACCGCGAATTGCGCAGCGTGCGCAACTTCAAACCCGCATTCAAGCGCGGGCTGTATGTGGCCATGGCCAATGCCGCTCTGGAAATACTGACCAGGGGAAACTCCCCCTGGACTTTGAAGAACAGCGCCGATGGCCCAGCGCTGGCGCAATTGGACCGCTACGTGTCCCCCGATCGCGGCTGGGTGGAGCGCACGCTGCCGCCGCGCGATCGCGTTTCCTCGGTGTTCTTCGCCGGCAATGCGCACGATGAGAATCAGCCGGTGCATCTGCACGTTGCCGACACCTCGATCTGCATCGATCGCTGCGCCAGGGAATTCGGCAATCCGTGCCAGAACTTCTGTCCGGCGGCTGTCTATGAGATCGTCGAGACGCCCTCCGGCGGCCGGCGGCTGCAGATCAACGCCGGCAACTGCGTGCATTGCAAGGCCTGCGACATCAAGGATCCGTACGGCATCATCACCTGGACGCCGCCCGAGGGTGGCTCGGGTCCCAACTATCAGAATCTCTGAGCCGTTCGGGGCCGCTCAGGTCCGCAGCTGCTCGGCGATCGGCAAGCGCCGGATGCGCTTGCCGGTGGCGGCAAAGATCGCGTTCGCCACGGCGGGGGCGATCGGGGCCGTGCCGGGCTCGCCCACACCGGTCGGCTTTTCCGCGGACGGCACGATGTACACCTCCACCGCCGGCATTTCATTGATGCGCAACGGCTGATATTGCGGAAAGTTGCTCTGCTCGACCACGCCGTCCTTGAGCGTAATCTGACCGTACAGCGCGGCGGTCAGGCCGTAGCCGATGCCGCTCTGCATCTGCGCCGTGATCACGTCGGGGTTGATGGCCAGGCCGCAATCCACGGCACAGACCACGCGTTCCACGCGCAAGCCGCCGTCCTCGCTGACCGCCACCTCGGCGATCTCGCAGACGTAGCTGTTGAACGACTCATGCAGCGCAATACCCCTGCCGCGCCGCCGGCCATCCCCGCCGCTCGAGAGCGGCGTGTCCCAACCGGCCTTGGCGACCGCAAGCTCCAACACTGCCAAGTGGCGCGCATGCCCTGCGAGCAGCGCGCGTCGAAATCGCACCGGATCCTGGCGGGCCGCGGCCGCAAGCTCATCGAGCATGCATTCGGTGGCAAAGGCGGTGTGCGTATGGCCAACCGAGCGCCACCACTGCACCGGCACGCCGATGTCACGCGGCGTATGCAGCTCGATACGCAGATTCGGAATCACATAGGGTTCGGCCGAGCCCTCGGTCGATGTGGGGTCGATGCCATTCTTGACCGCGAACTGCTCGAACGGTGTGCCCTGCATGATCGACTGGCCGACGATGCGCTGCTCCCACCCGAGCAACTGGCCCTGCGCGTCGAGGCCGGCGCGCAGCCGGTGCAGGAAAGCCGGCCGGTAATAGCCGCCGCGCATGTCGTCCTCGCGCATCCAGACGAGTTTGATCGGTAGCCGATGCCCCTGGTGCGATGCGGCCTGCGCAATCGAGACCGCCTCGAGCGGATAGTCCGAGTGCGGATTGGCGCGCCGGCCAAAGCTGCCGCCGGCATAGAGCTGCGTGATCTCGACCTGCTCGGGCTTGAGCGACAGCAATTGGGCGATGGCCGCCTGGTCTCCCGTGTGCATCTGCTCGCCGTTCCAGATCTCGCAGCGCTCGTCCCCGAGGCGCACCAGACAGTTCATCGGCTCCATGGCGGCATGCGCCAGGAATGGAAATTCGTAGTCGGCAGTCACGAGCTGTGCTGCGCCGGCGAGCGCCGAGGCGACATCGCCCTCGTTCTTGACGATGGCACCGGGTTGCTCGGCGAGACTGCGGTAATACGCGGCGATGTCGCCGCTGTCGCCGCGGTACGCTGCGGAATCGTCCCATTGAATGTCGAGTGCGTCGCGTCCGCGCCGAGCGATCCAGGTGTTCTGGGCCAGTACGGCCACGCCGCCGAAGTGACCCGGGCCAGCGGCAAACTGCACCACATCGACGACGCCCGGGATGGCTTTGGCACGGCTGGCATCGAAGCTCTTGACCTGCCCGCCGAAGCGTGGCGGATGGGCCGCCACGGCCACGAGCATGCCGGGCAGTTTGATGTCCTGGGTGAAGAGCGCGCTGCCGTCGGTTTTCGCCGCGCTGTCACGGCGCGACAGCCGCGGCTTGCCGATGAGCTTGAACTGCGAGGGCTGCTTGAGCGGCACGTCGCTCGGCACCGGCAGGCTCGCCGCCGTGAGCACGAACTCGCCAAATCGCCCGTGGCGCCCCGAGCCCCGATGGCGGATGAGGCCGTCCGCGACGCTGATCTGTTCCGCCGGGACACCCCACTGCTGCGCCGCTGCGCCCACGAGCAGCGCCCGAGCGGTCGCGCCGGCGCGGCGCATCTGTTCATAGGAGTTGGCCATCGCGGTGCTGCCGCCCGTCAGCTGCATCCCCATAAGCAGATTCGCGTAACGCTTGACGTCGGCCGGCGCGCCTTCGACCCGCACCTGCGTCCAGTCGGCATCGAGCTCCTCGGCCACGAGCGTGGCGAGACCGGTGAAAACGCCCTGGCCCATCTCCAGGTGTTTGGCGATCACCGTTACGCCGCCCTGACGGTCGATGCGAACGAAGGCGTTGGGCTCGAAGGGCGCGGCGAGCGCGGCGGGTGCGGAGCGGACCGCAGCTTTGGCGGCGATCGGCGGCAGATAGAAGGCGAGCGTCAGGCCGCCGGCCCCTTGCAGAAAGCGACGGCGATCGATCGCGGGCTCGCGGCCATCGCCAATGGGCGCTGCAGCGCGTTGATCGACCGGTAGGCGGGGCGGTATGGCGCGCATCGGGTTTCTCCGCAAGCGTTGCTGCTTCAGGCTTTGAGCGACTTCGCCGCTTCGTGAATCGCGGCACGGATGCGCACGTAGGTCGCGCAGCGGCACACGTTACCGCTCATGGCCGCATCGATGTCCGCATCACTCGGCGTGCGCTTGGAGCGCAGCAGTGCGACCGCCGACATGATCTGCCCGGACTGGCAATAGCCGCACTGCACCACATCGAGATCGCGCCAGGCGCGCTGCACCGCGCGGCCGACCGCATCGTGTGCGACGGCTTCGATCGTACTCACGGATTTGCCGGCCACGGCCGCAACCGGCGTCACACAGGAGCGCACGGCCTGGCCATCGACATGCACCGTACAGGCACCGCACTGGGCAATGCCACAGCCAAATTTGGTGCCTGTCAGGCCGATTTCATCGCGCAGTACCCACAGCAGCGGCATATCGTCGGTAACGGTCACCGACACGCTGCGGCCATTGACCTTCAGATTGGTCATGCGAGAACTCCTTGAGCTCGGCTCGAGCGCCGGGCGAGCTGGCGGCGCGCAGACGATTATAGCGCGCTAGCGCTAGAATCCATCGATGAGTGAGGCTTCGCTGCCGCTCGAGAGCTGGAGCAATTTCTACGTGATCGTCGGCTCGTCGGCGGGCGGGTTGACCGGACTGACTTTTGTCGTCATTGCGCTGGTGGCGGATGCCCACGCGGTACGCCTGCCCGGTCTGCGCGCATTCATCACGCCGACCATCGTGCATTTCTGCTCGGCGCTGGCGATCGCGGCGGTGTTGAACGTCCCGGGGCAGACCCCCTCCAGTATGGCGCTGTGCCTGGTGGTGAGCGGTGTGGTCGGAATGCTCTACAGCGCCGGCACGATTGCGCAGTTGCATCGCAACCGGCCCGTGTACGTGCCAGTGGTCGCGGATTGGCTCTGGAACGCGCTGCTGCCGACGCTCTGTTACCTGGCGCTGCTGATCGCGGGAATACTCGCGCGCGCGCATACGGCGGCCGCTCTGTATGTGACGGCGGGCGTATCACTGCTGCTGCTGTTCGTCGGCATTCACAATGCCTGGGACATAGCCGTCTGGTTTACGGCCGAGCGGCCGAGCGCTGACGCCGCGGCGAAGGCGCCCGTGCCCTCGCAGCCGCCCGCGCCGTGAGCGCTAGCAGCACGCTTCCAGATCGTAGGTGTCGGCCGCTGTGATCTCAACGTCCGCGAACTCGCCGACGCGCAACGCGCCGCCGGCGCGCACACGCACGATGCCATCGATCTCGGGGGCTTCGCCGGCGCTGCGAGCGATGGCGACGCCGCGCTCGACCGCATCGACGAGTACGCGGCAGCGCCGCCCGATGCGCGCAGCTAAGCGCGCGGCGCTGATCTCGGCAGCACGTTGCATGAAGCGCCGGTAGCGCTGCTGCTTGATCGATTCGGGCACTGGCTCGGCGATGGCATTCGCCTCGGCCCCTTCGACTGCCGAGTACTTGAAGCAGCCGACGCGATCGAGCTGCGCCGCATCGAGCCAGCTCAGCAATTGCTCGAACTCGGTGTCGGTCTCACCCGGAAAGCCCACGATGAAGGTGCTGCGCAGCGTGAGCTCGGGACGTTGTGCGCGCCAGCTCTCGATCCTGCGCAGCGTGTCTTCCGTATGCGCCGGGCGACGCATGCGTTTGAGGACTGTGGGACTGCCGTGCTGGAACGGGATGTCGAGGTACGGCAACACGCCGTGCTCACTCATGAGCGCAAGCAGTGCATCGACGTGCGGGTAGGGGTAGACATAATGCAGTCGTACCCAGATGCCAAGCGTGCCGAGCGCCCGCGCCAGATCGATGAATCGCGAGGCGTACCGCTCATCGCGCCAGCTCACCTCGCGATAGCGGATGTCGCTGCCGTAGGCGCTGGTATCCTGCGAAATTACCAGCAGCTCGCGCACGCCGGCTGCGGCCAGCGCTTCGGCCTCACGCATGACGTGGTCGAGCGGTCGGCTGACCAGAGCCCCACGCAGCGCCGGAATGATGCAGAAGCTGCAGCGGTTGTTGCAGCCTTCCGAGATCTTCAGATAAGCGTAGTGGCGCGGCGTCAGTCGCGCGCCTTGCGGCGGCAGCAGATCGACAAAGGGCGCGTGCGGTGCCGGCAGATGCTCATTCACAGCGGCGATCACGCGCTCATACGCGTGCGGCCCGGTGACGCCCAGCACATTCGGATGGCGCTCGAGAATGCGTTGCGGATTGGCGCCCAGGCAGCCGGTCACGAGCACACGCCCATGCCGCTGCATGGCTTCGCCGATGGCCTGCAGCGACTCATCGATGGCCGACTCGATGAAGCCGCAGGTATTGACCACGACCAGATCCGCGCTGTCGTAGTTGGGCGCGATTCGATAGCCGCGCATGCGCAGCTGCGAAATCAGGCGCTCGGAATCGACCAACGCCTTGGGACAGCCGAGGCTCACGAACCCGACCGCCGGGGCTTGGCTGTCGATGGACTTTGATCCGTGCGGGGTCACATTCACCTTGGGGGCGCGCAATGAAAGCCTGTCTGGGCCCGCGGTTCGGCCGCTACAATGGGGGCCCAGAAGTGTACCTGAGCGCGCGCGCCGGATCGACGCATGGCCTTTGACCGCGATTACTATCAGCGATTTTATTTCAACCCGCGCACGGCCGTGACCTCGCGCGCGGAAATGCGTGCCCGCGCCCGACTCATCGTCGGCTGCGTTCAATATGTCGGCCTGCCGGTCAGGCGCATTCTGGATGCCGGCTGCGGCGTCGGCATGCTGCGCGCGCCGCTCAAGCGCGCACTCCGCTCGGCGGACTATGTGGGACTCGAACTCAGCGACTATCTGTGTCGCCGCTACGGCTGGCGCCAGGGTTCGATCGAAACGCTGCGCACCCGCGAGCGCTTCGAGCTGGTGATCTGCTACGACGTGCTGCAGTATCTGTCGATGACTCAGGCGCGGCGCGCGATCGCCAATCTAGCGCGCGTGTGCCGTGGGGCGTTGTACTTCGGCGCCCTGACGCTCGAGGACTGGCACGACAATTGCGATCAGAGCCGCACCGACCGCATTCCCGGGCTGCGGCCCGGCGCCTGGTATCGTCGCGAGCTCGCGCGCGCCTTCAGACCGATCGGCTGCGGCATGTGGCTCAAGCGCGAGCTGCATCTGACGCTCTGGAATCTGGACGCGGCGGCTTGAGTGCCGAGCTCAAATTGCGCGAGCTGATCGCCTTCGACGGCGTGGTCGAATGCCGGCAGGAGAGCGGCGCGGTCGCTCTGTCGTTGCGCGGCTTTGAACGGCGCACCGGCCGCCAGGGTACGCGGGACGATGAGTGCGTCGCCGAGGCATTGTTTGCCGCCGCGGTCGCGACGCTGCCGGCCGCTGCGGCTACGCTGCCGCCGAGACTCACCGACGTGCGTGTCATCGAGCTCGACGGCGGTGCGGATGCCGATCGCTTCCAGATCCGCGCCCGGGAGCTGCAGCTGGACCTACCAGCCCGCAGCGTGCAGATACACCGCGACGCAGGTCGCGCTTTTTTCAGTGCGGTGCCGCCAGCACGCGTGCCACTGGGCCGCCGCATCGGTTGGACGTGGCTGCTGCTGCTGTTGCGCCTGCCGGGAGCGGCAGGTCTGCTCGCGCGGCTCCGAGGTAATCGATGACAGCACGTATTCCAGTCACGGTGCTTACTGGTTTTCTCGGGGCCGGCAAGACCACGCTGGTCAACCGCATTCTCTCGGAGCAGCACGGCAAGCGTATCGCGGTCATCGAAAACGAATTCGGCGAGGTCGGCGTCGATCATGAGCTGGTCATCGGCGCCGATGAGGAGATCTTCGAAACCAGCAATGGCTGCATCTGCTGCACGGTGCGCGGCGATCTGATCCGGATACTGACCCGGTTGCGCAAGCGCCGCGAGCGCTTCGACGCCATACTGATCGAGACTACGGGGCTGGCCGACCCGGGGCCGGTGGCACAGACATTCTTCATCGATGAGGATCTCAAGGAACATTTCTCGCTCGACGCCATCGTGACGCTGGTGGATGCGCGGCACATCGAGCAGGAATTGGAACAGAGCCCGATTGCACGCGAGCAGATCGCATTTGCCGATATCGTGCTGCTCAATAAGACCGATCTGGTGGATGCGGCCGCGCTCGAGCGCATCGCGCTGCGTGTGCAGGGCATCAACGCCATTGCCGGCGTGCTGCGCACGTGCCATGCCAACGTGCCGCTCGATCGCGTGCTCGACGTCGGGGCCTTCGACCTCGAGCGCGCGTTGTCGCGCGACCAGGAGTTCCTGCAGCCCGTGCGGCCGTTCGAGTGGGCCGGCCTCTACGAGCTCGGCGCCGAGCAGTACGCGCTGCGCACCGGAGCGCACGAGCACCGCGAGCATGATCATGCGCACGCGCACGGTGAGCACGATGCTGCTCATGATGATACGCGGGCCCTGCAAGCGGTCGATGCGCTGCTGCTGCCCGTCGATGGCTCCTCGGAACTCGCCATCGACTCGCAGCTCGAGGCTGCAACGGCCTTATTCAACACCGAGCCGCAGCCGCAGCAGCCGCTCTCGATGCTGCCCTTGCGCCAGCTGGTGCGGCTCGGGTTGTCGGGCGGCGCGCACTACCAGCTGCAGCTCGAGCGGCCGGGACACTGCGTGCTGTTCTGCGAGCATGCGCCGGAGGAATTCGGACTCAAGCTCAAGGGCGGCGCACTGATCGCGCAGCGCCGCTACGGCTCGCATCACCTCGATGCGGAAATCGGCTCCATTGGGCTCGAAGATCCGCGGCCGCTCGATCCCGACAAGCTCAATGACTGGCTGTCGTACCTGCTGCAGAGCCGCGGTCAGGACATCCTGCGTATGAAGGGTGTACTGAACCTCAAGGGCGAGTCGCGACGCTATGTGTTTCACGGCGTTCATATGGTGTACGACGGCCAGCTCGAGCGACCCTGGCCGGTAGCATCGCCTCGGCGCAGCCGACTGGTGTTCATCGGCCGCAATCTCAATCGCGGCGAGCTGGAGGCCGGCTTCGAATCCTGTGTCGCATGAGTGCCGCGGCCGGACAACTGCGGCTGCGCCGCCGCCTCGAGCTCGACGACTATCCGGTCGATGCGGCCTGGGCGAGCGACGGCAAGTCGCTGATCGTCGCCACCGGGGCGAGTGCCATTACGCTCATCAGCATCGAGCAGGAGATCGCAGCGCGGCCGATCGGCGCGCACGCCGGCGGCGCGCTCGCAGTGGCCTGGCAGAAGGCGGGGAATTTATTCGCCACTTCGGGCCAGGATGGCGCCGTGCTGCTATGGGATCGGCGCACGCTCGAGTCGCGAGCGATCCACGCCGGCAACACATGGAGCGAGCACCTGGCCTTCGCCGATAACGGCCGGCTGCTCGCCGTGTCTAGCGGCCGGACGCTGCGGGTGTTCGATGCAGGAGGAGCGCTACGGGCCGTCTTCGAATCGCATCCGGGGGTCATCGCGGCGCTGGCCTGGCGCCCGAAATCGGTGGAAGTCGCCGTGGCCGGCAACGGCGGCATGCGTATTCACCGGGTCGAGCCGCAGCTCGAGACGCGCGACTACCCGGTGCGCGGCGCCTGCCTCACGGCCAGCTGGAACGCCGACGGCCGTATTCTCGCGGCGGGCATGCAGGATGGCCGCGTGCAGCTGTGGCACGTGGCGAGTGGCACACAATCACAAATGCAGGGCTATGAGGCCAAAGTCAGCGCCACCGAGTGGAGCGGCAACGGCCGCTATCTGGCGACAGCGGCCGGCAGCAGCCTCGTCGTCTGGGACTTCAGCGGCAAGGGACCCGAAGGCTCGCGTCCGATCCAGCTGCGCTCGCACTCCGAGCGCATCAGCGCTCTGGCCTGTCGGCCCGTCGGCACGTGGCTGGTCTCGGCCGCGCGCGACCGGCGGCTGCTGCTGTGGCGCATGGGTGCCAGCGATACGCCGCAGGATGCGCATCTGCTGAGCGATGAATGCACGCTGCTGCGCTATGCACGCAACGGCGAGCGGCTCGCGGTCGCAGATGCGCGCGGCGGCCTGTCGATCTTCGAATCTTGAGGTTTGCGCGGCCGTCAGGAGCTCGGCGAGTCGAATTCCAGGTCCGCTGCGATGACCGGCAGGGCGCGCCTGCCGGCGAACACGCTGGCGTAGTTGGCCAGCTCAACGCCGATCGAATGCGACCAAGTAAAGCTCTGCAGCACCCGCTGGCGGGCCGCCGATCCGAGCGCATCGAGGTCGCGCTCGTAGAGCCGGCGAATCGCCGCCGCCATGCTCGGCGCGTCATCCGGCTCGGCCAGCTCGCCGACGCGCTCATCGACGAGTTCAGGCACCGCCCCCCCGCGCACGCCCACGACCGGGCGGCCGCAGGCCATCGCTTCGACGATCACAAGACCGAAGGTTTCACTGCTGCCGGCATGCACGAGCGCATCGGCAGAGGCGAGCCACTGAGCGAGTTCCAGGCTGTCGCGGCGATAGGGCAGTACCGTGACGTTGCCGCTCGGGCGTGCGCTGCGTCCGCCGCCGACCAGCAGCAGGTGGTAGGGCCTGCCCAGCAGGGCCATCGCCAGCTGCAGCACATTGAGATTCTTCTCCTCCGAAAATCGGCCGGCATAGATCAGCAGCCGGGCATCGTCGGGCAACTCCAGCGAGCGACGCAGATCGAGCGTGCGTCGCGCCGGCGAGAATATTTTGGTGTCGACCCCGAGGGGCTGCAGTGCTGTGCGCGGCACTCCGAGGCGCGCCAGATAGCTGCACATCAACCGGCTCGGCGCCAGCACCAGATCGAATCGGCCGTAGACCGAGCGCAGGTAACGGGTCAGCGCGCGCTCGACTCCGGCCCCGAAACGTCGACCCAACAGCTGCGCGAGGTTGGAGTGAAAAAACGCAATCAGCGGAATATTGCGGCTGTGTGCCACGGCGGCGGCGCACCATGCGGGGTGAAAGGCATCACCGACCTCGATCAGATCGGGTGCGAGCGCAGCGAGCATCGAGCGCCAGGTGCGCATCGACAGCGGCAGGCGGTAATTGAATGCTCCCGGCAGAGGCATGCCGGCGATCGTGCTGATGCCATCGGGCACCAGCTGCGTGCGCTCACCGGGTACCAGGATCGAATGGCGATGGGCCGTGTGCGACCTGAGCCAGTGCTGCTTGGCCGTCAGATAACGCTTGACGCCGCCGCTCGTGGGCGAGAAGAACAGGGTCGTGTCCACTAGATGCATACGGTGCCCCCCGGCGCGAGGCATCATTGCATCGTCATGTCAATTGACTGTCAAGCGTGAGTGTCGGACTGTGCAGCTTCGGCCGGCAGCGGCGGTAAATGGATGCGGAAGCGCGTGTAGTGGGCGTTCTTGGTGGCCGCCCGGATGCGGCCTTCGAGCCTGGCGACGTGATCGCGCACTATTTGCATGCCGTGACCGCGCCGCGCGCCGTCCCGGGCGGTCGAGACGCCGGGCTGAAAGATCAGGCTGGCGAGTTTCGGCGGATCGATGTCCTGCGCGGCATCGGCGCTCAGTAGTCCCTTTTTGACGGCGATTGCAGCGATGCGTGCGGCGTCGAGTCCGCCGCCGTCATCCTGCACATTGAGTTCGAAGCCGTCGGCTCCATGATCGATGAATTCCACGACCACGGTGCCCTGCTCGGGTTTCGACAGCTCGGCGCGGCGCTCGGGCGTCTCGATGCCATGCTCAATGGCGTTGCGTACCAGCTGGCCGAGCATGTCGAACAATGCGCTGACCCACTGCTCGGGAATGTCTTCCAGTCCCAGTGTCACGAGCGTCAGGTGTTTGCTTTGCTCGCTCGCGAGCTTGTCGGCCAGTTGCTGCAGGGCCACGGCGAGCTTGGGCTGTGCGCGACGCTGGCTCGTCTCGAGCTCGCCGGCGGCAGCCGCACCGCTCTCGATCAACGGCACGTGCACCGAGGCACAGTCCGCGGCGATCGTAATGTGGCTGCACAGATCGCCGAGCACGACCATCGCCGGCAGCAGATCGTTGCCGGTGATCTCGCTGCGCAGCTCGATTTCGTGCAAGGCGCGCTGCGCACTCTCCAGCCGGCTGCTCACGGTCGGCAGATGCAGCGGCAGCAGCGCCTGTGCCAGACCGTCGAGCTCGCCCAGCAACCGCTCGATCTTGCCGCGAAACGCCGCGCTGTCGCGCGTCGTTGCGCGCAGCAGCGAGCGTAGCTGCTCGACGGTCGCGAGCGCATAGGTCAGGCCGGCGGCGAGCAGCGTCGGCTCGGATAGCAGCAACGCGTGATAGAGATCGCGCTGATCGCGCAGCGCCTCGATTTCGAGCAGCTGCGCGGGAGACAGGGCGCAGATCGAGGTGTCATTCATTGCATGGCTACCGCGCGGTCGACCGGGATGGTCGACGGCGTCATGAGGGCGATGGCGTCGTTCAGTGCGGCAAGCACTGCGGCTGCGTCGGCGAAGCGTTCGTCGCGATCGTGCGCCATCAAGCGATCGAGCAGCGGCTCGAGAGCGGTGCACGCTGGCGGCAGCGGCGGCCGCTGGCCGTTCACGTGCTGCTGCATGACTTCGACCGCGGTGCTGCCGAGGTATGGCTTGTTGCCGGTCAGCATCTCAAACAGAATCACCCCGGTGCTGTACAGATCGCTGCGCGCATCGAGCGGCAGCCCCTGGGCCTGTTCGGGGCTCATGTAATAAGGTGAGCCGCGCAGTACGCCCGCTACGGTATTGAGGTGCGCCAGATCGAGCTGCTTGGCGAGTCCGAAATCGATCAGCACGATCGAGCCGTCCTCGCGCAGCATGACATTCGGGGGCTTCAGATCGCGATGCAGGAGCCCGGCGCCATGCACGACTTCGAGCGCGGCGCAGATGCGCTGCGCGTACTCGAGGCTTTCGATCACGGTCATGGGCTGCTGTAGCCGTGTCTTGAGATCGCCACAGGGAAAGTATTCCATGGCGATGAATTCGCGGCCGTCGTGGAAACCGTAGTCGTAGATGTCGACCACGGCAGGATTCTGCAAGGCGCTGATGGCCGTGTATTCGCGCGCGAACTCCTGACAGTCATCGCCCGCCGGCTTGCTGATCTTGAGTGCCACGTTGCGCCCCAGCGTCGCGCTGTAGGCCAGATAGACGACCGCGCGCGCCGAGTCGCCGAGCTTGTGCAGCAGCGAGTATTGCGGCAGATCCAGATGCCACGGCTCGAGTTCACGCCGCGCCGGCTTGGTGGCGCGCGCTGCCCGCTTTGCTCGCCGCGGTACGTGCAGTGCTGCCTTGAGCGCGCTGGCCACGCGCTGCGCATTGAGCAGGGTGCGCGGCAGGTAGTCGGCAGCGCCGATGCGCATGGCCTGCACGGCGCACAGCTCGTTACCACCCGCGGCGATGACCACTACCGGCGGGCAGTGCGGCGCGTCGAGCGCGATGCGCAGCACATCGAGCTCCTCGCCCGGATCGGCGAGCACATCGCCGCAGTTCACGCTCAGCACGGCGAGGTCGATCTCGCGGGCATGCCACTGCGACACGCCCGCCACAAACTGCGTCGGCGACATGTCCTCGATGCTGACGTCCGGCCAGAGTATGTCGAGGTGGTGGCGCAGCCAGTCGCGCAACTCACGCTCCTCGATCAGCAGCAGGATGCGCGGATTCATCGCTCGAAGCGAATGCGAATGCGTGTGCGCTGCGCGACCGGCACGCCGTCGCGCACCAGGGGGCGATAGCGGCAGCTCGCCATCGCATCGCGCGCTGCGCGCTCGAAGATGCCGTCCGGCTGAGCGGCCAGAACCACGATATTCGCCACCCTGCCCTCTTCGGTGACCGTAAACTCCAGATCTACCCAGCCGCTGATATCGTGCTCGAGTGCATAGTTGGGATAGACGGGCGGCACGAACAGCACCCGCCTCAGAGTGCCTTCGTTGACCAGACCGACGGGGGAGGCGGCAGGCGATGCGGCGGGCGCCGCCGGCGCGGCATAGTCGGCGGTAGTCGCGGCTGCCGGTGCCGCTGTGGGCGCAAGCGCCTCGGGCATCGCCGACGCTGGCGCCGTGCCAATCGGCGCCGGTGCGCTCGCCGATGCATTCACCGTGGCACTCGCGCCGCTGTGCTCACCGTTTGGGAGGCGTTGCAGTTGCATCGAGAGTTCGTTCAACGTTGTGCTGGGGATTCGATAGTCGCTGCAAGCCTGAAGCCAGCGCTGCGCGGCGGCGCCATCGCCGGCCTCGACTGCGCGGCGGAATTGCGCGACCAGCGCTGCGCCGAGCGCAAGCGCGGTCGCGTGCACATCCGGATCCTCGGGCGCAAGCTTCTGCGCCGACGCCAGATAACTGCGCGCACTGTCATCGGCCGGCTCGATCAGGGCTCCACTGGCGAGACGTCTGCGCGCGAGCTGCACGTAGACCGCAACCTGATCGGCGCGCGCCCCTTGTACCAGGCGCTGCGCTTGTTCGAGCGCCGCGGCTTCGTGCGCGGCCTGCTCAGTTGCGCTCTGATCGCGCGCGGCGGCCTCGCTCGATGTGAGATCGCGCGCGGCCTCAGCGTCGGCGGCCGGCTGCTGTGCGCCGTCTGGCGCCGCCGCATGGGTTGCAGCAGGCGCATCGCCACCGATCTGAGTCGACGTTGATGGGGTGGATTGATCCGGCTGCTGATGCCACACGGCCCAGGCAATCCCGCCCGCGGCCAGGGCTGCACCGGACAGCGCTGCCAGCGTCAGCCCGCGCCGGCCGCCGGCGGGTGATTCCGCGGCCAGCGCGCGGCGCGCACCCGGTCCAGCCAGGGTCCGTGCGGATGGCAGCTCCGGCGCGGCCTGCTGTCGCAGCGCCGCGTCGATGAATAGTTTGAGCCGCTGGCTCGAGGCGGGCTTGTGTACGAAGCGGAATATCGTGCCCTCATCGAGCTGCGCGGTGAATTGCGTCTGCAGGTGTGCCGGCCCGGCCAGCAGCAGCACGAGTTGCGGGAACTGCTCGCGTAGTGTCACCAGGAAGCCCTTGAGCGGCGCGGATACGCTCGAGGCATCGATGAGCGCGATACCGGCGCCATGAGCAACGAGCTGGTCGATAAAGCGATCGGTCGAGGGGGCGCTGATCAGGGGCGAGTCCGCGCGTGCCGCCCCCGACAAGGCCTCGAGCAGCAGCGGATCGTCGGACAGGGCAATGATCGCGCAGGCCGGCGCGCTGCCGGCGGCGTGGGGTGCCGCCGCCGACGCGCCTTCAGCCTCGGGCACGGGCTTCGGGGAAAACGATTCCGGATCACGCACTTGCATTGTTCATCAGTACCGCTCGAATGGCCGTCTAGACACCATAGCGCCTTATGTCCGCGACTGTATGCTGTCTGCGCGCGGGGACAATGCACTGAAGTCTCAGTGGCGAAAAAACGTGATTCGCGTCGGGGCGTGCTCGCGGATAATGTGACGTTGCTCACCTGTTGCGGAGGATTCATGCTGCGCGTGCGCGCTGCCGAGGAGCCGGACGTGCCGGTCATTTTTGAGCTGATCGGTGAACTGGCCGAGTACGAGCGGCTGCGCTCGCAGATGGTCGGCTGCATGGAGGATCTGCGGCGGCACCTGTTCGCAGAGCCGCGCTATGCGCACGCGCTCGTGGCCGAATGGCACCAGGCGGTTGCGGGCTTCGCATTGTATTTCTTCAATTACTCGACCTTTCTGTGCCGTCCAGGGCTCTATCTGGAGGATCTGTTCGTGCGCCCCGACTATCGGGGGCGCGGCATCGGCTTGAATCTGCTGCGCACGCTCGAACAGCGCGCACGTGCGGCCGGCTGCGGACGTTTCGAATGGTCGGTGCTGGACTGGAATCAGACAGCAATCGACTTTTACCGCGAATTCGGCGCGCAACCGCGCGAGGGCTGGACGCTCTACCGCAAGCAATTGAGCGCCTGAGCGCCGAGCGCAACCATCGATGCCACGCGTGCGCTACATCGAGCCCGACGGCCGCGAGGTTACGCTCGAGCTCGCGCCGCGCCAGAGCCTCATGCGTGCCGCCATGGACGCGGGTCTGACTGGCATCGAAGCGCAGTGCGGCGGCAACTGCATATGCGCCACGTGCCACTGCTATGTGGAGCCGGCATGGCTGGACAAACTCAAGCCGCCTTCGGATGATGAGCAGCTCATGCTCGACAATGTGGCAGCCGAGCGTCGACCAAACAGCCGTCTTTGCTGCCAGCTGATCATCGAGGATGCGCTCGATGGGCTGACGGTGCGGTTTCCCGATCGCCAGAGTTGAACGATGCAAGGACCCTAGTGGATTCCCAGATGCCGATCGTGATCGTTGGGGCCGGGCAGGCTGGCATACAAATCGCCGAGTCGTTGCGACAGGAAGGGTATGGCGGCGCATTGATCCTGTGCGGCGAGGAGCCGCATGCTCCCTATCAGCGCCCGCCGCTGTCCAAGAAGTGGCTCATCGATGGCGGTACCGTCAGTGCATTGGCGCTGCGCGGTCCGGCGGCAATCGAGCGGCTCAAGATCTCGATGAAGCTCAATTCGCGCGTGCGGGCCATCGATCGCAACCGGCGCGCGCTCGATCTGGCCGATGGCACGCGCATCGCCTACGACAAGCTAGCGATCGCGACCGGCTCGCTGCCGCGTGCGCTGCCGGTTCCGGGTGCTTCTCTGCCCGGCGTTCTGGCGCTGCGCGGCATCGAGGACTCGCTCACGATCGGCGCTGCCATAAAGCGCTGCGCCGCCGAGGGGCAACGGATCGTGATCGTCGGCGGCGGCTTCATTGGACTCGAAGTGGCGGCTGCTGCGCGCAAACTGGGGGCCGAAGTCACGGTGCTCGAGGGTCTGCCGCGGCTCATGTCGCGCGTCACCGCGCCAGTCGTTTCCGAGGCCTTCACACGCCTGCATCGACAGCATGGCGTGCAGCTGGTGTTCGAGGCGCAGGTGGTCGAGATCGTCGGCCACGAGGGCCGCGTCGCCGGCGTGCGTACCGCGCAGGGTCAGGAGTATGCCGCGGGCTGCGTCGTTGTCGGCATTGGGGTCACGCCGGATGATTGGCTGGCCGGCAGCGCGGGCCTGCGGTGCGAGCGCGGTATCGTGGTCGATGACTGCTCGCGCACTTCGGATCCGCTGATCGTGGCAGCCGGTGATTGCACCGCGCGGCGCCTGGCCGATGGCGAGCTGGTGCGGCTGGAATCGGTGCAAAATGCGATCGAGCAGGGCAAATCGGCGGCCGCGGCACTCATGGGCCGCTCCCGGCCGTTCGTCAATGCGCCCTGGTTCTGGTCCGATCAGTACGACGTCAAGCTGCAGATGGTCGGCCTGAGCCGCGGCTATGATCAGGTCGTGACACGCGGAGATTTGGCAAAGCCGGCGTTTTCGGCGTTTTATTTTCGTGCCGGCCGACTGCTGGCGGTCGATTCGCTCAATCGCATTTCCGACCACATGCAGGCCAAACGCCTGCTCGATCACGGCTTGTGGCCGACACCCGAACAGGCCGCGGATCTGCAGTTCGAGCTGCCGAGCCTGCTCAAGAGCTCGCGTCCTGCTACTGCGGATGAAGCATGAATTCCGTGCCGTGATAGCTGAGCTCGACACCATCCCGGTCGATGCTCAGTACACGCGGTCCTTCGGGTAGCACGTCCCCCTCATGCACCCGGTGCATGTTGATGAGCGCGTAGCGGTCGGCAGGACGCGCGGCGTAGACATGTAGATCCAGCCGCAGTTCTGGCAAATCTCCGCCGATATCGGACAGGCTCGGCGGTTCCTCGTGCTCTGGACGGCTGCGCTGCCCGCTCCCGGCCGGCCCGGCCGCTGGCACGGCCGGCTCGAAATCAGCGGGATTATTCATGGCTGGCTCGGCCGGCACTGCGGCCGCCCCCGTGGCGGGGGCCGCAGCGCCGGGCATCGGCACCGCGATGCCTGCCGGTGCCGCTGCGGCTGCGATCCCGCCGGGAGTTGCGGCGGCGGCGGCTACAGGGGCCGGCGGGGGCAGCGGCGCTGGCGCATTCGCGCTTGCCTGCGGACTTGCGGCCACCGCCGGCTGCTCAGTCGAGGCGCCGCTGAGCGCGGGCCTTCGCACAACGAACACGATCAGCAACAGTACGTTGACCGCCAGCAACCCGCTGATGATCAGAATCCAGAGAGGAAAGCGCCGGCGCGGCTGAGTGACGCGCACCTCGAGCAGTGTCGGCCCCGTCTGGCGCTGACGCTCGGCTTCCGCTTTCTTGAGTGCATCGAGAATGAACGACATCAGCTGCCCCGCGTCGGCGCCGGTGCGGCATGCGGCTCGAGCAACGGCGAGTCGGGTGTCGCCAACGCGGCATCCAGCGCCACCTGCGTCTCGATGCCCGCCACGCCATCGACCGTCAAGCGCTTGGCGCGCTGGAACTGCTCCACCAGTTGCATCAGATCGCCGTCATAGGCATCGCTGCTCGCGAGGCCCGCGTCGGTACCGCCGCGCCACCGCCCGAGTTGCTCGCGCAGATGCCGCACCAGTGCGCCGTGCATGCCCTCGCTGAGGTCGCGTACATCCTTGGTCCCCGGACGCCACAGCAGCACAAAATCTCCGAACCAGTAACGCGCGAGCTCGCTAATGCCCACGGTCGCGCTCTGCGCACCGATCTGCAGTTGAGCGCTGTCCTCATGCAAGCCACGCAGCACCACCTGGTACGCCGTGCCGTTATCGTCGCTGAGCATAAGGATGGCCGGTCGATTGAGCAGACGCAACTGGGCGAAGGAGCCGCGCTGCACGAGGCAGCGCAATCCCTGTGTCAGCGCCTGGCTGCAACCGTCGACCTTCCCGGGCACATAACGCGCATTCCATAGCGACATCAACTGCTGAAATGCGCTGTCGCTGCCGGTACTGTCGCGGTAAGTGATCAGCAGCGGCTCCAGCGTGTGATCCGAAGCGGCGGGCGAGGCGGCGGCGCCCGGCGCTGCAACCCCCGGGGCTGCGGCCGTCGGTGTGGCCGCCGCGCTGTCCGAGGCGACGGCCTCTGGGGTGCCGGTGACGGCGGCTGCGGGAGCTGCGGCGGGCGGCGCTGCGGCATGCGGGTTGGCAGCCGACGCATTGGCCGCCATGGGTGCGTGCGTGGCATGCGCGAGGGCCGGAAAGAAGCGGGCAGGCGCGTAACGCCAGAGCACCAGCGCGCTACCGGCCACCACAGCGACGGCCAGGCCGGCCGCCGCGGCCGGCAGCCAGCCGGGCAGGAATTCGTGGCCGAAGACCTCGGCTCCTGCGCGGCGCACCAGAGCGCTGGGCACCTGATGCAATTCCTGCGTGTAGGCGCCGAGCAATGCGCGGTCGCACAGAATGTTGATGACGCGTGGGATGCCGCCGCTGATGCGGTAGATCTCACGCAGCGCCGCGCGCGTAAAAATATCCGTCGTGGCACCGGCCACCCGCAGGCGGTGGCGCACGTAGGCAAAGGTCTCCTCGCGCGACAGCGGGTCGAGGTGAAAGCGGGCGGTAATGCGCTGTGCGATCTGTCGCAAATCCTCGCGCGCGAGCAACTTGCGAAGCTCCGGCTGCCCGATCAGGATGATTTGCAGCAGTTTCTGCGTCTCGGTCTCGAGGTTGGTCAGCAGTCGAACCTGCTCGAGCACATCGGGGGTCAGATTTTGGGCTTCATCGACCACCAGCACGACGCGCCGTCCGAGCCCGTGCGCGCGCAACAGATAGCGGTTCAACAGATCCACGAGATTCTTGGTATCGCCGTCGCCGCTGTCATCTGCGCCCAATCCGAGCTCTTCGCACAGCGAGCGCAGAAACTCCGCGGCCGACAGGCGCGGATTGAGGATCAGAGCGATCTCGGCGCTCTTGGGGGCGCGCGCGAGCAGCGAGCGTATCGTCGTGGTCTTGCCCGTGCCGACCTCACCGGTCAGCTGAATGAAGCCCCCGGCCTCATTGATGCCGTAGACCAGATGCGCGAGCGCATCCGCGTGCCGCCCGCTCAGGTACAGATAGCGCGGGTCCGGCGTGATTGCGAACGGCTTTTCCGCAAGCCCGAAGAACTGCAGATACATTCGCTGACATCACCTCAATGGCGCGTACTCATCGGTCACGGTAACAGTGATTTTTTCGAGGCCACATTGCGCATGCATGGCACAGCGAGCACAGGCATGGTCACTCTCTGCTAGATACTGCATTTGGAGTCGTGGATCCGGTAATCGTTCTGTGTGGCGTCCGCTGCCGCGTCCGACTCGGCCGGCGCTTCCTGGCTCGCCAGGCCCAGTTCGTGCGGCGCGAAATCATCGACGTTGACGATATCCATGACCTGGCGATCGTATTCGACCAGGAAGTTCGCTTCCTGCTCGCTCAGGATGCCGAGCGCGCGTGACTGCTCGATCTGGTCGGGCAGATTCAACGCCGTCACGCGGCCGGTCTTCTGGCCCTCGACGCGCAGTTTCCGCTCGAGCGACTCGGCGACCGGCGCCATTTCGAGCGCGTTCTGCAACGCCGCCAGCAGGTTGTGCGGCTCATCAGCACGGTACAGCAGGCGGCTCAGCGAAGCTCGGGTCGCGGTGTTGTTGAGCACCAGATCGGCAACTCTGCGCCCCAAGCGATCGGCCGGAGCAAAATACGTCAAACCGCGCGGAAAGATCAACAAGCGTGCGAGCGCCGCGATCGGCCGATTCGGCAAGTTGCGCAGCACGCTGTGCAGCTGCTCCTGGGCCTGGTACAGCAGCTCGCGGCAGCCCCACTCGACTGCAGGCAATTCCTCGGCCGGGCTGCCGCGATTCTCGTGATGCTTGAGCACCATCGAGGCCAGGTACATGGCCGACAGCACATCGCCCAGGCGCCCGGAAATCGTTTCCTTTTTCTTCAGATAGCCGCCGAGACTGAGCATCGCCAGATCGGTCACGAACGCGAACGAGGCGCTGAAGCGCTCGATGTGCTGATAGTAGCGCCGGGTCGCTCCAGACTCGGGCACGCGCCGAAAGCGCGCGAAGCTCAGCGCCATCACGAACGAACGCACGGCATTGGAGATGGCAAAGCCCATGTGCGCGAACAGCGCGCGGTCGAACTCATCGACTCCGCGCCGTCGATCGGCATTGCGCGCCGCGTTCATTTCGCGCAGGACGAATGGATGGCAGCGGATCGCACCCTGGCCGAAGATGATGAGGCTGCGGGTGAGGATGTTGGCGCCTTCGACGGTGATGGCGATCGGAATCGACTGATAGCCGCGACCGAGATAGTTGGAAGGACCGAGCATGATGCCCTTGCCGCCGTGCACATCCATGGCGTCGTTACCGACTCGGCGCCCCATCTCCGTGAGATGGTATTTGAGGATCGCGGCCGGCACGGCCGGCTTCTCACCCGCATCGATCGCCGCCGTGGTCACGCTGCGCGCGGCGTCCATGATGTAACTGAGTCCGACCATGCGCGCAATGACCTGCTCGACGCCCTCGAAGCGTCCGACCGAGGTGTTGAATTGCCGGCGGACGCGCGCGTAGGCGCCGGTCGCCACCGTGGCGGCGAGCGCCCCGCCGGTGGCATTGGCCGGCAGCGAGATGCAGCGCCCGACCGACAGCTGCTCCACCAACATGCGCCAGCCGAGGCCCGC
The DNA here is from genome assembly GCA_035605115.1 of Steroidobacteraceae bacterium. GTDB lineage: Bacteria > Pseudomonadota > Gammaproteobacteria > Steroidobacterales > Steroidobacteraceae > FEN-1191. The sequence continues at coordinate 22,333 of DATNHF010000037.1, read as the reverse complement.
CATCTTCAGGCCGCCGATGATGCAATCGAGCGGTACGAATACGTCGCGTCCATACACGGGGCCGTTCTGAAACGGAATATTGAGCGGCAGGTGACGCCGCCCGATCTCCACGCCGGGCGTAGCGCGCGGAATCAAGGCGCAGGTGATGCCGATGTCCACCTTGTCGCCGAGCAGATGCTCGGGGTCCAACATGCGAAACGCCAGCCCGACGACGGTTGCGATCGGCGCCAGCGTGATGTATCGCTTGGCGAAGTTGAGCTTCAGTCCGATGATCTCGCGCCCGTCGTAGACTCCGTGACACACCACGCCGGTGTCGGGAATCGCTGCGGCATCCGAGCCCGCGCGCGGGCCGGTCAGGGCGAAGCAGGGTATCTCCAGGCCCTGTGCCAGACGCGGCAGATAGTGATTCTTCTGCTCCTCGGTGCCGTAGTGCACCAGGAGCTCGGCCGGACCGAGCGAGTTGGGCACCGCAACCGTGGAAGCGCAGGTCACGCTGCGGGCCGCGAGCTTGACCAGCACGCAGGAGTGCGCGTAGGTGGAGAATTCCAGCCCGCCGTAACGGCGCGGAATGATCATGGCAAAGAAGCGCTGCGCGCGGATGTAGTCCCAGACCTGCGGCGGCAGATCGCCGCGCCGATGCGTGATGTCGAAATCATCGAGCATGCCGCACAGCGTCTCGCACGGGCCGTCGAGGAAGGCCTGCTCCTCGGCGGACAGCCGTGGCGGCGGTGCCTGCTGCAGCCGGCGCCAGTTCGGGCTGCCCGTGAACAGCTCGCCATCCCACCACACGGTGCCGGCCTCGAGCGCGTCACGCTCGGTGTCCGACATCGAGGGCAGCAGCCGCCGATAGGTGCGCATGAACGGACCACTGATCAAGGCAATGCGCAGCGGTCGCAGGTTCAGCAGCCAGAAGCACGTCAGCAGCAGCAGCAGCAGCCCGAGCCACAATCCCGGGGGATTGCCGAACAGGCCGTAGGCCAGCAGCAGCACCGTGAAGGCGGCCGTGAAGGACAACAGCGGCAGCCGACGGTAGGCGAGATGCACCACCGCGAGCACGAACAGCACGGTGATGATCGCGCCGATCATCGGGCCGCCGGTGTCAGCAGAGCCTTGACGCCTTCGCGCTCCTCGCGCAGCTCGGTTTCGGTCGCACTCATGCGTGCGCGACTGAACTCATCGATCGAAAGCCCCGGCACGATCCGGTATTCACCCTGCGTGCAGGTGACCGGATAGGAATAGATGACGCCTTCTTTGACGCCGTAGCTGCCATCGGCGGGCACTGCCATGCTGCTCCAATCGCCCACCGCGGTGCCGAGCATCCAGGTGCGCACGTGATCGATGGCGGCCGAGGCCGCCGAGGCCGCCGACGAGGAGCCGCGCGCTTTGATGACTGCCGCGCCGCGCTGCTGCACCGTCGGAATGAAATACTGCTCGAGCCACTGCTGGTCCACCAGCGCACGCGCGCTCTTGCCTTGCACCAGCGCATGGCTCACGTCGGGATATTGCGTCGCTGAATGATTGCCCCAGATGGTCATGCGACGGATGTCATTGACGTGCGTGCCGGTCTTCTGCGCCAGCTGCGAGAGCGCGCGGTTGTGATCCAGGCGCGTCATGGCCGTGAAGTGGCGTCGATCCAGATCCGGCGCATTGTGGCTGGCGATCAGTGCGTTGGTATTGGCGGGATTCCCGACCACGAGCACGCGCAGCTTGCGATCGGCGACTTCGTTGAGCGCCTTGCCCTGCGCCGCGAAGATCTGCGCATTGGCCAGCAGCAGATCCTTGCGCTCCATGCCGGCGCTGCGCGGCCGCGCACCGACCAGCAGCGCCACGTGGCAGTCGCGAAATGCCACACGTGCATCGTCGGTGGCGACAATCCTGTTGAGCGTCGGGAAGGCGCAATCGTTGAGCTCCATGACCACGCCGCCCAAAGTGGGCAGCGCGGGTGCGATTTCCAGCAGGTGCAGATTGATGGGCTGCTCGCTGCCGAGCATCGCGCCCGAGGCCACGCGAAAGGCCAATGCGTAACCGATCTGGCCGGCAGCACCCGTTATCGCGACATTAAGCGGCGGCTTCATGCATGCTCCTGACAAAAAAGAGCGCTGATTTTAGTGAGCTTCGCATGGCGGCAACCATACAGGTTCGAGCCTGGCGGCGCGCCGCGGCCGTGCCCCCACTTTGTAGTTTATCTGCAACATTTAGTCCCGGGGCGTGACTCCGGCGCCACGGCCGAACCCGACGGGTGCCGGCGGCACCCACTCACATGGCCAGCGGCCGCGCCGATCAAGCGACCGAGCCCGCCGCCGCGCGTCCGGCGGCCCGGCCCGAGAAGATGCAGCCGCCGAGAAAGCTACCTTCGAGGGCGCGGTAGCCATGCATGCCGCCGCCGCCGAATCCGGCCGCCTCGCCCGCGGCATAGAGCCCGGGTAGCGGCTCGCCGCCGGCATTGAGCACGCGGCTGTGCAGGTCGGTCTGCAGGCCGCCCAGGGTCTTGCGGGTCAGAATGTGCAGACGCACGGCGATCAACGGGCCGGCACCTGGATCGAGCAGCCGGTGCGGCGCCACCGCGCGCGTGAGCCTATCGCCGAGGTAGCTGCGGGCGGCGCGAATCGCCATGATCTGCATGTCCTTGCAGAAGGGATTGTCGACCTGGCGGTCGCGAGCGCGAATCGCGCGCTCGAGCGTCTCCAGGTCGATCTGCGGCGCGCCACCGCAGAGCGCGTTCATGCGTCGCACCAGCGCCGCGAGCTCATGCTCGACGATGAAGTCCTCGCCGCGATCCATGAAGGCCCTGACCGGCGCCGGCACGCCCGAGCGCGCGCGTCGGAGCACCTGCAGCCAGCTCTTGGAAGTCAGATCCGGATTCTGTTCCGAGCCCGACAGCGAGAATTCCTTGGCGATGATGCGCTGGTTGAGAATGAACCAGGAGTGATCGAATCCGGTCTGCCGCAGGTGTGAAAGCGTGCGCAGCGTATCGAAGCCCGGGTAGAGCGGCGGCGGTAGTCGCTGACCGCGCGCATCGATCCACAGCGCCGATGGGCCGGGGATGATGCGGATGGCATGATCCGTCCAGATGGGATTCCAATTACGCACGCCCTCGACGTAGTGCCACATGCGGTCGCGGTTGATGAGCCGTGCGCCCACGGCCTCGGTGATGGCGAGCATGCGACCGTCGACGTGATCGGGAACGCCGCAGATCATGTGCCGTGGCGGCGCGCCCAGACGCGCCGGCCAGTGGCTGCGGACCAGCGGGTGATTTGCGCCGATGCCGCCGGATGCCACGATCACGGCTTGGGCCTTGAGCGCGAAGGGGGCTTCGAGCGCGCGCGAGCTCTTGCGGCCGCGCTCGACATTGCTCGGCTCGAGCATCTCACCGCACACCCCATCGATCGCGCCAGCCGAGCGCGTCAGTGCGCTGACCCGATGGCGGAACTTCAAGCGCACCAGTCCGCGCTGCGCGGCTGCGCGCACGCGTTCGACGAAAGGTGCGAGCACGCCAGGGCCGGTGCCCCAGGCCACATGAAACCGCGGTACGGAGTTGCCGTGTGCGGCGGCATCGTAACCGCCGCGCTCAGCCCAGCCGACGACGGGGAAGAAGCGAATGCCGCGGCGATGCAGCCACGAGCGCTTCTCTCCGGCCGCAAAGGCGACGTAGGCCTGTGCCCATTGCCGCGGCCAGTGATCCTCCTCGCGATCGAACGCGGCGCTGGCCATCCAATCCTCGAGTGCGAGCTCGAACGAGTCGCGGATGCGCATGCGTCGCTGCTCGGGCGAATCGATCAGAAAAATTCCGCCGAGGGACCAGAAAGCCTGCCCGCCGAGCGATTGCTCGGGCTCCTGATCGAGCACGATGACTCGCTTGCCTGCCTCGCTGAGTTCGCAGGCCGCCACCAGTCCGGCCAGACCTGCGCCCACGATGATGACATCGGCGTCCTCGGCCACCTAAAGCCACTGTGCCTGATCGAGCAACAGATGCCCCATCGCGGTCGGCCGCACGCCGTGCATATGCCGGCTGGTCACCGACAGCCAGTCGTAGAAATAGGCGATGATCAGCGGTGTCTGATCGAGCAGCAGGCGCTGGATGCGGCCGGCTGCTTCGCGCTGGGAAGTCGGGTCGAGCGCGGCGATGTAGCTCGCGGCCAGCCGGTCGTATTCCGCATTGTGAAAATGCGCGGCATTGAACGTGCCGCGACTGCCGAGCGTGGCGCTCAGGACAATATTCGGTACGCCGCGATGTGCGTAGTCCTCGATCCCCATGTCGCAATCCAGCCAATCCGACTCGCCGAAGGTGGCGTGGCCAAAATACGCCGATTGCTCCTCGACATTGAGCGTGAGCTGCACGCCGATCGCGCGCACGGCGTTCTGAATCACGACCGCATAGTCCGGTATCTCGACGAAACGCTCGGCCGTGAGCGTTGCCCTGAAGCCGTTGCCGACGCCGGCCGCCTGCAGCAGATCCCGGGCCTCACGCATATCCTGCTGGCGCTGCGGCACTTGAGGATCGGTGGCGGGGAAGATCGGCGCGAACGGACTGTCGTTGCCGGCAGTCGCCAGGCCACGGAACAATCCCTTGACCAGATGTTCGCGGCTCAGACACAGCGCCATGGCGCGTCGCACGCGCGCATCGGTGAACGGCCCGCGATCGCAACGCATATGCACCTGCTGGTGGGCGCTGGATTTCAGGGCCAGGATGTTCAGTCGAGCATCGGCCAGCAACGCCTGGCTGCCCTGCACCGGCACATGCAGCAGCACATCGAGCTGCTCGCCCTGCATGGCGAGAATCTGCGCCTGGATGCTGTCGTAGAAGATGAACAGCGAGCGCTCGGGCAGCGCTCGGGGGCCCCAGTACTCGCCGTTGCGAACGAACGCGGCACGTGCCTTGGGCGTGTAGTGTTCGAGGCGAAAAGGCCCGGTGCCGATGAAATTGCGCTCGAAGCCGCCTTGGTAATCCGCCGGCAGGATGATGGCATTGTAATTGTCGGACGACACCAGATAGGGAAAGCTGCCATTGGGTGCATCCAGATGAAACTCGACCGTGCTCGCATCGAGCGCACGCGTGCCGCCCTTGGACAGCGAGCCGGCAAAGGCAGAGAGGGCTACCGAACCGTTGGCTGGATCGGCCAGGCGCTCGATCGATGCGACCACATCAGCCGCGCTCAGCAGCCGACCGTTGTGGAATCGAACCCCGCGGCGGATCTTGAACGTCCAGACGCTGCCGTCGCGATTGGGTTGCCAGCTTTCGGCGAGCTGCGGACGCAGACGCAGATCGGGGTCGGAGAGCGCCAGGTATTCCCCGGTCTGCGACAGCATGCAGACGCCGCCGGTATCGGCCACCGTGAGCGGGTCGATCGATCCGGCCGGCACGGTCATGCCCACGGTCACGGTGCCCCTGGCAGGGCTGCCGCCGGCAAGGCTGCCGCCGGCAAGGCTGCCGCCGGCAGGGCCCGTGGCCTGTGCCGCGCGCGGTGCGAGCGCGCTCAGCAGCGGCGCCGACAGGCCCAGCACGCTCGCGTAGCGCAGAAATTCACGGCGAGCGATGCGGCCGGCGAGCAATTCATCGATGAGCGCGTTGTCGAGGGGGCTCGCGTGCGCTCGGATGGCATCGAGATCAGGCGCAGACGGTTTCGGTCTTCTCATCTACGGCAAAAACCTCGGCGGTGAACGCCTCGGCCAGGCGGCCGAGTTCCGGACCGAGGATACGATCTTCAATCAGCGGTGGCACGTGGCTGCGCACCAGCGTCGTGAAGTCCCGCAGGGCCGGCGGAACGGGCCGCTCGGTGACGTGCAGCGCCTGCGATGCCACGACCGCGAGCATGGCCAGCGAGGCATCCAGCAGCCGGCCGGCGCGCTCCTGCTTGCTCCAGGCATGGAATACCGGCGAGGCGACATCGTCCTGGCCCGCTCCGGCATCGCTGCCGTGGAGGAAGGTGCGCTGCGCAGCGGCCTTGGCGAGCTCGATATAGCCCGCCGCCGCCATCGGCACGTAGCCGATGTGGCCGCGACCATCGCTTTCGCCCGGCTGGCGGCCGACCAGCAGCAGGTCGGGCAACTGCGAGGCCCGGCCGTTGAGCAGTTTGGTGCTGTGTCGTTCGCACAGCAGGCACAGATCGGCCCAGACCGCCGCCAGATCGTCGAGCGCCGGGGCCGCCATCGAGTTGTGGTAACCGCCCGTACTGATGCAGCGCCCATGCGGATGGTTCGCATCCGGCGGCAAATAGACCGGGTTGTCGGAGATCGAGGCCAGGGAGACCGTGGCCGCGTGCTCGGCCGCGGCGACGGCGCGATGCGCATGGCCGAGCACGCGCGGCACGATGCGGTAACTCACGGGTGCCTGGTAGTGGCGGCGCCCTTCGCCGGCCCCCACCAGCAGCGAGCGTAACGCCCGCAGAACGGCGGCTTCGTGGGTGTCGCCCCAGAGCACTTCGAGCGCGGCGTCATAGTGCTCGAGCGGCGCACGGAAGGCCTCGATCGACAGCGCGAAGCTCTTCAAGGCCAGCTTGAGGCGGCGGCGTGCGGCCAGGGCGGAGTCGGCGATCAGTGCAGCGCCACACGGGGAGCCGTTGATCAGCGAGCCGCGTTCCTTGACCTGAAGATCGAAGGCGGTCGACAGCTGCGCGAACAGCGGATACAGCGCGAGGATTTCGCCGGCGCCACCCTGCCCGGCGGCGGCCACGCGCGGCATGGGGCCGCCATCGAGCATGTGTGCGACCGCCTTGGCAATGCGGGGCGTGGTCGCGGCATGGCCTTCGATGAAATTGGTGAGCCTTGCGAGCACGATTGCGCGCACCACACGCTCGGGCAGCTCATCGCCGAAGGCAGTGGCTGCGGGGAACGGCTTCAGGCGCGCATGCCGGTCACGCTCCTCGGGTGTGAGGCGCTGGCTCGCGAGCTCGCCCATCGAGGTCGTGACGCCGTAGATCACGGCCGTGGGGTCGTTCTCGATGAGGTTCAGAAACGACGTGCGGCTCGCGGTAATGCGCTGCATTGCGGCATCGGAGATGCGCACGTTTTCGCCTCGCCAGGCGACGCGATAGGTGGCCTCGAGCGAGATATCCCATCGCGTATCGAGGATCACGGTCATCTAGAGGGTGCTCCGGCCTTCGCTACCATGGTCGGCGGACCAACGCCGTTTGAGAGCGAACTTAATCTAATGGCTCACTATCCTACGAGATGTTGCTGAAGTCACAAGTTAGCAATTTTCAAGCAGCCTATTCGCGGTTTTCATGGGCTCAAACGGTTGGGTTCGCGCCCCTGCTGCAGCCGGGCCAGCTCCGCCGGCGGGATGTGGCAACGCATCACATGCCCATCCTCGAGCTCGAGCAGCGGCGGTTCCCGCTGTTCGCAGATGCGGCCGATCTTGCGCGGGCATCGCGTCTGGAACACGCAGCCGGGCGGCAGGTTCAATGCGCTCGCGATCTCGCCCCGGAGGCGCACACGCTCGCCGGGCACCCCCTGGGCCGCGGGATTGGCCGACAGCAGTGCTTCCGTATAGGGATGCTGGGGACCGGCGAACACGGCCGCGGTCGGCCCGATCTCCACCAGCCGTCCGAGGTAGAGCACTGCGATCCGGTCGCAGAGGTAGTGCACGACATTCAGATCGTGCGAGATGAACAGGTAGCTGACCTGCTGCTCGGCCTGCAGGTCGACCAGCAGATTCAAGATGGCCGATTGCACCGAGACGTCGAGCGCCGAGGTCGGCTCGTCGCAGACCACGATGGCGGGCTCGCCCGCGAAGGCGCGTGCGATGCTCACACGCTGCTGCAGGCCACCGGAGAGCTGACGCGGCTTGTCGCTCAAGTGGCGCGCCGTCAGGCGCACGCTGGCCGTGAGTTCGCGCAGCCGCGCCTCGCGCCGCTGCCTCGGCAGCCCGAGCAGCCGCAGCGAGCGCTGAATCAGCCGCCGCACGGTGTGCGAGCGGTTGAGCGCCAGTCCTGGATTCTGAAAAACGATCTGCATCGCCTTGCGCTGCGCCTGCGTGCGATCACTCGCCAGGGCCGCCAGCGGCTGCCCGGTCAGCTCCAGCTGGCTGCCGGCATCCGGCCTCGCCAGTCCGAGCAGCAGTTTCGCCAGCGAACTCTTGCCGCATCCGGATTCACCGACCAGTCCGAGCGTCTCCCCGGCCCGCAGTTCGAGCGTTACATCGTGCACGGCCTGCAGCGCGCGGCTGCCGCTGCGATAGGTCTTGGAGAGATGGCGTGTCTGCAGCAGTGGCGTCGCGACGGCGTCCGGCGTGGCCTCGAGAGCAGCCGTCTCGCTGCGTCGCGCCGGTACTGGCATCTCGGCGCTGCGCGGCAAGTGCGGCGCGCGCTCGGGGTAGAAGCAACGCGACAGCCGTGCGAGGGCGCTGCCAGGCAGGGCCAATGCCGGCGGCACCTCATTGCGGCAGCGCTCGGTGGCGTTGGCGCAGCGATCGACGAAGACGCAGCGGCCGCTGATCGAACCGGGCGCGGGCAGGAAGCCCGGAATGGTCTCGAGCCGGCCGTGCCGCTTGCTGCGCCCGAAGCTTGGCATGCAGCGCAACAGCGCGACCGTGTAAGGATGGCGCGGATCGCCGAACAGCTCGGCGCTGGCGCCTTCCTCGACCAGCTCCCCGGCGTACAGCACGCCGACCCGGTCACACATGCGGCCGATCACGGCCAGACTGTGGCTGATGAACAGAATCGACGTCTTGATCTCATCGCGCAGACGGGCGATGAGGTCCAGTACCTCGGCTTCGACCGTGGCGTCCAGGCCGGTGGTGGGCTCATCGAGAATCAGCAGCGCCGGATTGCTCGCCAGCGCCATCGCGATCACCACGCGCTGCTGCATGCCGCCGGAGAGCTCGTGCGGATATTGGCCCATCACGCGCTGCGGGGTCGCGATCTGCACGCGCGCGAGCATATCGGCGCTGCGCTCCTGCGCCGGCTTGCCCCTGAGGCCCTCGGTGACTTCGAACACCTCCGCCATCTGCCGGCCGATGCGAATGCTCGGATTGAGCGCCCGGGCCGGATCCTGGTAGACCATCGATACGGTTTGCGCGCGCAGAACTCGCAGCTCGGCGGCCTTCAGGCGCATGAGGTCGCGTCCGTCCACCAGGATGCGCCCGCCGCTGACGCGCCCGTTACGGGCCAGATAGCGGATCGCCGCCAGCGCCACGGTCGACTTGCCGCAGCCCGATTCACCGACCAATCCATAGGTCTCACCGGTCCGAATGGCAAAACTCAGATCGCTGATGACGCGCCGCTCGCTTGCGCCGACGCGATAGGCCACATCGAGATGCTCGATGCACAAGGCATCGGCGGGGGCGGCCCCGAGCGGTGGTGTGATGCCAGGCGTCATCGCTCCAGCACGCTCTGCAGCCCGTCGGCGAGCAGGTTGACACCGATGATCAGCGAGGCCGTCGCCGCGGCGTCGAACAGCACGGTCCACCAGTAGCTGCCGATGAGGCTGTAATTCTCGGCGATGGCGATGCCCCAGTCGGCCGAGGGCGGCTGGATGCCGAAGCCGATGAAGCTCAGCGAGGCGACAAAGAAAATGGCGTAGCCGAGACGCACCGTCGTCTCCACCAGCGCCACCGGCAGCACGTTCGGCAGGATCTCGATGAACATGATGGCGAGCGCTCCGTCGCCGCGCAGCCGCGCCGCGGCGACATAGTCCAATTCAGCTTCGTTGAGCGTGGCGGAGCGCACCGTACGGGCAATCAGCGGCGTGAAGACGAAGCCGATCACCAGCACCACGGTGGCATTCGAAGTCCCCACCGCCGCCAACGCCATGAGGGCCACGATGACCAAGGGCAGTGCCTGTAGCGCTTCGATCACGCGGCTGACGATATCGTCGAGCACTCCGCGCGCATAGCCGATCACGAGCCCGAGCGCGGTACCCATGACGCTACCGAGCACGGTCGCCAGCGGTGCCACGATCAGAATGTCGCGCGCGCCGATGATCACGCGGGAGAAGATATCGCGTCCCAGCTGATCGGTGCCGAACCAATGGCTCGGGGACGGCGGCGTCAGGGTGGCGAGCAGGTCATCTGCGTACGGATCGAGCGGCGTCATGCGGCTGCCGAACAGTGCGCAGGCGATCCAGAACAGCAGGATCACTGAGCCGATCAGTAGGGTCGGCGAGCGCAGCCCCGTGCGCACAGCCTGCAGCATCGCGGCGAGGCGTCGCGCGCTCACGGTCGGGCCGCGCGGATGCGCGGATTGAGCAGCGAGCTCAGCAGATCGGCCAGGAGCGAGGCGAGCGCATAAATAGCCCCGACGGTCAGGACGCCGGCCTCGAGCATCGGAAAGTCCTTGGCCTTGGCGGCGGAGTAGATCAGCGCGCCGATACCGCGGTAATGAAACAGCGTCTCGACCACGACCAGTCCGCCGGCCAGATAGCCGACCAGGCTGGCGGTCACGGTGATGGTCGGCAGCAGTGCATTGCGCAGCACGTGCCGCCGCAGCACGGTCGGCCAGGGCAGGCCCTTGAGAATGGCCGTGCGGGTGTAGTCGGCGTTGAGCGCCTCGAGAGTCCCGACACGCGCGACGCGCGCAATGTAGCCGAAGAAAATCAGCACCGGCGGCAGCGAGGGCAGAATCAGATAGCGCATTTGGGTCAGGGGCCCGGCCGCCTCGGGCCAGTCCGCCGACATCGGTAGCCAGCGCAGCCAGACGCCGAAGATCAGAATCAGCACGATGGAGGAAATGAACTCCGGCACGATACCGAGCGACTGTCCGAGCAGCACGATGCTGCGATCGATCCAGCTCCCGGCCCGCAGCGCGGCCCACACGCCGCCCGCGATCCCGAGCGGCACCACCAGCACGAAGGCCAGCGCCGCGAGCTTCAACGAGTGGCGCAGCGCATCGGCGACGAACGGGGCTACGGGCGCGCGGAAGCTGAACGAGCGGCCCATATCGCCGCTGAGGAAATGCGCGATCCAGTCCCAGTACTGAACCGGCAATGGCCGGTCGACGCCCATCTGATGGTTGAACGTCGCCACCGAGCGGGCGTCGGCCAGCGGACCGAGCACGGCACGCCCGACATCGCCGGGCAGCAGCTGTCCGCCCAGGAACACCAAGATCGACAGGATGGCCAGCGTGATGAGGGACAGCAGCGCGCGCCTCATCAGAAATTTGAGAATCACCTTGATCGCAGTATACCAATGCGTGCTTCAGCGAACGCGCGAGACACCCTGATTACAGGCTATCCTACGCATCCTTCAGGAGCGCGCTGTCTTGTTTCAACCCAGACTGGAAATGCGCCACCTGCGCATGCTGCAGGCCATGGCGCGCACCGGCAGTGTCACGCGCGCCGCCGCCATGCTGGGATTGACGCAGTCGGCGCTGAGCCATCAGATCCGCGAGGCCGAGCGACGGCTCGGACTGGATCTGTTCGTCCAGCGCGACCAGCGCATGCAGATGACGCCGGTCGCGCAGACCCTAAGCGAGGAGGCCGGACGCATCCTGGCGCAGCTCGAACGGCTCGAACGCGATATCGCCCGCAAGGGCGGCATGATGCGTCACATCGTGCGCATTGGCTGCGGCGCCTACAGCGGCTATCACTGGCTGCCGCGATTCCTGCGCGTTTTTCAGCAGCACGCCGCCGACATCGATATCGAAGTCGTCGCCGATGCGACCCAGCGGCCGCTGCAGGCGCTGCTCGATCGCGACATCGACGTCGCCGTCACCTCGGGCACGCCGGATCCGGCCACGACGCGCTCGCTGCGGCTGTTTCGCGACGAACTGGTGCTGATCATGGCGCCCGACCATCCGCTCGCGCACAAAGGCGTCATCGTCGCTCAGGATCTGTCCGATCAGGTCTACATCTCGTACAGCGCCATTGCCGAGAAGGGTCACGAATACGAGCGCTTCATCAAACCCGCGCAGGTGTCCTATCGCAGCATGCTCAAGGTCGAGCTGACCGAGGCGATCATCGAACTCGTGAAGGGCGGCTTCGGCATCAGCATCCTGTCGCGCTGGGCGGTGAACCACTATCTGCAGAGTGGCGCGCTCGCCTCGGCACGCGTCACGCGCCGCGGGCTGCACGTGTACTGGTGCGCGGCGACGCGCCGATCGGAACCGGACGCGGGCGGTGCCTGGCGCACGGCAATCGAACTGAAGAACTGGTGCGACAGCGATCAGCAGGGCTTCGCCTATCAGATGCCCCGTGACGCTGACGTGCTCGCACGGGGCTGTTAGCATCCAGCCATGTTCATCACGGCGCGGCGCAGCGCGGACGTGCTCAATCTCGAGCTGCAGGGCGAATGGCGCGCCACGCAGTCGGCAGCGATCGAGGCCGAACTCAGCGCCATCGACCTTGCCGGCGCGCGTCGCGCCCGCGTCGTGGCGGGCGGCTCGCACGTGGATCTCTCGGGCGCCTGGCTGCTGCACGATTTTCTCGACCGCGCCCGCAAGGCGGGTCTCGACCCGCGCTTCGAGGATGCCGTGCCCTCGGCGCTGATGCTGGTCGAGCGCACCTATGCGGGTGAGATGCCGGCGCGCGTCAGCGAGAGCGAGTGGCTCGATCCGGAGCGCGCGGTCGAGGATCTGGGGCGGCGCGCGGTGCGCGGCTGGCAGAGCCTGCTGGCCGGTCTGGAATTCGGCGGCCGCGTGTGCGTGGCGCTCATGCGCGCTCTGACCCGCCCGCGCCGGCTGCGGCCGGTCGCGGTCGCGCGCCATGTCTACGATACCGGCATCACGGCGGTGCCGATCGTCGCACTGGTCGGCTTTCTGATCAGCGTGATCCTGGCCTACATGGGTGCGCAGGAGCTCGGCAAATTCGGCGCCGATATCTTCGTGGTCGATCTCGTGACCGTCGGGGTGCTGCGCGAGCTCGGCGTGCTGCTCACCGCCATCATCGTTGCCGGCCGCTCCGGCAGCGCATTCGCCGCCGAGATCGGCGCCATGCAGCTCAACGACGAGGTCGATGCGCTGCTGGCGATCGGCGTCGATCCGATCGAAGCATTGGTGGTGCCGCGACTCGTGGCGCTGATCATTACGTTGCCATTGCTGACGATCGTGGCCGATCTGGTCGGCCTGGTCGGCGGCGGACTGCTGTGCCACGAACTGCTCGATATGTCGATGCTGCAATACCTCAACCGCGTCCAGAGCGCGATTGCCTCGACCACGTTCTGGGTCGGCATGATCAAGGCGCCGGTATTCGCCGCTCTGATCGCCGGCGCCGGCTGCGCCTGTGGCATGCGCGTGCACGGCTCCTCGCGCGAGCTCGGCCGGCTCACGACCATGGCGGTGGTGGTATCGATCTTCACCGTGCTGGTGGCCGATGCGCTGTTCGCGGTGCTGTTCATGAAGCTCGATATCTGATGGTCGCGCTGCTCGAGGTCAATGCCCTGGTCAGCCGATTCGGCAGCCAGACCGTGCATGCCGGGCTCGATATGAGGGTCGAGCAGGGCGAGGTGTTCGGCGTCATCGGCGGCTCGGGCGCCGGCAAGACGGTGTTGCTGCGCACGATCCTCGGACTGCGCCGACCCAATGCCGGCAGCGTGCGTTTCCTGGACCATGATCTGCAGCGCCTGAGCCCGGCGGAGCTATACCGGCTCAGGGCCAGCTACGGCGTGACCTTTCAGCAGGGCGCATTGCTCGGCGCGCTCACCGTGCAACAGAACGTGCAGCTGCCGATGCTGCAACATCTGCGCCTGTCGGAGCGCACGCTCGATGAACTGGCGCTGCTCAAGGTGCGGCTGGTCGGACTGCCGCTGGATGCCGCGGTCAAGTACCCGGCGCAACTTTCCGGGGGCATGGTCAAGCGCGCGGCTCTGGCGCGGGCGCTGGCACTGGATCCGCTGCTGCTGTTCCTGGATGAGCCGACCACCGGATTGGACCCGATCAGCGCCGCGGCGTTCGATGAGCTGTTGATTTACCTGCAGCGCGAGCTGAAGCTCACGGTAGTGATGATCACGCACGACCTCGACACCATTTTCAGCACCTGTAATCGGGTCGGTGTCATCGTCGATGGGCGCATGATCAGCGATACGCTCGAGCGCATCGTCAACAACCCGCACCCCTGGATCCGGGCGTACTTCGGCGGCGCGCGCGCGCGCGCGCGCCTGGGACGAGCGCATGGAGCGTGAGGCCAACTACGTCGCCGTGGGCATATTCGTGCTGCTGATGCTCGTCATGGGCGCGCTGTTCGTCTACTGGTACTCCGACACCCGCGATCATCGCGATTTCGTGCGTTACGAGATCTATTTCGATGGCACCGTCAGCGGCCTGTCGGAGGGCGGGCCGGTGCGCTACCTCGGCGTCGACGTCGGCCGCGTGCGGCGCATACGCATCGATCCGCGCGCGGCCAATCGCGTGCAGGTGATCGCCGACATCGACCTGACCACACCGATTTCCGAGCGTACGCTGGCGCGACTGTCGCTGCAGGGCGTGACCGGGCTGCTGTATATCGATCTCGAACAGCAGCGCGACGACGATAGCCAGCGGCGCATTTTGGCCGCCGTGCCGAGTGAGCGTTATCCGGTCATCCGCTCGGCGCATTCCGACTTCGATCAATTCCTAAGCAGCCTGCCGACGCTGACGGCGCGACTCAACGAGCTGGTCGACCGCACCTCGCGCATGCTATCGGACAGCAACATCCGCGCGGTCACGCGACTGATCGACAATATCGATCAAGCTGCATCCGGTCTGCCGCGCAGCGCCCATAGCCTCGATGCCTTGGTGGATGCGCTGCGCGAGAGCACCGCCGCGGCGCAGCGGGTCATCGACGATCTGCACGGCACCACGCAGACCGCGAGCGTCGACCTGCTGGCGGCCGTGCAGAAGCTGCGCGCCACCAGCGACAACCTGGCCAGTGCCAGCGGCACCCTGAATGCCGTCGCCAATGAAAATCGCGATCAGCTGCGCAACTTCGTCTCCGAGGGATTGCCGCAGTTCGAAGCACTACTGCGCGACAGTCGCGCGGCCGCGCAGCAGATCGGTGAACTGTCGCGCACGCTCGCCGAGAATCCCTCGCAGCTCATCTACCAGCCCGCCACCGCCGGCGTGAGCATACCGCCATGACGCAGGCCCGCGGCTGTTGGCCGCTGCTGGCGGCATTGACCGCGCTGCCGGGCTGCTTCAGCGGCTTGAACAGCAACACCCCGGCGCCGCAGCGCTACGTGCTGCAAGCGCAGCTAACGAGCGCGGCCGCGCCGGCGCGATCTGCCGCCAGCGTGCAGGTGCTCAGGCCGAGCGCCGCGCCGGGCCTTGCGGGCTCTGGTATCGCCGTGCTGCGTTCGGGCTCGCGGTTGGATTTCTACCGCAATGCGGACTGGGCCGCCGATGCTCCCGTGGCACTGCAGGGGCTCGTCATCGACGCGCTGCGCACGGCCGAGGGATTCGCCACGGTTGAATCCGACAGTGGACCGTTCGCGGCGCAGTACGTCTTGAGCTTGGATCTCGAGCACTTCGAGGCCAGCTACGAGCAGGCTGGGCCGCCCACAGTGCAGGTGACGTTGATCTGCACTCTCGGCCGGCGCAGCGACCGCAGCGTGCTCGTGAGTTTCACGGCACAAGGCACCGCTAGGGCCGATGCCGATCGCATGCAGGCCGTCATCGCCGCCTTCGAGCGCGCCACTTCCGAGGCGCTGTCGCAGGTCGCGCAAAGTGTCGTGCCGCCGGCTGTGGGCCCGGCTCAGCCCTGAAGATCAACGCAACGTCACGAGCTCCTCGGCACTGGTCGGATGTATCGCGACCGTGTCATCGAAGTCGCGCTTGGTGGCGCCCATGCGCAGCGCCACGGCAAAACCCTGCAGCATCTCGTCGGCGCCATCGCCGATTACATGGATGCCGATAATCTTCTGTTGCTCTCCCAGAGTGACCAGCTTCATGGCGACGCGCGGCTTGCGTGCCGTGAAGACGTGATACATCGGCACGAAGCTGGTCTGAAAAATCTTCACGGCATCGCCATGGCGCGCGCGCGCCTGCTGTTCGCTCAGGCCTACGGTGCCGATGGGCGGATGGCTGAACACCACCGTGGGAATGTTCTCATAATCGAGTTTGCGATCGCTCTGGCCGCCGAACAGCCGGTCGGACAGGCGCCGACCGGCCGCAATGGCCACGGGCGTAAGAGCGGTGTGTGGCGTGACCTCGCCGATCGCATACAGATTCTCCACACTGGTGCGCTGAAATGCATCGACCACGATGTGACCGCCGGCGTCGACCTTGACCTGCAGTGCCTCCAGTCCTAAGCCGAGCGTGGCCGGAACGCGTCCGACGGCCCAGATCAGGCTGTCAAACGGGCCGAGTGCGCGTCCGTCCGTGAGCTGCAGCTCGAGCCGGCCGGCCGCCGTGCGTTCGAGCGCGCGCGGCACGGCATGGGTCGCGATCTCGATGCCCTCATCGCGCATCACCGTGAGCAGAGCCTCGCCCAGCATGCTGTCGAAATGCCGCACGATGCACTCATGCCGCAGTACGACGGTGGTGTGCGATCCGAGCGCGGCGAAGATGCCACTGAGTTCGGCCGCGACATAGCCGGCGCCGACGATCCCGACGCGTTCGGGGCGCTCGCCGAGCTCGAAAAAGCCGTCCGAGGTGATGCCCAGCGCCGCGCCGCGTAACTGCGGGATCATCGGGCGGCCGCCGTTAGCCAGCACGATCGCGCCGCCCGACAGCGTGCGCTCGCCGACCTGCACCGACTGCGCCGACAACAGCCGCGCGTGGCCGCGCAGCAGATCGACCCGGCGGCGCTCGAGATTGCGCTCATAGGCGCCGTTCAGATGCGTCACGAAGCTATCCCGACGCGCCCTGAGGCTTCCCCAGTCGTGGCGGCCCAGCGTGAGCTCGAAGCCGTAATCGGCCGCATCGTGCAGCGCATGGCCGATTTGACCGGCATTCCACATGATCTTCTTCGGCACGCAGCCGACGTTGACGCAGGTCCCCCCGAGACGATGGCTTTCGATCACCAGCGCGCGCGCGCCATGTTCGGCCGCGCGCTGCGCGCAGGCCAGGCCGCCGCTGCCGCCGCCGATCACGATGAGGTCGTAGTCAAAGGCCATGCCGGCTTCCCTGGGGAGACTCATCCCCGTCATCTTTGACGATGTTACACCGCGCGCGCATGGCTAAAATGAGCCTTCCTGAAACCAAGGTGAGATAAGATGGCGAGCGCTACCAACGACAATCCGCTGCTGCAGGACACGCCGCTGCCGCGCTTCGACGCGATCGTGCCCGACCAGATCGAACCGGCCATATCGCGCCTGATAATCGAGCAGCGTGCGCGCGTCGCCGAAATCGAAGCCGATCCGGCGCCGAGCTTCAGATCCGTGGTCGAGCCGCTCGAGGAGCTGCAGCACCGACTCAGTCGCGTATGGTCGCCCGTCGGGCACCTCAACGCCGTCATGAACTCCGAGTCCCTGCGTGCCGCCTACAACGCCTGCCTGCCGCTGCTGTCCGAATACCGTACGGACCTGGCACAGAGCGAGCGGCTGTATCGCGCCTATGCCCAGGTCAGTGAGCACGAGGGCGCGGCATTGGATAGCGTCCAGCGCCAGGTCATCGAGCACGCGCTGCGGGATTTCCGCTTGGCCGGCGTCGCGCTGGAGCCGGCGCGCAAGGCGCGTTTCAAGGCCGTCATGATGGAGCTGTCACGGCTGTCGGCCAAGTTCGAGGAGAACGTGCTCGATGCCACCAACGCCTTCTCGCACGCAGTGCGCGACCGCGGCGAGCTCGCAGGCATCAACGAGGGCATTCTCGAGCAGGCGCGGCGGCGTGCGGCCGAGCAGGGCAGCGAGGGCTGGCTGTTCGGCCTGGACCAGCCGACCTACATCGGCGTGCTCACGGATGCCGAATACGCGCCGCTGCGTCGCGTATTCTACGAAGCCTGGACCACGCGGGCCTCGGACCGCGGGCCGAGCGCCGGCAAGTTCGACAATTCCTCGGTCATGGAGGACATCCTGCGGCTGCGACACGAGGCCGCACGGCTGTTGGGTTTCAACAGCTTTGCCGAATATGCGCTGGCCAACCGCATGGCGCGTACTGTGCCGGAAGTCACCGAGTTCCTGCACGAGCTGGTGCGCGCAGCCAAGCCGGCCGGCGCCGCCGAATTGGTCGAGCTCGAGCGCTTCGCCGGCGCTAAGCTCGAAGCCTGGGACGTCACCTTCTATTCCGAGCGCTTGCAGCAGAGCCGATATTCGATTTCGCAGGAAGAGCTGCGCGAGTATCTGCCGCTGCCGCGCGTGCTGCAGGGACTGTTCGAGGTGGCTGAGAAGCTGTTCGACGTGCGCATACGCGAGCGCGGTGGAGTGCCGGTATGGCATGCCGATGCGCGCTATTTCGAAGTGCACGCTCCCAATGGCGCGCCGCTCGCAAGCTTCTATCTCGACGCCTACGCCCGAGCGCACAAGCGCAGCGGCGCCTGGATGGACGATTGCATCGGACGCAAGGCGCTCAACGGCCAGACCACGCTGCCGGTGGCCTATCTGGTCTGCAATTCACTGCCACCCACGGGCGACCGCCCGGCACTGCTGACGCACGATGACGTCGTGACGCTGTTCCATGAGTTCGGTCACGGCCTGCATCACATGCTCACGCGGGTCAACTATCCGAGTCTCGCCGGCATCAACGGCGTCGCCTGGGACGCGGTGGAGCTGCCCAGCCAGTTCATGGAGAACTATGCCTGGCAGCATGACGTGCTCGATCGCATTTCCGCGCACGTGCGCAGCGGCGAGCCCATCGCGCCGGAAACGCAGCGGCAACTGATCGCCACGCGCAGCTTCCAGGCCGGATTGCAAACGCTGCGTCAGGTCGAATTCGCCTTGTTCGACATGCGCCTGCATGCCGAGTACGACCCGGCGCGCGGCGGCCGCGTGTACCCGATCCTGAGCGAGGTGCGCGGCGCAGTCGCGGTCGTGCCGATCCCGGACTGGAACCGCTATGCGCACAATTTCAGCCATATCTTTGCCGGCGGCTATGCCGCCGGCTACTACAGCTACAAGTGGGCCGAGGTGCTCGCGGCGGACGCCTTCGGGGCTTTCGTCGAGCGCGGCGCCTTCGACCGCGACACCGCCCGCCGCTTCCTCGACAGCATTCTGGCGCGTGGCGGCAGCCGCGATGCGCTCGAATCGTTCGTCGAGTTCCGCGGCCGCAAGCCCGAGGTGGCGGCACTGCTGCGCCAGTACGGCATCGCGGCCTAAGCCGGCGCGGCACTGACCTGCGGCTTTGCGGCCTCGCCTGCGGCCAGCGGCGTGCTTAGAGCGCGCTCCAGGACTTGCACCAGCCGGCCGCTTTGACGAATTTGCCCGCGAAGAGCGTGCAGGGCCCTTGCGTCGAGCCGTCCGGCCCGCCATACAGCGTGCAGTTCGAGCATAGCGCACCGGGCGCCGCACCCTGTGCGCGGCTGGCCTCTGCCACGTAGTGCTCGGCTTTTGCCGCCGGATCGTCTTCGCTCAGCAGCGGCAGGTCGGCGGCGCGCGCGCGCGGCACATCGAGCGCCAGTGGCGCGAGCGACAGACCGATGGCGAGGCGCTGCAGCAGGCTGCGTCGGGTCGGATTGGCGGATTGGCTCATGCCGCCATTTTAACTCAAGCCGACACCGGCGTAGCCTAGCAAGCTCAGCACGCCGAGCAGCGTGTAGGCCAAGGCTGCCACGACGCGAATCCACTTGAGCGGCACCAGGCGCGTGATGCGCTCGGCCAGCAATACGGTCGGGATGCTCACGAGCATCATGCCGATGGTCGTGCCGGCGACGACCGCCGTGAGGTCTTGGTACTTGGCGGCCAGTGCCAGGGCCACAAACTGGGTTTTATCGCCCATCTCGGCCATGAAGAAGGTCGTGAATGTCACGATCAGGGCGCCGTAACCGTCGCCTGCCTGCGGCGCGGTCTCGGCCTTTTCCGGAATCAGCACCCATACCGCCAGCGCCAGGAAGGAGATGCCGAGCGTCCAGCGCAGGATCCGCGGACTCAAGAGCGCGCCCGCCCATTGGCCGAGCAATGCGGCCAGCAGGTGATTGGCCAATGTCGCCAGGAAAATGCCGAGCAGCACCAGCAGCGGGCGCCGCAGCTGCGTCGCCAGGATCAGAGCCAGAAATTGGGTCTTGTCGCCGAGCTCGCCCAGGGCGATCGAGGCGATGGAGATCAGGAATGCTTGCATGCTCGAGCGCTAGGTGGCCGCCTCTCGTTGCACCAGGCGATAGCCCACGCCGGTTTCGGTCAAGAGCCAGTGCGGCCGGGCAGGATCGGGTTCGAGCTTGCCGCGCAGCTGCTTCATGTAGACGCGCAGATAGTGCCTCTGCTCGGTGCTCGCCGGGCCCCACACCTGCTGCAGCAGCATGCGATGTGTCACCACGAAGCCAATGTGCTCGGCCAGCACCTCGAGCAGACGGTATTCGATCGGCGTCAGATGCAGTTCGCAGCCCGCTTCATCGCGTGCAGTGCGCGCCTTCAGATCGATCTGCCACCGACCGATGCGCACCTCGGCGCCGATCGCGCCGGCACCGGCGCTATGGCGCAATGCCACCTGCACTCGCGCGCTGAGCTCACGCGCCCCGAACGGCTTGGTGACGTAGTCATCCGCGCCGGCTTCGAGTGCCGCGACCTTGTCGAGCTCGGCGCTGCGCGCCGACAGCACGATGATGGGCACACGCGACCAGGCACGCACACCCCGAACGACTTCCATGCCGTCGCGGTCGGGAAGACCCAGGTCCACGATCACGAGATCGGGCTTGTAGGTGCGCGCGGCGCTCAAACCCAGCGCGGCCGTTTCAGCCTCGATGACGCGGAACTGCTCGAGCCCGAGCAGGGTGCGCAGCACACGGCGCAGCTGCGCATCGTCCTCGACGATCAACACGGATCGACTGGCGAGGGTCATCGTGCCGGCGGCTCGTCGGCATCCGCGGCGGGGACCGGCCCGGTGTACTGCGGCACGCTGAAGCGGAAGGCGGCGCCGTGCGGGGCGCGCTGTTCGGCCCAGATGCGCCCCGCGTGCAGCCGTAGGATCGTGCGGCAGATCGCCAGCCCGAGCCCGATGCCGCCGGCCGCACTTTCCGGCGCGCCGCGCTGAAACTTCTCAAACAGGATCTCCGGATCGCTGCCCGGCAGACCCGGGCCATTGTCCTCGACGCTGACCTCGATCTGCCGGGTCAGAGCGCGCGCGCTGATGCGGATCTGGCTGCCATCAGGCGTGTACTTGCTGGCGTTATCCAGCAGATTCTCCAGCACCTGCTCTATGAGCCGGCCGTCGACGTACAGCAGCGGCAGTGCTTCGGGCAGCTCGATGCGCACGCTGTGCCGGCGCAGCCGCGCCTCGAGCCGGTGCAGCACCGTACCCACGATCTCGGCGAGCTCATACGGTTCGAAGCGCGGCTGGATGGCACCGGTTTCGAGGCGCACCAGATCGAGCAAGGTCGTGATGCGCTCGCTCATGCGCATCGCCTCATCACTGACCGAGCTGGCGAGTGCCTTGCGGTCGGTGACGCTGAGCGCATCGAGATTGCCCGCGAGCGTCGCGGCGCCGCCGGCGATGGTCGCCAGCGGCGTGCGCAGGTCGTGCGAGATCGATGCCAGCAGCGCGTTGCGGATCGCCTCCGTTTCGGCGCGCACTTCCGCCGCCTGCGCGTGCCGCGCGAAATCGGCGCGCTCGAGCGCCAGGCCGATCTGAGCGGCGAAGGTCTCGAGCAGGCGGAATTGTTCCGGCAGCGTCACGCGGCGGACATTGCGGGGCAGCACCGCCAGCACGCCGAACACGCGCTCGCCGCCTCCAAGCGGCAGATACAGCCCGGCGGCGCCGCTCAAGGTGTCGGTGCCGAGTCCCGCCGGCTTGCTGTGATCGGACACCCATTGTGCGACCCCGAGGTCCGCCCCGGTGTAGGACAGTTCGCGCGCCGGGGCGCGTGGGAAAACCACACGCCCGTGCTCGTCCGGGAACAGGATGACCGAGCGGCTGGCAAACACTTCACTGACATGGCTGGTCGCAACACTCGCCATCTCGTCGCGGCCGCGCGTCTGTGCCAGCTGCCGTGTCATGGCATACAGCAACGCCGTGCGGCGCTCGCGATATCCGGCCACGCGCGCCTGCAGCCGTACGCTGGCGTTGAGATTGCCGATGATCAGCGCGACGCTGAGCATGATCACAAAGGTGATCAGATACTGCGCGTTGCTGACCGCGAACGAGTAGCGCGGCGGCACGAACATGAAATCGAACGCCACCACGCCGAGCAGCGAGCTCAGGATCGCCGCGCCCCGCCCGCCATAGACCGCTACCAGAGCGCTGCTGAGCAGATAGACCATCACCAGGTTGGCCTGTGCCATCTGCGGAAAGAATCGATAGAGCAGCGAGCACAGTGCCGTAGCCGCCAGCGTCGCCGCCACCGCCAGCAGATAGCGTGGCCAGCGCCGCGTCTCCGGACCGGCCGCCACGCTGCTGTCATCGGCGGC
>DATNHF010000036.1:0-36453 GCA_035605115.1 Steroidobacteraceae bacterium | reverse complement strand
TCTTGACCTGGAAATCATTGCGCCCCAGAAACTCGATGTTCCCATCCGAGCGCCAGCGGCCCAGATCCCCCGTCCGGTACATGCGCGACTGCGGCACCGAGCTGAACGGATCGGCCACAAAGCGCTCCGCGGTCAGCTCCGCTCGATTCAAATACCCGCGCCCCACTCCCGCTCCGCCAATGTGGATCTCACCGGCCACCCCGATCGGCACCGGCTCACCATGCGCATCCAGAATATAGATCTGCGTGTTGGCGATCGGACGGCCGATCGGGACGAGCCGCGACGGGTCACCGCGGAAACAGCCGTATGAAACGACACCCACCGATGCCTCGGTGGGTCCATACATATTATGCAGCTGGACATTCGGCAGCAGTTCGAGAAAACGTTGAGCCAGGCTGGCCGGCAATTCCTGTCCACCACAGAAGACATGGCGCAGCGAGCGCACCTTATGCGCCTCCAGGTCCTGCATGAATGCCTGCAGCATCGGCGGACCAAATCCGATGATCGTTATGCCGTGCGCCTCGACCGCATTCATCAGATATCTGTTGTCTCGATGCGCCTCTGGCCGCGCCACCACCAGCTGCGCGCCCGCGGTCAAGGGCCAGAACAATTCCCATACGGAGACATCGAAGGTAAAAGGCGACTTGTGGAGCAAACGATCCATCGCGCTCAGGGAAAACCTCTCTTGCATCCACCGTAACCGGTTGGCTATGCCACGGTGGATGTTCATCGCCCCCTTCGGCAAGCCCGTGGAGCCCGAGGTATAGATCACATAGGCGAGGTTGCTGGAGGTGAGCCCCCATGCGCTCGCATCGGGGTTGTGCGTAGCCTCTCGGGCGATCATCGAGGCGCCATCCTCGAGGTCCAGCACCACCACCGGTATCTCGAGGGCCGGTAAGCCGCCCGGCACAGCGGCCTGCGTCAGCAAGGCCACGGGAGCGCTGTCCGCGAGCATGTAGGCCAAGCGCTGGTGCGGATACGTTGGATCGAGCGGCACGTAGGCGCCCCCAGCCTTCAACACTCCCAGCAGTCCCACGACCATCTCCAGACTGCGCGGCAGGCAGATCGCCACCCGATCGTCGGGCCGAACCCCCAATCCGATCAGGTGATGCGCCAGGCGATTGGCATGGGCATTGAGATCCTCATAGCTCAGCTTCCGCCCCTCGAACTCCACCGCGATCGCGTGCGGTGTTTGCTCGACCTGCTCTTCAAACAGCTCATGCACGCAGCGCTCGCTCGGGTAGGGCCTGCGTGTGTCATTGAATTGCACCAGCAACTGCTGGCGCTGCGCTGCAGACAGCAGCGCAAGCTCACTGATGTGCTGACCGTCATCGACCACCATCGCTTCGAGCAGCCTGAGCAGATGCCCGCCCAGGCGCTCGATGCTGGAGTGCTCGAACAGGTCCGTGGCGTAGTCCAGGGATGCTTCGATGCTCTGCCCGCCATCGCGCAGCGCCAGTGTCAGATCAAACTTCGCGCCGGTCTGCGGGGACTCACACGCTGTCACCTTCAGCCCCGGCAGACGCAGCACTCGCTCTCCGGGGGCATTGTCGAAGGCCAGCGCAACCTGGAAGATCGGGTTGTAACCCAAGCTGCGCACCGGCTGGAGTGCCTCGACCACTCGTGCGAAGGGAATCTCCTGGTGTGCATACGCGTCGAGCGTGCTGGCCTTGATCTGCGCGAGCAGCCCGGCCACGCTTGGGTCATCCTCCAGGCGCACCCGCAGGGCCAGCATGTTGACGAAGAAGCCGATCAGCGACTCGAGCTCGCTGCGCGGGCGGTTCGCCACGGAGGTGCCGATCACCAGATCGCTCTGCCCACTGAGCCGGCTCAGCAACGCCGACCAGCCTGCCAGCAGCGTCATGAACAGCGTCACCCCGTGACGGCGGCTCAGAGCGCGCAACCCCATCGTCAGCTGCGGCGACAGAGTCAATCCAACACTGCCGCCTGCATAGCTCCGCACTGCAGGGCGCGGCCGATCACTGGGCAAATCCAGCAACCCTGGGGCTCCGGCCAGATAGGACTTCCAAAACCCCACCTGCTCTTGCAGCACCTCGGCCTGCAGCCGCTGCCGCTGCCACAACGCGTAGTCGGCATACTGCAGAGGCAGCGCCCGCAGGGGGTTGGGCCGACCCTCACTGAAGGCGCCATAGAGCTTGACCACCTCCTGCATCAATACACCGATCGACCAGCCATCCGAAATGATGTGATGCTGGGTGATCAGCAACAGGTGATCCTCGGGCCCGAGCCGCAGCAGCTGGCCGCGAATCAGCGGACCGGCCGACAGATCAAAGGGCTCGCTCGCCTCGCTACCGCTCAGCTCATCGACCCGCTGCTGTTGCATCCGCTCCGGCAAGCCACTCAGATCGTGCTCGATCAGATCGAAGCCCACCTCGGCCGGGGCAATCCGCTGCACCGGTTGACCGTCGAGCAGCACAAAGCTCGTGCGCAACACCTCGTGGCGCGCCACGATCGCATCGAGCGCGGCCCGTATGGCCTGCCGGTCCAGCCTGCCTTGCAGGCGATATCCGGCCGCCATGTGATAGGCCGCAGAGGCGGCGCGATCGAGCTGATCCAGAAACCACAGGTGTTGCTGGCCGATCGATGTGGGATAGACCGCTGACTGCTCGCCTTGCGCATCGACGTTCGGCCAGCGCTGCTTGACTGCCGACTCTTCCTGACTCATCGGCTTGTGTCTCCTCCGGCTCCAAACCAAGCGCATCCATTATGGTACAGAGGGATCTGCATCGGACGGTATTGCCGTGACGCACATGGCCTGCCACGATCGGCAGTGCCCCGTCCGGAGAGGACGTGTTCTTGGACCTTATAGAGCGCTTCGCAGAGCACGTGCGAACCAGCCCCGAGGCCGTGGCGGTGGAAGCACAAGGCCTCGAACTCAGCTATCGCGCTCTGTATCGGCGCGCGGCGGCCGTCGCCCGCGCCCTGCACGAGGCCGGCTGCGGGCCGGCTGATCGAATCGCGGTGTGGACAGGCGATCGCGCTGCACTCGTGAGCGTGATGCTCGGTGTTCTGTACACGGGAGCCGTGTTCGTCCCGCTGGATGAGGATGCGTCCGGCGAGCGGCTGCGGCAGCGCCTGGCACGGCTGCAACCGCGGGCGCTGCTGCATGATGCGCATACGGCAGCAGCAGCCCGGCAGCACCTCGGCGACGCCGGCGACCGCTCGTGC
This sequence comes from Steroidobacteraceae bacterium, assembly GCA_035605115.1. Taxonomy (GTDB): domain Bacteria; phylum Pseudomonadota; class Gammaproteobacteria; order Steroidobacterales; family Steroidobacteraceae; genus FEN-1191. The sequence continues at coordinate 33,264 of DATNHF010000036.1, read as the reverse complement.
AGCTTGGTCGCCATACCGGATGATGATGGCGTCCTGCCCGAAGATCACGCTGCGATCGCGCCGCTCGAATCCGGCGCACCCGCTTATGTTTACTTCACATCGGGTTCGACCGGTCGGCCCAAGGGGATCATTGGAACGCGGGCCGCCCTGGCGCAGCGGGTCGCATGGGAAATCGGCACGTTTTGCGTCCGGCCCGGCACGCGCTGCAGCCAGCTCGTCACGCCGACCTTTGATCCGTGGTTTCGCGACATCTTCGTACCGCTCTGTGCCGGCGGGAGGATCGTCATTCCGCCGCAGCCTCCGGCCCGGCTCGAGCCCGAACGACTGCTCGAGTGGCTGCGCGATGCGCGCATCGAGTTCATGCACTGCGGACCGTCGTTGATGACCGCACTGGTCAGCGCGCCCGCGCGCATCCGCCGTCTGCCGGAGCTGCGCACGGTGCTGTCCTCCGGCGAGACGCTGCATGTGTCGCTCGTCAGGCGCTGGCGGCGCCGCTTCGGCACCGAGGTGGAGCTGGTGAACCTCTACGGTGCCACCGAGGCCACCATGGCCCAGTTCTATCATCGGGTCGAGGTCTGCGACACCGCGCGCACGTTTGTCCCGGTGGGACGCCCCCTGCCCGGCGTGAAGGTCCAGCTGCTCGATCGGGCCGGCACGCCGTGCGCCTTGGGCGAGACCGGGGAGATTCTCGTCGGCGGTCCCTCACTCAGTCCGGGCTATTTCGACGATCAGGCCGCAACCGAACGCTCATTCGAGCGTCGCGGTCAGGACGGATCCGAGGTGTACTACCGAACCGGCGACCTCGGTGTCGAATATCAGCCGGGCTGCTATCGGTTACTGGGACGCATCGATGATCAGGTCAAGATCCGCGGCGTACGCGTAGAACCGCGCGAAGTCGAGGACGCGCTGATCGGATATCCGCTCATCGCTACATGCGCGGTTGTAGCACGACCCGACCGCACCGGTGAAACATCACTGATCGCCTATATCGTGCCCGAGTCGCAATACCCGCCCGCGATTGCTGAGATCCGGGCCTACCTGCGAGAGCGCTTGCCGCCGCAGTACCTCCCCGCAGCCTTCGTCCTATTGCCGGCGCTACCCCTGTCCGCCAACGGCAAGCTCGATCGCCAACGCCTGCCCGACCCCGGTCACGCCTGCGCACCCTTGGCCGGCGGCGCGGCGCGGCCCCGCAACGCCCTGGAAGCGGCGCTTGCAAGCCACTGGTGCGCAATCCTCGGGCTTCCAAAGATCGGCGTGACGGAGGATTTTCTGGACCTCGGCGGACATTCGCTGAGCGCGATGCGCCTAACGAGTGCGGTCAGCGAGGCGGGTCTTGGCGAGCTGTCGCTGCGAGAGATCTTCGAACACCGGACGATCGCAGGCCAGGCGGCGCTGCTTCACGCGCGGAGCACGCCATTAGCGCACGACGGCAATGAAGCGCAGCCTGTTCGGGCGGAGGCACCGGTCGGCCGCGCATCGCCCACCGCCGGCGGCTTCGATTGCCCGCCGGGTGGCTCGGCCGACATCGGTGGACGCCGCTGCAACCTCGTGATCGTGATCGGACCGGACGTCGATCGCGACAGCTTCGAGCGGGTCGCACACATCGTAGCGGCCATGGACGACCGCATCGCCACCCGCGTCGTGGACGACCTCCCAGGCTGGGAAGCGGGGCTGCCACCGCTGCCGACGCTCATTGTCGCACCCGCGTTGCTGCGCCATCGTCCCGCCATACCGGCTCATGTCTGCTGCGGGTATCCCCTGTCGAAAAGCGAGGAGTATCGCATCCTCGAGCGTGCCGGCATTTCGGTTCCGATGTGGGCCGTACTGGAGGAGGGCGTGCAGCCTGATCTCTCGCGCTTCGGGGCGTATGTGGTGCGTAAACCGGACTACGGCGCCAAGGGTGCGGAGGTTCGCATCGCTCGCCGCGACCGGGTCCGGTGGAAGCCCGTGGTGACCTCCGCGGCCGGCCCGAGTCCACGTCTGCTGGTGCAGGAGTTCGTCTATACCGGATTGTGGCCCGTGAGCTACCGCGTGAATACCCTTTTCGGCCGGACCTTGTACAGCATGGTCATCACGGGCAATCGAGCACGGCCAGCGCTGGGGGGGCCCGACGAGTTCGCCGCGCAGGGCAGCAGCGGCGGCCAGAGCGTATCCATTGTCTCGAACGCGCGGGACTCGACCGCCGAGTTTTGCATGGACGAGAGCATCATCGCCTTCGGCGAGCGCGCTGCCGCTGCATTCCCGGATGTTCCGTTGCTGGGCGTGGATATCCTCAAGGATGCAATGACCGGCCGACTCCTCGTCGGCGAAGTGAATTCGCTCGGCCACAACTGGAATTTCGGGCCGGACTTCGCAGCGGCCTTTCGCCTGGACATCGAGCGGCAGTTCGATGGCCTGCGCAAGGCGGCGTCCATACTCGCCGAGGAAACCCGGCTGCGCGCGGGCGTGCTGCGCGACTAGAGCAGAGGCTGCGGCGCGCCGCCCGGCGCGGCTATACGGCCTCGAGCGCCGCGACCGCCTGCGAGACGCGCTCGGTGAATTGCACCAGCGTCGGGGTTGCGCTCGTTGTCCGCCGTTCAAACGATTCAGCGTTCACGTACGGGGGCCGCGACCCAACCAGCACGCTCAAGATGGTCTTCAACCCACTGCCAGAGGCGGATAATGGAATGGCCTGACTCCGGTCGACTACCTCGCCGGTGGCGGCTTAGGAGGCGGTCGCTCTATCCACTGAGCTACGGGGACACGAGGCACAATTTAGCACGCGCGGCGGACCCATCGTATCTGCAATCGGCTGCGTGCGTACAACGATGCTAGACCTCGACGATGCGATTGCGCAATTCGCCGATGCGATCGATGCTTGCGACCATTTCATCGCCACCGCGCAGATATTGCGGCGGTGTCATGGCAAACCCGACCCCCGACGGCGTTCCCGTGGCGATCACATCGCCGGGCTCCAACGTAAGACCGGCCGACAGCGATGCAATGATCAGCGGAATATCGAAAATCATTTGCGCCACGTGGGCGCGCTGCCGCTCCTGGCCGTTGACTGTCATTGACAATTCCAGCGATGTCGGATCGCCGATCTCGTCCCGATCCACGATCCAAGGTCCTAATGGCAGATAGGTATCGAGCGACTTGCCCTTGAACCACTGGTCATGCCGCCGTTGCAGGTCGCGCGCGGTCACATCATTGGCGATCGTATAGCCGAAGATGTGTTCAAACGCAGCCTCGCGCGTAATGTCCCGCCCGCCGCGACCGATTACGACGGCCAACTCGACTTCATAATCCAACCGTCGCGTCACCTTCGTATCCAGACGCACGTCGGCGTTCGGACCGATCAATGTATTGGTCGCCTTGCTGAAAAACTGCGGCGCCTCGGGGAGCTTGAGGTCCCGATTCATGGCGGCGGCACCTTCCTTGACGTGATCGATGTAGTTGCGGCCGACGCAAAAGGCGTTGCGCGTCAACCGCGGCAGCGGTGCCAGCAGCGTGACCGCGGACAGCGGCAGCAATTGGCTGCCGCTTCCGGTCGCACGCTGCGCCAGCCGCCGGCAGGCGCCAATGGCAGGCTCGCCGGCGCGAACGATCGCGAGCACGGATGACAGATCCACGGTTTCCCCGGCGGCGGCGGCGGCCGAGGCCAGGGGCAGAACGCCATCGGCGAGCACGAGCCCGGAGGCGACCTGATCGTGGTGACGGAAAGTGATGAATTTCATACCGGAGAATCGTACTACCGAGTGCCGCTTTCAGCGAGGCGGCTCGGCCGATGTACTGAAGGTCGAAGGCCTGGCGTCGATAGCCGCTGAGTCTGCGGACCTCAGCTACATCGCACTGATCAATGCAGAAGTCTCGATCGTTGCGAAATTGGAATAGGTGTCGGAGACCGCGTAGGGCAGGATAATCCGGTCGTTGTGGCGCATTGCTCCGCAGGTGTAGACGACATTCGGCACGTAGCCCACGCGCTCTTCTGGCCGCAGCAGCGGTTCAGGCGAGCGAGCGAGCACCCTTGAGGGGTCTGTCTTATCGAGAAGAGCCGCTCCAATGGAATATCTCCTGACCGGCCCGACGCCGTGAGTCAGCAGCAACCAGCCCTCATCGAGCTCGATCGGCGACCCGCAATTGCCGATCTGCACGAATTCCCAGGGAAATTGAGGCTTCAGAAAGACCACGCCATCACCCCAGGAGTACAGATCCTGCGAGTAGATGAGGTAGAGATTCTCATTGTCCTGCCGCCCGATCATGGCGTAGTTGCCGTTGATCTTCCTGGGAAAGAGGGCCATGCCTTTGTTACGCGCAGCAGCGCCCTTCAGGGGTGTCATCCGGAACGATACGAAGTCCGTGGTTTCGATCAACTCTGACCTGATCGCTTTGCCGCTGTAAGCCGTGTACGTCGCGTAGAAGGTCGTGCGACCGTCGTGCTTGAACTCAACGAAGCGAGCATCTTCGATGCCGTTCGATTGCGCTGCCGTGATCGGGAAGATCACCCGCTCGCTGATATCCTCATCGGAATTGAACACCACCTCGATACTATCCGCGGCCCCGCCGGGTAGCCGGGGCTGCTGCAGCCGCGGAACGGAGGCGAGTCGCGCAGTCGGGTCCACGGTCACGCTACCATCGGCCGCGACGAATCCCGATCGGAACGTCAGCGAGGACACATGCCCTTCACCGACCGCCCGCAGACTCAGTATGAAACGGCGCGCGCCGCCCGGCACGCCGGATTGATCGGGATGGGCGACGATGCTTGGATTGAACAAGGCGGCCGCTTCAAAAGAATACTCGTGCAGGAAGTACGCGCCGATAAGTCGGCGCTGCGTCTTGGTGAAAGCGGTGTGAGCAAAGAATGCTTCGTCCATGCCATCGGCGCGCGCCTCGAACGTTGCCAAGAGGTTGCGATGGCGGCCCTGGAAATTCTCCAGCACATCCGCCAACTGGTGGTCCGCGGTCTCGGCATCGAGCGCCAGTACCCGATCGACGATGTGATTCGCTCTCGTCCTGTCCGTAGGATTGATTTCCCGTGGTTCGGTGGCGGGCTTGAATGGGCGCACCACCACTCTTGCGGGATCGGGACGCAGGTACAGGGCTTGGCGGTTCAGGAACGTGGCGTGTGACACAGGGTCCTTTGCTCGGTTGCAGATCATGCGAAACCGGTCAGGCGCTGACGGTCTGATTCGGCGCCAGCCGCGTGCGCTCGCCGCTCAGGCGCGCAAGCTGGCGCATCTCCGCCACACTGAGCAGATAGGAGACGACCGACTCGCCACCCCGGTTCTCATTGGCGCGATCGGGATGCAGCCCATCGCGGCAGCTCCCTGTTTCCAGATCGACCAATGGCAAGGAGAGATCGTTGCTGCCGAAGAACCATGCGAACGCCCGCGCGGCCTGCGCTCTCCACGTGAGATCGCCGTCGGCACGCCACGCCGCCAGGCAGGCCGAGATCGCCGCGGCCGCTTCCAAGGGCTGTTGGTCGAAGGCCAGAGGCTGCATCCTCGTGGCACCGAAGCTCTGCGAGCCGACAGGTCTGAAGTATCCTGCCGGCGTCGTCTGCAGCGACATGAGCCAGCGCAGGGATCGCAATCCGGCGTTGAGGTAGGCAGGCGTTGCGGTTGAGCGTCCCGTTACGATCAAGGCTTGCGACAGACGCGCGTTGTCATAGGCAAGCCCGTCCTCGAACCATTGCCAATCCTCGGTCTCGACCGCGGCCATGAGGGCGATCAGCCTGTCGGCGAGGAGCATTCGCAGGCGCCGAGCGTCTGCGTCCTCTGCAACCGCAGCGCAATAGACGTCCAACCCCAGTAACGTGAAACCCCAGGCCCGTGGCGAGCGAAAGCTCTCCACGGTCGGCAGCGCCTCGGCGAACAAGTCCGCCGCCCAGTGCCGCCGCGTGGGATTGTGACCGCTGTGCGCGCACTCGCCCAGAGCCCAGAGCGCGCGCCCGTGGCTGTCCTCCGAACCCAGATTCTCGAGCCAGCGTCGATCGAAGCTCAGGAAGTTGCGGAACCGCTTCGTGTCGCGATTCCAGGCGTGTTGAACGAAAGCGGCGAACCGACTCGCCAGGGGTTCGGACAGGCATTGCTCGCCCGGCTTGCCGAGAGCACAGGCTAGCAGCAGCGCCCTGGCATTATCGTCAGTGCAATAGCCATGGGACCGATCCGGCACGCAGTGGATGGCGTGTTGAAACAGGCCGGTATCATCGCACAGCGACAGAAAATGCCCGATCTGCATCGCCGGCTGAGTCTGACTGTCGCGAGAGGGCCCCTTGGTACTTGGTCGCGCCAACATCCGCAGTCGATGGGTCCGCCGCGCGCTTTCAAAGACCTCGAGATAGCGCTCTGCTATTCGCGGCCATATCATCGGCCGGCTACTCGTATAGGCGCTCTTGCGCATGGCAAATCGCCGCGCATCGTCGGTGAGCAATGCCGCGATCTCGCCGCCGATCGCCCTGGCATCGCCGAAGGGCACCAGAATGCCGCGGCCATCGGCGAGCAGTTCATTCGCGTGCCAATAGGGTGTCGAGACGATAGCTTTTCCCAAGCCGAAGCTGTAAGCCAGCGTTCCTGAGGTCATTTGCGCCTCATTGAGATAAGGCGTGACGTAGACATCACACATCGAAATAAATCCGAGCAGTGTCGCCTGATCGACGAATTGATCGAGAAAGACCACGTGGTCGACGATTCCGAGCGCACGCACGCGCGCCATGAGGCCTGCACGATAGGCCTCGCCCTGATCACGGACCAGATTGGGATGGGTCGCTCCGAGCACGACATAGACGGCATTCGGCCGGCGCTTCAGGATCGCGGGCATGGCATCGATCATGACTTCGATGCCCTTGCTGGGAGACAGAAGGCCGAAGGTCAGAATGACGGATCGGCCCTCGAAGGCATATGCGGCCTTGACATCGTCGGGCTCGACGAACGCGACGTCAGGGGTACCGTGCGGGATGACCACAATTTTTTCGTTCGGTAACCGATAGACAGTGCGCAGCATTTCTGCGCCTTTCTCGGCCATGACGATGACCCGCGCGGAAGCGCCGGCGATCCGATCGAGGACGCTGCGCTGCATCGGTGTCGGCTGCGAGAGCACGGTGTGCAGCGTCGTGACGATCGGCATGTTCAGCCGCGACAGCAATGCCATGATGTGGCAGCCCGCCTCGCCCCCGAAAATGCCGAACTCGTGCTGCAGCGAAACGACAGAGTACTGACCCGCGTTCAGCACATCGGCCGCACGCTCATACTCCTGCAGTTTGCGGTCGTTGATCTCAAGACGGACTGCCGCTGGATAATCGTAGGCACTATCATAGTCGGTCATAGCCACGATGCAGGTGTCCACGGGAGTGGGCAAGCTCGCGACCGCCTGCTGCAAGTCAGTCGTGAAGGTGGCGATCCCGCAGCGGCGTGGCAGCGAATTTCCGATGAACGCGACACGGTTAAGCGCCATCACACTCGCGCTTGTGTGATTGGACGGGAAGCTATGACCGATCCCGCCCGGGCGCGGCCGTGAGGCAAGCCGCTGCCGCAGTGACGAACGGCTTGGGGAACTGACCGTCACGTTGCTTTCCCCACAGCCGCCTGAGCCTTTCCAGGAAGCGCTGCCATCCGTCTTCAACCGCATTGTTAGGCATGATCCGTGTCCTTTGCTCTGAAGGCACAGCATGTTCCTATCCCGTGGATCGGTCGGTGCGCTGGCGAACAGTGCGCTGCATAGCGCAGCGAGCGACCCACGTTACGGATCTTCACCACGCGTTGGATTTGCAAATCGTTGGGCGGATCCGGCAGCGTCACTGGCAACGAATGCGCTCGTAGGATTCGCGATCCGCCTGGTAGCATCCGCAGGAGGCGACCATCAGCCCACTTCGGTCCAACACCGTGATATCGCCGCGGCTGTAACGAATTAGGCGGCGCCGCTGCAGTGAGCTCGCCGCCTTGGTGACACCCACACGACGCACGCCGAGCTTCAAGGCCAGGACTTCCTGAGTGACATTAAAGGTATTTGCGTGCGCGCGATCCTGGCTCATCAGCAAGCGACGAGCCAGACGGGATTCGAGCAGATGAAAATGAGCGCAGATCGCCGCCTGCGCGAGCTGGCTCATACGAATGTGAACGTAGCGATCGACCGCGCCTCGCAAAGCTTTGCTGCGCCTGAGTTCGCGGCGCAAGGGTGCGGCATCCATTCTGAGCGCCGATCCGGCGCCCTGCACCACCGCACGTTCTGGCGATAGCTCGGCGTCGAGCACGAGAGCAATCCCTAACATACCCTCGTTGCCGATCAGGCCCACTTCGAATGCGGCCGAATCGTCAGTCGGCATGGTGAGCGAGATGCTACTGCTGGTGGGAAAATAGATGCAGTTGCGAGGCACCCAGGGTGCACACAGCACCTGCGCAAGAGTGAGCTCAACCGTTTCGCAGTCGGCCAAAATGCGCCGCCGGTCGGAATTTGGCAGCGCTGCGAGCAAGCGATTGTCTGCAGCACCGTGTAGCGTCGCCATCACTATTGAGCTCCAGAGGTGTCGCTGGCACCTTGGCGGACCCACGGGTACATCAGGGTTCGCGCAACCGAAAGACAAAAAACGGAGCTCCATGAACCCCGTTTTGTACAACCTTAAGGGCATTGCATGCCGGGGTCTGCGCGCTAGCGCACATAGCATTTTCCCGCGGGCCGATCACGGCACAACAGATCGAGTGCTCGGAGCTAAGGAGCAGCGTAAGGCAGGAGGCGATCGAACTCCGTCTTGACCACCTGGTAGCACTCACAGCAGCGCGCCTCCAGGCGCGGGCGATCGAGCACGGTGATCCTGCCGCGGCGGTAATGAATTAAACCGGCCTGCTGGAGTTTACCAGCGGCCTCGGTCACGCCTTCGCGGCGTACGCCTAACATGTTGGCGATCAATTCCTGCGTCATGGACAGTTCGCTCGACGACAAGCGGTCCAGGCTCAATAGCAGCCATCGACACAATTGTTGGTCGACCGAGTGATGCCGATTGCAAACAGCTGTTTGCGCCATCTGGGTGATCAGTGCTTGCGTATAACGCAGCAACAGGTGCAGAAAGGGGCCGAATCGCCCAAATTCATCTTTCAGCAATTGGGCCCGCAAGCGATAGCCATAGCCGGCGCTCTGCACGACAGCGCGACTGGGAGTGGTCTCACCGCCCATAAACAGGGAGATGCCGAGGATACCCTCGTTACCCACGATCGCAATTTCAGCCGAGGCGCCGTTTTCCATGACGTACAGCAGCGAAACGATGGCCGTCGTCGGGAAATACACATATCGCAGCTTGCTGCCCGGTTCATACAGGACGTCGGCGAGGTCAAGCGGTACGAGTTCCAGGTGTGCAGCAATGCGCTCGTAGTCGTGAGCCGGCAAGGCATCGAGCAGACGGTTTTGCCGCGGAGTGTGCTGCGTTGCGGTGGTGCTACGAGATCGATCCGCTATCGGCGACGCCGCATTCTCTTTAACATTAGCCTGGGTACCCCTGCCGATGGCCATGCAGTACTTTACAGGCACGGCGGGCGTCTGTATGCACATTCGCACATAGGCAACCATTGCAGCTAACGCGCTAGGCCGACGCCGGTGCGACTCTGCTCCGGCGGGGCTGGTCCCTGGCGGCGATGCGACGGCGCATCTGACGCCAGCAGCCCCACTCTCCCCTTTATCGTGCAGTCACCCGACTGTTCTCGATGATCACCTCGACGCGTCGGTTTTGCTGGCGGCCAGTTGCGGAGCTGTTGCTTGCCACCGGCGAGTCCATACCCTTTCCCGAAGCCATCAATCGGGTCGAGCCGACGCCCTGCTCCATCAAATAAATCTTTACCGAATCGGCGCGTCGCTGCGAAAGCCCGAGATTGTAGTTTTCGCCCCCGACGTTGTCGGTATAGCCCTCAATCAGCGCGGTCCGGTCCGTATATTTGTTGAGGAAAATAGCCAATTTGCCCAGATGATGACTGCCACCGGAGTTCAGATTCGCCTCCCCGCTGGCAAACAGAACGTCACCGAGCGTGAGCACCAGACCACGGTCCGTGACGCGGGCCTGCAAATCCTCGATCTGCTTTTGCAATTCATCGGCGTCGTGTCTTGCATCCGCGGTGGCGCTGCGCGCTGCCTCGGCCTGCCGCTCTTGATCGCTGGCATTGGCTTCAGCCACGGCCGCGCGGCTATTGGCCGCATCAGCCGCCTGCACCTGATCGGTGGCGTTGGCCTGCGCATAGGCGGCGCGGCTATTGGCGGCGTCAGCCGCCTGCGCCTGATCAATGGCGTTGGCCTGCGCGTAGGCGGCGCGGCGGTTGGCGGCGTCAGCTTCCTGGGTGCGGGCCTGCAAGCGCATGGCTTCCCGCTGCTCGCCAAGCCCCGTGCGCTGATCGACCGCTAGTTGGCTTTCCGCCTCGGCACGAGCAATGGAGATCTTTCGATCAGCGATGAACTCAAGATGGGTGGAGAGAGCCTGGTCGGTCTGAGGTTTTTCGGCGGCCGTGACCGCAAGATTGGCCTGCTCCATGGCGAGGGGCGCCCGGCCACCTAATTGCGGGTCGGACTGCAATTGAGTTAACCGAGTGCGCAAACTACTCGCACCCTCAGGCTCGACAGGGACGCTGGCGCAGGCGGTCAGCAGCACCGCGGCCACGGCGGCAGCGATCAGGGTGCGGGGGCTCGAAAAGGAAGCGTTCATTGCTGGACTCCTGCATTGCGCTGCATTTCCTCGGACAGCACCGCGGTGCTCCGAATCATCTCGTTATTGACGGCCTGGTCTTTGGACGCCCGAAATTGTGCGGTTGCGAGTTCCGCGTCGGTGCGCGATTCCTGCGCCAAGCGCTCGGCGTCAATCATGCGCTTGTCCTGCACGGCGCTCTGGGCAGCCGCGAGCTTGTCACGGGCTTCACTCAGTACCGGGGAGGCTGCATCGGCGACCCGTGTCTGATCGGCAACGGCGATGGCCTGCTTGGCCGAACTCAACGCGAGAGTCGGCGGCGGCGGGGTGGAGGCACAAGCAGCGAGCAGCAGCACACTGCCAATGCCCAACAGGGCCCCCAACGCTTTAGGCAGGCGATCGGGCTTAATAAATATCCGGGTCATCATCGATTCTCCTTAAGAGGCAGATCGGAGCCCATCGGTATGAGCGGCGCCTCGATCGCGAAGCGAGTGTCCCCCGACACGGGGAGTAGAGTCGGTGCGCTGGCGTACTCAGGGAGCGATCAACGCCGGGCACCGGTATCAACGGTCGTTGCAATTCGCAGCCGCAGCGGACGGCCGATGCTCGGATGGGTGCTTGCCGCGCAAGGCTTGAGGGGCGACTCTTGACTCGAAGATGGCAAGATCTCGAAGATCAAAAGCTTAAGATTGACTGGCGGTCGTTGTGATGGTTCTGTGGTTGCTAGCCCGCGGCATCGATAAGACCTTGATGCAGCAAGGCTTTCTGTGTACTGAAGGAGGGATCTGGAGCGGAAGGGGATCGAACCCTCGACCTTCGCATTGCGAACGCGACGCTCTCCCAGCTGAGCTACCGCCCCACGAGGCGGGCGATTCTAGCATCCGTCGGCGATGTCGCAACGGTACATTGTCAGGGTAGATTGTGGGGCCATCGGAAAGCGCCGACAGCAGTGTGGGTGCTGGGCCGCTGCTGCGTCACGCGCGAGCGTCCGATTCTTTAACAGTCCGGCTAGGCGAGGTATGTGCACCATGGAAGTTCAGTCCGAACTGCATCGATTGCTGCAGCGGCAGGGTGAAATCAGGCGGGCGATGCGTCAGCCCGGCGGAATTCGCATCACGGTCGAACGTGAGCTGTTCGCGATTCACGAGCAGCTCAAGAAATATCCCGCGGCCTCTCAGGCCATCGCGCCCGAGTTTGCGGCCAACGGCCGCAAGCAATAGTCAGCCGGCTTCAGATTACGCCCGGTGCCGATCCGACTGCGGGAGGGATTGCCCTATCCCTGTGGCGCATCCTGGAATGGGCGCGGCACGAATTTCGCGCTCTTCTCCGCCCACGCGACGCAGGTCGAATTGTGCCTGTTCGACGCCCCGCATGGACGCGAGTACGAGCGCATCACGCTGCCCGAATACACCAATCAGATCTTCCATGGCCGCCTGGAGGGCGTCGGTCCGGGCACCTTCTACGGCTACCGCGTGCACGGGCCCTACGAACCGGAGGCCGGCCACCGCTTCAACCCGCACAAGCTGCTGCTTGACCCGTACGCGGTAGCGCATGCCGGCTCCTTGCATTGGGATCCGGCATGCTTTGGCTACCAGATGGAGAGCGGCGACGATCTGACCTTCGACGAGCGCGACAGCGCCCCGTTCATGCCCAAGTGCGTGGTGGTCGATCCGAATTTCGACTGGAAGGGCGAGGTCGTCAAACACCATGTCCACTGGGCTCAAACAATCATTTACGAGGCGCACGTGCGCGGATTCACGCGTCTGCGCAACGACATCGATCCGCATCTGCGCGGCACGTATGCCGGACTTGCCTGCCAGCCAGTCATCGACTACATCCGCTCCCTGGGCGTCACTTCCATGGAGCTATTGCCGATACACACTTTCATCGACGATCAGCTGCTGTTGGAGAAGGGACTGAGCAATTACTGGGGCTACAACAGCATCGGCTTCTTCGCGCCCGATCCGCGCTACGCTGCGGATCACCTCAATACGCTGCGCGAATTCAAGGAAATGGTGGCGCGCTATCACGACGCCGGCCTCGAAGTGATTCTCGACGTGGTCTACAACCATACCGCCGAGGGCAACGAGAAGGGTCCGACTCTATCCTTCAAGGGCATCGACAATGCGAGCTACTATCGACTGCTGCCCGATAAGCCGCGCTATTACATCAACGACACCGGCACCGGCAACACCGTCAACGTGAGCCACGCCCGCGTGCTGCAGATGGTGACTGACTCGCTGCGCTACTGGGCACAGGAAATGCACGTCGATGGATTCCGTTTCGATCTCGGCACGATACTGGCGCGCGAGCCCAATGGCTTCGACAACCAAAGCGGGTTTCTCAAGGCGGTCATGCAGGATCCGACCCTGGGCGCGATGAAATTGATCGCCGAGCCGTGGGACTGCGGGCCCGGCGGCTACCAGGTTGGCGGCTTCCCACCGGGCTGGGCGGAGTGGAACGATCACTTCCGCGACACCGTTCGCGGCTACTGGAACGGTGATACACCCGCGGCCGCACTCGCACCGCGTCTGTGCGCCTCAGGCGACATCTTCAATCATCTGGGACGACTGTCGTGGTCGAGCGTCAATTTTGTGACCGCGCACGATGGCTTCACGCTGACCGATCTGCTGAGCTACAACCACAAGCACAACGAGGCCAACGGCGAGGAGAATCGGGACGGCACCAGCGATAACCGATCGTGGAATTGCGGCGCCGAGGGCCCCACCGAGGATGCCGGCGTGCTGGCGTTGCGTACCCGGCAGGCGCGAAATTTTCTGGCGACGTTGCTGTTGTCCCAGGGCGCGCCAATGCTGCTCGCGGGCGATGAGTTCGCTCGCACGCAGCACGGCAACAACAATGCCTACTGCCAGGATAACGAGATCAGCTGGCTCGATTGGGCGCAAGCCGAGCACAGCGCATCGCTGCGGCAATTCGTTTGCCAGCTCACGGCCCTGCGCCAGAAGTTTGCGATCCTGCGGCGCCGACGCTTCCTGACCGGCCACTATGACGAGGAATACGGCGTCAAGGACGTCACCTGGATCAACGCCGCCGGTCAGGAAATGCAGCAGCAGGACTGGGACAGCGGCACCAAGTGCTTGGGCATGCTCATGGACGGCCGTTCTCAGGCCCAGGGACTGCGCGAGCGCGGCACCGACGCCACGCTCTTAATGGTCTTTAATTCGCATCATGAGCCGGTGGACTTCACCCTGCCGAGCTGCAACGGTGCGCACGCCTGGGCGTTGCTGATCGATACCATCGTCGATCGCGTGGTCGGGACGCGCGCGTACCGCGTCGGTGAGCACTATGACCTCAGCGAGCGCTCGCTGCTGCTGTTCGAAATGCTGCCGGACACCATATGACGAGCGCCACGCGCCGCACGGGCGCACGAGCGCACTCGATGCCCTTTGGTGCCGAGCTTCAGGCCGACGGTGCTGTGCGCTTCCGGCTCTGGGCACCCAGCCACGAGCGCGTTGAATTGCGACTCCAGGGGCACGACGGCCGCCTCGCGCTGCAGCGCGAGACCGGCGGCTGGCATTCGCTGCGGACCGACCGCGCCACTGCCGGCTCGCGCTACCAGTTCATTCTGCCGGATGGCACTGCCGTGCCCGATCCCGCTTCGCGCTTCCAACCCGAGGACGTGCATGGTCCGAGCGAAGTGATCGATCCGCACTCTTACCGCTGGCAGGATCTGGAATGGCGAGGTCGGCCCTGGAACGAGGCCGTGCTGTACGAGCTGCACGTGGGCTGCTTTACGGCGCCCGGCACCTACTCAGGCGCCCGCGAGCGGCTGCGGCATCTGCTCGAACTCGGTGTCACGGCGATCGAGATCATGCCGTTGGCGGATTTTCCCGGCCGCCGCAATTGGGGCTACGACGGTGTGCTGCCGTTTGCACCCGATTCGAGCTATGGTGAGCCGCAGCAGCTCAAGGCGTTCATTGATACAGCGCACAGCCTGGGGCTAATGCTGCTGCTCGACGTTGTGTACAACCACTTCGGTCCCGATGGCAATTACCTGTGGCTCTATGCGCCGCAGTTCTTCAGCACGCGGCATCAGACACCCTGGGGAGCCGCGATCAATTTCGACGGCGAGGACAGCCGCCTGGTGCGGGAGTTTTTTATTGAAAACGCGCTGTACTGGCTCACTGAGTTTCATTTTGACGGACTGCGGCTCGATGCCGTGCACGCCATCGTCGATGACTCCCCGGTGCACTTCCTGACAGAGTTGGCGCAGCGGGTGCGCGCAAGCCTAACGGGCCGCCATGTGCACCTGATACTGGAGAATGAACACAATCAGGCGCGCTGGCTCGAGCGCGAGCCACATCGCTTCGATGCGCAGTGGAACGACGATGTGCACCACGTGCTGCATGTCGCCGCCAGCGGCGATACCGAGGGCTACTACCGCGAGTATGCCGGTCACACCGAACGACTCGGGCGTGCGCTGGCCGAAGGTTTCGCCTTTCAGGGCGAACTGGTGGCCCAGAGCGGCAGCGCGCGCGGGGAAGCGTGCGCGCATCTGCCACCCTCGGCGTTCGTGGCCTTCATTCAAAATCACGATCAGATCGGCAATCGCGCGTTGGGCGAGCGCATCAGCGCGCTCGCGCCGGGCAACGCGGTGCGCGCGATCACGGCCCTGTACCTGCTGCTGCCGCAGATCCCGCTGCTGTTCATGGGCGAGGAATGGCACAGCCGGCAACCCTTTCTATTCTTTTGCGATTTTGCCGGCGAGCTCGGCGCGGAGGTGGTTAAAGACCGCCGCCAGCAGTTCGCCCGATTCGCGGCCTTCCGCGAGGAGTCGGCGCGCGCCAGGATCCCTGATCCGCAGGCCGCGCAGAGCTTCCGTGACAGCAAACTCGACTGGCAGCAGCTGTCGCAGCCCGGGTCCGCACTCGTGCTCGATTGGTATCGGCAGCTGCTCGCGGTGCGGCGCCGACATCTGGTGCCACTACTGCCGGCGCTGCGCCGCGCCGGCGAGTTTCAAGTGCTCGGCGCCTCGGCCGTCGTCGTCCGCTGGCAGGCTGCGGGCGGCGCCGAATTAACCCTGATGGCGAACCTCAAGAACGATGCCGCCGCCGGGTTTCCGCCCGCCGCCGGCAGCCTCCTCTGGCTGCAAGGTGACGCCGATTCCACGGGCGGATTGGGGCCCTGGGCGGTGCGCTGGAGCCTGCGCCGCTGAGCGTACCCATGATCCCGCGCGCTACCTACCGCCTGCAGCTGCACAAGGATTTTGGATTCGACGCCCTGGCGGCTTGCGCACCCTATCTTGCGGCGCTCGGTGTCAGCCATGGCTACCTCTCGCCCTATCTGAAGGCGCGTCCGGGCAGCGCGCACGGTTACGACATCGTCGATCATGCTCAGCTCAACCCCGAGCTCGGCGACGAAGCGGCCTTCCGGCGCATGAGCGAGTCGATGAAGTCCCATGCGCTCGGACACATTCTCGATTTCGTGCCCAACCACATGGGCGTCGGTGGTGCCGACAATCCGCTGTGGCTCGACGTGCTGGAGTGGGGCGCGGATGCGGCGCATGCCGGCTGGTTCGACATCGAGTGGGATACCCAGCGCCGTTACCTGCATAACAAGGTGCTGGTGCCGCTGCTCGGCGATCAGTACGGCATCGAGCTCGAGCGCGGCGCGCTCGAGCTCAAATTCGACCCGACCGATGGCAGCTTTGCGGTCTGGGCGTACGGCACCCACAAGCTGCCGATCACCCCGCCGCATTACGCGCGCATACTCGGCAGCGAGCACGCCGAGCTTGAACGCTTGGCCGACACGTTTGCGTGGCTGCCCAACTGGCGGCTGCAGATGGCGCGGCGTGCAGCGGAATTCAAGACGCAGCTCGCGGCTCTCGTGGACGCGCAAGCGGATGCGCGTGAGGCACTCTACAGCAGACTCACGCGCTTTCAGGGGCGCGCCGGAGAAGGCGCCGGCTGGCGCGAGCTCGATGCGCTGATTCAGCGCCAGCACTGGCGCGTCGCCTATTTTCGAGTGGCGGCCGATGACATCAATTATCGCCGCTTCTTCAACATCAACGATCTCGCGGGACTGCGCATCGAGCTGCCCGAGGTGTTCGATCATGCGCATCAGCGGGTGCTGCGTCTGATCAAGGACGGCACGATCGACGGCCTGCGCATCGATCACATCGATGGTCTGCTCGATCCGAAAGCGTACTTGAGCCGGCTGCAGCGGCGGATCGCAGCGCGACGCGGTTCCGGCCATTTCTATCTGGTGGCCGAAAAAATTCTCGCCGCGCACGAAACGCTGCGCGAGGACTGGCAGGTCGACGGCACCACCGGCTACGATTTCCTCAACCAGCTCACCGCCCTGCTGATCGACCCTAGCGCCGAGGCCGCCTTCACCGATTGTTATCGGCATTTCACCGGCGAGCAGCGCTCATACGCGCAGATCGGACGCGTGTGCAAGCTGCACATCATGGACAATGAAATGTCGGGTGAGCTCAACGTGCTGGCGCGCGATATGGCCCGGCTCGCGCGTCAAAACCCGCGCACCGCCGATTTCACACAGACCCTGCTGCGCCGCGCGATCAAGGAGCTCATCGCCTGTTTTCCGGTGTACCGCACCTACATGGACAGCAGCGCGATGCTGGACGGTGCCGATCAGCGCGATCTCGACTGGGCACTGGCGCAGGCGCGGCGCAACGAGACCGCGATCGACCCGAGCGTGTTCAGTTTTCTTGAGCAGGTGCTGACCGCGCGCCTCATTCAACGCCCGCATAGCGGCTTCTCGCACGTATCGCTGCTGCATTGTGCCACGCGCCTGCAGCAGTACAGCGGCCCCGTTGCCGCCAAGGGCCTCGAGGATACCGCGTTCTACCGCTACAACCGCTTCATTGCGCTCAACGAAGTCGGGGGCGATCCGAGCCGCTTCGGCAGCACGCTCGCGGCCTTCCATCGGGCCAATCAGCAGCGCGCCCAGCGCTGGCCGCACTCCATGCTCGCCACCGCCACGCACGACACCAAGCGCGGCGAGGATGCGCGCGCGCGCCTCGCGGCGCTATCGGAATTCCCGGAAGAGTGGGCGCGTCACGTGAGCGTCTGGGCGCGCATCCTGCGCGGTCCGAACGCTCAGCTCGGCGCCGGCGATGCGGCATTGCAGCCCGATCGCAACGATGAGTACTTTCTCTATCAGCTGCTGCTCGGCAGCTGGCCGAGCGAGCTGCTCGATGAGCAGCAGTGTGAGAGCGCGGCGCTGGGCGCTTATGCCGAACGCGTGCAGCAGACGATGCTCAAGTCGATGCGCGAGGCGCGGGTGCACACCAGCTGGGCATTCCCGAATGCCCCTTACGAGGAGGCCATGAAAGCGCTGATCGAGAGTGGTCTGACGGGCAGCCGTGCGAGCGCTTTCATGACGGCGTTTCTGCCGTTCGCGCGCCAGGTGGCGAACGCCGGCATGCACAACAGTCTGATTCAGACGGTCGTCAAGCTCACGGCCCCAGGCGTCCCGGATCTGTACAACGGTGGCGAACTGTGGGATCTGTGCATGGTCGACCCCGACAATCGCCGTCCGGTCGACTACGCGCTGCGAGAACGGCAATTGCGCGAGATCGATACGGCACTACGCACGGACCGCAGCGCCGCGGTGCGGCAGCTCATGCTCGATTGGCGCGATGGCCGCATCAAGCTCGCCGTCATCGCGATCTTATTGCGCCATCGTGCCGAGCAGCCTGATCTCTATGCGAGTGGGGACTATCAGCCGTTGCCGGCTTCGGGCCCGCGCGCCGAGGAAATCGGCGCCTACCTGCGAACGCGCGGCGATCGACGCCTCATCGTGGCCCTGGCCCGCTACACGCACCGCCGCGAAGCGGACGGCTTCGATGAGCAAACACACGTGCCGATACCCGATGCCCTCGCCGGCGGCCCCTGGCGCGAGCTGCTGAGCGGGCTGACCCTGGCGGCCGCGAGCAGGCTCGAGCCCCGAGCGCTGTTCTCGCACTTGCCGGTGGCAGTGCTGGTCTCCCCCTAGCTCAGCGTGATCGCAGCTCGTCGGCTGCATTGAACTGCAGCGCCGCGAGCCGCGCATACAGCGAACTGTCACGCAGCAGCTGCGCATGGCTGCCCACGGCCACCAGACGCCCCGCCTCCAGCACCGCGATGCGATCCGCCTTGAGCACCGTTGCCAGCCGATGCGCGATGACGAGTGTCGTGCGTCCGCGCATGAGCTGCGCCAGCGCGGTCTGTACCAGGCGTTCGGATTCGGCATCGAGCGAGCTCGTGGCCTCATCGAGCAACAGGATCGGCGGATCTTTGAGGATTGCACGGGCAATCGCGACGCGCTGCCGCTGCCCACCCGACAGGCGCGTGCCCCGTTCGCCGAGAAACGTGTCGTAGCCGGCCGGTAGAGCGCGCAAAAATTCATCGGCCGCGGCCGCGCGCGCCGCGGATTCGATCTGCGCATCGCTGGCCCCAGGGCGGCCGTAGCCGATGTTCTCGCGAGCGCTGGCTCCGAACAGCACGGTATCCTGCGGCACAAAGCCGATCTGCCCTCTGAGCTCCTCGGGCCGCAGGTGAGCGATGTTGCATCCGTCGATGCAGATCCGACCGCTGGCCGGATCGTAGAATCGCAGCAATAGTTGGAAGCTGGTGCTCTTGCCAGCTCCGGACGGTCCGACGATCGCCACCGTCTCGCCGCTGCGCACCGCGAGCGTGTAATCCTCGAGCGCCCAGGAGTCGGCGCGCGAGGGATAGCGAAAAAAGACCCGCTCGAAGCTCACATCCCCGCGCACCCGCGCCGGCAGGCTGGAGGGTTGTGCGGGCGTCACAATGCCGGGGCGCGCGGCGAGCAGCTCGGCGAGTCGCTCCATGGCGCCGGCTGCGCGCTGCAGCTCGCCCCACATTTCGGTCAGTGCTGCGGCCGAGGTGGCTACGATCGCGGCGTACACCAGGAATTGGCTGAGCTGCCCGGAAGTCATACGGTGTGCCAGCACTGCCTGCGCACCGAGCCAGAGCACGTAGGTGATGCCGCCGAAGACCATCATGGTACCGAGCGCCGTCAGCGCCGCCCGCATGCGGCTGCGCCGGATCGCGGCACTAAAACTGCGCTCCACCGCCTCTGCATAGCGGCGCGTCAGCAGCGGCTCGAGCGTAAAGGCCTGCACCGTCTGAATCGCGTTGAGGGTTTCATCGACCAGACTGCTGGTGTCTGCGATCCGATCCTGCGCCGCGCGCGAGAGCCCACGCACTCGCCGCCCGACGATCAGGATCGGCACGATCACCAAGGGAATCAGCACCAGGATCACGGCCATGAGCCTGGCGCTCGTCAGCGCCAGCAGCACGAGCGCGCCGATCAGATTGAGTAGCGAGCGCAGCGTGATCGACAGATTGACCCCGGAAATCGCCTGCACGAGCGTCGTGTCGGCGGTCAGACGCGACAGCACCTCGCCGGTGCGCGTGATTTCGAAGAAAGTCGGGTCCATGCGCACGACACGCCGGTACACCGCCTCGCGCAGATCCGCCACCACCCGCTCGCCAAGCCAGGTCACCAGATAGAAGCGCAGCGCAGCGAACAGACCGAAGGCCACGGCAGCGGCTAGAAAGCCCACGAAGTAGCGGTTGATGACCCCGATGTTGTTGGCCGCGAGTCCATGGTCGATGAGCTGGCGAAGTGCGATCGGCACAGCCAGCATGGCTGCCGCGGCGATCAACAGAGCCGCCAGGGCGCCGGCCAGAATCCAGCGGTGCGGGAGCAGAAAGGGCAGCAGCGCGCGCAGCGGGCGCAGCGACTTGGCCTTGGGTCGGTCTCTTATCTCGGCCATGGTGAATGATACTGGGAGGGGGCGCACACAATGCGGTACGATGGCGCTTGTCTCTAGAGCGAGACAGTGGTCTTCTATGGGGGGTTGGCGCTACCGTGCTCTATTACGCACCTTTGCTTTAACTGGAGGATCCGCTCATGGCGCTTTGGAAGGAAACCGGTTCGAATCCGAGCCCGGCTGCGAGCGGCACTGCTCCCGCCAGCAGCTCTACTATCGTCACTGAGCTGCACGGCAAGGGCCCGGATCGGCCGCCGTCAGAGCCCACTGTCTCGACAGAGGCGGCACGGCGCGCGCCGGCCCGCACCCCGGCCGTGGAATCCGTGATCGCAGCTGAACTGGCCATCGAAGGCAAGATTGTCGGCGGCGGTGATGTACGCATCGCCGGCCGCTTCAAGGGCGACGTACAAGTCGACGGCAATTTCCGCATCGATCAGGGCGCACGACTCGAAGGCCAGGTTCGCGCTGGCGTGGTGGTGGTCGCGGGCGAGCTGCAGGGCAATATCGATGCGGCCAAGCAGGTCGACGTATTGGCCACCGGGGTCATCGTGGGTGACGTCAAAGCCGCATCCATCACGGTCGCGGCGGGCTCGCGCATGCGCGGCCACGTTGAATTCGGCTGGGAAGACAAGCACGCCGCGGCGGTAGAACTCAAGGGGACGCCGCGCTCGGTATGAGCACGCTGCGCTCAGGCTCGTCGGGTGCAACGCGGGTCTGCCCGCACTGTAAGGCGACGGTGCTGGAAAGCGCGGCGGTCTGCCCGGGGTGCCGGCACCATCTGCGCTTCAGCGGCACTGGCCATGCACTCGAGCCCGTCGAAAGCTACTGCGCTCTGAGCGTCGACGGCACCATCGCGCATACGAAGGCGAGCGAGCCGAGTGAGTATTGCGTGGTGCTGGACGTGCGCAATGACCGCGGCGAACAGGTGACGCGACAGGTGGTCGGTGTGGGAGTCCTTCAAAGCGGGGAAAGGCGGCGGCTGAACGTCTCGGTGGAGATCATGCCCGTGCGGGCGCCGGCGGCCGTCAAGGCGCAGGCACCCCTCAAGCCGCCGCCTGTAGCGGCCGCGCCCAAGCCCGCCGTGGCCGCGCCCAGTTCGAGCGGTCAGGCACCGGCGGGCCCGGCGACGTCCGGCCCACAGCAGCCCGCCAATCTGGTGACATCCGCCGCCGCCGCGGCCTCGATGCAACGCCTGGGGATCATCCGCAAGCCCCGCTGAAGCCACGCCGCCCGGCGATCCGGCTAACGCTTGGGCTTGCGGAATCTGTACAGGAACTTATCGCTGCGCCCTTTGAGCTCGAAGACCTTTGCCTCGTGTGGGTCATCGGCGTTGTGCAGCACGTCGCTGGCACCCGCAAATACAAATCCGACGCTGATAACTTCTTGTTTTACAAGCTCCGGATCGATGCGATGCAGGGTGTCGGTGTCGCGGCCGCCAGAGCCCGCGGCCGCCACGTGATCCTCGACAATGAACACCCCACCCGGCTTGAGGGCATCGAAAATCGTGCGATCGAACGCCTGCATATCAGGCTTGCCGAAATATGCGTTATGCAGATCGTGGTAGTTCTCCGATGTCCAGACCACGTCCAACCCGCTCGGTAATTTGAATTCCGCGACCTCCTGACTGTCCGCGGTCACATTGTTGCAGGGGTCCGGTGCCGCTGCGGCCGAGCCGGTGTCGGGCGGTGGTGGCTCGCGTTTGACGACCGGCTTGAGGGCGATCGTGTAGAGGTGTCCCCTGGGGCCGACGATCTGGCAAAAGATGTGCGTGAAGTACCCGCCTCCCGGCATGAGCTCTGCAACCTTTTGTCCGGGCTTGATGCCGGCGAAGGCGATGACCAGTTCCGGTTTGCGATTGACATCGCGCTCGCGGTCGCGCTCGGGACGAGAGCTGCTCGCGACGGCCGCCGTGATATAGGCCGGAACATCGGCTGCCGCTGCGGTGACGAGGATCGCGGCCGCGGCGCACAGCGCAAACGCGAATCCGCTTCGTAGCTTCGTATTCATGGCACCCCCCGGTGCAGTGGAATCGTGCCGACAGGATAGCGCATCGCGGTAAGCACGGCGCATCGGCGCACGGCGCATCGCCGATCAATAGGCGGGCGCGGGCATCTGGCCGCCCAAGGCCAGCAGCAACTCCACAGTGTCTTCATTGCGCTGTGCCTGCGCGCGAACCAACCCGAGGCGCGCCTGCTGGCTCTGCCGCTGCGCTTCAAGCACTTGCAGCACCCCGGTGTTGCCAGCGCTGTAGCTGTCGCGAGTCAAGGCCAGATTTTCGCCCGACACCGTCACGGCGGTCTGCTCGCTGGCGAGAAGTTCCGCGTCGTGATCGAGCGCCTCGAGCGCATCGGCTACCTGGCCGAAGGAGCGCAGCACTACCTGCTCATAGCTCGCGAGCGAAGCACGCATCGCCTCTCTGGCTGCCCGTTCACGGGCGCGCAGGGCGCCATGATCGAACAACGGCTGAGTGAGACTGCCGTTCAGCCCTGCGGCAGTGCTGTTGGAATCGAACAAGGCGTGCAACGCCGTAGATTGCAGGCTCGCCGTGGCCGTCAGGCTGATCTGCGGGTACAGATTAGCCATCGCTATGCCCACCGCCGCCGTGGCGGCGTGCAGTTGTGCTTCGGCCTCGAGAATATCCGGTCGGCGATGCGCGAGTTCCGCGGGCAGCGCGCGCGGTAGCTCGGGCGGCAGCGTGACCTCATCCAGCTTGAAATCCGGCGCGGTCCATTCGGCCGGTGCGCGCCCGACGAGCAGTGCGAGTGCGTGCTCGGCGTTACTGAGCGCGCGCCGCAACGGCGGCAGCAGTGTTTGATCATTGGCGCGCTGGCTTTGGGCATTGAGCACATCAACACGGTTGGCACTGCCGGCTTCGAAAGCGCCCTGCACCAGCCTCAGATTGGTTTGATCGTCATCGAGCAGCGCTTCAACGCTGGTGATCTGCGCGCGCGCCGCTGCGGCGATCAGCGCCTGCAAGGCCACGTTGCCGCTCAAAGACAGGGCTGCGGCTTCGACTTGATGCTGCTGCGAGATGGCCAGCGCACGCTGCTGCTCGACCGTGCGCCGAATACCGCCGGCGAAATCGAACAGATAGCTCACGCCGAATCCGACCGAATAAAAACTGAAAGGCGGCAGCTGCTCGGAGCCAAGAAATGCCGCGCCGTATTTCTCGCGCCCGGCGCTTGCATCGAGATCCAGCCGGGGCCATTGGGCGCCCTGGCTCGCGGCCGCGAGCGCCTGCATTTGCCCGAGCGTGGCGCGGGCCGCGGCCAGATCGCGGTTGTGCTCGAGCGCCTCGCGAATGGTCGCATCCAGGCGGGGCCAATTCAGCGCCGTCCACCAGGGTTGAGAGGCTGCAGCGATCGAGGTGGCGGGCGAGGACTGCTCGCTAGCGGAAGCGGCTCGGGCTCGGCGCGCTCGGAGCGACGAAGTTCGGCCCGGCCACACAACCCCCGAGCACGGCGGCCAGCAGCAGCGCGCAGCCGGAAAGGGCGCGCCTTCGCGCACGCGCTGCGGCCGGACCGGGCGACTCAGTCCAGCGCGACAACTTTGACTCCCGCGCGGGCGCCGCGCCGGCTGCGCACCAGCAGCAACAACGGTAGCGCCAGCAGCGTCAGCAGTAACATCAAATAGAAATCATCGAGGTACGCAATCATGGTCGCCTGGGCCGTGACCTGCTGATTGAGCGTGGCGGTCGCCATGGCGGCGCTGAGCGGCGCGACGGCGTGCTGCGCCAAGCTCATCGGCGTGATGTGCTCAGCGAGCGAGGCATGCACGATCTGCGTGTTGCGCACCATCAGGCCCTGCACGGCGGAGATGACATGGGCAGCTGCATCGAGAAATGCGACATCATCGACAGCGATATAGCGGTCAGAACGAAACCGACCCCAATGATCAGTCGCACATCGAAGCGGCCGATCGCGCGAACCACGAACATCATGGCGATCAGCGTGCCGACGCCGCGCGGCGCGGTGGCAATGCCGGCCTGGAGCACCGAGTAACCCATGAGTCCCTGCAGCATCGGCGGCAGCAACGCTAGCGTCGCGAACAGCACGATGCCAACCAGGAAGATCAGGATATTGCCGGTCAGAAAGTTGCGGTCCTTGTACATAGACAAGCGGATGAACGGCTTTTCCGCGGTCAGCGTGTGCGTGAGAAAAAGATAGAAAGCCAATGCGCACACCGCCGCCTCGAGCTTGATCTCTGCAGAATTGAACCAGTCCTGATCTGGGCCACGATCAAGCATGACCTACAGCGCACCGACGAAGATGCTGAGCATCGCAAAGCCGAAGAAGTCGAAGCCCTTGCGTTGGTGCGTGGTGTCCGGGAAGTACGCCAGCACTCCGAGCACCGCTAGCACGCCGAATGGCACGTTGATATAGAACACCCAGCGCCAGCTGTAGTTGTCCGTGAGCCATCCGCCCAGCATCGGCCCGAGTGTTGGTCCGAGCACCACGCCGACGCCCCAGATCGCCATGGCCCGACCGTGCTGCTCGGGGGGATAGACATCGAACAGCACCGCCTGCGACATCGGAATCAATGCGGCACCGAACATGCCCTGCAATACGCGAAACAGCACGATCTGTTCGAGCGACTGCGCCATACCACAGAGCGCCGAGGTCAGCGTGAAACCGACGATGGAGACCAGGAACAGCGGCTTGCGGCCAAAGCGATCGGCCAGCCAACCCGTGAGCGGCGTCATGATCGCCGCCGCGACGATGTAAGAAGTCAGCACCCAGGTCATCTGGTCCTGAGTGGCCGACAGACTGCCCTGCATGCGCGGCAGCGCCACATTGGCGATCGTGTTGTCGAGCGCCTGCAGAATCGAGGCGACCATGACGGTGCCGGTGATCATGCCGCGATGCAACGGCACGCCGCCGGCAGCAGCCGGGTGTGCGTCGGCGGCTATTAGCGCTGCGCGATTGCGGGCGCGCCGTGGCCGAAGAGCTGCCGTCGGTGTTCGGTATCGACCGTGACGTCCACGCTCAAGCCGGCATGCAGCGCGACACCGTCGAGCGCCGCGTCATCGAGCTGCAGCCGCACCGGCACGCGCTGAACCACCTTGACCCAATTGCCGGTCGCATTCTCCGGCGGCAGCAGCGAGAACTGCGCTCCGGTGCCCGGACTTAAGGAAGAGACCCGGGCCTTGAAGCGACGTCCCGGATAGGCATCGATGCGAACCTCGGCGGACTGCCCTGGCCGCATGTAGGCCAGCTCGTCTTCCTTGAAATTAGCCTCGATCCAGACATCACGACTCGAAATCAGACTGAAGACCGCAGTCGCGGCGGTGATGTAGTCTCCGACCTGTAGCTGTTCGACTTTGGCACGATCGAGAGCCGCCTGGGCCCTCCTGGACCACCGGGTGCTGTTCAACGGGCAGCTCTAGATTGCCACCGAGCAAAGCGAGCACGCTTCCGACCTGCTGCTCAGCCGAGCTCAGCTGTGACTGAGCCAGCTCCAGGGCGTGCTGCGTCTGTTCGAATTGCGCGCGGGAGCTGATGCCAGACTGCAGCAGATGCTGCTGCCGATCGAATTCATGCTGTTGGTAGGCGACCGTGCCACGTGCTGCGGCGAGGTTGGCCAGTTGCTGGCGATAGCTGGCCCTGGCGGCAATGATCTGCATACGCGCGGCCGCGAGCTTGGCCTGGGCATCCTCGAGTGCGATGCGAAACGGGCGATCGTCGAGCCGAAACAGCACATCGCCGCGCCGTACGCTCTGGTTGTCGTGCACGTCGAGCTCGATGACCCGGCCGGGCACGTTGGCGCTGATGGCAGCGCGTGCCGCCTGCACCGATGAGTCATCGGTCGAAACGTAACGCCCCGAAGCCAGGTAGTACCAAAGCCCTGCGATCAGCGCCAGCACAACCCCGCCGGTCATGAACAGCCATCGCAGGCGCGCGCGCTGCTGCTTGCGCGTGGAATGTTGTGCGGCCTGCGCCGCGTTCGCTGCTGTGCAGCCGCTCCGCACGACGGCCGTCTCCCCGGCCGCACGACTCTGCGCCTTGGCGTTCATAGGGGTACTCATTTGGCCTCGAGCGCCAATAACGTGGTGTGAATGCGCTCGAGCAGATCGATGAGCTGCTCGCGCTCACCCTGGCTCAACGCCGCCAATGCCTCGCTGCGCGTCAGCTCGGCGATCTTCCAGATGCGCTCGACGATCGACTTCGCGCCGTCGCGCAAGAACAGGCAGTGCGCTCGGCGATCGACCGGATCGGGCCGACGTTCAATCCAACCGTCCTGCTGCATGCGATCGAGCGTTCGCACCAGCGTCATGGGATCAGTTTCGGTGAGCTCGGCCAATCGGGCCTGACTGATGCCTTCGTTGCGCGACAGATGCGCCAGCACCTTGCAATGAGGCAGAGTCAGCTCGAGCTCGCGCGCATTGCGCTCGAATCTCTTCGCCGAGAGACGGGATACGTCTCGAACCAGGAAACCAAAATTGCGCAGCTTGTCCACCTGATCCGCCGGGATTGGCCCGCCGTAATCTCTCGGTGGATACAATAACATAAGTTATTATATTAATCAATACTACAGCGAGCCACGGCTGCTCCGCGACCCTGGCGCGGCGCGGCGGAGGTTATTCTCGGCGGCGGTCCGCGACACTTAGCCGTAGTTGCACGGATAGTGCATGTCCGGCGCTTGATTGCCCGGCGTTACCAGATCCAAACTCATGACGAGCTCGGTTCACATTGCCTGCCACGACGCGGCCATCCTAACCGCCCGCATGCGGGGCAGCGCCTGCATTTCGCGCAGCCGCCCGTCTCTATCTTCCGTGACGCAGTCATCCAATGTCGACCCTGCGCGTTTGTTAGGCTTTAGCCATGGCGCAATCTGGAGAATTGACGATGAAGACAGCTCGAGGCTCGAAGGCCGCAGGGACCGCGCTGGCGCTGGCATTCGTGATGTTGGCTGGCTGCGTCGTGGCGCCGCCGCCACGTTACTACGGGGACACCGTCATGGTCGCCCCGCCGCCGCCGCAGGTCGAAGTCGTAGGCGTCGCGCCCGCACCTGGCTACGTATGGATCGGCGGCTATTGGAACTGGGTCGGCGGCCGTCATGAGTGGGTCGCTGGTCGATGGGAGGCGGGCCGGCCCGGCTATCGCTGGGTGCCGCATCATTGGGTCGGCTATCATGGCGGCTGGCGATTGCAGGAAGGACACTGGGCGCGCTGACCGGCGCCTAAGCGATTGATATAACTGCTCGGAGAGGGCGGCGCAGCCCGGCATCGAGGCTGCGCCGCAGCCGGCGCCTGCCACGGATTCACACATCCCCCCCGACTCCCGCACAATTCGTCCATGGGGATCCTCTGCCGGTACATCGAGCCAACCCATGAACGATCGTGTTTCCAAGACCGAGATCTACGAGCAGCTCGAAAGCGGCTTGCGCCCGCTGATGCGCGGTCAGACCGATTTTCTGGCAAACATTTCGAACTTTGCGGCGCTGCTGTTCAATTCACTGCCCAATCTGAATTGGGCCGGATTTTATCTGCTGCGCGGCACCGATCTGGTGCTTGGTCCTTTCCAAGGCAAACCCGCCTGCTCGTGCATCGCCATGGGCGATGGCGTCTGCGGCACGGCAGCGCTGCAGCGCGCCGCGGTGCTGGTCCCGGACGTGCACGCATTTCCGGGCCATATCGTCTGCGACGAGGCCTCGCTGTCGGAGATGGTGCTGCCGGTCTTCAAGGATGGACGGCTGGTCGGTGTGCTCGATCTCGACAGCCCCCTACCCAGCCGATTCGATGAGACCGATCGCGATTGCATTCAGAAGCTGCTGCAGATACTCATGGATGGCACCACGGTGCCGGAGTTTCGGCTCTCGCCACCGCAGTGACCGACCTCGATCCAGCTCGCTGGGGAGCGCGATGAGCGAAACGACGCCCGATCCATATCTCGACAACCGCGCGCGCGCCGATCGATGGTCCGGCGGGGTACGGCGTATCTCGATCACCACGCCCTGCGGCAGCTTCAAAATCTGGACGCGCCGCTTCGGCAACAATCCGCGCATCAAACTGCTGCTATTGCACGGCGGACCGGGCGCCACCCACGAGTACTTCGAACCCTGTGACGCCTATCTGCCCGCGGCTGGCATCGAGTTTTATTACTACGATCAGCTCGGGTCGTATTACAGCGAGCAGCCCGACATTGCGGCCCTCTGGGACCTCGAGCGTTTTGTCGACGAAGTCGAGCAGGTGCGTGCAGCGCTCGGACTCGATGCTGGAAATTTCTTTCTTCTGGGCCATTCGTGGGGCGGCATCCTCGCACTCGAGTATGCGCTGCGCCATCAGCAGCACCTCAAAGGCCTGATCGTCTCCAACATGATGGCGAGCATTCCGGCCTATAACGACTACGCCGAGCGCGTGCTCATGCCGATGATGGATCCGCAGGTGCTCGCTGAGATCAAGCGTCTCGAAGCGGTCAAGGACTACGCCAATCCGCGCTACATGGAGCTGCTGATGCAGCATCACTACGTCCACCACGTGTTGCGCGCGCCGCTCGGCGACTGGCCCGACCCGGTCGAACGGGCTTTCAAGCATCTGAACCAGACGGTCTATATTCCGATGCAGGGTCCGAGCGAGCTCGGCGCGAGCGGCAAACTGGCTCATTGGGACCGCAGCGCCGAATTGAATCGCATCCGCGCGCCGACCCTTACCATCGGTGCGCAACATGACACGATGGACCCGCAGCACATGCAAGCCATGGCTCGAGCACTGCCGCGCGGACGCTATCTGCACTGCCCGAACGGCAGCCATATGGCCATGTTCGACGATCAGCAGTGCTACTTCGACGGACTGATCGGCTTTCTGCGCGATGTCGATGCACAGCGCGCCTGAGCCTGCGCCCGGTCTCGAGCATTTTGGCTACCGGCAGCAGCTGCGGCGTGCGCTGAGCACGCGCGATCTGATCGTCTACGGCATGGTCTTCATGGTGCCGATTGCACCGTACTCGGTCTTCGGCTTCGTCTGGCACGATGCCAAGGGCATGGTGCCGCTCGCCTACCTTCTCGGCCTGCTCGGTATGTTCTTCACGGCCATGAGCTACGCCGCCATGTCGCAGGCCTTTCCGCTAGCCGGCTCGGTCTATACCTACGCGCAGCGTGGGCTGCACGAGATCGCCGGATTTTTTGCCGGCTGGCTGATATTGCTCGATTACATCCTGGTGCCGGCGTTGCTCTACTTGTTCAGCGCCGTGGCGCTGCGCCCGCTGCTGCCGGGGGTGCCGGAGTGGATCTGGCTGCTCGTGTTCATCGCCTTCAATGCCGCGGTGAATCTGATCGGCGTTCAGCTCACCGCGCGCATCAACGGCTATATGCTGGCGATGGAGTTACTGACGCTGGCGTTGTTCGTGGGCTTGGGGATGATCGCGCTCTACGGCGGCCAGGGCGCCGGTCGATTGACGTTCAGCCCGATCTACGACCCGCGCGCGTTTTCGCTGGCCACGGTGGCGGGTGCGACCTCGATCGCGGTGCTGTCGTTTCTCGGCTTTGACGGCATTTCGACTCTGTCGGAGGAGAGTCGCGGCGGTCGGCACGCGGTCGGCCGCGCGACGCTGTGGTCGCTGCTGCTGGTTGGCGCACTCTTCATGCTGCAAACCTGGATCGCGACCGATCTGTCGCACGGCATGCATTTCTCATCGGCCGAGACCGCCTTCTACGAGATCTCCGAGCGCGCCGGCGGGCCCTGGCTGCGCTTGGTCACTATCATCGCGACCGTGATCGCCTCAGGAGTAGCCAACGCCATGGCGGCGCAGGCCGCCGTATCGCGCATACTTTTCGCGATGGCGCGCGACCACAAGCTGCCGGCCGTGCTGGCGAGCATCCACCCACGCTATCAGACGCCGTACGTCAGCACACTGGCCGTGGCCGGCGTGTCGCTGCTGGTCGGCCTGCTGTTTTCGCAGCGCCTGGATGATCTGAGCCGCATCGTCAATTTCGGAGCGCTCAGTGGCTTTCTGCTGCTGCACCTGTCGGTCATCCATCACTACTTCATTCGCGAGCGCAGCGGCGACTGGCTGCGCCACCTGCTGTTGCCGGTGATGGGATTCCTGGTCATCGCCTTCGTGCTGTATGAAATGGACAGTGCCGCCAAGATCATGGGGGCGATTTGGATTGCCCTCGGCGCGCTCTATTACGTGGTGCTCGCCGTACTGCTCAGGCGGCCGGCCACGCTCGAACTCTGAGCCGCGCTAGGGATCCATGGGTCGGCCGCAGTGGGCCAGCACCGATCGCAGATCGCGCAGAGCCGGGAAGACTTCATTGTTCCAATCCGCGCCCTGCGCGTCGTAGGCCAGCTGCTCGAACTCGACGATCTCCTTGTCCTCGCGAAAAATATTCTCCGTGAACCACACCACGAATGGCCAGACCGCGTGGATCAGTCCCGGCACGGGGGGCTTTTTGACCGACAAGTAGCCGTAGGTGCGGTTGGTGCGCTGCTCGGCATCGAGCGGCGTATAGGCCAGCCAGACATCGAGCACCGGATCGTCGGTCATTTGAATGTCGCGACCAACCCAGACCTTGAGGCTCTGAATCGGGTAGTCGGTGCGAATGCGCATGTGATCGGCAAAGTCTTTCCGGCCCTGGTTGCGCTTGCGGACCAGATCGACGATGACCCGCTCTCCGACTGAGGGTTTACCGGCGGTGCGGCTGAAGCTGTACTCCACCTGCGCCCAATCCTCGCCGTGCTGTCGGCCGATGCATTTCGCCCGGATCGAGCCCATCTGCTTGCGGTGCATGAATTGATGGTTCATGTCGAACAGATTCTCATGCATGAAGGTGTAGTGGCAGGCCACTTCACGGTTGAGCCGTCGGGTCTTGTAATCTTGGCGCTGCGAGGAGCCAAGTCCTGCCGGCAGACGAGCCTCAGCCAGGGCCGCATCGCCCGGAAATACGAAGATCAGTCCGTCCACCTCGCGTAGCGGATAGCTGCGCACGCCGTTCGGCAGCCGCTCCTTGCCGAGATACGGTATCTCGACACATTTGCCATTCGAGTCGTAGGTCCACCCATGATAATGACACTTAATCTCATCCCCGCAGACCACGCCGAGGTGCAGCGGCACCTGCCGGTGCGCGCAACGGTTTTCCAACGCAAAGGCTCGGCCTTCCCGACCGCGATACAGCACGATCGGCTGGCCGGCAAAGCGGCGCGCAAGCGAATGGCCCGCCTTCAACTCATCAGACCAGGCGAGCGGATACCAGTAGTCGGGGTGAGCGCCGACGCGACGCAGGTCGAACGCGTTGGGTGAATTCGCCGGACGCATGCTGATGAGGTTCGAACCATCTTCCGGCATCGAGGCTCCAATCCGTGGCGCAAAGCGGGAGATTAGCGCGCCGGCATGCCCGTGGCTACCGCAACACGCGGCCGTGTGCGTATCCTGCATGCAACCATCTTGCGATTAATCGGCACCGAGACTGACCAAGTCCGTGAGATAATTGCGCGGCCATGGAACACCAATTGGCGCCGATATTTGCCAGCCTCGTCAGTGGCGCAAGCTCGCCCAGCGCGTTTGAACGCGAGCTGCTGATGCTTTGCAAGGCAGAGCCCGAGAGCGCCTGGGAAGCGCTGGCGTTGCTCGATCAGCATCATCGCCGCGGCAGAGTATCCGCGGAGCTGTGCCGCAGCGTGCGACATAAGCTCGAGCGTCAGGCACTCGGTATCGAAGAGTATCGGCTGGAGGACGCGCGCGCAGAGTGCCCCGAGCACACACCGCCTGCAGCCACGACGGCGCATTGCACGCCGCGCAGCCATTCGGCCGGCGCCGCCAACGGCACTGCGATCGCGGTGTGCAAGGCGTCGGAGAATCGAGCCGATCAGACCGTAAGTGGCCCCGCGCCGCCGACGCGCACGACTCGGCTCGCCTGGCTGCGAACTGCTCCCATCATTGTGCTGGCCGCGTTGATGCTCAGCGTCGCGGCGACGCCCGTCATGCACGATCCGCCCAAAGCAGCGGAGGCGCTCGGCCCCGTGCCGAGCGCGCCAGCGCCGCCAACCGAGCAAATCCCGCCAACCGAACTCGTGTCGCTAACAAGCGATCACTACATCGTCGCAGCGCACGCTCGAGTGGCTGAGATCTCAGTGCAGCGCAGCCACGAGGCGGCCGGGGATGCCCGATTTGTCTGGTGGACCCGCGGCTCCGGTGCGAGGCCCGATGAAGACTATGTCGGTGACTCGCCGAAAGTCGCGCAGCTGGCGGACGGCGAAGCGTCGATGAAACTGTATGTACCGATCCTGGCCAATCCGTCGCGACACCACATTCGAATGTTCTACGTCCTGCTCGGCAAGGCCGGCGGCGGTGCCGCTCCGGGTCCGATTCGTCGAGCCGCAGTGTTTATCATGCCGGCCGATTGAGCGGCCGATTCCCGCGCCGTAATTGCGCCGCGCGCAGGCGCTCGAACTGCTGCTCCCCCACAGTTGCCGCACCGGAACTGGCCTTGCTGCACTTGACATATTGGTCGCAGCTGCGACTCTCCAATGGACTGATCCCCGCCAGCGCCCAGCTGGGCCCGCAGGGCCCACCGATTGCCATCGCCTCCTCCCAGAGTTCCGAGACCTACGGCTACCCGGCTCCGACCGCGACGATCTCGGCACCGACAATGGCGCCGCAGCCTTGGGTCCGGCGATCCTGCGCGTCTACGACGCGACCAACCTCAATACCACGCTCTGCACGAGTGCTGCGCTCTCAGCCGACACGGCCGGCAACGCCGCGAAATTCACCGTGCCCGTGGTGGCCAATGGCCACGTCTACATCGCTGGAGCTGGCTCGTTGACCGTGTATGGGCTAGGACCGTAAGCCGAACGGCTATGAGCGCGCAGGCGCACGGTGTCGCCGCTCCAGGGAGAGCTCAGACCCGCTCTCACGCCGCCGTGATGCGG
>DATNHF010000035.1:0-8438 GCA_035605115.1 Steroidobacteraceae bacterium | reverse complement strand
AGCTCAAGCCGGTCTTCGATCTGAGCGGCGCGGGCAGCCTCACGGCCGGCAACAGCACGCCGCTGACCGACGGTGCGGCGGCATTGCTGCTGTCCTCGGAAGCGTGGGCAGCGGAGCGGGGCCTGCCGGTCATCGCCTATCTGCGCGCCGGCAAGAGCTGGGCGGTGGATTTCGCCAGCGGCCACGAAGGCCTGCTGATGGGCCCTGCCTATGCCGTCTCGGCCATGCTGCGCGACACCGGCCTGACGCTCCAGGCGTTCGACTATTACGAGATCCATGAGGCCTTCGCGGCCGTACCGTTGTGTCTGCAGAAGGCATGGGAGTCGGCCGACTTCTGCCGCGAGCGCCTCGGCCACGATGGCCCTCTGGGCTCGATCGATAGCTCGAAAATGAATGTCAAAGGTGGCAGCGTTGCGATCGGCCATCCATTCGCGGCCACCGGGGCGCGCATCCTGGCGACGCTGGCCAAGCAGCTGGCCGCCGATCCTGCCGCCAGGCGCGGACTGGCCTGCGCCTGCACCGCCGGCGGCATGGCGGTCAGCGCCATCCTGGAGCGTGCGTGAGCCAGTATGAGCCCTTGATGGCGCGCGACGGCCACACGTTCAGTACCTATATCGTCAAACCGTCGGGCAAGGCGCGCGGCGGCGTGGTCATCGTGCAGGAGATATTCGGGCTCGCGCCGCATATCTGCCGCATCACCGACGGCTACGCACAGCAGGGCTATCTCGCGGTCGCGCCGGCGCTGTTTGACCGCGTCGCGCGCGGTCTGGTGCTCGGCTACTCCGCCGCCGAGGTGCAGCAGGGCCTGGGGTACCGCCAGCAGATTCCGACCGAAAAGGCGGTCATGGATATCGCCGCCGCTGCAGCCATTTGCCGCCACGTCGGCCGCGTCGCGGTGATCGGCTTCTGTTGGGGCGGGCGCCTCGCCTGGGCGGCCGCCTGCGAACTGCCGCTTGCCGCCGCGGTCTGCTACTACGGCGGCGGGATCGTCCAGGAGCTGCCGAGGACACCGCAATGTCCGACCCAGTTGCATTTCGGCGAACAGGATCGATCCATTCCGCTCAGCGATGTCGAGCGCATTCGCGCGGCCTATCCGCAGGGCGAATTCCACACTTACGCGGCCGGTCACGCCTTCAGCAACGACGATCGGCCGCAGAACTACGATGAGCCGGCCAGCACGTTGGCGCAGCAGCGCACGCTTGCGTTTCTGACGCAGCACGTCGGCTAGCCGCTCGCCATGGCCAGCGCGACGGTCGCGGCACTGATCGTGAACACCGGCACGCCGGTCGCACCGCGCAGCGGCGCGGTGTGGCACTTTCTGCGGCGCTTCCTGTCCGATCGGCGCGTCATCGATTTGCCGCGCGCTTTCTGGCTGCCGCTGCTCTATGGCCTGGTCCTACCGCTGCGCGCGCCGCGCAGTGCGCACAAGTACCGTGAAATCTGGCGCGAGGAAGGCTCGCCCTTGCTGTACTACACCTCGCGCCTGCGCGAGGCGCTCGCCCGCGAGCTCGGCAATGCCCGCGGGGCGCTGCGGGTCGAGCAGGCGTTCCTCTACTCCCCGCCGTTCGTGGCGCAGGCGCTCGAGCAGCTGCGCAGCGCCGGCATCCGGCGTTTGCTGATCGTACCGTTGTTTCCACAGGGCAGCGGCAGCACCACCGGTGCGGTCTACGATCAGGTGGCGCAGGCGCTGCGTGACTGGCGTGCCCTGCCGGAATTGCGCTACTTCTCCGGCTATTGCGCCGTACCCGAATTCATCGGCGCATTGGCCAACAGCGTGCGCGAGCATTGGAGTACACATGGCCGCAACGGCCATCTGCTGATGTCCTTTCACGGCATTCCACTCTCCTATGTCGCACGCGGCGATCGCTACGCCGAGGACTGTCAGGCCACCGCGGCACAGCTCGCCGCGGCGCTCGAGCTGCAGCCGCAGGACTGGAGCTTGAGTTTTCAATCGCGATTCGGCGCCAACCGCTGGCTCACCCCGGCGACGGACCGGACGCTGGCGGAACTGCCGCGGCGCGGTCTGCGCCACGTCACGGTCATCTGTCCCGGCTTCGCCTGCGACTGTCTGGAGACACTCGAGGAAATCGCGCTGCGGGGACGCGCGATCTTCATGACGGCCGGCGGCGAGCACTTCGACTACGTCAGCGCGCTCAACGGCCGCACCGATCATGCACGCGCGCTCGCGCAGGCCATGCTGCGCGCGACCGGCGATTGGGCCTGAATCACGGCCGGGCAATGTTCGGCCGCTTCCTCGAGCTTGCCATCGCTACGCATGACATCGCCGCGTCGGTGCAGTTCTACGAGCGCCTCGGATTCGTACAGTTACCGACCACTGACGCCTGGTCGTACCGTTATGGCGTGCTCAGCGATGGCCGCATTCATCTGGGATTGCACGAGTGCCCGATGCCCTCGCCGTCGCTGAGCTTCGTGCGGCCCGAGCTCGCGCGGGCAGCCGCGGGCTTCGCGGCCGCACAGCTCGAGCCCGAGCTCACGCGCCTGGGCGAGGAGGAGCTGCATCAGCTGCGAGTGCGCGACCCTGGCGGACAGGCCATCACGCTGCTCGAGGCGCGCACCTACTCGCCGGCCGGCCCGCCCATGGGCGGCGCTTCGGTCTGCGGCTATTTCGCCCATCTGAGCCTGCCGCAGACGGACTTCGAGCTCGCGCGCGTGTTCTGGGAGCGCGCCGGCTTTGTCGCCCTACCCGAGCTGGACGAGCCCTATGCACATCTACCTTTGACCAGCGATCGGCTCGATCTGGCCTTTCATCGGCGGCGCTGGTTCGATGCGCCGCTGCTGGTGTTCGAATGCGAGGACCTGACAGAGCAATGCATTCGCATGCACTCCCTCGGCATCGCGCTCTCGAGCGAGCTGCCGCGCGGAGCCGATCGTGCCAGCAGCGCGCTGATCGAAGCGCCCGAGGGCACGCTGCTATGGATGCTGCAGGCCGGCGCCTGAGCCGGCCGCGCGCTGCGCCAACAGACGGTAATGGATGTGAATGGTCTGGGCAACGCGCAGTGCGCCGAGCGCCACGCTGTAAGGCGTGAGCCCGAGCTGCGCGTGCGTGAGATCGAAATCGCCGCTGACCGTGAGCGCCTCGGCCCTCGCCTGCAGCGTCACGGGCACCTCGGCGGTACTGTCGTGATCGCGTACGCGGATGCGCACGCTTGCCACCCAGCGCTCGCCATCGGCGCGCAATTGCTCACAGTCAAGCCGGATCGTCGGGAACTGCGCCGCATCGAGCTGCTGCTCGCCGAGCATGTGCGCGCGCGTGCCGGCGATACTGGCGGCATCAAGCGTGGCCTGGAAATCCTCGCCCTGTTGGGCTCGCAGCGCAGGCTCATCGATCGCGATCGACTCGACCGGGAATTGCAGTGAGAAGCTCGCGTGCGCGAGATCGCCCGGCACGGTCACATCGCCCGACAGATCGTGCACGGACAGCACGTGATTGTGCCCGAGCCTCGCCATAGGACCATCGCGGTACACCAGGATCAGCACCTGCGAGGCGGCCGCATCGATTCGATAGTGCTGGGGCGCGGCGGTCTCGGCAGCGGGCGCTGGCGCGGCTGGCCTTGATGGGGCGGGCAGCGTGCGGCAGGCGGCCACGAGCAGAGCGCTCGCGAGCGCCGTCCAGCGAAGGGCACGTTCGCGCGCGGCGCGCACGGCGTTGGATCTAGCCCCGCTCAGCGCGCCCGCCGCCCGGTGCGGCGCTTCGCCCGCCCCTTCGACTTGACCGGCGCTGCCGGCCTGGCGCGTTTGCGGACTGCAGCGCTGCGCCGCTGCGCCACGATGGCAGGATTTTCCAGCGTCGAGATGTCTTGCGAAATCTCCTCACGACGGGCTATGGCACGCAGCAGCCGGCGCATGATCTTGCCCGAGCGCGTCTTGGGCAGGCCGTCGGGCGCGAATCTGCGCTGCTCCTGCAACACCGATTCGATGTCCTTGGAGCTCGTTCGTCGCCCTGTCACGCCCGCCCCACCCTGTGTTTTTCCGACCGAACCTGAAGAATACCTCAAAGGCCATACGCAAAAGCCGCATGCCGCTGCCCCAGTTGCGCGCTAGAATTCGATCTGCCAGCCAATGCAGGCTTACCTTACTTAAGAGGGGACACGACATGAGCCACTCCGTTTCGCGCCGCGACGCCTTGAAGCAAGTGATGCTACTGTTGGGAGCTGCGGCCGCTGTGCGCCCGAGCCAGAGCGTCCACGCCGCCGAGCTGCCGCATCTTGAGCCGGCCGATCCAACCGCCAAGGGGCTCGGCTACACCCACGACGCCAAGAGCGTCAATGCCAAGGCTTTTCCGACGTACAAGCCCGGATCGGTCTGCAGCAACTGCTCGCAGTTCCAGGCCGCCGCGAGCCAGGCCTGGGGCCCATGCGGCGTCTTCCCGGGCAAGCTGGTCAATGCCAACGGCTGGTGCCAGGCCTACGTCAAGAAGGCCTGAGCGGACGCCGCCGCTCTACGCCGTCAGGCTCAGCCGCTGCGCCTGACGCTGTAGCAGCGCGCCGAATCCCTGACCCGCGCAGAAGGCTTCGATCTGCGCGAGGTCCGGCGCCCGGCGTTGCAGATCTGCCTGGCGGGCCGCCAGCGGCACATTGCAGACGATGCGGGTGAGCGCGCGCGCCTCATAGGCCGCCGCGCGGTGGGTGCGCAGGCGCTCGGGCAGGGACGCTGCGCCACGCACGGGCAGCTGGGCGACCGCATCGAGCCGTTCGAACAGCTCCTCGAGCGAGGCGCAGAGCGTCATGAGCAGGCCCGCGGTCTTCGCTCCGACGCCGGGCACGCCCGGCACATTGTCGATGCTGTCGCCGCGCAGCGCCAGGTAATCGGCCATGCGCTCGGGTCGCACGCCGAAGCGCGCCGCGATGTCATCGTAACGGTATTCGACCGCCTCACCATAGTCCCAGAACACGTCCTTCGGCCCGATCAACTGCGCGAGATCTTTGTCGCGCGATACCACCGTCACCGCCAGTCCCTCGGCGCGGCATAAGGCCGCCAGCGTGCCGATCAGGTCGTCGGCCTCGTACAGGTCAGCGGCGAACTCCGCCACGCCGAGGTGCCGGCAATATTCGCGGCAGAGTGCGAACTGGCGTGCGAGCGCGGGCGGGGCCGGCTCACGATTGGCCTTGTAGGCCGGATAGAGGCTATGGCGGAAGCAGCTGCCATGCTGCGGATCGAATGCCACGGCGACATGGCGCGGCCGACGGCGCTCGATCAGGTCATTGAGGAAGCGCGCGAAGCCGTACAGCGCGTGCGTCGGCTGGCCGTCGGGGTCGGCGAGATCGCTCGGCAGCGAGTACCAGGCGCGGAAGATATAGACCGAGGCGTCGATCAGATAGACGCGCGGGCACACGGCGCTGATCGTGGCCGAGCTCAGGCGCGCCAGCGCGCGATGCGGTCGTGCAGCGGGCTGTGGCGCGGAAAATGCGCCAGCAGGTATTCCATCTGATCGGCCAGCACGCGCCGGCCTTTGAGAAAGATGTACTCCGCGTAGGTCGGCGTGAACGGTACCGCAATGAGTTGCATCTTGGCCTGTTCGGGTGTTCGCCAGGCCTTTTCGTTGTTGCAGCGGCGGCAGGCTGCGACGACGTTGGTCCAGACATCCATGCCGCCCTGACTGAAGGGCCGCACATGATCGCGCGAGAGCTCGCGGCTCGCAAAGCGCTCGGCGCAGTACATGCACACGTAGGCGTCGCGGCGGAACAGCGTCTCGTTGTTCAGCGGCGGCACGTAGTCGTGGCGCGTATTGCCCGGATTACCGGTATGCCCGACCGTGGCCACGATCGAGCTGACCTCGAGCACTGTGCGGCGGCCGCTGCGCGCATTGACGCCGCCGTAGAGGCGGTACAGCAGCGAGCCGCAGGTGTAGGCGACCTGATCCTGGTGGTAGAGCCGCGCGGCCTCGCGATAGTCGACCCACTCGAGTGGCATGCCCGCAACGTCGGTCCGCAGCACCATCTGCGACAGTCCGTGGCCGGGCGAACTTACCAACAGTTCGAGTTCCAAATCGTGTTGCCTGAAGCCAACGCTCATAATCTGTAAGATACGGCAGGCTTGTGCGAGAATTCAACGATTAAGGTCTCAATGCGCACCGCCTCGGCGCATGCCCGGCGCGCGCACTTGCCACGTCCGCGGGCGACGGCCACACAGTGAGGAGAAGGATATGCCGGTCACGATCGGTGCGCTCCGTGAGCGCGCGCCTGGAGAGACGCGCGTCAGCCTGGTCCCGGAGATTGCCGACAAACTGGCCGCAGCCGGCGTGCGCGTGCTGCTCGAGCGTGGCGCGGGCACGAGTGCGCAATTTCCCGATGCGCTCTACAAGCGTGTCGAATGGATGGACAGCAGCGATGCGGTGCTCGGCGCCGTCGATGTGCTGCTGACCGTGCAGCCGCTCGACATCGCGCAGATCCAGCAGCTCAAGGCCGGCGCGGTGGTCATCGGGTTCATGCAGGCGCACGCTCATCCCGATGAGGTGCGTGCGTTGCGCGACCGACAGATCACCAGCTTCGCGATGGAGCTGGTGCCGCGCATATCGCGTGCGCAGTCGATGGACGCGCTGTCCTCGCAGGCTTCGATCGCCGGCTACAAGGCGGTGCTGATCGCCGCCGACACGCTCGACCGCTTCCTGCCCATGCTCACCACGGCTGCCGGCACCATCCGGCCCGCGCAGGTGCTGATCGTTGGGGTCGGCGTCGCCGGGCTGCAGGCGATCGCCACCGCCAAACGCCTCGGCGCCGTGGTTGAGGCCTACGACGTGCGCAGCGCCACCCGGGAGCAGGTCAAGTCGCTGGGGGCGAAGTTTGTCGAGACCGGCGTCTCGGCCGAGGGCACCGGCGGCTATGCGCGCGAGCTCACGGACGAGGAAAAGCGCAAACAGCAGGAAGTCCTCGAGGCGCGCATCGCCGTCGCCGATGCCGTCATCAGCACTGCGGCGATACCTGGACGCCGCGCGCCGCGCATCATCACGCGCGCGGCGGTCGAGCGCATGAAGGCCGGCGCGGTGATCGTCGATATCGCCGCCGAGTCGGGCGGCAATTGCGAGCTCACGCAAGCCGGACAGGTAGTCGAGCATCAGGGCGTCAAGATCGTGGGCCCGGTGAATCTCGCCGCACAGCTGGCTTTTCATGCCAGCGAAATGTACGCACGCAACCTTTACAACTTCTTGAAGAGCGCGATCACGAAGGACGCGGCGCTCGCGATCGACTGGCAGGATGAGGTGTTCGCGCAGTCCTGCCTGACGCACGCGGGCACGATTCGACACGAACCGACACGCAAATCGGTGGAGGCACCATGACCGGAATCGTCGCACTGTACATATTCATGCTGGCTGCGTTCACCGGCTACGAAGTGATCGCAAGAGTGCCGGTCATTCTGCACACGCCGCTGATGTCGGGCTCGAATTTCGTGCATGGCATCGTGCTGGTCGGAGCGATGGTCGCGCTGGGAGCGGCCAGCTCACCGCTCGAGAAAACCATCGGCTTCCTCGGAGTGCTGCTGTCTGCCGGCAATGCGGTCGGCGGCTATGCCGTGACCGAGCGCATGCTCGAGATGTTCAAATCCAGCGGCGCCAAGAGAGGCGCCCGCTCCGCTGCGGGGAAGCACTGATGGCCGATCACCTCAGCGCCGCAGCGCTGATCCAGGTCAGCTACCTGGTCACGGCGTTCCTGTTCATCATGGGCTTGAAGCGCATGAGCTCGCCGGTCACGGCGCGCAGCGGCATTCTCTGGGCAGGCGCCGGCATGCTGGTCGCGACACTGGCGACTTTCTTCTACCCGGGGATGACCAACTATCCGTTGATCATCATCGCCGTGCTGATCGGCGGCTCCATCGCCTGGATCAGCGGCCGGCGCGTGGCGATGACCAACATGCCGCAGATGATCGCGCTCTACAACGGCATGGGTGGCGGCGGCGCCGCCGCCATCGCCGCAGTCGAGCTCTATCGCGGCGGCGAGATGTCCTCTTCCGAGGCCACGCTCGCCGTGGTCGGCGGCATCATCGGCGCGGTCTCCTTCAGCGGCAGCCTGATCGCCTTCGGCAAGCTGCAGGGACTGATCCGCAGATCGCTGCGCTTCAGCGGCCAGCAACTGCTGAATCTGCTGATTCTCGCCGGCGCCATAGTCTGCGCGGCGCTCATTGCCACCGCAATCAACGCTTCGGCGGGCGTGGTCACGGGGCTGTTCGCGCTGGCGCTGCTGCTGGGGCTGACGATGACGCTGCCGATCGGCGGCGCTGACATGCCGGTGGTGATCTCGCTCTACAACGCGCTGACCGGACTGGCCGTGGCCTTCGAAGGCTTCGTGCTCGGCAATGCCGCCATGATCATCGCCGGCACCGTAGTCGGCTCGGCCGGTACGCTGCTGACACAGCTCATGGCCCGCGCCATGAACCGCTCGCTCGGCAATGTGCTGTTCTCGGGGTTCGGCGACACCGGCGGGGCT
>DATNHF010000034.1:0-23988 GCA_035605115.1 Steroidobacteraceae bacterium | reverse complement strand
CTACGGAGCCGAAGGCGAAGAGCACGTCGTCAGAATGGTCGAAGCCTGTAGAGCGCGAGTCGAATCACCCTAGGTACGGGCTCAATGCTACCGGTCGGTTCGGCGTTGGCGATCGAGGTGGCGGCGGCGAAGGCAGGTGTGAGGGGTGGCGCGCCCGGCGGGATTCGAACCCACGACCTGCAGCTTCGGAGGCTGCCACTCTATCCATCTGAGCTACGGGCGCGCCGAGGCGCGCAAGGTTACCGCAACCGCGGCTCGGCCGTCAGCCTCGCCGCGCACACCGCTCAGTGGTGTTTCTCGCTGGCTGCCAGATCGCTGATCAGCTGGAACAGATTTGTTTCCCCGCCAGCCTGCGCCATGTCGGTCTCGTACCTACCCGCGATTACGAACGTCGGCACGGCATCGATGCCGTAGCGTCTGCCGAGGTCGTCGGCTTCCAGCATAGAGGTCTGCACCGCGATCGAGTTGTAGGCCTGCATGAAATTCGCTTCGCTGACGCCGTTTTCCTTGGCGAATTGCAATTGCGCGCGTTGCGTTGCCAGCGGATCGTTGGGGACAAACAGGAAATTGTGGTTCTCGTGAATGTCGTCGAAGACTTTGGTGTGCAACTCGTCGAGCTTGCCGAGGGCCTTGAGCGTGTAAAACAGTCGCGCGTGCGCCCGATGCACCTGATCCCACATCACTGGAACGCGTACGAACTCGATATGCACGGGCTTGTTCTTGCGCCAGCTTTCGATGGCCGGATCGAGTGCATAGCAGTGCGGACAGCCGTACCAGAACATCTCGATGACTTCAACCTTGCCCGGAGCGACGTTGGTCGGCTGGGCCGGTGAGACGACTTTGTAGTTCTTGCCGGGGACCCACTTGCCGTCCGGCAGCTCGCCTTCACTCGGCAATGCGGCAATGCGTTCGAGCTGCGATTCGCCGCTGTCGGCAGTCGCACCCAGGTCGGACCCTTCCTGCTGCGTAGCGGCCGCCGCGGCCAGATCTCCGACTCCCTTCGCGGCTTCGGGGGAGGCGGCTGCGGCCGGGTCCGCCGCCGTGGCTGGTGCGGCAGTACTCTGCGCGGCGTTGGACGCGAGGGCGCCGGGGGCCGCGTTGTTCTCGCGCGCACAGGCTGCCAGGCTCGCGATGAGCAGCAGCGCGGCCATCGACTGGCGCATCACGTCAGCGCAGGCCCTGCATGTACGAGGCCAGATTGCGCATATCCTCCTGCGTTAGACGCTGCGCGATCGTATTCATGATCAGCGCATTGGGACCGCCGGCGCTCTCGCCCTTGTCATTGGTTGCATAGCGCTTGCCAGCGGCGTAGTCCGTGAGCTCCTTGACAACGTACTGCGAATGTTGCGCTCGCACGGCGGGGTAGCCTGCTTCCGGGTTACCGTGGCCAGTGGGTCCGTGGCACGCCATGCACGCTGGAATCGCGCGTGCGGTGTCGCCCCCGCGATAGAGCGCCTGCCCCGCCTGCCAAAAGGCCGGATCGGCTTCGAGGCCCGCGGGTGTCTGTGCCGAGAAATAGGCCGCCAGATCGTCGATGTCCTGCTCGCTCAGAGGCGACGCGAGACCGAGCATGATGCCGTTGCTATTGATGCGCGCGTTGACCTTGAAGTGCTTGAGCTGACCGCGGATGTAGGCGGCGTTCTGCCCCGCCAGCGACGGCCAGAGCGGATTG
Source organism: Steroidobacteraceae bacterium (assembly GCA_035605115.1). Classification (GTDB taxonomy): domain Bacteria; phylum Pseudomonadota; class Gammaproteobacteria; order Steroidobacterales; family Steroidobacteraceae; genus FEN-1191. The sequence continues at coordinate 22,316 of DATNHF010000034.1, read as the reverse complement.
GCGCTGTTGCCGTTGGGGCCATGGCAGCCCATGCAGGTGGCGGCCTTGGTCGCCCCGGCTGCGGCGGAACCCGCGGCCAGCGCCCACGGCGCGCCCAGGAGGCCCAGAGCCAAGCAAACCCAGCGCAGCATCGAGATCATGTGCAATCGGCTCCCGGTAAAACCGCAGTTTTTCTTTGCAGAGCAAAGGGATCGAAGAATTGTACACTAGCGGCCTGTCCGAGTATTTCGCAGCCCATGAGCCGCAATTTCCCGCGTGAGTGTCTATCCATCGGCACGTTTTCTGATCAGTGCTGCGGCCGCGACGCAGTTTCCGCACGACAGCGGCGCCGAAGTGGCCATTGTCGGGCGCTCCAATGCTGGCAAATCCAGCGCGATTAATGCCATAACGGGCCGGCGCAGTCTCGCGCGCACCAGCAAGACGCCGGGGCGGACGCGGCTGCTGAATTTCTTCGAGCTCGCGCCAGGTGCTCGCCTGATCGATCTGCCGGGCTACGGCTATGCGTCTGGTTCGCGCGCGGAACGATCCGGTTGGGCGGATCTGATCGAGCAGCTGGCGCCGCGCCAGTCGCTGCGTGGCCTGCTCCTGGTCGTGGATGCGCGGCGCGGCATTCTCGGCGGCGACGAGCAGCTCATCGAGTGGGCGTGCAGCATCGGCGCGCCGGTGCACGTGCTGTTTTCGAAGGCCGATCAGCTCAAGCGTGTCGAAGCGTTGCGTCTGGTCAAGGAGTCGCAGGCGAGATTGCACGGGCGCGGCTCTGCGCAATTGTTCTCGGCGCACGAGGGGATTGGGCTCGAGCAGGCCCGTGCCCAACTCGATGCGTGGCTCAAAAAAGAAAGCCCCGGCAGCACCAGACAGTGACTACCGGGGCCAGATCAAGCCCGATGCGGGTCTCAACGCATCGCGCTTATACCCGCCTAGGGAGGGAAGCGGGGAGTGCATGACACTCATTAGGTTCGAGCGGCATTTAGTCATAAAGTTCGCTGCCAATAGCTGAATTTTTGTTAATATTTCTCTTGGCTATTCAAAGGCTTGACAGAGCTTGTGTGGCGTTCGCGCTACAGGAAGACCCAGGTCAGGCCGAAGGAAGCCATACCCATGTCGCTGGCGTGCGAAACCTCGTAACGCTCGTACTCGAGCCGGGCCCCGAGCCGGCCCCAGTTGGTACCAGCGCCCACGCCGTACGCGAGGTCCGCCCCGGTGCGATGAAACGACAGGAACGGTGAATAGGCGTCCGTGCGAAACTCCGCGACCCCGAGCTTGCCGTAGACATCGACCCACGGGATCGGCAGAAAGCCTAGTGCGAACAGCCCCTCGGCATAGGTGTCGGCATAGTTGATGCCGCCATAGGAGCGGCCGAAATTGATGTAGCTGGCCTCGGCCGCAAACACACTCAAGGGCCGCACGCCGAGCGCGAACTTATAGCCGGTATTGGCGCCGCTCGCGTCGAAGGTGTTGGCGCCGTAGCTGGCCTGCGCGGCGCCGAGCGAGCCGCCAAGGTACACGCCTATATTGTCGTCGGCGCGAGCCCTCGGGGCCGTCGCGCCGAGCAGCAGAGCGGCCGCGGTCAGTGCGGATGCGAACCTCAGGGGGCGTGTCGGATGCATGCGGACCTCATCCATGTGCTTCAGTACTGACTGACGGCGACCCGAATCGGTTCCGCGCGCCCGGCGTCCAGCGCGAGGCGCCCGGTCGGGTCAGTGCGCCTGGTCCCAGTTCGCGCCGCTGCCGAGCTCGACCTTGAGCGGCACGGCGAGATGGGCCGCGCCGCTCATGCGCTCGCTGAGCGCGGCGCGTGCCTGCTCGAGAAAATCCTCTCGCACCTCGAGCACCAGCTCATCGTGTACTTGCATGATGAGTCGCGCCGGTACCCCGTCACTTCGACACCACGCATCGACGCTGATCATGGCGCGCTTGATGATATCGGCGGCGGTGCCCTGCATCGGCGCGTTGATGGCGCTGCGCTCGGCGTACTGCTGCAAGGAGCGGTTGCGCGAGCGTATGTCCGGCAGGAACAGGCGGCGGCCGAATACGGTCTCGACGAAGCCCGCGCGCCGCGCCTGCGCGCGCGTGGCTTCCATGTAGCGGCGCACTCCCGGGTAGCGCGCGAAATACAGATCCACATAGCTCTGGGCCGCGCCGCGCGCTACGCCGAGCTGGCGTGCGAGGCCAAAGGCGGACATGCCGTAGATGAGTCCGAAGTTGATGGCCTTGGCCGAGCGACGCTGATCGCTCGAGACCTGCTCGAGCGGCACACCGAACACTTCCGCGGCCGTGGCCTGGTGGATGTCGCGATCCTCGGCGAAGGCGCGCAGCAGACCTTCATCGCCCGACAGGTGCGCCATGATGCGCAGCTCGATCTGCGAGTAGTCGGCCGCCAACAGACAGTAACTCTTGGGTGCGATGAAGGCCTGACGGATGCGTCGCCCCTCGGGACTGCGGATCGGAATGTTCTGCAGATTCGGGTCGGTTGAGGACAGGCGTCCGGTCGCCGCTACGGCCTGGTGATAGCTGGTATGCACGCGACCGGTGGTGGCGTCGATCTGCTCGGGCAGCTTTTCGGTGTAGGTCGAGCGCAGCTTCGCCAAGCCGCGATATTCGAGGATCAGCTTAGGCAGGGGGAAATTCGCGGCGAGCTCCTCGAGCACGTCTTCCGCAGTCGAAGGCGTGCCCGAGGGCGTCTTGCGCAGCACCGGCAATTGCAGCCGCTCGAACAGTATCTGCTGCAGTTGCTTCGGCGACTCGAGATTGAAGACCGTGCCGGCCTCGCGGTGGGTAAGCTCCTGAATCTCGCGCAGCCGCACGCTGAGCTCGCTGCTCTGCGCGCGCAGCATTTCGCGATCGAGCAGTACGCCGTGCCGCTCCATGCGCTGCAAGACCGGCACCAGCGGCTGTTCGATCTCGCGATACAGCCGCGCGAGCGCAGGTTCGCGCTCGAGGCGCGGCCAGAGCGCATGGTGCAGGCGCAGCGTGACATCAGCGTCCTCGGCGGCGTATTCGGCGGCGCGCTCGACGCTGACCTGATTGAAGCTGATCTGCTTGGCGCCCTTGCCGGCAACGTCCTCGAAACGAATCGTGTGCAGTCCCAGGTAATGCTCGGCCATCGAGTCCATGTCGTGGCGCGTAGCCGTGCTGTTCCAGATATACGACTCGAGCATGGTGTCGTAACGCTGGCCCCGGAGCGCGATGCCGTGATTCTCCAGCACGTGCATGTCGAACTTCAGATGCTGACCAAGCTTGCCGCGGTCCGGATCCTCGAGCAGTGGCCGCAGCGTCTCGAGCACGCGCTGGCGCTCGAGCTGCGGCGGCGCGCCCGCATAGTCGTGTGCCAGCGGTACATAGGCGGCATGACCCGGCTCGATGCAGAAGGACACGCCGACGATCTGAGTGTTCATGTAATCGAGACTGGTGGTCTCGGTATCGAAGGCGAATAGCTCGGCGCGGCTCAGCGCTGCGCACCAGCGCGCGAGCGATTCCTCATCGGTAATGGTCTCGTAGCGCCGCGCTACGCTCGCCAGCGCGGCAATTTCCGGATCCGCCGTCACGACCACCGCGACTTCGGTAGTGTCGGCCACGTCCGAGACGATCACCGCGGCCGGTGCGCCGGCTTCCAGCTGCTGCAACAAGGTGCGCAATTCGAGTGCGCCGTAGAGCGCGCGCAGCCGCGCCGGGTCCGACGCGCGGCGCGTGAGACCCGATTCAGCGAGCGGCAATGACAGATCGGTGCGAATAGTGGCGAGCTGGCGCGACAGCGCCAGCGTCTCGAGCCCGGCGCGCAGATTGTCGCCGACTTTGCCCGGGATCTCGCTGACGTGCGTGAGTAGAGCGTCGAGGTTGCCGTAGGTGTTGAGCCACTTCGCGGCGGTCTTGGGCCCGACCTTGTCGATGCCGGGGATGTTGTCGGAGCTGTCGCCGATCAGTGCGAGATAATCGACGATCTGCTCCGGGAAGACATCGAACTTCGCCTTGACGCCGGCGCGGTCGAGCACCGTGCCGCTCATGGTGTTGATGAGCGTGATGCGCTCGTTGACGAGCTGCGCCATGTCCTTGTCGCCGGTCGAGATCAGCACGGTCTCGCCGTTGGCGGCCGCGCGGCAGGCGAGCGTACCGATGACGTCGTCGGCCTCGACGCCGTCGATGCGCAGCACCGGCAACCCGAGCGCATCGACCGCCAGTAGCAGCGGCTCGGTTTGCGAGCGCAGATCGTCCGGCATGGGTGGACGATGCGCCTTGTATTCAGCGAACAGCTCATCGCGGAACGTCTTGCCCGGGGCATCGAACACCACGCCGATGTGCGGCGGCGTGTACTCGCGTACGAACTTCGACAGCATGTTGAGCACGCCGTAGATCGCGCCGGTGGGCACGCCTTTGGAATTGGTCAGCGGCGGCAGGGCGAAGAAGGCCCGATACAAATACGACGAGCCATCGATCAGAACCAGATCCGGACGCTGGGGCGCTTCAGCCATGGACTGGATGATAGCTTCAATTATGAGCTGACTTTGCCGCGCCGAGCTCCGACTCGAAGCGCGCTGGCGCGGCGCGTGCGCGCCTGGAGTTTCCGCGTTCGCCGGCCTGGCGATGCTCAGGGCGGCGGCGCCTGGGCGCCTGCCGCGGGCGCCGCATCGGGCGGGTTCGTCGAGCTCGTTGTGTTTGGCGAGTTTGGCGAGTTTGGCGCATCCGGTGCCGGGTTCGTGGCAGTCGCGGGAACCTTGGCTTTCTTCTGCGACGGCAGGTAGAGCGAGCCCTTGAGGCCGCAGCCGACCAGAGCGCCGGCGAGACCGACCGCGATCGAGGCGGCGGCAATCGCGCCACGCATGGCGCCACGCCTAGGGCCGAACATCGCGCCGGGCGCCGGGCGGCGCCGCCCAGTGGCCGCAGCGCTCATGCGGGTGGCAGCGGCATCGGACGACCCTCGCGCAGGGCGAGCCAGCCGCGCGCCACCCGGTAGATGACCCAGAGGCCGATCACGGCGAAGCCGAGGATCGCGATCAGGAAGCCGATGCCGACAATCAGCAGCGGCAGCGCGAGGATCGAGCTCAGGAATATCCATAGCCACGAATACCAGAAGGTGCGTATCTGCCAGCGGAAGTGGCTTTCGAGCCAGGTACCGCGCGCTTCGGAGCGGCGCGCATAGTTCATGATCACGGCGATGATCGAAGGCAAACCGAAGGCGAAGCGCACCGCCACGGCTCGCGCGGTCGCGAGGCCGATGAGCACCGACAGGGCATGCAGGCCGTAGATCCAATGGGTGTATTCGAGCAGTCCGCGAGTGACGCTGACGGCGGGCGCTGCGTTCGGCGCGGGCGTCGCTTCCGGCTCCATGGCGGTCATTCCTTGCGCGTGTAACGCGCCGCTACCCGTGCATAGGCCTCGCGAAACGGGATGCCCTGTTCGAGCACGAGCGCATAGGCCTGTTCGGCGGCATGCACGGCCGGGTCCAGACGGATGCGGTCGGGCCGGAATCTTAGCGCATCGAGCGCCGCGGCCACGATGTCGAGCGTCTGTTGCGCCGTATCGATGCCGCGGAACAGCGGCGCCTTGAGCAGCTGCAGATCACGCTGGTAGCCGGAGGGCAGCTTGGCGCAGATCGCGAGCGCCTCGGTCAGCGAGGCGAGCGCCGTGGCGCTGCGGGCGCGCACCAGTTCGAATACGTCCGGATTGCGCTTCTGCGGCATGATCGATGAGCCGGTCGTGAAGGCATCGCCGAGCTCGATGAAGGCGAATTCCTGCGTATAGAACAGCAGCAGGTCCGCGGCCAGGCGGCTCAAGTCGCCCATCAGCAGCGCGAGCTCGAACAACAGCTGCGCTTCAGCCTTGCCGCGTGAGAGCTGCACGGCCGTCACCGGCTCGTGCGTCTGCTCGAAGCCGAGCGCGCGCGTGGTCGCCTGGCGATCGAGCGCCAGGCCGGGCGTGCCGTAGCCCGCGGCCGAGCCCAGCGGATTCTTGTCGATGCGCCGGCGTACGCCCTGCAGTCCGAGCGCATCGTCGGCCAGCTCCGCGGCGTAACCGCCAGCCCACAGACTCACCGAGCTCGGCATGGCCTGCTGCATGTGCGTATAGCCGGGCAGCACGGTCTGCGCTTCGCGCGCTGCCAGTTGCTCGAGCGATTGAATCAACCTCTGGGTGCCCTGCTGCAACTGCGCGATCGCATCGCGCAGGTACAGCCGCAGCGCCGTGAGCACCTGATCGTTGCGCGAGCGCCCCAAGTGGATGCGCGCACCGGCGCTGCCGATGCGCTGCGTCAGTCGCCGCTCGAGAGCGCTCTGTCCATCCTCCTCGGCGAGCTCAATGCGCCACAGGCCGCGCTCGTGCTCATCGGCCAGCGCGCGTAATCCGCCGCGGATGCGTTCAAGGTCTTCGGCTGAGAGCAGCTGCTGCGCATGCAGCATGTCGGCATGCGCGATCGAGGCACGCACGTCATAGCGCACCAGGCGCTCATCGAGCGCGTAATCCTCGCCGGCCGTGTAGCGCAGTACGCGCTCATCGAGCGGCGCACCCTTGTCCCAGAGCCGGCTCATGCGCCGCCTTGCTGCTCCGCCGGAGTCAGCGCCTGGATGTCCTGCACGATCAGCGTACCGGTGCCTTCGTTGGTGAACACCTCGGTGAGGATGCTGTCCTTGGCGCTGTAGGAGATCACATGCACCCGGCGCACGCCGCCGCGCAGGGCATCTTCGATGGCCTTGGCCTTGGGCAGCATGCCATCGGTGATGGCACCGGCCTCGCGCAGGCGTGCAAGTCCCGCCAGGTCGGTATAGGAAAGCACCGAGCTTAAGTCCGAGACGCGCTCGAGAATGCCCGGTGCGCCGGTGCAGAGGATCAGCTTCTCGGCCGAGAGCGCCGCGCCGATCGCAGCGGCCACCGTGTCGGCGTTGATGTTGAGCAGCGTGCCACGGTTGTCGGCCGAGAGCGGACTGATCACGGGCATGAGGCCATTGTCCAGGTGCTTGCGGATCACGCCGGCATCGATGCTGTCGATATCGCCGACGAAGCCGAAATCCACCGGCCCCGGCTCGCCGTTGAGCTGCATCGGCGCCCGCTTGCGGGCGCGCACGAGCCCGGCGTCGACGCCCGAGAGACCGACTGCATCGATTTCGAGATCGCGGCAGATCGCGAGGATGCGCGTGTTGATGAGTCCATTGAGTACCATCGAGGTCGCATCGATCGACTTCTGGTCGGTGATGCGCCGGCCCTGCACGATGCGCGTGCTGACGCCGAGCGCCGTCGTGAGCTCGGTGAGCTGCGGGCCACCGCCATGCACCATCACGACGCGCACGCCGAGGTAGTGCAGGATCGCGATCTGCTCGATCAATGCGCGCGTGAGCGCGGCATCGCCGAATACCGCGCCACCGGCTTTGACCACGAACACCTTGCCCTTGTAGAGGCGGATGTAGGGCGAGGCGTTGCGCAGGGCGTGAATCGTCGCGGCTTGGTCGGATCGATGCAGGATCATGGCGCTGGAGTCACTCCCCGGGTTTGAGCATCTGATGCAGCACGGCCATCTGCGCCGGCAGGCGGTTATAGGCCTGGCGCAGGACCACGGCGCGCGGACCATCGAGCAGCTGATCGGCGAGCGCGACATTACGCCGCACGGGCAGGCAGTGCATCAGACGGCAATCGCTGCGCGCGAGCGCGAACCATGGCTCGTCGAGGCACCAGTCGCGCAGCGATCGTCGCGCCCGCGCATCCTGGGCCTCATCGCCGTAGGCGGCGGTGTAGCCCCATTCCTTCGCGTAGACGATGTGCGCGCCGGCGAGCGCGTCGCGGCGATCCGCAGTTTCGCGCACCGAGCCGCCGTTCACCAAGGCGGCGCGCCGCGCTTTGTCCATGATCGCGGCGGGCAGCGCGAACCCATCGGGTCTCAGCACCACGACTTCCATGCCTCGCATGGCCGCCATGTGCACGGTCGCGGCCGGCACGGCCAGCGGCAAGGCGCGCGGATGATAGGCCCAGCTCAGCACAAACTTTGCCGTGCGCGGGACCTTGAGCTCATCGAGCGTCTTCCAGTCGGCCAGCGCCTGGCACGGATGATTGATGGCCGATTCCAGATTGATGAGCGGCTTGTCGATGAGCGCCGACATCGCCTGGAATTTCGTCTCGCCGAGCTCGGCCGCAAGGTCCTTGCCGTCGGCGAACGCGCGAATGCCGAGCGCATCGCAATAGGACGCCAGGACCGGCAGGCCCTCGCGAATGTGCTCTGCGGCGACGCCATCCATGACCGCACCCAGGCGGGTTTCGAGCTGCCAGGTGCCGCTGCCCGGCGTGATCACGAAGCAGGAGCCTCCGAGCCGCGCCACGCCGGCCTGAAAAGACGCCAGGGTGCGCAGCGATGGATTCATGAACAGCAACCCTAAAATCCGGCCACGCAAGGCCTGCGGTTCAGGGTGGTGCTCGAGCCGGCGCGCGAGCTCGAGCAGCTGCTGCACTTGCGAGTGCGAGAAATCCGCCAGATCGAGAAAGCGGTGCATGGCGCGTCAGCTGCCGATGTCGAGCAGCGCGCTGCGCAGCAGCTCGACATGCTCGGCCTCGAGCACGAAGGGCGGCAGCAGCCGCAGGATGTTCGGATCGGCGCTGGTGCCCGCGAAGATGTCGCGCTCGAGCAGCGCGGCATGAATTTCCTTGGCGGGCCGCACGCTGCGCAGCCCAAGCAGCAGCCCCGCGCCCTGACACGCGCTCACGGGTCCGACGAGGCAGCGCTCGCGGATCAGCGCCGAGGTGTGCCGTACGCGCGCGAGCAATTGTTCCGACTCGATCGCTTCGATGACGGCCTCGATGACGGCGCATGCCATCGGACCGCCGCCGAAGGTGGTGCCGAGCGCATCGAGCTTCACGGCGCGGGCCACGCGCGGCGTCATGAGCAGCGCAGCACACGGAAAGCCGTTGCCGAGCGCCTTCGCGGTCGTAATCATGTCCGGCTGCAAGCCGAAGAGGCCGGCCGCGAACGGCTCACCGGCGCGACCCATGCCGCATTGGACCTCGTCGAAGATCAGCAGGGCGCCGACCTCATCGCAGCGCCGCCGCAGCGCGCCGAGGAATTCCGCGCTCAGGTCGTACGCGCCGCCCACGCCCTGGATCGGCTCGACGATCACCGCCGCCGTCGCGGCGGTCACGTGCCGCGCGATGTCGTGCTGAGCGTCGCGGGCGATGAAGCTCACATCGAAGGGCGTGCGCGGGTAGCCATACCATTTGGCGGCGGCGCCCCAGGTAATGGCGCCGGTCGCGGCCGTGCGGCCATGGAAGGAATGCTCGAGCGCGGCCACGTGCGAGCGGCGCGTGATCGTAAAGGCCATCTTGAGTGCGTTTTCGTTGGCCTCCGCGCCGCTGTTGACGAAGAACACGCTGCTGAAGTCGAGCTTCGAGAAGCGGATCAGTCGCTGCGCCGCGCGCAGCCGCACCTCGAGCGGCACGGCGTTGCTCTGAAAGCTCAGAGCTCGCGCCTGTGCGCTCAAGGCGCGCGTCCAGCCCCGATGCCCGTAACCGAGCGCCGCCACCGCGTGCCCGCCGTAGAGATCGAGCACGCGGCGGCCCTCGCGCGTACGCAGCCACACGCCCTTGCCCGACACGACGGGCAGCGGATACTGCGCGAACACCGGCGCGAGAAAATCCGGCAGCTCGCTCGGCGAATTTGCGCCATGCGGCGTGGATCGCCGCTGTGGTTGCGCCGCCAAGATCAGGTCCAGCCCGGCGCCGGAGCGGTGAGCCCCGCGGTTTCCGGCAAGGCGTACAGCCGGTTCATCCACTGCACCGCGCCACCGGCGGCGCCCTTGTTGAGATTGTCGAGCACGCAGAACACCGCAACCGTGTGACCGTCACTGACGGCCGAGAGCGTGGCGTAGTTGCTCGTGGCGACCTCCTTCACGCGCGGCGCAGTCTCGCTGATGCGCACGAACGGCGCATCGACGTAGAACGCGTGCAGCGCCTCGAGCACGGCGGCAGTGTCCGTGGGTGCGCGCAGCGAGGCCTGGACCGTGGCGTGGATGCCGCGCGCAAACGGTCCCGAGTGCGGCACGAACGCGAACTGCGCCTTGACGCCGGTGGCCTGCGCAGCGCACGCGCGGATCTCGGGTGCATGGCGGTGAGCGAGAGCGCTGTAGGCGTAGAGATCGCTGTGCCGCGCCGGGTGGTGCGTGGCCTCGATGGGCTTGCGGCCCGAGCCGGTGCTGCCGGTCACGGCGGAGACGAACAAGGGCCCGTGCGTGATCTCACGCGCGAGCAGCGGCACCGCGGCCAGCAGCGTCGCAGTCGCGAAGCAGCCCGGATGGGCCACGTGCGGTGTGGGCGCCGCCTTCAAGTGCTCGGGCACGGCGCATGTGAAGGCATCCAGGCGGCCCGGGGCGCCGTGCGCGTGATGGTAGACCGCCTCATAGGCCGCGGCCGTGCGGAAGCGAAAATCCGCCGACATATCGACCACGTGCGCAGTGCGGCCGGAGGTGTCGGCACAGTGCAGCAGCCGGTCGATCAACGCCGCCGCGGTGCCATGCGGTGCGGCCGAGAAGATCGCGGTGTAGGGCTCGCCGGCAACGATCTCCTCGATCTGCACGGCAGAATTGAAGCGTGCCGTCGGATAGGCGCTGGCCAGATGGCCGAAGGCGCCGGCCACGGGCTCTCCGGGCTGACTGTCGGAGAGCACTCCGGCGAGCTCGAAGTTCGGATGCCCGGCGATCAGACGCAGCAGCTCGCCGGCGACGTAGCCCGTGCCGCCGAGCACCACGGTCGGGATGCGGCGCGTCACTCGGTGGCCCCGGCCGCTTGCGGCGCGGCCGTGGACAGGCCGATCGCTGCGATCACGGCATCGCCCAAGCCCGTCGCATCGGTCAGCGCGTTGCAGGCCGCCACGCCGAGCTGCTGCTCGATGATCTCGATGCCGACCTGGTTGTCGGTGGACGGGCCAGTCACGAGGCACGGCTCTATCCCGAAGCGCTCGCGCAGCAGCTTGACGCCGCCCCAGGCCGCGACCGGGTCGTTCGCGGACAGCACCACGCCGCTCAACGCGCGGCGGATGTCGGTGCATTCGAGAATCGCATCGACGCCGTAGGTGCCGAGCAGTCCGTCGCCGAGCTCGAACACGATCGCGTCGGGCTTGCCGGCGGACAGCTCGGTCAGCATCGTGCGGGTGAGCGCGGGCCCGGTGCGGCCGGTCGTCGTAACGACGCCCAGATCGGTGAAGATCATGGTGCGGCGTGCGCCGGCATCCTCAAAGGCCAGGATGTCGCGGCGCAAGGACACGCCGGTGGCCTTGAAGGCATCGACCGTGAGCCCACGGTGGCGCATGCGCGCGACGATCGCGGCCGCGGCGGCGGTCTTGCCGGCTTCCATGCAGGTGCCGGCCAGCGCCACGATGGGCACGCCGTGCGTGTCCAGTGGTGCATTGAAATCGAGCGCGCGGTGGCCGACCCGCGCCGGGATGCCGATGCGCTCGCCAAGATAAGGAAACTGCAGCACCACGCCGAGCACGCGGCAATCGAAGGGTTTGCCCTTGTCGGCGGTCGCTGAATCGCATATCCCCATGACGCCGCCGATGTTGAGCATCTGGATCACATCGCCGGGCTTGAGTGCCGAGGGCACGTGACCGGAGTAGCCGAACAGCGCGCGGCGCGGTCCCAGTGCGCCGACGACGATGTCGCCTTTGACGACTTTCGCCATGCGGCCGCTCGCGAGCTCGAGCGTGTTGTAGGTGGACTTGTTGTTGAGTACTTCGGCGACTATGACGATGCCTTCCTCCGCCGGAATCTCGCCCGAGAGCCGCAGCTCCTGTCCCAGGGCGCAGGCCTGCGTGACGGAGGCCACCTTGTCGACCACGACGCTCTTCATGTCGCAGCTCCCGCTTGCGCGAATCCCGCTTCGCCCGCGCGACGATGAAACACGCCGGGCAGCGCGACGATCTTTGAGAATCCGAGCGCATCGGCCGGGCTCCATTCGCCGACCGCCTCGCCGTACACGCCCTTGGAGGCCTTCATCAGTGAGTAGGGTGAGTCCACGCCCTCGATGAACAGGGCACCGGGACGCAGCAGCAGGTGCACCTCACCCGTGACGCGCTGCTGCGACGAGAGCAATAGCGCCTCGATGTCGCGGCACACCGGATCGAGCAGCTGGCCCTCGTGCACGAGATCGCCATAGGGTGCCGCGACCGTCTCTTTGATGCGCTGCTGGCGTGCGGTCAGCACGAGTTTTTCGAGTTCGCGATGTGCCGTCAGCAGGGCGTCGGCCGCGGGCGCTTCGAACGCCACGCGCCCCTTGGTGCCGATGATGGTGTCGCCCAGATGAATGCCGCGCCCGATAGCGAACGGTGCCGCCAGTGCTTCGAGCCCCTCGATGAGCGTTACGGCATCCAGAGGAGCATTGTCGAGTGCCACGGGCCGGCCGGCGGCAAACGCCACGGTGTGCCGCTCGGGTGCGCGCGGGTTCTTGAAGGCATCGTGCGACAGCACCCAGGCACTCTCGGGAATGCTGCCGCCCGAGCTCAGCGTCTCCGTGCCGCCGATCGTGACGCCCCAGAGTCCGCGGTTGATGGAGTACGCAGCGCCGGTCGGCGGGATCGGCAGCTGACGTTGCTGCAGATATTCGAGCTCTTCGCTGCGACGGAAGGCGCGATCGCGAATGGGCGCAAGCACCGTGAGCTCCGGGGCCAGCGTGCGCAGCGCGACTTCGAAGCGCACCTGATCGTTGCCGGCCGCGGTGCAGCCGTGCGCGATCGTGCCGGTCCTGAGCTCGCGCGCCATGCGGGCGATGGTCTGGGCCTGCATGACGCGCTCGGCACCTACGCACAGTGGATAGAGCTGGCCGCGCCGCACATTGCCCATGATCAGAAAGCGCAGCACCTGCTCGAAGTAATCGGCGCGGGCATCGACCTGGTGGTGTTCGATGGCACCGAGCAGGCGCGAGCGCTCGCGCAGCGTCTGTGCCGTCTCCGCATCGATGCCGCCGGTATCGACCGTGACCGTGATGATGGGCCGCTGATAATTCTGCATCAACCAGGGCACGAGAAACGAGGTGTCCAGGCCGCCGGAATAGGCGAGCAGGATGGGTTGCGCGTTGCCTTGCGCGTCGGATGGCTGCTGCATGAGGATTCTCAGGTGCGAAACAATGCGTTCAGGCGATCGATCAGGCGCTGCTGCGCACGCGCGTCGCTCGTGGCGAGGAAGATCGTGTCGTCGCCGGAAATCGTGCCGACCACTTCGGGCCATTCGGCTCGGTCGAGCGCGACCGCGACGCTCGGGGCGGCGCCGATCGTGGTGCGGATCACGGTGATGGAGCTGCCGGCCGGGCGCACCGTGCGCACGAATCGCGAGAGCGCGCCGAAGTCGCCGCTGGCGCGCGAGATTTCATCGGGCGGCACCAGGTAGCGACCACTCGCCTTGAGCACGCCGAGCTCGCGCAGATCGCGGCTCACCGAGGACTGCGTGACCTCGAAGCCGTCGCGCTTGAGCAATTGCGCCAAGTCGCTTTGTCGGCGTACGACGCCGCTGCGCAGAATGCGCAGGATGGCGGTGCGGCGATCGATTTGCTGGCGCTCGGTTAGCATGCCGGTCTCTGCATAAATTATTAGCATTATGCATAAAAATGCATGAACGTGCAACGGTCAGCGCCCGCTGTGCAAACCGGCGCGCGCCGCCAGCAGAGGATTCAAGTCGTACTATCGAGCCACGATCGCTTCGGTTATCTTCTGTAGCGCTGCTCGTCCAGTCAAAACTGCGCGCAAGAACTTAGGGGATGGTCATGGCACAGCCACTCGTGCACGGACGCTTCATCTGGCAAGGGCTTATCACGGAGGACCCCGCGGGCGCCGCGCCGTTCTACAGCAGGGTAATCGGCTGGCGTGCCGAACCCTCGGCCGTCGATCCCTCGTACACCATCGTCAGCGCCGCGAGCGGCCCGGTAGCCGGCATATCGAAATTATCGGACGCGAATCGCGCGCAGGGTGCGCGCGCCGACTGGATGAGCTTCATCGGCGCCGATGACGTCGACGCGCTGGTCGCGCAGGCCGAGAAGCTCGGCGCCAAAGTTCACCGCGCGGCGGCGGACATCGACAAGGTCGGCCGCTACGCCATCCTTGCCGACCCCCAGGGCGCAACCTTCGCGCTCTTCAAGCCCCTCGAGAGCGCGCCGCCCAAGGCCGGCGCGCCGCAGCTCGGAGAGCTGGCCTGGCATGAGCTCACCACCACCGACCCGGAGGCGGCGCTCAAGTTCTACCAGGAGCTGTTCGGCTGGCAGCTCATGCATCGCATGGATATGGGGCAGATGGGGTTCTATTGGATCTTCGGTAGCGACGGTGTGCAGCGCGGCGGGATTTTCAACCTCTACAAGCTGCCGCATCCGGCTCCGGGACCCTACTGGACGCCGTATTTCGAGGTTGCCGATGCGGACAAGGCCGCACAAGCGGCCTCCAAGGCCGGCGGTCGCGTGCTCAACGGACCCATGGATGTGCCGGGCGGCGGTCGCATCGCGCAGCTCGCCGATCCGAGCGGCGTCGCCTTCGCCGTGCATACCGCGCCCAAGAGCGCTGCGTCCAGCGAGGCGGCCAAGCCCGCGGCGGGCACCAAGAAGCCCGCGGTGAGTGCCCAGCCCGCGGCGCCGGCCAAAGTCGCTGCCAAGCCGGCGGCCAAGAAGGCTGCAGTGAGGAAGCCCGCGCCGAAGAAATCTGCGGCCAAGAAGGCTGCGCCCAAGAGCGTCCGGCGCAAGGCCGGTAAGAAGAAGGGCGGGAGCAAGAAGACTGCGACTCGCAGCCGCTCGAGCGCGTCGAAAGCGTCGAAGGCGTCGAGCGCGCGTCGCGCCGCACGGCCGGCCCGCAGGAAGGCCAAGCGGGGCGCCGGCAAGGCGCGCAGGAAGAAATAGCTCGCGCTAGCGCTCGATGGTGTAAACCAGATCGGCGCTGCGCTGCGTCCCGGCCTCGGTCTTGACGGTCCAGTGATCGCCGATCGTGTAGCGCATCTTGATGGTGTTGATGGCCTCGGCGAGGCCGACGCCGTAGCTTACGTACAGCCGCGGTGACAGATAACGCCCGAGCACGAGCGAAGTCTCGTTGTCCAGGTCCTGCTCAACCCCGGCCTCGAAGTTGTAGCGGCCGCCGATCTGCTGCGCGAGGATCGCGCCGCCCTGCATGAGATCGGCGCGTGAGGCGCTGCTGCGCGCGGCCGGATCCGTGCTGGTGGACGTGTTCTGTACAGTCTGCAGCGAGCCGCCCGCCAGCAGCAGCGAGACGATCTGGGACTGCGCGACCTCGGGGTCGGAGAAGAACGTCATGCGCGGCTGCCGCAATGTGCCGCGGACGTTGACCCCCGCGGTGACGTCGGGAAATTTCTTGACCGCACGCAGATCGAGACCCGGATCCCCCATGAGCCCGTTGCTGAACAGCAGTCGCCCGCGCTGAATGTCGAGATTGCGGCCGTAGGCCAGGTACTTGCCTTCCTCGACCGTGAGCTCGCCACGGCCGCGGCTGATGCCGCTGTCGTCGGTCGTGACTCGGATGCTGCCGCTCAGGCGGCCAGAGAGGCCTGCCGTGTTGATGGTCACGCGCTCGCCGAGCAGCAGCGTGATGTCGCTGTAGACCTTGATCTGGGTGGTCTTGACGGCGGTGCTTTGTCCGACGATGACCTCATCGCTCGAGGGCAGCACGGCGTTGGCGAGGTTCGCGGGCGCGATGCGCGCATAGGGCAGCGTCACCTGACCCTGGACGTCGATGCGCTGGCCCTGCAGGTGCAGGACGACGTCCGGGGAGGCATCGACGCGGGCCTCGGGCAGATTGATCACGCGCAGGTCCGTGCCCTTGAGCCGCAGCTCGCCGAACGCCAGGCCCTGCTGCCAGCGCACGCCACCCGTGACCTGGGCATGTCCGTCGGGGCCGCAACTGGCCGCACCGTCGATATCAAGCCGGTCGTCAGTGAGCCGCGCATGGAAGTTCAGGTCGCGAAGCGACAGCGCAATCTCATAGGCATCGAGCTTTGCGCCTGAGACCTCGAGCTCGCCATTGAGCCGCGGCGCCGCGGCACTGCCCGTCAGCGCCAGCTGGGCGTGCAGCCGCCCGCTGGCGCGATCGATCTGCGAGACATAGGCCTCGAGGAAGCCGACCGCGTCGGTATCGAGCTTGAGCTCGCCGGCGAGCGGCCAGTCGCGCCAATGGGTATCCGCGCCTCGCGCCTCGAAGTGGCCTTCGATGAGCCCGGCGCTGCCGGCATCCAGGCCCAGGCCCGCTGAGAGCTCGTGCTCGGTGAGCTCGGCGCGCACCAGGCCGTCACCGAGACTGAGCGTCTCGACGCGGCCGTTGCTGAAATGCTTGCGAATCGCCGCCTGCATGAGCTGCCCGTTGAGACTGCCGCGCCACGCAGCGCCCGCGCTGTCGGTGGCCTCGACTTGCACGTTCAGTGTGCCCTCATAGTCGGTGGCGACCGTGAGGCCGGCGGTCAGCGTGCGCATCGGCATGTTCGAGGCGCGAATCGAGACGTGGCGCTGCGCGGCCTCGAGCAAGGCGCTGCCGCAGAGTCGCGCCAGCTCGGCTCGCAGGCACAGCGTCTCGAGGCGCAGGCGATCGAAGGCCACCTCCATGGCCGCGGGCGTCTCGAGGCTCATGTGCAGATCGTGGCCGTCGCTGATCTGGGCGCGTTCGATCTGCTCGAACCATTGCCCTGCCGCATAGCGCCCGTTGCCGTGCAGCGTGAGAGCGAAGCCCTCGGCGCGCGCATCCAGCGCGACGCTGTGCTCGGCGGTCGTGCCCTCGATATGCAAGCTCAGCTGCTCGACCCGGCGTCCGGCGATCGAAAGGCCCTGCAGCTCTATTTTGGAGTCGTTGCGGCCCGAGCCGTGGGGGTCGAAGGCGACCGTCGCCTCGAGAGCATCGAGTCGCACGCCCTCCCATTCGACTGCCTTGAGCTTCGCGCTACCGAGCAGCGTCAAATCGCGCCAATCCCCGGTCACGGTGCCGTGCGCCGTGAGCCGGCCATGCGCGCCACTGTGCAGCAGTGCCAGGTCCTCGGCATCGACCGTGAATTTCAGATTCATGGCATTGCCGGCGCGGCCGGCGCGGCCTTCGAGGCCGATATGCGTGGCGCCGAGCTGCAGCTGCACGTCGTGAAACTGCCATTCGCCGGCGCGACGCAGCAGCTCGCCATGACCCTCGGCGCGCTGTGCGCGCACGTGCCCGGAGAGCTCACTCCAGCGCGCTGCCAGATCGCTCTGCGCATCCGGTCGCTCGCCGGCGGCGCTGAAGTTGAAATTGAGCCGGCCCGCGACCCCTCGCAGCGGCTCGAGATCAAGATCCGCGACGCGGCCCTGCACCGCCCAGTCATGCGAGGCGCCCCAGTGCAGCATGCCGGTGAGCTGCGCATGCGCGCCGAGGCTCACGACCTGCGCACTGTCGGCTCTCAAGCCGTCGGCCGCGAGCTGCCCGCGCAATGAGGCGATCTGAAACGGCGGCAGGGTGCCGAGGTGCAGATCGCCCTCGGCGGTCACATCGAAGACATGCGCACCGGTGAGGCTGTAGCGGCCGCGTTCGCTGCTCGCGCGGGCCTCGCTGGATGCGAGCGGCCAGCGGACATGACTCCACTCGCCCGTGAGCTCCAGCTGCGGCCCGCTCGGGCCCAGTGTGATGTTGCCCTGCGCGCGGGCGACCGCGCCAGAGGCGGCATGGCGCAGCCGCAGGCTCGCGATCGAAAGCACCGGGGCGTGAATCGAGCCCGCGAATTCGGTTTCAATCGCGCCGGCATGCAGCCCCAGCGGGTTCAACGCGCCCCGGGCGCTGAAACCGTCACGGTCGCCCTGCCAATCCAGGGATCCGCTGATGAGCCCGAGTGCCGAGCCCATGTGCCAGGCCGTGGGGTCGAGCCGCCAAAGCAGCGAATGGCCCTGCCAGTGCCAATGGCTCGTGAGCGCATCGGCCGCGCCGTGGAATTCGGCCGCGAACGGCTCGCCGATGCGGGCATCGATGCTCAGATGCGCGAGGTTGCCCTCGAAGCGGCCGTTAACGGTCCACGGCGGCTTCCCTGGCGGCTGCGCATCGGCATGCAGATCGCCGGCGAGCCCGAGCGGAGAGACGGCGCGCACTTCACCGCTGGCGCGCAGATGCACGCCGCGAAAGTCCAGAGCGCCGGCGAACAGACGCACACGGTCGGGATAGACCGCGGCCGCGGCGCTGACCGCCGTGGATTCGAGCTCGGCGCCATGGGTCGGGATGAGCCGCCAGCGCTGCACCTCGACCCGATCGGCCATGATGCGCATGAACGGCGGCAGAAATTGCGGCACGGAAGGCGCCTGCTCGGTGGCGGGCAGCAGCTTGATCAGCAGCGACTGCGCGCGCAGCTCCGGCACGCGAATCGTCTGCCACGCCAGCGGCAGTATCGCCACGACGCCGCTCACGTCCTCGATCTCGATATGAACCCGCTGATGATCGATCACCAGCCGATCGATGTGCAGGCCGTGCGCCAGCGTGCCGCTGGCCCCCTGCAGCTCGACCTGCACCGGACCGACCTCACCGTTGAGCTGCGCGACCAGCAGCTGCAGGCCTCTGGGCGTAAAGCTCAGGAAGTACAACGCCGCCAATGCCAGCAGCAAAGCCAGTGGGATCCAGAGCAGGTGCAGCAGGTGGCGCAGGCGCATGGTGGAATGCGAATCTAAACCCGCGGGCGTGCCGAAGCTCAAAGTTTCGGCGAAATATTCAGGTGCAGGCGCGGACCCGGCAGGCCGTCGAAGCCCGGTGCGCGCAGCGCCTGCGCCACATCCAGGCCGACCGTCACCACGGGCAAGCGCAGCCGAAAGCCGACCCCCACCGAGTAGGCGAGCGGATCGCGGAAGTGATCGACGGCATTGCCGCCGTCCATGAACAGCGCGACGCCGAAGTTGCGCGGCAGATCGCGCTCGATCTCGATGCTGCCGGTGAGCAGATCCCGCCCGCCGGGTCTGACGGCGATCGACGTCGGCGGCACCGTGGGCGGTGAGGGCTGAAGGTATTTGACGGGCGAGAGATCATCGTAGGCGAAGCCGCGCACGCTGCGGTCACCGCCGGCGAAGAAGCGGTATTGGCCGGGCAGATCCTCGACATTGTTGATCGTGCTGGCGCCCAGTTCGGAGCGCAGCAGCAGATGCCACAGCCGGCTCAAGTCCACCACCCGCTCGGCCTGCAGGTCCAGGCGCAGGAAATTCTCGCGCGCGCCGAGTGCGGTGGTCGATCCGAGCAGCTGCGCGTACAGGCCGCGGCTGAAGAGCGCTTCGCCCAGATAGCCCTCGGGCACCGAGGCGAAGACCACGCTCGGCACCAGCAGATGGTCGACCTGGCGGCCGATGATCGGGTCGGTCGTGACCGCGCGTACGGCATTGACGGTCAGTACGCGCTGCCAGGAGCCCAGGGTCTGCGTGATGCCGGGGCCGGCCGCGAGCTCGTTCGTGGTCACGTTGTTGCCGAGCAGGGATTCCTGGCCGAGGAACTCGAGCGAGAATTTCTCGAGCGCCGGATCGCCGAACGGGACGTCGTAGCGCGTATCGAAGGTCTGCTGGATCTGCGACAGCTGCAGCTGTACGCGAAAGCGGTGGCCGTAGCTGTTGACGCGCGGCACCGTGAGGCTGGCCGTACCGCGCACGCCGGTGTCGGTGCCGTAGCCGGCGCCGAGCGAATAGCCGATGCGCGAATTGCTGGCGTGAATCGTGATCGGCACCGTGTGGTGCACGCTGTCGCGCTCGCCGGCCTGCACCTCGACGGTCGAGTAGTACTGGCTGTCATCGAGCGCGAACTGCGTGCGCAGCAGCTCGAGCGCATTGTAGGGATCCCCTTCCTTGTAGCGCAGAAAGCGGCGCACCTGGCTGTCCTTGACGCCGTTCTGCTCGATGGTCGTGGCACCGAAGCTGTAGCGCTCGCCGGTGGCGAGCTGCAGGTAGACAGCGGCCGTGCGCTCGGCGCGATCCACCTGCAGCTCGTTGCGCTCGAGGCGCGCATCGAGGTAGCCGTAGGTGGCGGCGGCGCGCTCGAGGCTGCTCTTGAGCTGCTCGTAGGCCGCGTGGCTCAGGCGATCGCCCGGGTGGATCGGCACCGCCCCCGTGATGCGCGTAAACACCGGGTCGGTGGCGCCGGGGCCGGCGACGCCGACCTCGACTGTGTCGACCAGCACCGGTAGGCCGGGATCGATCGTGATGCCGACGTGCCAGTGATTTTCCTTGTCCGGGGGTTCGATCGAGGAGCTGATTTGCGGGTCGTAGTAGCCGAAGGGCCGCAGCGCCGCGCGCACTTCATCATCGATGCGGTTGTAGAGCCGCTGGACGGCCGCGGGCTCGAGACGCTCGTGGTCCTTGTAGCGCTCGATACTCAGCAGCGTGAGTACGTTGCGGCGCAGCTCCCCGTCGACGCCATCGAGGTCGATGCGGATGTCCGCGCGCGCCGTGCCTGCGAAACAGCAGGCGGCGAGCAGCCCCCAGAGGCAAGTGCGCAGCGCGCCGCGCCGCGTCCGGCCGATCCCGCCGCCTCCGTGCCGATCGGTGAACAAGATGAGGTGTCAATTGCCGTTGTGGTGTCCGGCGCGACGATGAAACCAGGCCTCGATGAGCCGCCGCGCGATAGTGTGCGGTGGCGGCAACAGGATTTTGGGGGCGCTCTGCAGTTCCCGCAGCTCGAACCAGCGCGCATCCTGCAGCTCGCCGTCGAGCCGCACGGTGCCCTCGGTCGCCTGCGCGTGAAAACCGAGCATCAGCGAGGCTGGAAACGGCCACGGCTGCGATGCGAAATAATGCGGCGCACCGATGCGCACGCCCGTCTCTTCCTCGACCTCGCGCGCCACGGCTTCCTCGAGGCTCTCTCCGGGTTCGACGAACCCCGCCAGCGCCGAGTAGCGCCCTGGCGGCCAGGAGGCCTGGCGGCCCAGCAATGCCTTCGAGCCGTCTGTCACGAGCACGATGATGGCCGGATCGATGCGCGGGAAGAATTCGGATTGGCACACCGGGTTCGTGCAAATCAGCACGTGACCGGCGTTGCGCGGCGCAGTCGGCGCGCCGCACACGCCGCAATGGCGCTGGCGGGCGCGCCAGATCTGCAATGCGCGCGCATAGGCCAGCAGCTGCGCTTCTTCGGCCGACTGCATGGGCAGCAGCGGCCGCAATTCCTCGAACACCGCACCGGCAGGGGACAGCGACAGGTCGGGCGGCAGATCCACCAGCACGCAGCGTTCGCCGCCAAACCAGCCCAGCAGCACCAGCCGCGAGGCATCGATGGCGCCGATGATTTCGTTCTCGGGGCCCAGGAAGGCGATCCTGGGTTCCGGATCGCGCCAGACCAGGTGGGTGGTGCCACGGCAGATCAGGAAGCGAGTAGCCGGATCGGCGCGCGCCACCTCGACCCAGTCCGGCTGCAGACGCAGTTCCGCATCGCGCAGCAGGCTTAAGGTCGCAGCGTTGCTCATGGCTGCAGTGTTGCAGACCGCCGCGTGCAGCGGCAACCCCCAGGTTGCCGCTTCAGGCTGGCGCTGCAGCCTCGTCGAGTGTGCTCGGCACGGCGCGGTGCGCAGCACAGACGATGCAGCGTGGCATGCGCAGCGACCAGCGATCGGTCACGAGCAACGCGCTGCAGTCGCGGCAGGCTCCCAACAGCAGCTCCTCGCCGCGCCACAGTGCGCTCAGCAGAAATATGGCGTGCTCGAAGCTGATCAGCGGCGCGGGCGTTTCGGCGCGATAGATCTCATAGGCATGGCACAGCAGCTGCGCGCGGTTGAGCCCGGCGAGGCCGCGCGCGCTGTCGGCCGCCGGCGCGCGCGGCAGTGCGCCGCAAATGCGGCACAGGCTCGCGAGCAGGGCGCTTTGATGGCGCGCACGGGCGCTGCGCGTGAAGAAGGCCGACTGCTGCGGTGACTTGCCGCGATGGCGCACGGGGGCTGCGCCGCCGGTTTCAGCCGCATAAAAGCGATAGAGCTTGCGGATCCGGTCGTCGGTGAGGCCAGTCCACTGGCGGATGGTATGCGTGCGGGCCTCATGCTGAATGAAACGCAGTGCGACTTCGAAGCGGCGCCGGTCGCGGCTGTAGCGGTCGTCATGGATGCGCATCGGAACTCCTTGTGCTAGAAATGTTACAAGTAACAATTTAAGAACAACTATCGCAGATATGGGCGATGGCGGGAAGCGAGGATGCGGCAGGATATCTGGCCCGAACACGGAGGAATGTCATGGACGAAAATCGCTGGGACGCCGCCCTGCTCTGCCCCATCGCCGAGCTCAACGAGCTGCTGCTCGAGATTCTGCGCGCGGCGGCCTCAAGCCCCGAGGAGTGCTCGCGCCTCGTGAGCACGCAGCGAGGCTTGTGGCGCGCATTGGACGACACGGCGCGGCAGCGGCTGGCGCGCTGCCCCTACCTGCTGCTC
>DATNHF010000033.1:0-74676 GCA_035605115.1 Steroidobacteraceae bacterium | reverse complement strand
TGGCGCTCCCTACGAGATTCGAACTCGTGTTCCAGCCTTGAGAGGGCCGTGTCCTAGGCCTCTAGACGAAGGGAGCGAGCAGAGCGGGAGGCTTCGAGAAGGCGCGGTATTATAGGCGCCCAACGTGATTGCTCAAGCGGGAATGACGATTTGAACGAAACTCTTCCGGTCGCGCCGATTGGCGCATCGCCACGCATCATTCCCCGTGCCGATCACAACATCTCCCGCTCCAACATCTCCAGCAACGCAGTGCGCGTTCTCTACCGGCTCAAGGAGGCCGGCTATCAGGCATTCCTGGTCGGCGGTTGCGTGCGCGATGTCATGCTCGGGCGTCACCCGAAGGATTTCGATGTCGCAACCAACGCCTTGCCTGATCAAGTGCGCAGACTGTTTCGAAATAGCCGCTTGGTCGGCCGACGCTTTCGCCTGGCGCACGTGGTGTTCGGACGTGAGGTCATCGAGGTTGCGACCTTCCGCGCAGCCACCGCGCCGCTACCGAGCGAGGAGCCGGTGCCTCAAGCCGATCCCGAGGAGGGCGAGGCTCCCGAACTCGATGAGGAATCCGAGCTCGACGATGAGGCCGAGCTCAACGGTATAGACCATGAGCGCGTGCTCGACACCCACGGACGGCTGTTGCGTGACAACGTCTACGGCAGCATCGAGGAAGATGTCTGGCGGCGGGATTTTACGGTCAACTCGCTCTATTACAACATCGCGGATTTTTCGCTCTGGGATTTCGTCGGCGGCGCTGAGGACATTGCCGCGCATCGGCTGCGACTGATCGGCGATCCCGAGACCCGCTACCGCGAGGACCCGGTGCGCATGCTGCGCGCCGCGCGCTTCGAGGCCAAGCTCGGATTCGTTCTCGACCCGCCGACAGCGGCGCCGATTCCGCGCCTGCGCTCACTGCTCGCGGGCGTGCCCGCGGCGCGGTTGTTCGATGAAACGCTCAAGCTGTTCCTGACCGGTCACGGCGAACGCAGCCTCGAGGTGCTGCGGCAGCGGCAGCTGCTCGAGGTACTGTTCCCGGCCGTCGAGCGCTATCTCACAGCCTATCCCGATGGCCTGGTCGAACGGCTTGTGCGGCGGGGACTGCGCAACACCGATGAACGGGTGGCAGCTGACAAGCCGGTCACGCCGACGTTCCTGTTTGCGTTGCTGCTCTACGGACCGATCGCTCAGGTCATCGAATCATTACCGCCGCAGCGCTGGCATGAGCTCGGCGCCATTGTGGAAGCCTGCGACCGCACGCTGCGGGCGGCGGCAACCCGCGTGACAATTCCGCGCCGCGTGGCTCTCGGTGTCAGAGAAATGTATGGCTTGCAGCCGCGTCTCGAACAGCCGCGAGGCAAGCGCGCCTTGCGGTTGCTCGAGCAGCCTCGCTTTCGCTCGGCATTTGACCTGCTGATGCTGCGCGCCGAGTTGGGCTTGGCGCCGGCGGAGATTGCCGCTTGGTGGACACAGCTGCAGGCGGCCGAACCCGAACAGCGCCCGGCCTTGCTCGATACCCTGACGAGCTCGCGCGGTGCACGAACTCCAGCAAACCCGGCTGCCAGCGGTGAGCAGGCGCAGAATGCGCTGCCGGGCGATGCCGCCGGTGCCTCATCGCCGCGCGGTAGCCACCGGCGGCGCCGTCGGCGCTTTCGCGGCCCGGCTTGAATGCTTTGGCATCCGGCCTTCGTGGCTCTGGGCAGCAATCTCGACGATCCCGCGATGCAGGTTCGCCGCGCTATCGCGGCACTGGCCGAGCTGCGCTCCACGCGGCTCGTGCGTCAATCCTCCCTTTATGGCTCCAAGCCGATGGGGCCCGTGGCGCAGCCGGATTTCGTCAATGCGGTGGCGGGGCTGCTCACTGCGCTCGACGTGACCGAGTTCTTCGCTGAGCTGCGCCAACTCGAGCGCGCTCTCGGACGCGCCCCGGCGCGCGAGCGCTGGGGCCCGCGCCGCATCGATCTGGATCTGCTGCTGTTCGGCGACTTGACGCTGCGGACAGCAGAGCTGCAGCTGCCGCATCCCGGGATAGTGGAGCGCAATTTCGTTCTGTATCCTCTGGCCGAGGTGGCTCCAGAGCTGCCGGTACCGGGTTGCGGGCGGGTCACGGAACTGCTCGCCCGAGTCGGCTGCGAGGGCCTCTGGCGTCTGGACAGCGAACCTTCAAGACAATGACGTCAGAGAATCCGCCGCACCGCTTCATCGTGCTGGAAGGACCGATCGGGGTGGGCAAGAGCGCGCTCGCGATCAAGCTCGCGCAGACTCTGGGCGCCGAGTTGGTGCTGGAGCGCGCCGACACCAATCCGTTTCTCGAGCGCTTTTATCGCAATCCGCGCGCCGGTGCGCTTGCGGCACAACTGTACTTTCTGTTCCAGCGCACCCAGCAGCTTACGACGCTGCAGCAGCACGATATGTTTGCCCCGCTACGTGTGGCCGATTACCTCATTGACAAGGACAGATTGTTTGCCCGTACCACGCTCGAGGACGAGGAATACCGGCTCTACGAGCAGGTCTACTCGCGCCTCGCGATCGATGCGCCCAAGCCGGATCTGGTGATCTATCTGCAGGCGCCCGTCGACGTGCTGCTCGGACGCATCAGTCGACGCGCGATTGCCTACGAGCAGTTCATCGACCGACGCTATCTCGAGCGGCTCAACGATGCCTACGCCCGGTTTTTCCACGAATACGAAGCCGCGCCGTTGCTGATCGTCAACGCCGCGGCCATCGATCCGATCGGCAGCGAGGCGGACTTCGCGGAGTTGCTCGCTGCCATACAGCGCATGCGGCGCGGGCGGCTTTATTATAATCCGCTGCGTCATGCCGCACTCTAGAGCCGCCGCCGGTGCAGTTGGTTGCGTGGCGCTGCCATCTGCCGCATCCTGAGCGGCCATGTATACGCAATTGCAGTTGCGCGACTCCGATCGTCCGCCGGTCACGCTCAATACGCTCGAGCAGATGAAAGAGCGCGGCGAGAAGATCGCCTGCCTGACCGTTTACGATGCCAGCTTCGCGGTGCTACTCGATGCCGCCGGCGTCGACGTGGCGCTGGTCGGCGACTCCCTCGGCATGGTCATCCAGGGCCATGACACCACGGTGCCGGTCACCATGGATCACGTGGTCTACCACTGCGCCGCGGTGTCCCGCGGTCTGCACCGACCCTTTCTGATCGCCGATCTGCCGTTCATGAGCTACCCCTCGCCCGAGCTGGCGTTGGCCAATTCGGTGCGCCTGATGCAAGAGGGCGGCGCGCGCATGATCAAGCTCGAAAGTGGCAAAGGTCAGACCGACATCGTCGAGTTTCTGGCCCGCCACGACATTGCCGTCTGTGCTCATCTGGGACTCAAGCCGCAATCGGTGCACAAAACGGGGGGCTTTCGGGTGCAGGGACGTGACTCCTCGGCCGCGCAGCGCATGCTCGAGGATGCGCTGGCGCTGGAAGCTTCGGGCGCCGACCTGGTCTTGCTGGAATGCATTCCTTCGGATCTCGGTCGCACGATCGCTCAAGCGATTAAGGTGCCCGTGATCGGTATTGGCGCCGGACCCCACACCGACGGCCAGATCCTGGTGCTATACGACATTCTGGATATCACTTCCGGCCGCAAACCGCGGTTTGTGCGTAATTTCATGGCCGGCGCCGCCTCACTGCAGGAGGCGGTGGCGCGCTATGTGCAAGCGGTCAAATCGGGGGAGTATCCGGCCCCCGAGCACTGCTTCTGAGCTGAGGCCAGATGCAGACCGTCACGACCATCGAGGCGGTGCGTGCCCACGTGCGCGGCTGGCACGCCGCCGGAGAGCGCGTTGCGCTGGTCCCAACGATGGGCAACCTGCACGCCGGCCATACCAGTTTGCTCGCTGTCGCGCGCGCCCGCGCGGCGCACGTCATCGCCAGCATCTTCGTCAACCCGATACAGTTCGGGCCGGACGAGGATTTTGCACTTTACCCGCGCACGCTGCTCGAGGATGAGCAAATGCTGCGCGACGCTCACTGCGATCTGCTGTTTGCACCGAGCGTGGCGGAAATCTACCCGTGTCATGGCACTCAGCAGACGCTCGTGAGCGTGCGCGGGCTGGCGGAGATTTTGTGCGGCCGGGTGCGGCCCGGGCACTTCGACGGCGTCGCGACGGTGGTCGCAAAACTGTTTGGCATCATCGGCCCGGATGTCGCGGTCTTTGGTGAAAAGGATTATCAGCAGTTCATGGTAATCCGCCGCATGACGCTCGATCTGGCACTGCCCGTCGAAGTGGTCGGTGCGCCGACCGTGCGGGCGAGTGACGGCCTGGCCTTGAGCTCGCGCAACCGTTATCTGGACGCGCCGGAGCGCGCGCGCGCGCCGGCGCTCTATCGAGCGCTGCGCGCGGCCGTGGATGCCTTGGCCGCTGGCCGGCGTGATTACGCTGAGCTCGAGCAGCAAGGTTGGCAGGCGCTCGAGCGCGCCGGCATGAGACCCGATTACTTTTCGATTCTCTCGGCAGGCGATCTAGCCACTCCGAGCGCGGGTTCGACCGACCTGATCGTGCTGGCAGCCGTGCGCCTCGGCCGCGCACGGCTGATCGACAATCTGCGAACTGCCGGAGGATGAGTGCGGCCTCCACGCGTGTGCGCCGCCATACGCCGCTGCGCCGCGCGGCGTTGCCTGCTGGCTCTGAGCGGCGCGCTTGGACTCTCGCTCGCCCCGATGATCCAGGCGGCTGTAGCGCGTGCGTTCAATTTCGACGATCTCATCGCGCTCGATCGTGTGGCCGATCCGCGGCTCTCGCCCGATGGCCGATCGGTTGCCTACCAGCTGCTTGAGACCGATCTTGCGGCCAATCGGACCATCGGCAGCATCTGGCTTGCGCCGGTGCCGGATGCGAGCGTTGCGAGCTCCGAGGCGCACATTGCGCGCCGCCTCACGGCGCCCGGCGTGTCGAGTTTTGCGCCGCGCTGGCGCGGCGACGGCAAACTGCTGTTCTTCCTGTCGACGCGTTCGGGCAATTCGCAGGTCTGGCGGCTCGACCTCGCAGGGGGAGAGGCGCAGGCGGTTACGCACGGGCCGCTCGAGGTCGGCAGCTTCATGCTCGCGCCGGACGGCAAGCACATCGTCGTGGCGATGAACGTCTTTCCGGACTGTGACAGTCTCGATTGCACCAAACGGCGGCTGGAAGAGCGCGCGACACAGAAGGACAACGGCCGCCTGTTCGAGCGTCTGTTCGTGCGGCATTGGGACAGCTGGGCCAATGGCACGCGCTCGCAGCTGTTCGCCTATGCGCTGGATGAGCAAGGCATTGCCTGGGGCGCACCGGTGTCGCTCACGCAAGGCATTGATGCCGACGTGCCCTCCAAACCCTTTGGGGACGACAGCGAATGGAGCTTTACGCCCGACAGCCGCGCGCTGATCTTCACGACGCGCATTGCCGGCAGCAACGAGCCCTGGAGCACGAACTTCGATCTGTATCGGGTCGACATCGATGGCGCGACCCTGCCGCGCAATCTGACCGCCGCGAATCCGGCATGGGATGCCGGCCCTGCGGTATCGCCTGACGGCAGAACGCTGGCCTATCGCGCCATGAAGCGCCCGGGTTTCGAGGCCGATCGCTTCGGCATCATGCTCAAAGACCTCTCGAGCGGCGCTACGCGCGAGTTGCTGCCGAACTGGGATCGATCGTCGGCACTGCTGCGCTGGTCAGGCGACGGCCGGTTGCTCTATACGGTGGCTGATGAGGACGGACAGCGACGACTGTTCATGATCGATGTGGAGCGTGCGCGCATTGTGCCCCTGACAGACCAGGGTACGGTGCGCGGCTTCGATGTCGGACACGCCGGCGTCGTCTATGCGCTCGACTCGCTCGGGGCGGTGACACAACTGTTCCACATCGACGTGCGCAGCGGCCGCAGCGTGCAGTTTACTCACCACAATCAAGAGCGGCTCGCAGGCGTTGCCCTCGGCGATTACCAGCCATTCTCGTTCCGGGGCTGGAACGGCGACATCGTGCACGGCTACGTGGTCAAACCCGTCGGTTACCAGCCCGGGCGAAAATATCCGGTGCTATTGCTGATCCATGGCGGCCCGGAAAATTCATTGGCCAATGAATTCCATTACCGCTGGAACGCGCAAGCCTACGCCGGGGCCGGCTATGCCGTGGTGCTGATCGACTTTCACGGTTCGCTCGGATACGGCCAGGCGTTCACCGACGCGGTGCGCGGGCACTGGGGTGACCGACCGCTTGAGGATCTGCAGAAGGGCTGGAGTTACGCCCTCAGCGCCTTTCCGTATCTCGACGGCAGCCGCGCCTGCGCGCTCGGCGGCAGTTTTGGTGGCTACATGACCAACTGGATCGAAGGCAACTGGCGACTCGATGCGGCCGCGCCGTGGCGCTGCCTGGTCACGCATGAGGGCGTCTTCGACAGCCGCATGATGTATTACAGCAGTGACGAGCTCTGGTTCGAGGAGTGGGAGCACGAGGGTACTGCGTTTGCGCAGCCACAGAACTTCGAGCGCTTCAATCCTGTGGATCACGTGGCTGATTGGTCGGTGCCGATGCTGGTCATCCATGGCGGCCAGGATTTTCGTGTTCCGCTGGAGCAAGGCGTGGCCACCTTCACCGCCCTGCAGCGGCGCGGCATACCGAGCGAATTTCTGTACTTTCCCGATGAGAATCATTGGTTGTTGAAGCCGCAGCACGCACAGCGCTGGTTCCGCGCGGTGCAGGAGTGGCTTGCGAAATGGACGGCGTCCCCTTGAGGGGGCCGCTTCTGGGCGGCTCAGGGCGCGGCGCTGCGTGAGCGCTGTGCCTCGAGCGCCCAACGCACGTGTTCGCGCACCAGCGGCGAGGCATCCTCACGCCGCGCCTGCAGCGCCGCCCGTACGGCCGGGCTGCCTGGCGCGTTGCCGAGCGCTACCGCGATGTTGCGCAGCCAGCGCTCGTAGCCGATGCGGAAGATAGCCGAGCCGCGCATGCGCTGATCGAACTGCGCGGCGCTCCAGCCGAATAGCTCCGTGAGTCGCGGCGCATCCAAGCCGTGGCGAACTCGAAAATCGGGCTGCGCCGCCGCGCGCGCAAATTTGTTCCACGGGCAGACCAGCTGACAGTCGTCACAGCCGTAGATGCGATTGCCCATCAGCGGACGCAGCGCTTCAGGGATGGCTCCCTGGAGCTCGATCGTGAGGTACGAGATGCAGCGACGCGCGTCGAGCTGATAGGGCGCCACGATGGCGCCGGTAGGACAGGCGGGCAGGCAGGCCGTGCAGCTGCCACAGTGTGCACTGGCGGGCGCGTCGGGCGGCAACGGCAGGTCGGTGTAAATCTCGCCGAGGAAAAACCACGAGCCGGCATCGCGCGCAATGAGGTTGGTGTGCTTGCCGATCCAGCCGATGCCGGCATTGCGCGCCAGTGCCTTCTCGAGCACCGGCGCACTGTCGACGAAGACCCGATAGCCATGCGGTCCGGCGAGGGTGGCAATGGTCTCGGCTAGCTGACGTAGAGCCTTGCGCATGAGCTTGTGGTAGTCGCGGCCGAGGGCGTAGCGCGAGAGGTAAGCGAGCTGCGTCTGCGCCAGCACCTCGCCGGCGTCACGCCCATCGCCGGGCCAGTAGTTCATGCGCGCGCAGATCACGCGCAGCGTGCCGGGCAGGAGCTGCTCCGGGCGCGTGCGACGGCGGCCGTGCCGAGCCATGTAATGCATTTGTCCGTGCCAGCCGCGCCGCAGCCAGTCTTCGAGGTGCCGCTCATCTTCGGTCAGCACGATATCGGCAATGCCGATCGCATCGAAGCCTAGGGCGTGCGCCGCCGCCTCGATCGCGCGACGCAGCGCAGCTGCTGAATGGGTTAACTCATGCATGGGCATCTGGTCACGCTCAGTATAATCAAGCGATGTCCTCCCCCAACGATCTGTACTCCGCCGCGCAGGTGCGCGCGCTCGATGCATACGCGATTGCGCAGGGCACGGACGGATACACCTTGATGAGGCGGGCGGCCGAGGCCGCGCTGCGTGCGATGCGCAGCCGCTGGCCGACCGCCATGCGCATCACCGTCGTCGCCGGTGGCGGCAACAACGGCGGCGACGGCTATGTGCTGGCGCGTTTTGCGCAGGCGGCGGGGCTTGCCGTCGAGGTGCTCGCCGCGGTGCCGCCGGAAACGTTGCACGGCGATGCGAAGCGCGCCTGGGAGGAGTTTCGCGCCAGCGACGGTCGCATCCATGCCTTCGATGCGACGCTGCTCGCTGGGACGGAACTCATTGTCGATGCCTTGCTTGGAACCGGCTTGCGCGAACCCGTGCGGACGGCTTTGGCACGGGCGATTGAGGCGATCAACGCCTGCGGTCGGCCGGTGTTTGCGCTCGATCTGCCTTCGGGATTGAATGCCGACAGCGGCGCGGTCATGGGCACGGCGGTGCGCGCGGATTGCACGATCAGCTTCGTTGCGCTCAAGACCGGCCTGTTTCTCGGCGCCGGGCCCGAGCTGGTCGGTCGGCTCATTTTCGACGACCTTGAGGTGTCTGCGCCCGCGGAGGCGCGCTTCCAGCCGTTGCTCACGCGGCTGGTCGAGAGCGAGATCGCCCGCGCCTTGCCGCGTCGCAGCCGCGAGGCCAACAAGGGCGATTTCGGCCGGATCGTGCTTGTAGGCGGTGGACCGGGCATGCCCGGTGCGGTTCGACTGGCTGGCGAGAGTTGTCTGCGGGTCGGCGCCGGTCTCGTGACCGTCGCCACCGCCGTCGACAATCTCAACGCGGTCGTTGCCGGCCGACCGGAGCTCATCGTGCACGGCGTGCGGGATGCCGAGGAGCTCGCAGCGCTGCTCGAGCCGGCCGACGTCGTGGCGGTCGGACCGGGTCTCGGGCAGTCGGATTGGGCGAGATCGATGTTCGAGTGCGTCTTTGCCTGCGGCAAGCCGCTGATCGTCGATGCCGACGCGCTGAATCTGCTCGCCCGCAGCGGCCGGCCAGCGCCCGCCGGATCGGTGCTGACGCCGCATCCGGGCGAGGCCGGCCGGCTGCTGGGTAGCAATGCATCCGCCATTCAAGCCGATCGCCTGGCCGCCTTGCACGCATTGCAGGAGCGCCACGCCGGCTCGGTCATCGTTCTGAAAGGGGCTGGCACACTGGTCGGAGCGCACGGCCGGATACCGGCCCTGTGCGAGCGAGGCAACGCTGCGATGGCCGCGCCCGGCATGGGCGACGTGCTGACCGGGGCCATTGCGGGGATTCTCGGCCAATGCGGCGACGCCTGGCGGGCTGCGTGTGCCGGCGTGCTGGCGCACGCACTGGCGGGCGATGACCTCGCGCGCGAGCGCAGTCGCGGCATTCTGGCCCTCGAGCTGGCGGAGGCACTGAACCGCCGAGTCAACCTGTAGCGTGCGCAGCATCTGGTGGCTGCACAGCGCGGCGCATACCGCGCGACTTGCCGCAGCGCTCGCGCACGGCTGTCCGTGGGGCGAGCCGGGGCCGCGGCTATTGTTCCTGTCCGGGGAGCTCGGTGCGGGCAAGACCACGCTGGCAGCCGCGCTGCTTGCAGCGCTCGGCGTGGCTGAGACCGTTCGCAGCCCGAGCTACGCGTTACTCGAGACCTACCCGCTGCGCAAGGGGCTGGCCGTGCACCTCGATTGCTACCGCTTAAGCGATCCGCGCGAGCTCGAGCAACTCGGGCTGCGCGACTATTTCGGGCCCCATACGCTCTGGCTCGTCGAGTGGCCCGAGCATGCAGCCGCCGCGCTGCCCAAGCCGGACTTGGCTGTGCAGCTGACGGTGGCCGCCGACGGGCGGTGCGCCGAGATCGAGGCGCAGACGGCTGCCGGCGCTGACTGGCTGGCGCGGGTCGAGCGCTCCCTGCCATGTCACAGCTAAAATGAGCTTACTGACGTATCTGGCTAATAAAGCTTGAATATCTCCTAGGATCGACTTACATTTCCCGGCGCTTTCGATCGGAGGGAGGCAAGCGTTTGGCGTTACGCAGTCGAGGTCTCGAGGCGGCTATTCATGCGTGCATCTCATAAACCCGGTGCGCTGGCGGTGTCGCTGGCGGCCGCTGCAACGGCGCTGAGTGCCTGGTCGGCGTCGGGTAGCGCCCTCGCCGCCAACCATTCCAGTACGCCGCAAGTCCAGCTGCGGCGCGTCGAGTTGCAATCGAGCCCGGGAACCGCCCTGCTCACACTGTCACTGACCGCGCCCGTGGCGCGACATGTGTTTCGCCTGCACAGCCCCGAGCGCGTGGTCATCGATCTGCCCGATACGCGCTCGGCGACCTCGTGGCCGCCGCCTCCGGCCGGGGGCGCCGTGACGGCGATACGCGCGGGCAAGAGCGCGCCGCGCGGTCTGCGCCTGGTGCTCGATTTGAGCTCGCCGATGCAGCTGCAACAGCAGGCGCTGCGGGCCGGCGAATGGCAGCTGCGCATCGCCCTGCAATCAAGCGCCGGTGCCGCCGCGCCGCCGGCCTCGCCGGTGCAGCCGCCGCCGGCCTCGCCGGTGCAGCCGCCGCTGGCCTCACCGGTGCAGCCGCCGCCGGCCTCACCGGTGCAGCCGCCGCCGGTAGCGGTGCTGAGCGTTCGTGCCGCGCACGCACCGAGCGGCGCTGAGCGAGCGGTGGTCATCGCGGTCGATGCCGGGCACGGCGGCGACGATCCCGGTGCCAGTGGTGCGGCCGGTACGCACGAAAAGGACGTCACGCTCGCCATTGCACGGGCGCTGGCGGCGCGCATCAATCGAGCACCGGGCATGCGCGCGGTGCTGACCCGAGATGGCGACTATTTCGTCAATCTGGTCGAGCGCCGGCAGCGTGCCAAGGCCGCGCACGCCGACATGTTCGTGTCGATTCATGCCGATGCGATTCGTGACCGTGAGATCTCCGGCGCATCGGTCTACGTGCTCTCGGAGCGCGGTGCCTCGAGTCAGGCGGCCAAG
The DNA here is from genome assembly GCA_035605115.1 of Steroidobacteraceae bacterium. Classification (GTDB taxonomy): domain Bacteria; phylum Pseudomonadota; class Gammaproteobacteria; order Steroidobacterales; family Steroidobacteraceae; genus FEN-1191. The sequence goes on along the minus strand of DATNHF010000033.1, from coordinate 63,812 downwards.
ATTCTCGCCGAAGAGCAGAACGCCGCAGATCTCAAAGGCGGCATCTCGCTCTCCGAGCTGAAGCCGGAACTGCGCTCAGTGGTGCTGAATCTTTCGCAGAGCGAGAGCATCGGGGAGAGTTCGGAAGCGGCCGACCGCGTGCTGAATGCATTGGACGGGGTGGGAGCGGTGCGCAAGCGCGAAGTACAGCAGGCCGCGTTCGTGGTGCTCAAATCGCCCGACATTCCCTCGATGCTCATCGAGACCGCCTACATCTCCAATCCTGCCGAGGAGCGCCTGCTGCGCACGCCGTCCCACCAGCAGCGGCTCGCGGAGGCGATTTTCGCCGGTATCGGCAGCTATTTTCGGAAGTTTCCACCCGAAGGCAGTCTGTTCGCGCACGTGCGCAACCCGAACGGGCAGCTCGCAGAGCCGCTCGCGCGTAACGGCTCATAACTCGCGGCTCGTCGCAGCGCGAGCTGCGACTGCTTGCCGCCCCCTGCCTGCGGTTCCGCGGGCCGCGGCCGCCTGCTGCACGTACGTGTAAACTGCGGCACTTTCGCAGCCTGGGGCGCGCATGCCGATCCGGGTCCTTCCTCCCAATCTCATTGATCAGATCGCCGCCGGCGAGGTCATCGAACGTCCGGCCTCGGTGGTCAAGGAGCTGTTCGAGAATGCGCTCGACGCCGGCGCACGCCGCATCGACATTGATGTCGAGGGCGCGGGTTTGGGTCTGATTCGTGTGCGCGACGACGGCTGCGGGCTTGCGCCTGAGGAGCTGGCCTTGGCACTCGAGCGCCACGCCACCAGTAAGATCGCGACACTCGAGGATCTCGAAGCCATCGCCAGTTTTGGGTTTCGCGGCGAGGCGCTGCCATCGATCGCCTCGGTGGCTCGCTTCAGGCTGATCTCCCGGCGCGTCGATCTCGAGCAGGCCTGGGAACTCTCGGTGGAGGGCGGCATTCGCTCGCCGCTCAAGCCGGCTGCGCATCCGGTCGGTACGAGTCTGGAAGTGCGCGATCTCTTCTACAACGTACCGGCGCGGCGCAAATTCGTGCGCAGCCCGAGCACGGAATTCGGTCATATCCTGCGGCAGGTCGAGCGACTGGCGCTCGCGGCCAGCTCCGTGGCGGTGCGGCTGCGGCACAACGGCCGCGAGATCCTGAATCTCCCTGCGGCCCATGAGCCGCAAGCGATCGAGCAGCGTCTCGATCGCATCATCGGGCCCGAATTTCGCAGCCGCGCGATGCGCATCGATCACAGTACCGGCGCGCTCGCCCTCTCGGGCTGGCTCGGACTGCCCACCGCGGCGCGCGCGCAGCCGGATCGCCAGTTCTGGTTCGTGAATGGCAGGGCAGTGCGCGATCGCCTGCTCGGCAACGCCGTTCGGCTCGGGTTTCGGGATGTTCTTTATCAGGGCCGTCATCCGAGCTACGTGCTGCATTTGACGCTCGATCCGCGGCAGATCGACGTCAACGCGCATCCGGCCAAGCTCGAGCTGCGCTTCCGCGACAGTCGCGCGGTGCATGACAGTGTGTTCCGAAGCATTGAGGGCGCGCTTGCGAGCACCCGGCCAACCGCCGGCCTGCCGGCGGCGACCCAGATCATGACCGGCCTCACGCAATCCCCTGCGCCGACCGCATCGAGCGATGCCGCCGGCGTGACGGGCAGTCAGGCCGCGCACTCGCCGACGCAAGGCACCGGCACATTCACCTTTGAGCCTGCCAGGCCTGAGCCCGGCAGTGCCTCATGGGAGAGTGCGCGCAGTTATGCCCGCAGCAGCTTTGCGGCACTGCAGGCGCTGTCGGTCAGTGAGCTCGAGCGCCAAGCGCACCCGCTGGGTGTGCCGATCGCCCAGCTGCACGGCCTTTACATCCTGGCCCAGAGCCGTGAGGGCTTGATCGTGGTCGATACGCACGCGGCTCATGAGCGCGTGCTGTACGAGCAGCTCAAGTCTCAATACGACGCCGCAATGCCGGCCGCGCAGTTGCTGCTCGAACCGCTGCCGCTGACAGCCGCTGAGCATGAGATCGAGGCGCTGCTGGCCGAGCGCGCCGATCTCGAGCGGCTCGGCTTCGGCCTGTACCGCGAGGGACCCGAACGTTTGCTGCTGCGCCAGGTGCCCGCGCTGCTCGCTCGCAGCGACGTCGTCAGACTGCTGTGCGATCTGGCGCGCGAGCTGGTCGGCGGCGAGGGCGCAGTCCACCTCGACGGCGCTGCTCACCGCGTACTCGGCAGCATCGCCTGCCGAATCGCGATTCGCGGCCAGCACTCGCTGAGCCTCGCGGAGATGGACGCCCTGCTGCGTCAGATGGAGCAGACCGATCGCGCGAGTCAGTGCAACCACGGGCGGCCGACGTGGATGCGGCTGTCGCTGCGCGAGATCGATCAACTGTTCCTGCGGGGACGCTGATGTCGGCGGCGGCGCCGCCGCTGCTGGTGGTGCTTACGGGGCCCACCGGTACCGGCAAGAGCGCATGCGCATTGGCGCTGGTGGAGCATCTCTCAGCGCAGCGGCCGGTCGAGATCGTGAGCGTCGATTCGGCGCAGGTTTACCGCGGCATGGACATCGGCACGGCCAAGCCGGAGGCTGCGATCCGCGAGCGCGTGCCGCACCATCTGATCGACATTCGCGATCCAGCGCAGAGCTATTCCGCCGGGGATTTCGTGCGCGAGGCGCGTTCGGCCGTCGCCGCTATTCATGCGCGCGGTGCGCTGCCGCTGTTAGTCGGCGGCACCATGCTGTATCTGCGGGCGCTGCGCGAGGGTCTGGCGGGGCTGCCGGAGGCTTCGCCGGAAGTACGCCGGCAGATCGATGCGCTGGCTGCCGAGCGCGGCTGGGCCGCCGTGCATGCCGAATTGAGCGACGTCGACCCCGCTGCGGCGGCCCGCATCGCACCGCAGGATGCGCAGCGACTGCAACGCGCGCTTGAAGTCTACCGGCTCACTGGCGTGCCGATCTCACGCTGGCAGCAGCGCACGCAGCCGCCGCAGGCGCAATACCGCTGGATGCGCTATGCGCTCTGGCCAAGCGCGCGCGAGCAACTGCGTCAGCGCTTGCAGTCGCGCTTCGAAGCAATGCTTGCCGCGGGTTTGGTGGATGAGGTGCGGGCCTTGTATGCGCGCGGGGATCTGACGCCGCGTCATGCATCCATGCGCGCGGTCGGCTATCGGCAGCTGTGGCTGCACTGCGCCGGTGAACTTAAGCTCGCGCAGGCCTCCGCGATGGCCGTCGCCGCGACGGCGCAGCTCGCCAAGCGGCAGCTCACATGGCTGCGCCGTGAGCGCGAGATGACGCTACTTGGCGACACATCTGTAGGAATTGTGGAGACTCTCGCAGAGCAAATTTCTGCTGCCTCTCGCGCATGACCGCTGCGACCCGGGGTGCTAGAATTAATCACAATGTGTCGCATCCCCACGGGGCTGCCAACGTGGCAGTGCCCACCCGCTATTGCATAGCTGAAGTTTAACAGCAGAGCCGCTTGAAAAATAAGGAGAAACCCATGGCCAAAGGCCAATCTTTACAAGACCCCTTCCTGAACGCTCTACGCAAAGAACACGTTCCAGTGTCGATCTATCTCGTCAATGGCATCAAACTGCAGGGCCAGATCGATTCGTTCGATCAATTCGTGGTGCTGCTGAAGAATACCGTGAGCCAAATGGTCTACAAGCATGCGATCTCCACCGTCGTGCCGGCGCGCGCCGTGCGTCTGGCCGTGGAGGAGGGCGCGACGGCGGAGACTGCGGCGGATTGATGCGAAGGTACGGACAAAGGCATGTACGAGCGCCCGCGCGCCGCTGAGCGTGCATTGCTCGTGCGCCTGGGGCTGGGCGCTGCAGTCGAGCCCGAGGATCTCGAGGAATTCGCACAACTGGCCCGTTCCGCCGGCGCGCTGCCAGTGGCCTGCATCACCGGACGTCGCGCTCGGCCCGATCCGCGCTATTTCGTCGGCAGCGGCAAAGCGGCAGAAATCGCCGAGACGGCGCGCGCACAACAGGCTGACATCATCCTGGTCGATCATGCGCTCTCACCCAGCCAGGAGCGCAATCTCGAACAGTTGAGCGGCTTGCGCGTACTGGACCGCAGCGGATTGATCCTGGATATCTTTGCTCAGCGCGCACGCAGCTTCGAGGGCAAACTCGAAGTCGAACTGGCGCAGCTCAAACATCTTGCGAGCCGCCTGGTGCGCGGTTGGACGCACCTGGAGCGGCAAAAAGGCGGCATCGGCCTGCGCGGGCCGGGCGAAACGCAGCTCGAGACGGATCGACGCCTGCTCGCTGACCGCGTGCGCTCGTTGACGCGCCGCCTCGAGCGTCTCAAGCAGCAACGCGAAACCGGTCGCAACGCGCGCGCGGAAATCCCGGTGCCGGCGGTGGCGCTGGTCGGATATACCAATGCCGGCAAATCGACGCTGTTTCGCGCTCTAACGGGCAGCGACGTCTACATCGCCGATCAACTGTTCGCGACGCTCGATCCGACCGTGCGACGGCTGCACCTGCCGGGTGGTGCGGTGGTGGTGCTTGCCGATACGGTCGGATTCATTCGCGAGCTGCCGCATGAGCTCATCGCCGCCTTTCAATCCACTCTGCAGGAGGCGCGCGGCGCGCAGCTGCTGCTGCACGTCGTCGATGCCAGCGATTCTCGTCGCGACGAGCACGTCGAACAGGTCGACAAGGTGCTGCAGCAAATCGGCGCGGGCGATATCCCGCAGCTGCGCGTGTACAACAAGATCGATCGGGTCGGTGTCGAGGCGCAATTGGAGCGCGATGCGCAGGGCCGGGCCGCCGCCGTCTGGATCGGGGCCGCAGCGGGCTTGGGTCTGGAATCGCTGCGGGATGCGATCTCCGAGCGGCTGGCGCTGCAGGTTCAGCGGCTGTGGCTGCATTTGCCGCCAGGTGCGGGCGCGTTGCGGGCCAGACTGTACGCCGGCGGCGTGGTGCGCGAGGAGCGCTCGCTCGAGGATGGAGCGCTCGAGCTGTTGGTGGACTTGCCCGCGCCGGAGTTGATTATCTGGGCCGCGCTGCCCGGGGTCCGCTTGCTCGAGGCTCAGCCGCGACCGGGCCTCATGCCTTGTGCCGCTCTTGACCCCTACCTAGAATCGCAATTGCCCGCCGCGATCGTGCGCTGCTGAGCGCGCAGTACTGGACAGCAGACACCGGCTCCTCGATATGGCATGGAATCAACCCGGCGAAGAGAAGAAGCGCCCGCCGCCGCGGGGTGCGCCGGATAACGCGTCGTTGGATGAACTGCTGCGGCGTCTGCGCCGGCAGGTGCAGCAGCTCTGGCGTCCGGGCAGCAATCGCGCCACCGCGGCGCTGGCCTTGGTGCTGCTGATCGCAGCCCTCTGGCTCATCAGCGGCTACTATCAGATCAGCCCGTCCGAGCGCGGCGTGGTGCAGCGCTTCGGTCGCTACGTCACCATCGAGCAGCCCGGCCACGGCTGGCACTGGCCCTGGCCGATCGAGACCATGACCAAGCTCGATGTCACGCGCATCGAGGCGCTCGACTCCAAGGCGCTGATGCTGACCGACGATGAGGGTCTGATCGACGTGAGCTGGTCGGTCCAGTATCGCATCGCCGATCCGCTGAAATTTCTATTCCAGGTGCGCGACCCGCAGGAGAGCTTGCGCCAGGCGAGCGAGACGATAATGCGCGAGCTGGTTGCCGCCAGCTCGCAGGCTTCGCTGGCCGATGGCGAAGCGCGTCCGCGCGTCGCCGCCACCGCGCGCGGCCGCATCCAGCAGGCGCTGGATACCTACGGTGCAGGCGTTAATCTGGTTGGCGTCAATCTGGCCGATGTGCGCTTGCCCGACCCGGTTCAGTCCGCGCAGCGCGATGCTGTCAAAGCCGCCGAGGATCGACAGCACGCGCGCGCCGACGCCGAAGCGTACAGGAGCGACATCGTACCGAAGGCGCAGAGCGCAGCACAACGACAGCTCAGCGACGCGCAGGGCTATGCGACGCAGACGCGAGCCGCCGCCGAGGGCGAGGCACAGCGCTTCACGCAGTTGGCGCAGGCCTACGCCCGGGCTCCCGCAGTGACCCGCAGCCGCATGTATATCGACACGATGGAGAGCATCCTGGCGCATGCGCACAAGCTCATCATCGACACCAAGAGCGGCACCGGCAGCACGATCTATGTGCCGCTCGACAAGCTGGCCGAAGCGATCCGCAACGGCAGCAGGGAGTCCGCTGCGCCTGCTGCGCTAGCCGGCCCGGCAGCGGCCGCGGCCGCATCGGCCGGCGGCGCGGGCGATTCCAGCGACGATGCACGCAACCGCGAGCGGCCGGAGCGGTGATGGCGCTGCGCCTGCTCACTGCGTTGGGGGTCGCAATCGTTGCCATGCTGCTGTGGCGCTCGGTGTTTGTGGTCGATGAGAGCGAAGTAGCGCTGATCACGCGCTTCGGACAGACCCAGCCTGCCACCTATGGCCCTGGAGCTCACCTGAAGTTGCCGCTCGATGCAGTCCACAAGTTCGATCGCCGGCTCATTACCCACGCCTTCCTTGGCGAGAGCTTCCTGTCGCAGGATCAAAAGTCGCTGACCGTCGATTTTTATTTGAGATGGCGACTATTGGACCCAGCGCGGTTTCTCCAAGCCACCGGCGGGGATGAAGATGCCGCGGGGGCGCGCCTGGCCGATGTCGTGCGCGGCCAGATCAGATCCTCGCTGGCAGCCGCGCCACTGTCGGCGCAAATTGCCGCGGCCGGTCCAGCCACCGGCGCTCTGCGCCTCGAGGCGCTGCGCGCTCCGGCGGCAACGCTCGGAGTGGAGCTCGTGGATGGACAGCTGCAGCGCATCGATCTGCCCGACGACGCTACCAACGTGCTGTATCAGCGTATGCAGCAGAAGTTGATCGGCCAGGCGCAGCAGCTGCGTGCGCAGAGCAGCGCGGAGGCCGACAAGATTCGGGTCGACGCCGAGCATGCGCGCGCCCAGACGCTGGCGGATGCGACGCGCGAAGCGCAGCGCATTCGCGGCGAGGCCGACGCGGCCGCAGCGGTGACCTACGCCAAGGCATATGGCGCCAACCCGGAATTCGCGGCTTTTACCCGCTCTTTGCAGGCCTACAAGAACGCCTTAGGCCGCGACGGCGACATTCTGGTGCTTTCGCCCGAGGGCGAGTTTTTCAAATATCTGCACAGCGCTAGCGGGCGCTAGTTGCTTTCCAAGGTGAACCGTGGGGCTCGATTGGACTGATTTCTTTGCTGCGTTGGCGATTGTCTGCATCATCGAGGGAGTCATGCCCTTCATCAACCCGCTAGGTATGAAGCGCCTGCTCGGGAAACTTGCCTCCATGGAAGAGCGGCAGCTGCGTCTCGGTGGCCTGTTCAGCATGGCTGTGGGTCTGATCATTCTGTTCCTGGTGCGCTGATGGGGCGCTTCGTCATCATCATCGGCATGCAGTGGGGCGATGAAGGCAAGGGCAAGATCGTCGATCTGCTGACCGAGCGCGCCGCTGCCGTGGTGCGCTTCCAGGGCGGCCACAATGCCGGTCATACGCTCGTCATCGACGGCCGCAAGACCGTTCTGTCGTTGATTCCGTCGGGCGTTCTGCGCGAGGACGTGCTGTGCCTGATCGGCAACGGCGTCGTGCTGTCGCTCGAAGCGCTGTTTCGCGAATGCGACATGCTGCGGGCGCAGGGCGTGCCGGTGCTGGAGCGATTGCGCATTTCTCCGGCCTGCCCGCTGATCTTGCCCTCGCATGTGGCGCTCGACCGCGCGCGCGAGGCGGCGCGCGGTATCCATGCGATCGGCACGACCGGCCGCGGCATCGGTCCAGCCTACGAAGACAAGGTCGCACGCCGCGCAGTGCGCGTGGCCGATCTGTTTCAGCGCGACCGCTTCGCCTCGAAACTCGGCGAAATGCTCGACTTTCACAATTTCGTCCTGCAGCGCTATTTCGGCCAGCCGGCGCACGATTTCCAGCGTACGCTCGATGAGCAGCTGGCGTTCTGCGAGCGGCTGCGGCCGCTGCTGCGTGACATCACCGATGAGCTGGCGCGGCTGCGTACCCGCGGGGCAAACGTGTTGTTCGAAGGGGCGCAGGGGGCGATGCTCGATGTGGACGTCGGCACCTATCCGTACGTGACTTCATCCAATACGACCGCCGGCGGTGCGGCCACCGGCACCGGCATCGGCCCGCGCGCCTTCGATCATGTGCTCGGGATTGTGAAGGCCTACGCCACCCGCGTCGGCGCCGGACCTTTTCCGACGGAGTTATTCGACGATGATGGCGCGCACTTGTCGCGTGTCGGTAACGAGTTCGGATCGGTGACCGGCCGTCGCCGCCGCTGCGGCTGGTTCGATGTCGTCGCGCTGCGCCGCTCGGTGCTGCACTCGAGCGTCTCTGGTCTGTGCATGACCAAGCTCGACGTTCTGGACGGGCTCGAGACCATCCGCATCTGTGTCGGATATCGTGTGGGTGGCGAGGTCCTGGCCGGCGCACCGCTGTTCGCCGATGCTTATGCCGACGTCGAGCCGGTGTATGAGGAGGTGCCAGGATGGCATGAGAGCACCGTTGGCCTGCGCGAACACGCGGCCTTGCCGCTGAACGCGCGCCGCTACCTCGACCGCATCCAGGAGCTGATCGAGGTGCCGCTGGATCTGATCTCCACCGGTGCGGCTCGGGATCAGACCATCGTGCTGCGCCATCCGTTTGGCCCCTGAGAGCACGGGCCGCGGCGCGGATCACATCTCGAGGAACATCGTGTGCAAACGCCGCGATTCATCGCGGCTTAAAGCCTCGAGCGCATCCTTGAGCGGCTCGGGCTTGCCGAATGCGTAGCCCTGCGCGTAATCGACGCCGAGTTTGCGCACGGCATCGGCGATCGCCTGAGTCTCGACGAATTCGGCCACGGTATCGATGGCAAAGCCCTTGGCGAGCTCCACGATCGCGCGCACGGTCACCTGCGAGCGTGTGTTGGTGAGGATGTCGCGCACAAAGCTGCCATCGATCTTCACGCGCGCGATATCCAAGCTCTTGAGGTTGGTGAGCGAGTTCGCTCCGGTGCCGAAGTCATCCAACGCCAGCCGGCAGCCCATGGTGTTGAGGCGGTGGATCATGTCGTTGGCACGGGCCAGGTTGGTGACGGCGGCCTGCTCGGTGATTTCGACCGTGACGCTGCCGTGCGGTAGATCGGCGGCCTTGAGCTGGTCGGTGAAGCGGAGGATGAAGGCCTCATCGCCGATCGACTGACCGGATACGTTGATCGATATGCTGATGCCGCGGCTCTTGAGCACGCTGCGGTAGGGGGTCAGCGTCTGCAGTGCACGCTCGGCCACCCAGCGATCGACCGTGGGCAGCAGCTGGTAGCGCTGTGCGGCATTGATCAGCGATCCGGGAGCAATGATCTCGCCGTCCGCAGCGCGCAGTCGCAGCAGGATCTCGAAGCTTCCGGGCAGCTCAGTATTCTGCAGCGGTACGATCGGCTGCGCATACAGCAGCAGGCGGTCGGACTTGAAGGCCGAGCGCAGCTGACCGACGGCGATCACATCCTCGTGACGACGCATCATGCTGTCGTCTTCGCAGGCATAGAGCTCGACCCGGTTGCGCCCTCGTTTCTTGGCGCTCTTGCAGGCGAGCTCGGCCGCGGCCAGCGCGCGCGCGAAGCCCTGCGGCATATCCACCAGCGCGGCGACGCCGCAGCTGACCGAAACATCGACGGCTTCCTGCGCCGGTCCGATGGCGATGCGCGCGGCGGCAGCCTGTAGTTGCGCCGCGACCTTGGCGGCAGCGTGCGTGTCGGTAGCGGACAGTATGACGGCAAAGCGGTCGCCGGAGATGCGGCCCGCGACCGCTCCGGCCGGCAGCAGCGGCGGCGCCATAAGATCGGCGATGCGCACGATCAACTCATTGCCGAGCTCGAAGCCGTGCAGCTCGTTGATCACGTGCATGTGATCGACATCGATATAGATGACACTCGCGACCGAGGCCTTGCTGTCGGCCGCCAGTCGGCCGTACATCTGCTCGAGCCCGTCGCGCGTGTGCAACCCGGTCATCAGATCGAACTGCGTCTCGATGATGGCGGCGGTCTGGCGCCCGAGATGCCGGGCCAGGAAAACGTGGCGTGCGAGGTAGTCGGCCGCCTGCGGCGGATTGAAGAAGGCCAGCACGCCGATCACCTCGCCCGTGTCGCGCACGACCGGGACTGACAGGATCTTGCAGCGCGCGGCCGCACCGCCAGTGCGCCCGGCGCCGTTGCCGTTGACAATCAGGGGTCGGTTCTGGCGCTGAGCCCAGGTGATCAAGTGCTGCTGCGTTTGCTGGCACGCATCGCGCAACTCGTGCGAGCCGGAACGGTCGCGTTCCACATGAATGCGCTTGTCCGGCACGATCAGCACGCCGTAAGCGCTCTCGAGCCGCTCGGTCGCCGCGCTCAGCAATTCCTCGAGAATCCGCCGGTCGTCGCTGGCGCCTTTGAGCGAGCTCGTCAGCTTGAACAGCCATTCGAGCTCTGACGAGCGCTCGGTCAGAGTGTGGATGCGTCGATCGTCCGGTACAGCCGTGGCGAGCTCGCGACGCACGCAGTCGAGCAGCGGCTTCAACCGCTGCGCGCTGCCGGCGGCTGCGGCCACCGGCAGCCGTACGCAGAACACACCGAGCAGACTGCCGTCGCTCTGCTCGAGCGGAATGGCCGATAGACAGGCGCCGTCACGGCGCGCGAGCGCGGTCGGCGTGCGCTGCATGGTGTTGCACCAGCCCAAGGCCCGCAGGGACTGTGCCACGGCCCTCGTGTCGAGCTCGCCGCTACGGCCGCGCACGCGCAGCTTGCCATCGAGCAGGCACACTGCGCTGACGTCCTTAAGCAGGTTAGTTGCCAGCTGCACGTACGAGGCAAACATGGCATCCACGGACGGCGCGGCTTCGATGGCTTTGTCCACCCCTCTAACACTCCTTCGGCTGCACCGTCCGGTGCGCCTCAGTGGAAGTTAACGGCAGCAGTGCGCACGACAGGAGTGCGATCGCAGCTGCCCTGAAGGAAGTGAGCACTGCCTCACAAGCGACTGGAGCACTAGCTAAGCTGCTGAAAAATCAATCGATATGGATTGCGGTCCGACGATCCAGTCGGCAGTGGCATCTGAGCGCAGCGGCTGTCATAATTTCCACGTGGTCGTCGAGCGCTAGATCGAACAAATCAGCGGTAAGGCCTTTAGCGATCGGCGTCCGCTCACCTCCACTCGGGGACCATGATGACCGGCCATTGAGCGGACGGCTTTCCCGTGTTGTTCGCGCAACGGCGGCACGTTGATGCAGTAGGTATTTTGGCCCGCCGCAACGTACTCAAGGAGCACACCGATGGATGTCCGCGCCGCGATTGCCATTGAAGCTGGTAAGCCCTTGTCGATCGAGACCGTGCAGCTGGCTGGTCCCAAGGCCGGCGAAGTATTGGTCGAGATCATGGCCACCGGCATTTGCCATACCGACCTGTACACGCTCTCGGGCGCCGATCCGGAAGGGCTGTTCCCGAGCATCCTGGGGCACGAGGGTGCCGGCGTCGTGCGCGAAGTCGGAGCCGGCGTGAAGTCCCTCAAGGTCGGGGATCACGTGATTCCGCTCTACACTCCGGAATGCCGCGAGTGCAAGTCCTGCACCAGCCGTAAAACCAACCTCTGCACCCAGATCCGTGCGACGCAAGGCAAGGGCCTGATGCCCGACGGCACCAGTCGATTCTCGTTCAAGGGCAAGCCGGTGCTGCATTACATGGGTTGTTCCACGTTTGCAAACTACACCGTGCTGCCCGAGATTGCGCTCGCCAAGGTGCGCGAGGATGCGCCATTCGACAAGATCTGCTACATCGGCTGCGGTGTCACGACCGGCATCGGCGCGGTCATTTTCACCGCCAAGGTCGAGCCCGGCGCCAATGTGGTGGTGTTCGGATTGGGCGGCATTGGCCTGAACGTCATTCAAGGCGCCAAGATGGTGGGCGCCGACAAGATCATCGGTGTGGATCTCAACCCGAAGCGCGAGCCGCTGGCGCGCAAATTCGGTCTGACCCACTTCGTGAACCCCAAGGAAATCAAAGGCGAGCTCGTGCCGTATCTCGTGGAGCTGACCGGCGGCGGCGCCGACTATAGCTTCGAGTGCGTGGGCAGTACGCAACTCATGCGCCAAGCGCTCGAATGCTGCCATCGCGGCTGGGGCGTTTCTACCATCATCGGCGTCGCGGCCTCCGGACAGGAGATCTCGACTCGGCCGTTCCAGTTGGTGACGGGGCGCAAGTGGCAGGGTACGGCCTTCGGCGGTGCACGCGGCCGCACCGATGTGCCGAAGATCGTCGACTGGTATATGGAGAAGAAAATCAATATCGACGATCTGATCACACACAAGCTGCCGTTGGAGCGCATCAACGAGGGCTTTGATTTGATGACGCGGGGAGAATCGATCCGCAGCGTCGTCATCTACTGAGAACCGCCGACGGCCGGGCGCATTCCAGCCGGCCCCCGGCCGACTGGAACACGGCGGTACGGGCCACGATCGCAGCGCACGCTTGTGAGTCGGCGCCACCGGACATGACAGACGCTAGTTTTCACTGGGACGATCCGCTGCAACTCGATCAGCAGCTCACGAGCGAGGAGCGGCTGGTGCGGGATGCCGCGCGCGACTATGCACAGTCGGCGTTGGCCCCGCGCGTGCTCGAGGCCTTCCGCAACGAGCGCACCGATGTGCAGATATTTCGTGAGATGGGCGCGCTGGGCATGCTTGGATCGACGTTGGCCGCACAGTACGGCGGCGCCGGTCTCAATCAGGTCAGCTATGGTCTGATCGCGCGCGAAGTCGAGCGGGTCGATTCCGGTTACCGATCCATGATGAGCGTTCAGTCCTCGCTCGTGATGTTGCCGATCTTCGCCTTCGGTACCGAGCCGCAGCGGCGTAAGTGGCTGCCGCCTTTGGCCCGTGGCGAGCTCGTCGGCTGCTTCGGCCTCACGGAACCCGGCCACGGCTCGGATCCGGCGGGCATGGTCGCGCGCGCGCGACGCGTCGCCGACGGCTACCGTCTGACCGGTTCCAAGACCTGGATCACGAACAGTCCGATCGCGGATGTGTTCGTGGTCTGGGCCAAGACCGATGACGGGGAGATCCGCGGCTTCCTGCTCGAAAAGGGATCGAAGGGTCTGTCAGCGCCGGCGCTGCACGGCAAGGTCGGACTGAGAACCTCGGTGACCGGCCAGATCGTCATGGACGACGTTTGGGTCGGCGAGGACGGTCTGTTGCCCGGTGCCAGCGGGCTCAAGGGACCGTTCACCTGCTTGAATTCGGCGCGCTACGGTATCGCCTGGGGCGCGCTGGGCGCGGCAGAATTCTGCTGGCACACCGCGCGCCAGTACGTACTCGATCGTCATCAGTTCGGCCGGCCGCTCGCCGCCAATCAGCTGGTGCAGAAGAAACTAGCCGACATGCAGACCGAGATCACGCTGGGACTGCAGGCGTGCCTGCGCTTCGGGCGCATGAAAGACGAGAACAGCGCATCGCCCGAAATCACCTCGCTGCTCAAGCGCAACTCCTGCGGCAAGGCGCTGGATATCGCGCGCGTGGCGCGCGACATGCTGGGCGGTAACGGCATCTCCGACGAATTCGGCGTGATCCGCCACGTCGTGAATCTCGAGGTCGTGAACACCTACGAGGGGACGCACGACATCCACGCGCTGATCCTCGGACGCGCACAGACCGGCATCCAGGCGTTCTGCTAGCGCGTCACGGACTCTGCGGCGCATCCTTCAGCGCTTCGACCTGGATGGCCAGCCTGACCTTGCCGGTCGGAATCGACTGTGGAATGCCGTAGCCGATACCGAAGTCGGTACGGTCAATCTCGGCGGAGGCATCCGCGCCGCACACTTCGCGCTTGAGCATCGGATGCATGATGCACTTGAATGATGCGATCTTGAGGTCGACCGGCTTGGTGACCCCATGCAGCGTCAGCATGCCATGCACCGCCACCGGCGTGTCGCCGCTGAACTCGATGCTGTTGCTCTGATAGGCCGCCGTCGGATATTTCTCGACATCGAACATGTCCGGGCTCTTGGCGTGGGTGTTGAGCTTTTCATGGCCGAAATCGATCGAGGTCGTGTCGACCGTAATGTCGATGCTGCCGCTTTTGGCCGCACGATCCAGGGTGACGGTGCCGCTGGTGCGATCAAACTTGCCGCGCCAGATCGAAATGCCACCGATGTGCGGCGCCTCAAAGCTCGGGTAGGTGTGATTGGGATCGACGGTGTAGTGCTCGACCGCGGCGTTGGCTTCGGCCGCAAGCAGCCAGGTGATCGGCAGGCAGAATTTGACAAACATTCATGAACTCCAGCGCAGCGGGGACGCAGGCCAGTCGGGCCGCAGCATAGAAGAAAGAGTATTGAGTGAATAGATGGCATAATTGGCTGCAGACCGTCACTGCCGGTCCGGCATGACGCCGTGTTCGCAGTGCAATCATTTTGGGGAAGATCATGGCTGTTCCAGCCGCTGCGGGATCGATGTTGCGCTCGGCACTCGCGCTCGAGCAGCCACTGCAAGTGGTCGGCGCCGTCAACGCCTACACCGCGCGTCTGGCGCAGGCCTGCGGCTATCGCGCCATTTATCTTTCCGGCGGGGGCGTGGCCGCCAATTCGCTCGGTCTGCCCGATCTGGGCATCAGTACGATGGACGATGTGCTCACGGACATCCGGCGCATCACGGATGCGTGCGCACTGCCGCTGCTGGTCGATGCCGACACGGGTTGGGGCGGTGCCTTCAATATCGCGCGCACCGTCAAAGCGTTCATAAAATCCGGCGCGGCGGGCCTGCATATCGAGGATCAGGTGCAGTCCAAGCGCTGCGGCCACCGCCCGGGCAAGGAGATCGTTTCGCAGCAGGAAATGGTCGACCGCGTCAAGGCGGCCGTGGATGCCCGCACCGATGCGAGCTTCGTGATCATGGCGCGCACCGATGCCTTGGCCGTCGACGGCCTCGAGCGCGCCATCGAGCGCGCGATCGCCTGCGTGCAGGCGGGCGCCGACATGATCTTTCCGGAGGCGATGACCGAGCTGGCGATGTATCGGCGCTTCAAAGATGCCGTGCGCGTACCGGTCCTGGCCAACATCACCGAGTTTGGACACACGCCGCTCTATACGCGTGAGGAGCTGCGATCGGTTGGAGTGGATATCGTGCTTTATTGCTGTTCGGCATATCGCGCCATGAACGCCGCAGCGCTGGCTACCTACCAGGCGATTCGGCGCGACGGTACGCAGAAGAACCTGCTCTCGTCGATGCAGTCTCGCGAAGACCTCTATCGCTATCTCGACTATCACGCCTACGAAGAGAAGTTGGATCGACTGTTCGCGGCCGGCAAGGTCGAGTCGGCTAAAGTGCAGAGCTAACACAGGATGCGTGCGATGAATGAAGCTGCAAGCACTCCCAAACCAAAGAAATCAGTGGCCCTTTCGGGGGTCATCGCCGGTAACACGGCGCTGTGCAGCGTGGGCCGCAGCGGCAATGATCTGCACTACCGCGGCTACGATATTCTTGAGATTGCGACCACCTGCGAGTTCGAGGAGATCGCGTATCTGCTGGTGCACGAAAAGCTGCCGAATGCCGCCGAGCTCGCGGGCTACCGGCGCAAGCTCGCCGCGTTGCGTGGCCTGCCCTCGGGACTGAAGAGCGTACTGGAAACTCTGCCCGCGTCCTGCCAGCCCATGGATGTGCTGCGGACTGGCGTCTCGACGCTCGGCTGCCTTATCCCTGAGCAGGCCGGGTTTCCGCTCGAGGGAGCACGGGACCTGGCCGATCGTCTGCTCGCCTGTCTGGGCTCGATGCTGTGTTATTGGCTGCATTTCAGCCGCGACCGGCGGCGCATCGAGCTGGAAACGGACGATGAGTCCATTGGCGGGCATTTTCTGCGCCTCTTGCACGGTCGGCAGCCCTCGGCCGAATGGGTCAGGGCCATGCATACCTCCCTGATCCTCTATGCCGAGCACGAGTTCAATGCCTCGACCTTCACCGCCCGCGTCATCGCCGGCACCGGTTCGGACCTGTATTCGTGCGTCTGCGGCGCGATCGGCGCGCTGCGCGGACCCAAGCACGGCGGTGCCAACGAGGTGGCGTTCGAAATCCAGAGCCGCTATCGGACCCCGGACGAGGCGGAGGCGGATATCCGACGGCGAGTGGCCAATAAGGAGGTCATCATCGGCTTCGGTCATCCGGTCTACACCATTTCCGATCCCCGCAACGTCGTGATCAAGGAAGTCGCGCGGGGGCTCTCGCGCAGCGCTGTCGAGGCCAATTTGTTTGCGATCGCCGCGCGACTGGAGGCGGTCATGAAGGAGACCAAGAACTTGTTTCCGAACCTCGACTGGTTCTCGGCCGTGTCCTATCACCTCATGGGCATCCCGACGGCCATGTTCACGCCGTTGTTCGTGATGGCGCGCACCAGCGGTTGGGCGGCGCACATCATCGAGCAGCGGCTCGACGGCAAGATCATCCGGCCCAGTGCCAATTACATCGGACCTGAAGTGCAGAAATTCGTGCCGCTGGCGCAACGCGCCTGAGGCCAGCATGACTGCCGACATCAAATCAGCCGAGCGGCCCGCTCCCGATGCGGTGCTGGTCGCCATAGCCGATTATGTCTTGGATTTTTCCGTCGACAGCAAGGCAGCTTTCGAGACCGCCTATTACTGCCTGCTCGACACGCTCGCCTGCGGTTTTCAGGCACTGAAGTATCCGGCCTGCACCAAACTGCTCGGTCCGGTCGTGCCGGGTGCCAGTTTGCCGGGCGGCGCGCGCGTGCCTGGAACCGCCTACGAGCTCGATCCGATCAACGCTGCCTTCAACATCGGCGCCATGATTCGCTGGCTGGACTTCAATGACACCTGGCTCGCGGCGGAGTGGGGCCACCCATCCGACAATCTCGGCGCAATCCTCGCGATCGCTGATTATCGCTCGCGTAATGGCACGCCGCTGCACGTGCACGACGTCCTGACCGCCATGATCAAAGCGCACGAGATCCAGGGCGTGCTGGCGCTGCAGAACAGCTTCAACCGCGTCGGCCTCGATCATGTGCTGCTGGTGCGCGTCGCCTCGACAGCCGTAGTGACCGCATTGCTCGGCGGCTCGCGCGAGCAGGTCATCAATGCGGTCTCGAATGCCTGGATCGACGGCGGCGCGCTACGGACCTACCGGCACGCTCCCAATACCGGTTCGCGTAAGAGTTGGGCCGCAGGAGATGCGACCAGTCGCGCGGTAAGGCACGCGTTGTTTGCACTCAAGGGCGAGATGGGATATCCCTCGGCGCTGACGGCGAAGACCTGGGGATTCGAGGCGGCCTTGTTCCGCGGCGCCTCCATCCGGCTGCCACAGGCGCTCGGCAGTTACGTCATGGAGAACGTGCTGTTCAAGATATCCTTTCCAGCCGAATTCCACGCCCAGACTGCGGTCGAGGCCGCCATGAGCCTGCATCCGCTGGTGCAGCAGCGGCTCGATCAGATCGAGCGAGTCCGGATCGAGACCCAGGAGCCGGCCGTGCGGATCATCGACAAGACCGGTCCGCTCGCCAACCCGGCGGACCGCGATCATTGCATTCAATACATGGTCGCCATACCGCTGTTGTTCGGCCGTCTGACCGCGCAGGATTACGAGGACGACATCGCTCGCGATCCGCGCGTGGATGCGCTGCGGGCCAAGATGGACGTCAGAGAGAATCCGACGTTCACCCAGGAATACTATGCACCGGACAAGCGCTTCATCGGCAACGCCATCCAGGTGTTCTTCAAGGATGGCAGCGTGAGCCCTCGTGTCGTGGTGGACTATCCGATCGGACACCGCAGGCGGCGCGCCGAAGGCATGCCGGTCCTGGTCCGAAAGTTCGAAGCGAGCGTGCGTGCGCATTTTGACAGTCCGCAGGCACGCGCCATCATCGGCCTGTGCGCCGATCGCATCGGGCTCGAGGCCATGCGTGTCGATGAATTCGTCGCCGCGCTGGTGCGTTGAGCGCAGCGCGATCGCAGCTCTATTCGAGCTGCTTGGCGATCTTGCGCAGGCCGGCGGCGGCGCACACCTCATCCTGTTGGCCAATCGCGCCGGCGCCCCCGGTGCGGCCTGCGCTACCGGCACCGCTGACGCCGATGGCGCCGATGGCTTCGCCGTGGCGCATGATGGGCAGCGCACCACCCATAACGAACATATTTGGCGTGACGCGCGCCAGCAATTCCGGATCGTTCGGCACTAGCTCGCTGGCACGCGAACTGGGCATCTCGAAACGAAGGGCGGTGAGCGACTTGCGCATGGCCACGAACACGTGGCTGCCGTCCGAGCCATCCGCGGTCAGCAACACGCGCGCCTCTCCGACCGAGTCGATGATCGCGACGCCAATGCGATATCCGGCGGCGGCACAGGCGTCGATGGCGGCGCGTGCGGCCTCCACCGACATACCCAACGACGGCCCCGGCGCCGTTGATTCCGGTGCCGTGCCAGGGGCGCGGCGCGGCGCCCCGGCCGGAATTGGCGGCATCGGCACCAGGTTGCCGTTGTCATCGAGTATGCCGAAGGCGGGCACATTGTCTGCAGGAAGGCTGCGGGGCGAGGTCGGAGAACCACGGAACGGGCTTGCCGTGGCGGCATGCGCCCAGCTCCAGCTGCTCGCGAGCCAGACGCTGCACAGCGCCAGCGTTGCGCACTGTCTTCTCATGGCCTTACCCCCCCCATCGCGCTCAATTCGCCGGTAACCGATCCGCTCGTCGAAACAGTGCGATGCTACTTGGGGCGAGTGGCCTGAGTAACCGTGCGGTCCCATTCACAAAGCTGTTAGGCTTCGCCGCTGATTGATCCCGAGCTGCAGATTCAAATAATGTGCTATCTAAGCAAATGCTTGTATTCTATTGATTCTATTGTGCCCAGGAGAGGACTCGAACCTCCACGGGTCGCCCCGCTAGTACCTGAAACTAGTGCGTCTACCAATTCCGCCACCTGGGCATCGAGTGGGCGGCGCAATGTACGGAAGGGGTTGGAGACTGTCAATTGAGGCGCAGAGGGCGTTCGCCGAAAACCGGCGCGGGCACTCACCGATCGCCACGCGCACCAGCCGCCCCGGCGAAGACGTCCCCGAAGCTCGCGACGCGCCGGACAGCGCGCCCCGCCGCGGGCGGCGCGCGCGCCGGCGCTCCCGCATCGACCACGGCTACTGACTCGCCGCGCACATCACGGCGCAGCCAGCACGGGCGCGGCGCGGCGATGGCGCCGCCACCGCGCGAGGTTGAAGGCACGCTCAGCGCCAATCGCAATGGCTATGGATTCCTGCGCAGCGACGCTTTGACCGAATCCGTGTTCCTGCCCCCTCAAGCGATGCAGGGGCTCATGCACGGCGATCGCTTGCGCGTCGAGGTGCACACCGACGTCCAAGGCCGCTTCGTCGGGCGTGTGCTGCAGGTGCTCGAGCGCGGCGTGCAGGCGTTTCTGGCCACAGTCGAAAAATCCGCTCGAGGACTCTCCGTGCGCTCCGCGGATCAGCGGCTGGGGCTGCTCTGCAAGGTGAGCGACAATGCTGTGCAGGCCAGAGCCGGCGATTGGGTGATCGCGCGGCTGCTGCGATACCCGCAGCCGCAGCAGGAGGCCGAGGCGCGCATCGAGCAGAGACTCGACCCCGATCGGCCGGTTCAGATGGCTACCGAGGCCGCAATTGCCCGCTTTGGCCTGCCGCTGGAATTCTCAGCGGCCGCGCTGCGTGAAGCGGTGCAATGGGGCAACAGTGTCGACCCGGCGGAGGCTGCGCGCCGCGTAGACCTGCGCAGCCTGCCGCTGGTGACAATCGACGGCGAGGATGCTCGCGACTTCGACGACGCCGTTTACGCCGAGCCGCTCGCGCAGGGCGGTTTTCGATTGCTGGTGGCCATCGCCGACGTCAGCCACTACGTACGACCCGGCTCGACGCTGGACGTCGAGGCGCGCCAGCGCGGCACGTCGGTGTACTTCCCGACGCGCGTGCTGCCCATGCTGCCGACGGCGCTATCGAACCATCTGTGCTCACTCGAGCCGCAGGTGGACCGACTCTGCATGGTCGCCGATATGCATATCGGTAAACGCGGTCTGCTCGAGCACAGTCGCTTCTATCCGGCGGTCATGCGCTCGGCGGCGCGCCTGACCTACGGCCAGGCATACGAGGCACTGTTCTTGGGCGCTCCGGCAGCGCGGGCAGCGCTCGGAGCGCTCATCGAGCGACTGCTGCCGCTGGTGGAGATCTACCGCGCACTGTCGGCGGCACGCCGCCGACGCGGCGCTCTGGACTTCGACGCGCCCGAAGCGGAGTTCGTTTTCGACGGCGAACACGTGCGGGCCATCGAATTCGTCTCGCGCAATGAAGCGCACCGCCTCATCGAAGAGTGCATGGTGATCGCAAACGTCGCCGTGGCCAGAGAGTTGCGCGAGCAAGACGTGCCGGCGCTGTTTCGTGTGCACTCCGCGCCGGAGCCGCGCCGACTCGATCAGCTGTGCACGACGCTGAAGGTTCTGGGGATCGAGCTACAACTGCCCGACCCCGTGAAGCCGCGCGATCTGGCGGCGATCGCCCCGCGGTTGCGCGACCCGGACAGCCGGCCGTTCGTCGAATCCCTAGTGGTGCGCTCGATGGCGCAGGCGCTCTACCAGCCCGATAACATCGGGCACTTCGGTCTTAGCTTGAGCGACTATGCGCATTTCACCTCGCCGATCCGTCGATATCCGGATCTCATGATCCATCGTGCGCTGCGCGCGCGCCTTGGAGCGCAATTGGCATTGCCCTCGAAACAGCAGCTTGCAGCCGAGGGTGCCGATCTGTCGCGGCTCGAGCGTCGCGCCGATGAGGCCGATCGCTATGTCGCGGCCTTTCTCAAGTGCGTGTATCTGCGCGATCGGGTCGGCCAAACCTTCGACGGTTTGATCACGACGGTCACGGAGTTCGGCTGCTTCGTGCAATTGCTCGCCTTGGGTGTCGACGGTTTGCTGGCGCTGGCAGCGCTGCGCGATGACAACTACCAGATGGCGCGCGACGGCGGCCAGTGGCTCGGTCAGCGCAGTAAGCGCCGACT
This sequence comes from Steroidobacteraceae bacterium, assembly GCA_035605115.1. Classification (GTDB taxonomy): domain Bacteria; phylum Pseudomonadota; class Gammaproteobacteria; order Steroidobacterales; family Steroidobacteraceae; genus FEN-1191. Next base: position 42,810 of record DATNHF010000033.1, on the reverse strand, counting down.
GGCCCCTGGGGTGCGGCTGCGGGTCGTGGTCGCCGCGGTCAAGCCGGTCGAAGGGCTCATCGATCTTGAACTCGCCGCGAACTGAACTCATCTACGGCCTGCATACTGTCACCGCGCTGCTCAAGCGCCATCCTGAGCGCATCGTGCGCGTCTATCTGCAGCAGGGTCGCACCGATGCCAAGGCGGGTCAGATCGAGCAGCTCGCGCTCGCGGCCGGTCGAGTCATCGAGCGCATCGATGCCGGCCGTCTGCTCTCGCGCCTCGGTGATGTGGTGCACCAGGGCGTTGCGGCAGAGCTCATGCCGCTCGCACGCTGGCGCGAGGAGCAATTGTTGGACGCGGTTGCCGCAAGCCGTGAGCCGCTGCTGTTGGCTCTCGATGGGGTACAGGATCCACATAACCTCGGGGCTTGCCTGCGCACGGCAGATGCCTGCGGCGTCATCGCGCTGATCGTGCCGCGCGACCGGGCGGCGCCGTTGAATGCGACCGCGCGCAAGGCCGCCTCCGGTGCGGCCGAGACCACGCCGGTGGTCGCCGTGACCAACCTCGCCCGCACGCTGGGGCTGCTCAAAGACGCGGGACTGTGGATCGTCGGCGCCGATGCCGACGGGCCGCAGAGCGCCGCCGAGGTCGATTTGACCGGTCCGCGCGTACTGATCATGGGCGCCGAGGGCCGGGGGTTGCGTGCCCTGACGCGCCGGCAGTGCGATTGGCTCGCTCGACTGCCCAGCTACGGCGCGGTCGAAAGCCTCAATGTATCAGTGGCCGCCGGAATGCTGCTGTACGAGGCACTGCGGCAGCGTGAGGCCGCCAAAGCGTCCACGCCCTGACAAGCGGCGGCCGCCGGCGCGCTGTGCCCGGGCGCGAGCATCGTGGGCCGCCGTCAATCGCCCTGAAATGCCGTGTACCATTGCTTCACCGCGTCGCTTTTTGTATTCTTGCGGCCCTTTTCGGGCCATGTCCCGGCTGCCATGATGGTTTGCCGGTTCTCCTTGCCGCATCAGTCTTTCAAGCCAGAGACTTGAGGTGGGCGGCATTATCCATAAGGAGGAATGAGTGAGGCATTACGAGATCGTATTTCTGGTGCATCCGGACCAGAGCGAGCAGGTTCCGGCCATGCTCGAGCGCTATCGCGGCATGATTGCCGCCGGTAACGGCACGGTGCACCGAGTAGAGGACTGGGGCCGCCGCCAGCTCGCTTACCCGATTGCCAAGGTTCACAAAGCCCATTACGTGCTGCTCAACATCGAAGTCGATCAGAAGACGCTCGCGGAACTGACTGGAGCCTTCCGCTTCAGTGACGCGGTGCTGCGCTATCTGGTCACGGGTGTCGAGACGGCCATTACCGAGCCTTCGCCGATGGCGAAGGCGGAAGAAGAGGGCGAGTCCAGCCGTCGCGAACGCGACGAAGACATGGATGACGAACCGATTGCGGTGGGTGCCTGATGCGTACTCCAAGCCCATCGCGTTTTACGCGACGCAAGAAATTCTGCCGCTTCACGGCCGACGGCGTGGCGATGATCGACTACAAGGATCTGGCGACGCTCAAGAACTACGTGACCGAGACCGGCAAGATCGTGCCGAGCCGCATCACGGGCACCAAGAGCTATTATCAGCGTCAGCTGGCCACGGCGATCAAGCGCGCGCGCTTTCTGGCGCTGCTGCCCTACACCGATCAGCACTGAGATATAAGCGCCATGGAACTGATCCTGCTGCAGAAGGTGGCGAATCTCGGCAACATCGGCGATCACGTGCGCGTGAAGTCCGGTTACGGCCGCAATCACCTGCTGCCCAAGGGCAAGGCCACGCTGGCGACGCCCGAGAACATCGCCCGCTTTGAGGCGCGCCGCGCCGATCTATTGGCGCGCGCCAACGACGAATTGGCGCAGGCGCAGGGGCGCGCCGAAGCGTTCAAGGAGTTCCAGCTCAACATCACTGCCAAGGCAGGAACCGAGGGCAAATTATTCGGCTCGATTGGCACCGCCGATATCGCTGAACAGAGTACCAAGGCGGGACATGCGTTGGCGCGCAGCGAAGTGCGGCTGCCTGCTGGACCGCTGCGTCTGGTGGGCGAGCACAGGGTGCAACTGCACCTGCATGCCGACGTCAACGTCGAGCTGCCGGTCGTAATCGTGGCCGAAGAAGCGGGCTGACCGCTCGCGACTGCGCCCGGCTGGCAGCGCCGACGTGGCAGCACGAATGACCCAGGAGAGCGCGTGAGCGGGCTGCCGCTGCGTTCGCGCCGCGACGGCGGCAACTCGGCCGCCGAAGGCCTGACGCCGCCGCACTCGATCGAGGCCGAGCAATCCGTGCTCGGGGGCTTGCTGATCGATGCGAGTGCATGGGACCAGGTGGCCGACGTGGTCAGCGCAGAAGATTTCTACCGGCCCGATCACCGGCTCATTTTCGAGGCCCTCGGAGAACTCATCGCGAGCGGGCGACCCGGCGATGTGATCACCGTATCCGAGCAGCTCGAGCGCCGCGCGCGCCTCGAGGACGCAGGTGGCCTGGCCTACCTCGGGACGCTCGCGCGCGATACTCCCACGGCCGCCAACGTGCGCGCTTACGCCGGTATCGTGCGCGAGCGGGCGTTGCTGCGTTCGCTGATCGAAGCCGGGCGCGCGATCGCATCCTCGGTGTTCGCCGATGATGGACTGTCGGCGCGTGAATTGGTCGACCGCGCCGAGGCGCGTGTGTTTGAGATCGCCGAGCAGGGCACCCGGCTCGGTTCGGGCGCGGTGCGGGTCAGCGCCTTGCTGCCGCCGTTGATCGACAAGATCGACGAGTGGCACACCAATCCGAGCAAGCTGCGCGGCCTGGCGACCGGCTTCAGCGACTTCGATCACAAGACCGGTGGGCTGCGGCCCGGCGACTTGGTCGTGATCGCGGGCCGGCCCTCGATGGGCAAGACTACTCTGGCGGTCAACATGGCGGAGTACGCCGCCGTCAGCCCGGACATCAAGGCCTCGGTGGCGATCTTCAGCATGGAGATGCCGTCGGAACAGCTAGTCACGCGTATGCTGGCCTCGATCGGACACGTACCGCTCAACAGTATCCGCACCGGACGCATTTCCGATGACGACTGGGTGCGTATCACTGCCGCCACGAGCCAACTTTCCGAAGCCAAGATCTTCATCGACGAATCCGCCGGCTTGACACCGACGGAGCTGCGCGCGCGCGCGCGGCGCATCAAGCGCGAGCACGGGCTCAACCTGGTGATCGTCGATTATTTGCAGCTCATGCAGGTGCCTGGCACGCAGGAGAATCGCGCCACCGAGATCGCCGAGATTTCGCGCGGCCTCAAGGCGCTGGCCAAGGAGCTGTCGGTTCCCGTGATAGCGCTCTCGCAGCTCAATCGCAGCGTCGAGCAGCGCAGCGAGAAGAAGCCGGTGATGTCGGATCTTCGGGAGAGTGGCGCCATTGAACAGGATGCGGACATGATCCTGCTGATCTATCGCGACGAGGTGTACGACAAGAACACCACCAAGAAGGGCATCGCCGAAATCGATCTGGCGAAACATCGCAACGGTGAGATCGGCACCTTTCTGCTGACCTTCCAGGGCCAGTACACGCGCTTCGTCAATTTCGCGCCCGATACTTACGCCGAGGGCATATTGCGGTGACCCGGCTGGTCCGCGCCAGGGATGTCGAGCCTGGGCGCAGCTGGTACAGCGCCGCCGTCGCAGGCCTGGTGCGGCTCAGTTCCCGCCTGTTCGAGCGCGCTGAGCGCATGGGGCGCGCGGCGCTGGTCGCGGCGAAGCAGGGACAGCTCAGCGGCATTATTTTCTGGGCGGCCTTGATCGGTGTCTGCGGCGCCTTCACCGGAGTCGCCTTTCGCGCCAGCGTGCGCTTGGTGCAGCGGGCACTGACCGGCCACTCCACCGGGCTGGTCGAAACCGCTGAGCTGCTGCCCTGGTGGGCACGCATCGCGGTGCCGACCATCGGCGGCGCCTGCGCCGGTACGATGCTGTGGCTTGCGCAGCGCCTGCTGCGCTCGACACGTAGCATCGACTATATGGAAGCCGTCGCGGTCGGCAACGGCCAGCTCGGCAGCCGCGCAGCCCTGCTGCAGGCGGCTTCGTCATTCTTCACGATCGGATCGGGCGGCTCCATCGGCCGCGAGGGCCCACTGGTACAGCTCGCGGCGACGGTGGCCTCGAAGATCGGTCAGTGGACCAAGGCACCGGTGCCGCGGCTGCGGCTGTTGGTCGCCTGCGGCGCCGCGGCGGGCATTGCCGCGGCCTACAACGCGCCGATCGCCGGTGCGCTGTTCGTCGCCGAGGTGGTGCTGGGTTCGATTGCCATGGAGAGCTTCGGGCCGTTGATCGTCGCCTCGGTGGTTTCAGATGCGACCAGCCGCCACTTTCTGGGTTACGGGCCGGTCTACCAGGTCCCGCATATCAACTTCGGCGCCTCATGGGAACTGGCCCTCTATGGCCTGCTCGGGGTTTTGCTCGGACATCTGGCGCCGACCTATCTGGCGCTGCTCGAGCGCGCGCGCAATGCGTTCCGCGGTCTGCGCTGGAGCCCCCCCTGGACGCTTGCCCTTGGCGGTCTGATCGTCGGGATCATCTCGGTCGAAGTGCCGCAGGTCTGGGGCAACGGCTTCAGCGTCGTCAATGACATGCTCAATGACCAGCTGCCGGTCGACGTACTTGCACTGGTGCTCATCGCCAAGCTGGTCAGCACGGCGGCGACGGTCGGCTCCGGCGCTGCGGGCGGCATCTTGACCCCGACGCTGTTCATGGGCGCGGCCATCGGCGCACTGTTCGGCGATTCCGTGCATCTGATCGATGCGCACTCGACCTCGCAGCTGGCTGCCTATGCCGTGGTCGGCATGGGCGGCTTTCTCGCCGCGACCACCCACGCGCCGCTGACCTCGATTCTGCTGATCTTTGAAATGACACTGGACTACGAAGTCGTGCTGCCGCTCATGCTCGCGTGCGTGACCGGACACTACGTGGCACGAATCTATCGCCGCGGCGAGTCGGTCTATACGCGCTCGTTGACGGCCAAAGGCCCCGGCGATGAGGATGAATGGCACTTGCGGCAGATCACGGCGCTGGTCCGACCGCCGCCCGCAGTGATGCAACGTGACGAGCCGCTGGCGACGGCGCTGGAGCGCGCCCAGGTCCGGGGCCTCGGCTGGGCTTATGTGATCGATAATGATCAGCAGCTCGTCGGACAGCTCGATCTCGGGGCAGTGGTGCGGCGTGGCGGCTCGCGCACGCTCGGCGCAGGCTACACGGTCGGGCAGGCGATGGAACCGCCGCCGCCAGTGCTGACGCCCGAGATGCTGCTGGGCGATGCGCTTGACGTATTCATCGCGCACGGCTGTAAACGTCTGCCGGTGGTGTCTGGACACTGGAGTCCGGTGCTGCTCGGCGAAGTCTCGCGCCACGACGTCTTGCTGGCTCTGCAGGATCGGATGACCGAGCGGCCGGAGCACGCCAAACCCGCCTGAGGCTCCAGGGCCCAGCGCCCGGAGGCTATGGGCACCCCCACAGGGTGCTGCCCGCCAGTGGGCCGACCGCGGCGCGCGGCGGCCGGCTAGCCCTCGAAGAACCCCATCTTCACGCCGGCGAGCTGGATCACGTCGTTGTCGGAGAGCTTGCGCGCCTGGGCACCGATCGGGGCGCCGTTGACGAGCGGGAAGTTGTCATTGCCCTCGGAGTCGACGTGCACGATGAAATAGCCCTCCGAGCGGCGCGTAATCGCCGCAACCTGCACGCCCGGGCGTCCGAGCGTCGTGAGCGCCTTGGTCAGCTCCAGCTCGCGCCCTGCAAAGGCGCCCGAGAGCACCTGCAACTTGGCTTTCTTGATCGCCGGCGCGCCGTTGCCGATAGTGCGGCGAGCGCCGGTATTGGCGGCCTCGCTGACCGCTGCGCGTATGCGCTCGACCGGCCGGGCCGACGGCTGAATCACCATGGTCTTCTCGAATTCATCCTGCTGCGCTTCGTCGTCCTCGACGAAGCGCAGCTGGTGATGGCCGGCGGTGATTACATCGCCGTGCTGCAAGGCATGCTTTTTGATGAGCTTGCCATTGACATAGGTGCCATTGGTGCTGTTCAGATCCTCGAGAAACGAATCGTTGAGGATGTTGATGATCAGCGAATGGTGCCCGCTGACCGCCGGATTATCGATGCGGATGTCATTGTCAGGGAGTCGCCCGATGGTGTAGCGCTCCTTGTTCATGTTGTATTCCGCGAGCACGGTACCATCCAGACTCAGAATCAACCTAGCCATTGCGTTTAGCCTCAGGTGGAGCTGAACCAGCCCAACATCTTGTCGAAAATGCCGCGGGGTGCGGGAAATGATTCCATGATCTCTGCCACTACCACTGAGATATTATCCTTGCCACCGTTGTCATTACCCAACTGGATCAGTTGTTTAGTGGCATTCTCAAGGTTAGCACCAAAGGTGCTGATCGTTAAGTGAATGTCGTCATCCTCGACCATGTCCGACAATCCGTCCGAACAAATGAGATACAAATCACCCTTCTGCACCGGGTGCTCCTGGACCTCGACGTCGACATTCGGTTCCACGCCCAGGGCGCGCGTGACGTAGTTCTTGTTGGCCGCTCGCTGCGCCTCCTCCGGAGAGTAAAAGCCGCGATCGACCAGTTCCTGCAGCAGTGAATGGTCCATGGTCAGCTGCTCGAAGCCGGCGCTGCGCATGCGGTACAGGCGCGAGTCCCCGACGTGTGCGATCGATACCCGGTTGTCGAAAAATAGGGCGCCCACCACGGTGGTACCCATGCCCTCGCACTGGGGTTGGGTGCGGGCGGTCTGAAAGATGATCTTGTTGGCTCGCAGAATGGCATCGCGCAGGATGATCGAGGCGCGCGCCAGGCCCGCCGTGGAGTCGTGATTGCGCAGATCCTCGCGCTCGATCGCATCGCGGACCAGGCCAACAATGGTCTTGACTGCAATGCCGCTGGCTACCTCACCGGCGTTATAGCCGCCCATGCCATCGGCCAGCACCAGCAAGCCGATGTCGGAATCATAGGCAATAGTGTCCTCATTGTGCTCGCGGACCCTACCGGTATCGGTCTGGCCCACGCAGCGCAGCTTTCCCTTGAGGCTCATGCGGCCTCTGGTACGCATATCTCACTTTTTCGTTGAACGTTGAACTGCATCACACTTCGAACCCGAATCTTGACGTGCTTCGCGTGCCCGTTATCCCCGACTCGATGTCGCACGGGTGCAGTGCACTCAGACTATAACTTAGCATCGCGGCTGGCCCAATGCGCGGCTCTGATCACAATTGCGCTGCGGGGTGTAGCATTCAGCCGCACCGTTCAGTTCGAGTCCGCCTGCAAGTTCTATCCCGTGGCGCGCACCCAAACCTTATTCGTATGCCGATCATGTGGCGGAGAGTCGCTCAAATGGCAGGGTCAATGTGCGCACTGTAAGGCATGGGATACCCTCGAGCGTGTCTCGGCCGGACGCGCGGGGGCGGCGCAGCGCGGCGAAGCTGCGCACAGTTTGCCGCTCGAAGCGGCAAGTCTCACGGCCGCGGCGTTGGCACGTATGTCCTTAGGGGCGGCGGAGCTGGATCGGGTCTTCGGCGGCGGACTCTTGCCGGGTTCGGTCACACTGCTGGGCGGCGAGCCCGGCATCGGTAAATCAACCCTGCTGCTGCAGGTGGCGTCGGCTCTGTCGCAGCAACTGCCGATCGTCTATGCCAGCGGCGAGGAATCGGTGGCGCAAGTGGCGCTGCGCGCACAACGCCTCGGCTTGCAAGGGGCACAGCTCAGGCTGCTCGCCGACAGCTCGCTGGATGCCATCCTGCAGCTGGCCGCCGAGTGGCGCTGCGCGTTGCTGGTGATCGACTCGGTACAGTCGATGCGCTTGGACGCCGCCGAAGCTACGGCCGGATCGGTCGTGCAGCTGCGTGAATGCACCGCGGCGCTGGTGCGATACGCCAAGAGCCGCGCCAGCGCCGTCATCATCGTGGGACATGTCACCAAGGACGGCGGGATCGCCGGTCCCAAACTGCTCGAGCACATGGTCGATACCGTGCTCTATTTCACCAGCGACACCGCTAGCCGCTATCGCCTGTTGCGCGCAACCAAGAACCGCTTCGGTCCGGTCAACGAGCTCGGCTTCTTTGCCATGACCGAAAAGGGACTCAAGGAGGTCAGGAACCCCTCGGCAATCTTTCTGTCGCGGCATCCGCAGCCGGTACCCGGCAGCATCGTGATGGTCGCGCGCGATGGCGGGCGGCCGCTGCTCATTGAGGTGCAGGCACTGGTCGATCGCAGCCGATCCAATGCGCCGCGGCGGGTCGCGCAGGGTGTGGATGCCAACCGGCTGGCGATGCTGCTGGCCATCCTGAGTCGACATGCCGGATTGCCGCTGGCCGATTACGATGTATTCGTGAACCTGGTGGGCGGCGTCGAGATCGCCGAAACGGCGACGGATCTGCCGCTGGCACTGGCTCTGGCCTCGAGTCTGCGCGCGCGCGCGTTGCCTGCCGGCCTCATCGCCTACGGCGAGCTGGGGCTGACTGGAGAAGTGCGGCCCGTTGCCTATGGCGAGGAGCGATTGCGTGAGCTCGCCAAGCTCGGGTTCACTCAAGTGCTGTTGCCGCGCGAGAACCTGCCGCGCGCAGCCCTGGCAGGGCTTGAGCTGTTCGGCGTCTCGAGCATCGCCGAGGCGCTGGTACAGGGGTTTCAGGCACTGGCCGACTGAGCGTTCGAGGCCGGACGCACGCGCACCGTGCGGATCGCGTTGTCGGCGATCTGCAGAATCTCGAAGTCGTAGTTACCGATGCGCAGCGCGGTGCCCGGCGTCGGGATGGTCTCGAGCTTCTCGAGCAGCAGTCCATTGAGCGTGCGCGGCCCGAGGGCCGGCAACTGCCAGCCCAGCGAACGATTGAGTGCGCGAATGGTGGCGCTCGCATTCACGAGCCAGTTGCCGGAGGCATCGCGAGTCACGTCTCTGTGCGTGACGGCCGACGGATCGGTGGTGAATTCACCGACGATTTCCTCGAGGATGTCCTCGAGCGTGACCAGGCCGGCGATGTCGCCGTACTCGTTGACAACGAAGGCGAGACGCCGGCGTATGCGCTGGAACTGCGCCAGCTGCTGCGTGAGCAGCGTGCCCTCGGGCACGAAATACGGCTCGCGCGCCGCCGCCAGCTCGATCAGGCGCTCGCGGCTGAGCGTGCCGCGCGCGAGCTCCTGCGCCACGCGCTTCATGTGCAGAATGCCGATGAGATTACTGAGCGAGCCCTCATAGACCGGCAGGCGCGAATGCGGTGTCTGGCGCAGGCGATCGAGTATGTCCTCCCAATTCATCGCCACGTCGATGGCCGCGATCTCCGAGCGCGGAATCATGATGTCATCGACACTGACGCGCTCGAGATCGAGGATGGAAAGCAACATCTGACGATGGCGCTGGGGCACGAGCGCGCTGGCCTCGGCGACCACGGTGCGCAGCTCATCGGTCGAGAGCGCCTGCGTCGCGTTCATGCGGCGGGTGACGCCGACCAGGCGCAGAAAGCCCTGCGCCAGATAGTTGCTGACCGAGACTACCGGGGTGCAGATCCAGAGCAGCCCGAGGTAGATATAAGCTGACCCCAGGGCCACACCTTCCGAGTGCACGGCCGCGAAGATCTTGGGCGTGAGCTCGCAGAACACGATCATGACGACCGTCAACACGAGCATCATGAGCGGCAATGCCCACGGCACGCCGGTGCGCTGCGCCAGCAGAGTGGCGGCCGTGGTGGCCGCGACGCTCGCGAGCGCCAATATCACCAGATTGGCGCCGAGCCAGCGATCCGGTTGTGCCAGCAATTTCTCGAGCAGCCGCGCGCGTCGGTCGCCCTGGCTGGCGCGGTGACGAATGCGGTAGCGATTGACCGACAGCATCGCCACTTCAGTACCGGCGGAGAAGGCGATGACGATCAGCAGCGCGAGCAGAATCAGAATCAAGACGATCGTCGGCGCGTTGTCCACCGGGTCCTTATAATGGGTCATCCGATAGCTGTATAGGGCGGCGCGGCCGTCAATCCGCACCATGTTCGCCAAACTGACCGAACGCCTGTCCGCCGCCGTCCAGGGGCTGCGCGGACGCGGGCGTGTGACCGAAGAGAATGTCGCCGAGACCCTGCGCGAGGTGCGCATGGCCTTGCTCGAGGCGGACGTGGCCTTGCCCGTCGTCAAGAGTTTCATCGACAGCGTCAAAACCCGCGCCGTGGGCGCGGAAGTGGCATCGAGTCTGACTCCGGGGCAGGCCTTTATCGGCATCCTGCACCGCGAGCTCGTGACCTTACTCGGCGCCCATGCGGAAGGCTTCGCCCTCAACGTTCAGCCGCCGCAGGTGGTGCTGCTCGCCGGCTTGCAAGGCGCTGGCAAGACCACGACGGCCGGCAAGCTCGCGCGCTGGCTCAAGGAGACGCAGCGCCGGCGGGTGCTGCTCGTGAGCACCGACGTGCGCCGGCCAGCGGCGATCCTGCAGCTCGAGCGCATCGCGCACAGCGTCGGCGCCGACTTCTTCCACAGCTCCGCGAGCGATGAGCCGACGGCGATCGCGCGTGCAGCGCTCGAGGCGGCGCGGCGCGGCGTCTATGAGACCCTCATCATTGATACCGCGGGTCGGCTGCACCTCGATGCCGAGCTCATGAGCGAAGTACAGGCGATCGATCGCGCCGCCGGGGCGCATCAGCGGCTGTTCGTGGTCGATGCCATGGCTGGCCAGGACGCGGTCAATGCGGCGCGCGCTTTCGGCGCGGCGCTCGAGCTCACGGGCATTATTCTCACCAAAGCGGACGGCGATGCACGCGGCGGTGCCGCCTTGTCGGTGCGCTTCGTGACCGGCAAGCCGATCTTGTTTCTCGGCATGGGTGAGAAGCTCGATGCGCTGCAACCCTTCGATCCCGAACGCATGGCCTCGCGCATCCTCGGCATGGGCGACGTGGTCTCGCTGGTCGAGGATGTGCAGCGCAAAGTCGACGTCGATCAGGCCGAGAAACTCGCGCGCAAACTCGCCGCAGGCAAGAGCTTCAATCTGCTGGATCTGCGAGAGCAGCTCGAGCAGGTTCGCAAGCTCGGCGGCTTGAGCGCGGTCATGGACAAGCTGCCGGCGCAATTCGCTGCACGCGCCTCGAAGCCCGGGGATCAGGCCGACCGTGAGCTCAAGCGCCAGATCGCGATCATCAATTCGATGACGCAGCGCGAGCGGCTGCACTCCGGGCTCATCGATGGCTCGCGCCGACGCCGCATTGCGGCAGGGGCCGGTGTTCAGGTCCAGGATGTCAACCGTTTGCTGAAGCAATTCATGGAGATGCAAAAACTCATGAAGGGCATGAAAGGCGGGAAGCTGGGCCGGCTCATGGCGGGCCTGCGCGGCGGCATGGCCTTCGGACCGCCCCGGCGGCGCTAGGGCGGCCCGTTGCCCGGGATACCGTTAAGCCTTTCATGTATGGAACATCTTGCGTAGAATCCGCGCTCTTTTTGGCCCTTACCGAACAGCGATTATGGTCACCATTCGTTTAACGCGCCGCGGCGCCAAGAACCAGCCCTTCTACCACGTTGTAGTTACCGACAGCCGGGAACGGCAGGGCGGGTCGAGCCTGGAGCTCGTGGGCTACTTCAACCCGGTGGCGCGCGGCAAAGACACACGGCTCAAGCTCGATCTCGAGCGCATTGATTTCTGGGTGGCGCGCGGTGCGCAGCAGTCCGATCGCGTGCGCACGCTGGTCGGGAACTATCGTCGGCAAGCCGCCGCTGCGCAGGCCGCCGCCGCCTGAACCGCTACCTGGTACTCGGCCGCATCGTCGCGTCCTTCGGGATTCGCGGCTGGGTCAGGGTGCAGTCCTTCACTGATCCGCCGGAATCCTTGCTGCAGCATCGCCTCTGGCGCCTGCGCAGGCCCGGCGGCGGTGAGGAAGAGTCGCAGCTGCTGGAGGTGCAGCAGTCGCAATGGGACGGACACGCGTTGCGCGTCGCGCTCGCTGGCGTCGGTGATTGCGATGCCGCCGAGTCGTTGCGCGAGTGCGAGATTTTGATCGAGCGGGCCGCGTTGCCCGTGCCGCCCGAGCGCGAGTATTACCGTGAGGATCTGCTGGGCTTCACGGTGCGCAACACCGACGGCGTGGTGCTCGGCTCGCTGCAGTACTTCCTGCCGGCTCCGGCGACGGCAGTCATGGTGGTGCGGGGTGAGCGCGAATACGCCGTGCCGGCCGCGCCGCCGCATTTGAAGCGCGTGGATCTCGAGCGGCGCGAGATCGAGGTGGATTGGCCGGCGGATTTCTGAGGGCCCGATGCGCATCGAAGTCGTCACGCTGTTTCCGGCCCTGATCGGCGATGCGTTGCGCTACGGCGTGCTGGCACGCGCCGTGGAGCGCGGCCTGATCAGCGTTGGGACCGAGGACCCGCGAGTGCACGCGCCGGATGCGCACCGCACGGTCGATGATCGCCCGTATGGCGGCGGTCCCGGCATGGTGCTCAAGCCCGCGCCGTTATGTGCGGCGATCGCTGCGGCGCGGCAGCGGCTGCCGGCCGGCAGTCGGCGCATTGCGCTCTCGGCACAGGGGGAGCCCTTGACGCAGCGGTGCGTCGCGGCGCTCGCGCAGCTGCCGGGCCTGGTGCTGATTGCGGGCCGCTATGAGGGCATCGATGAGCGGGTGTTCCCGCTCGCGGTCGACCAGGAGCTGTCGATCGGCGATTATGTGCTCTCGGGCGGTGAATTGCCGGCGCTGGTGCTCATTGATGCGCTGGCGCGGTTGCAGCCTGGGGCCCTCGGAGACGAGCGCTCGAACGTGCAGGAATCGTTCGGCGACGGCTTGCTCGACTGGCCGCACTACACGCGGCCGGAAGTATTCGAAGGCCGGATCGTACCGGCGGTCTTAAGCTCGGGCGACCATGCCGCGATCGCGCGCTGGCGGCTCAAGCAGAGCGTCGGGCGCACGTGGTTGCGGCGGCCGGAGTTGATCGGCCACAGGCCGCTCGATGCTGAGCGCAGCGCGTTGCTGCAGGAATTTTTGGCGGAGCAGCGCGAAGGCGCGCAACGGTGAAGAGGGAGACGACTATGAACGACATCATCCGCACACTCGAAGCCGAGCGCATGACTCGCAAGGTGCCCGAATTCAAGCCCGGCGACACGGTCGTGGTGCAGATCAAGGTGGTCGAGGGCGATCGGGAGCGCGTGCAGGCCTATGAGGGCGTCGTGATCGCGCGCAGCAATCGCGGCTTCAACTCCTCGTTTACGGTGCGCAAGGTCTCGCACGGCGAGGGCGTGGAACGTACCTTCCAGACCTACAGCCCGAGCATCAGCGAGATCGCCGTCAAGCGCCGCGGCAGCGTGCGGCGCGCGAAGCTCTACTATCTGCGCGAGCGCACCGGCAAAGCCGCGCGCATCGAGGAGAAAGTCTAGCCTCTGCAGGCTCGACGCCGATGCACACTCTCGGCCGTTTTCTGCAGGGTCTATGGCGCGCGCTCGATACGCTGCGCCGTTTCCTGCAACTGCTGGTGCTGCTGGCGCTGGTCGGTTTGGCCATAGGTGTGCTACGCCAGAGCACGCCGCGCATACCCGACAAGGCAGTGCTCGTCGTGCGTCCTTCCGGCAACATCGTCGAGCAGCTCAGCGGCGAGCCGCTGCAGCGTGCGATCAACGAGGCGCAGGGTGCGGGCGAGCCGCAGACGCTGCTTTGGGATCTGACCACGGCAATCCGTGCCGCAGCCGGCGATGCGCGCATCGGCGCCTTGCTCATCAATACCGACGACATGGACAGCACCGGCCAGGTCAAGCTCGAGGAACTATCGGCCGCCATCAACGATTTTCGCCGCAGCGGCAAAAAAGTCATTGCGCAGGGCAGCTACTTCCTGCAGAGCCAGTACTATCTCGCCGCGCAGGCCGATGAGGTCTACCTCGATCCATTCGGCTTCCTGCTGCTCGACGGCTACGAGCGCTACCGCATGTTTTTCAAGGACGCGCTCGACAAGCTTGGCGTCGACATGCACCTGTTCCGCGCCGGCAAGTTCAAGAGCGCGGCCGAGACCTACACGCGGCACGACATGTCGAGCGAGGATCGGCAGGAGAGCGAGGCCTACCTCGGGGCATTGTGGCGCGGTTACTGCCAGGCCATCGCGCTCGCGCGCCAATTGAAGAGCGAGGCGGTTGCACACTACGCCAACAGCTACGTCGACAGCGTGATCGCCGCTGCCGGGGACAGCGCCGAGGTGGCCAAAGACAGCGGTCTGGTAACCGATCTGAAGACCGCGCAACAGGTCGAGCAGCGCATGATCGATCTGGTCGGGATCGATCCCAGCGGCAAGTCCTATCGGCAGGTGTCGGTCAGCGACTATCTGCGCGCGACGCACGCCGAGGACAAGCTGCGCGGCAAGGGTGCGGCGGTCGGAGTCGTGATCGCCAGCGGCGAGATCCTCGACGGCAAGCAGCCCCCGGGGATCGTCGGCGGCGAGTCGACCGCGCAGTTGCTGCGGCAGGCGCGTCTCGACGACGACATTCGCGCGCTGGTGCTGCGCGTGGACAGCCCGGGCGGCAGCGTACTGGCCTCCGAGCAGATTTACCGCGAAGTGCGCGCGCTCAAGCAGGCCGGCAAGCCGGTGGTCGTGTCGATGAGCGACGTTGCGGCCTCCGGCGGCTACTACATTGCCGCGCCAGCCGACGAAATCATCGCCAGCGCCAACACCATCACCGGCTCTATCGGTGTGTTCGCGAGCATTCCGACTTTCAATCGGTCCCTGGGCAAACTCGGTATTAGCGTGGATGGTGTCGGCACCACGCCGCTGTCGGGCGCGATGCGCCTGGATCGGCCGATGTCGGAGGGTGCCAACAAGGTGTTGCAGAGTACGGTCGATCACACGTACGAGCAGTTCCTGACGCGCGTGGCATCCGGGCGCAGCAAGCCGCGCGATGCGATCGATGCCATCGCCCAGGGCCGCGTCTGGGCGGGGGTCGATGCGCTGCCCATCGGCCTGGTCGATCGGATCGGCGGTTATCAGGACGCCGTCAAGGCCGCGGCAAAGCGCGCCGGATTGCAGGGCGTCTACGGCGTGCGACGCATTGAGCCCGAGCTGACTTGGGTGCAGCAGCTGCTGCTGCAGATGCGAACCAGTGGCGAGCGGATCCTCGAGCAGATCGGCTGGTGGCACAGCGGGATCGCCGCGCTGGCGCTGCGGCTGGCGCCGCTCGATCGCGAGATGGCGCGCTGGGCACGCCTGAGCGCGCCACACACGGTTTACGCCTACTGCTTCTGCGGCGTCGAGTAGGGGGCGCAGGCAGCGCGCGCGGGCCGCAGGGGTGCCGAGCGCCGTAGTGCGCTGTCAGCGCAGTTGCCTCACCCGCCGCGCGAGCGCCGGCCGCAGATCGCTCCATAGCGTCCTGGCGGCGAAGGTGACGGCGCACAGTCCCGCCGTGTGCAGCTCGATCGGCGGCGGTTTGCCCTGAAATCGCTGCGCAAGGGCGCTCAATCCCGGGTTGTGGCCAACGATCATCAGTGTGCCGGCCGCAGCGGGGCAGCGTCGCAGCGCCGCCAGCAGCGCGTCCGGTTCGCCCGGGTACAGCGCCGGATCGAAATGCATGCCATCGGCCAGATCGAGCTCGGCGGCAACGATCGTCGCGGTCTCGCGCGCCCGTGCCGCAGGGCTCACGAGCAGGTAATCGCAATGGATCTGCGCCACGGCGATGCATTGGGCCGCGTCGAGTGCCTCGGCGCGGCCGCGCCGAGTCAACGGCCGATCGATATCCTCCAATCCGTCGCGGGCCTCTACGGCATGTCCATGCCGCAACAGCAGCAGCTGCTTCATGCGCCTCACCGACGCTACCAGGTCATGCCGGTTTGCAGGCGCGCGGCCTCCGACATCATGGACTGGTTCCACGGCGGATCGAAGCTCAGCGAAACCTCCACGCGGCCGACGGTCGGAATGCTCTCGAGCTTCTCTTTGACATCCTGCACCAGTACATCTCCCATGCCGCAGCCCGGCGCCGTGAGTGTCATCGTGACATGGATATCGCGCGTGCCATCGGCGCCGGCGCTGACCTCGCAATCGTACACGAGCCCGAGATCGACGATGTTGATCGGGATCTCCGGATCGAAGCAGCTGCGCATCTGCTGCCAGGCGAGCTCGCGTACGTCCGCTTCGGTGGCATTAGGCGGCAGCTTCGGCGGGCGCACGACCTGCTTGCCGATGGCGTCGGCCTGATCCCCGGCGAGGCGATAGAGATTGCCCTCGACGTAGAGCGTAAAGCTGCCGCCCAGCGCCTGCGTGATGTAGCCGGCGAGTCCTAGCTTGAGCATGATCGGCTGCCCGCCGGGGACCATGACCGCCTCGACGTCGCGTTGGATCACCACCGGCTCATTTTCGTAGGCGCGCACGGCTCACTCCGTCGATACGGGCAGGTGCGTGTCGGACAGCGCTGCGTGCAGCGTGTGCCAGCACAGACTTGCGCACTTGACCCGCGCTGGAAATTCCGCGACTCCGCCGAGCGCCGCAAGCTTGCCGAGCTCACGATCCCCGGCGCCCGCGCGTCCGGTGAGCAGCGCGTGCACCTGCTCGTACAAGCGCTCGATCTCGGCGCGTTGCCGGCCTTTGACGGCTTCGCTCATGAGCGAAGCCGAGGCCATCGAGATCGCGCAGCCCTGACCCTCGAAGCGCAGATCCGCTACGCGCTCGCCCTCCATGCGCAGCGTGACGTCCAGTAAGTCGCCGCAGAGTGGATTGCGGCCCGTGGCGCTGGCGTCGGCCGGATCGAGGCGGCCGAAATTACGCGGGCTGCGGTTGTGGTCGAGAATGACCTCGCGATACAGCTCTTTCAGATCCATCGCCACGGCACCTCGCGCCTCAGCCGAACAGCTCGCGGACTTTACGCACGCCCTCGACCAAGCGCTCCACATCGTGCGCATTGTTGTAGCAGCCAAACGACGCGCGCGCGGTGGCCGGCAAGCCGTAGAACTGCATGACGGGCATGGCGCAATGATGGCCGGTGCGAATGGCGATCCCCTCGCTGTCGAGGATGGTGCCGATGTCGTGCGGATGCACGCCCTGCATCGTGAAGGAGACCACGGCCGCCTTGCCGGCAGCGGTGCCGACCAGCCGCAGGCCGGGCAGCCCGGCCAGCCGCGTGCTGGCGAGCTCGAGCAGGCCATGCTCGTGCGCAGCGATCGCCTCGCGGCCCAAGCCCTCGACATACTCGAGGGCTGCGCCTAGACCAATGGCGCCGGAGATGTTGGGCGTGCCGGCCTCGAATTTCGCCGGCAGCGCGTTGTAAGTGGACGCTTCGATGCTGACCGACAAAATCATCTCGCCGCCGCCCTGCCACGGCGGCATGGCTTCCAGCAATGCCTCGCGGCCATAGAGCACTCCGATGCCGGTCGGACCATAGACCTTGTGGCCTGAAAAGGCATAGAAATCGCAATCCAGCGCGCGCACATCGACGGTCGCATGCGCAATCGCCTGCGCGCCATCGACCAGCACCGGCACACCGTGCGCATGCGCCAGGCGCACGATTTCCTGCACCGGCAGTACGGTGCCCAGAGCATTCGAGACGTGCGCGATTGCGATCAGACGCGTGCGCGGCGAGAGCAGCTGCTTGAATGCCGGCATGTCGAGCTCACCGGCGCTCGTAAGCGGTGCGGCCCGCAGCTTCGCGCCCGTCGCAGCACAGATCATCTGCCACGGCACGATATTGGCGTGGTGCTCAAGATAAGTGATGAGCACTTCGTCGCCCGCCTTGAGATGGCCGCGGCCCCAACTGTTGGCCACCAGATTGATCGCTTCGGTGGTACCGCGCACGAACACGATCTCGCGGCTCGAGCGCGCATTGATAAAGCGCCGCACGGTCTCGCGCGAGCGCTCAAAGGCATCGGTCGCCCATTGGCTCAAGCTATGCACGCCGCGGTGCACATTGGCGTGCAGCGTGGTCTCGTAGTGCTCGACCGCGCGTAGCACCGGCAGCGGGCGCTGGGCGGAGGCGGCGCTGTCGAGATAGACCAGTGGCTTGCCGTTGATGCTGCGCGCCAGGATCGGAAAATCGGCGCGCACGCGCGCGGCATCGAAGCGTGTCGCCACGACGGCGGGGCTGGCACTCATAGCAGATCTCCCAAGCCGGTCACGTCCGGCAGCTGTTCGGCCGCCAGGCGCTCGGCCTCTACGCGCAGGCTCGGCAGCTCGATCTCACGCAGCACATCGCCCAGGAACGCCCATTTGAGCAGCGCGCGCGCGCTCTGGCGGTCGATGCCGCGGGCCAACAGGTAGAACAGCAGATCCTCATCGAGCCGTCCCGTGGTCGCGCCGTGCGCGGCGCGTACCTCGTCGGTCAGGATTTCCAGACGCGGCCGCAAATCGATCTCGGCGGTCCCGCCATCGATCAGGCCACGCAGCGACTGCTGTGCCTGCGAGCCGGGCGCGCTGGCCTCGATCTGGATGTGGCCGCTAAAGGCCAGCCGGGCGCGCTCACCGGCAATGCCGCGAAACATCTCGTCCGTTTGCGTATCGGGCGCGTTGTGATCGACCTTGAGGGCGACGTCGTGGACCTGCTCGCCGCGGCCGACCGCAATTGCACGCCACACCACGGCGGCGCCGCGCCCGCTCAGCTGCACGTGCGCGCTGGTGCGCGCGCTACCGGCGCCGACCGCCACGCAATGCACCGTGTAGCGGGACCGCTGCGCGAGCCGGGCTGAGAGCGTATCGGCAAAGAGGCAGTGGCGGCCGTATTGCTGCAGGCGGTAGTGATTGAGCATCGCATCGCGCGCGAGCTCAATCTTGAGATTGCACGCCACCAGCGACGAGGAGTCGGGGGCGCCGAGGTGACGTTCGATCAGCGTAAGGCGACTGCCGGGCTCGAGCAGCAGCTGCAGCCGCGGATAGGCTGCGGCCCCCGCCGAGCGCTGGCTCGAGATAAACAGGATCTCGATCGCCGCCTCACCGCGCACCTGCAATTGCGCCACATCGTTCGCAAACATGTCGCACAGCAATCCCAGACGCTGCTCCGCGGGCCACAGATGCGCTGCGAGCAGCGGCGCGGCGTCATCGCTGAGCTGCATGCGGTGCTGACCCTCGACGCGCACGCCGTCGAGGTAGATCAATCGCTCGAATCCGGGCGGCGCGGGCGGCAGAGCCATCTGCGCGCGCAAAGCCGCCCATGCGGCCGCTGCCTCAGGCACGCCACCGGCTGGCGGGCGAAACCCTTGCAGTTGCTCGAAGGCGCGCAGATTCGAATAGCGCCAATGCTCGTCACGCGCGCTGGGCCAGCCGAGTTCGGCCAGGCGCGCCGCGGCGCGCGACTGCGGGCTGTCCATGGCGCCGCGGAAATCGCCCAGTACGCGATCGAGCACGGTCTGACGCAAGGCGGTCGCGGGCGCGTTCATGGCTCAGGCGGCGGCCTGTTCGCTGACCCAGTCGTAACCGCGCCGCTCGAGCTCGACTGCAAGCGTGCGATCGCCGCTGCGCACGATGCGGCCGCGGCAGAGCACGTGCACGAAATCCGGTACCACGTGCTCGAGCAGCCGCTGGTAGTGCGTCACGAGCACGATGCCACGCTCGGCACTGCGCAGCGAGTTCACGCCGTTGGCAACCACCTTGAGCGCATCGATATCCAGTCCGGAATCGGTCTCATCGAGCAGGGCGAGCGTCGGTTCGAGCACCAGCATCTGCAGAATCTCATTGCGCTTCTTCTCGCCGCCCGAGAAGCCTTCGTTGACGCCACGGCCGAGAAAGCTGTCATCGATCTGCATGAGCTGCGACTTGGAGCGCACCAGGCTCAAGAACTCGAACGCATCGAGCTCGGACAGGCCGCGCTCGCGTCGGGCAGCGTTCAGCGCAGTCTTGAGCAGGTAGGCGTTGTTGACGCCTGGAATTTCGACCGGATACTGAAAGCCCAGAAACAGCCCGGCGCGGGCGCGCTCTTCGGGGGCAAGCGCCAGCAGATCGCGGCCCTGGAAGTGGGCACTGCCGGCGAGGATCTCGTATCCTGGGCGACCCGCCAGCACATATGCCAGCGTGCTCTTTCCCGAACCGTTGGGGCCCATGATGGCATGGACCTCGCCGGATCCCACCGCGAGGGAAAGCCCCTGCAGCACGAGCTGTCCGCCGACGCGGACCTGCAAATCACGCACCTCCAACATAGGGATCTTGGCAGGCGGCGCGGCGGACCCTGCGGTATCGGCTGCCGACGAGTTCATCCCACTGCGCCTTCCAGGGTCACGGCCAGAAGATTCTGAGCTTCTACAGCAAATTCCATCGGTAACTCCTTGAATACAGAGCGACAAAACCCGCTCACAATCATGTTCACCGCATCCTCCGAATCGATCCCGCGCTGCAGACAGTAGAACAGCTGATCTTCGCTGATGCGCGAGGTGCTGGCCTCGTGCTCGACCGTGGCGCTCGGATTGCGCACTTCGATATACGGAAAGGTGTGCGCGCCGCAGTGCTTGCCCATGAGCAGCGAATCGCACTGCGTGAAATTGCGCGCGCCGGTGGCGGAGGGCAGGATCTTGACCAGTCCCCGATAGGCGTTCTGGCCGTGTCCGGCCGAGATGCCCTTGGAGACGATGGTGCTGCGCGTGTTCGCACCGATGTGGATCATCTTGGTGCCGGTGTCGGCCTGCTGGTAGTGGTTGGTGGTCGCCACCGAATAGAATTCGCCGATCGAGTTTTCCCCTCGCAGCACGCAGCTCGGGTATTTCCAGGTGATGGCCGAGCCGGTCTCGACCTGCGTCCATGAGATATGCGAATTACGGCCGCGGCACTCGCCGCGCTTGGTGACGAAGTTATAGATGCCGCCGCGTCCCTGCTCATCGCCCGGATACCAGTTCTGCACGGTCGAGTACTTGATCTGCGCATCCTCGAGCGCAATCAGTTCGACGACCGCCGCATGCAGCTGATTCTCATCGCGCATCGGCGCCGTGCAGCCTTCCAGATAACTGACGTAGCTGCCGGCGTCGGCAATGATCAGAGTGCGTTCGAACTGCCCGGTATTGGCGGCATTGATGCGGAAGTAGGTTGAAAGCTCCATCGGACAGCGCACGCCGGGCGGCACATAGACGAAGGAGCCGTCGCTGAACACGGCGGAGTTCAGCGTCGCATAGAAATTGTCGGTGTAGGGCACGACCGTGCCGAGATACTGCTCGAGCAGCGCCGGATGGCGCTGCACCGCTTCGGAGAACGGACAGAAGATGACTCCGGCGGTCGCGAGCTTTTCCTTGAATGTAGTGGCGACCGAGACGCTGTCGAACACTGCATCGACCGCCACCCCGGCCAGGCGCGCGCGCTCGTGCAACGGCACACCGAGCCGGTCGTAGGTGGCCAGCAGTTTCGGATCGACATCGGCCAGACTCTTGGGCCCATCGGTCTTCTGCTTTGGCGCCGAGTAGTAGGAGATCGCCTTGTAGTCGATCGGCGTGTAGCGCAAATGCGCCCAATGCGGCTCGCGCATGCCGCGCCAGTGACGCCAGGCGCGCAGGCGCCAGTCGAGCAGGAACTGCGGCTCCTGCTTCTTACGCGAGATCAGTCGCACCACGCCCTCATCCAGACCTGGCGGCACCGTGTCGGCGTCGATATCCGTGACGAAGCCGTGGCGATAGCTGCGGTTTACGAGCGCGTCGAGGTCGGGCGTGTTCATGCGGGTTCACGCTTAAAGCTGCGCGTGCCGATACCGCTGAGCACTACGCTGATGCCGCGGTCGAGCGCCGAATTGCGGTTCGGCGCCGTGGACAGGCCGGCCAGCTCGAGCAGCGAGATCTCCTGCAATGAGCAGCGGATGGCGAAGTTCACGCGCTGCCAGGAGTGGCCCACGCGGCAGGTGCGCTCGATGCCGCAGTGGCTTGCCGCGCCGGCGCACTCGGTCAGCGCCACGGGCCCGTCGAGCGCATCCAGGATCTGGGCTGCGGTGATGTCGGTGGCCGGGCGTGAGAGCAGATAGCCGCCCGCAGAGCCGCGCGTGGACGCGACCAGTCCCTGACGATGCAGTTGTTTCAGGAGCTTGGACACCGTAGGGGCCGCCAGGTGCGTTTCGGCGGCAATCTGCGCCGCCGTGAAGCGCCGCTCGGGCTCAGCGGCGAGCCGGGCCAGGATAACGGTGGCGTAGTCGGTCAGTTTGCTAATACGCAGCATGCAGCATCCCCTAAGTAGGACTAGTTTAGTTCCATATGGTCAAAATGAGAAGCGCCATGACGGGGCGCAGCGGCCGCAGGTGCGTAAGCCTTTGGTATGCTTTCGCTCTTACCGATTGGAGGATCGACTATGTCCCACAGTGACCTGGAAAGCGTCGCCGCCCGCATGGTGGCGAAGGGCAAAGGAATTCTGGCTGCCGACGAGAGCAACAGTACATGCACCAAACGCTTCGACAAGCTCGGTATCGCCTCGACCGAGGAGAACCGCCGGGCCTACCGCGAGCTGCTGTTCACGACAGCGGACGTGGCGCAGTGGATCAGCGGTGTCATCCTCTATGACGAGACCATACGGCAGAAAACCCGCGACGGCGTGGCGTTTGCGGACTATCTGACCAAGGCCGGCGTGCTGCCCGGCATCAAGGTCGACACCGGTGCCAAGCCGATGGCCCTATATCCGAACGAGACCATCACAGAAGGTCTGGATGGCTTGCGCGAGCGGCTGATCGAGTACTACAAGCTCGGCGCGCGCTTCGCTAAGTGGCGCGCAGTGATCGACATCGGCACCGGCGTTCCAACACGCGGCGCGATCGAAGCCAACGCGCATGCGTTGGCCCGCTACGCGGCGCTGTGCCAGGAGCAGAACATCGTGCCGATCGTAGAGCCCGAGGTGCTGATGGACGGGGCGCACACGCTCGAGCGCTGCGAGGAGGTCACTGATGCCGCGCTGGCGGAGGTATTCGCGCAGCTGCAGCGGCATCGCATTCATCTCGAGGGCATGATCCTCAAGCCGAACATGGTGATCTCCGGCAAGAAATGTGCGACCCAGGCCACGCCGGAGCAGGTGGCCGCGGCGACCGTGCGCTGCCTCAAGCGCCATGTGCCGAGCGCGGTGCCCGGGATTGCCTTTCTTTCCGGTGGACAGACGCCGCTCGAGGCCGCGTTGCACTTGTCTTTCATGAACCGAAGCGGCTCGCTCCCCTGGCAGTTGTCCTTCAGCTACGGGCGTGCGCTGCAGGATGCGGCGCTGTCGGCCTGGGCCGGCAAACCCGGCAACGTGGCACCGGCGCAAAAGCAGTTCCAGAAATGGGCGCGCCTCAACGGGCTCGCGCGCAGCGGCTCATTCCAGGCCGGCATGGAGCAGCAGGCCGCCTGACGGCGCGCTCGGGCATGAGACGTCAGCTGCATTGAGCGATCGCACGGAGGTGTCAAGCCAGCCGCCACTGATCGATGTGCAGGATGTGCACTACGCCGTGGGCACGCATTCGGTGTTCAGCGGGCTGAACGTGCGCGTGGCTGTCGGAAAGATCACGGCGATCATGGGACCTTCGGGCACCGGCAAGACTACATTGCTGCGGCTCATCATGGGTCAGATAGTGCCGCAGAGCGGGCGCATCAGCGTGTTCGGCCAGGACGTCGGCGCGCTCAAGCGCCGGGAGCTGTACGCATTGCGGCAGCGGGTCGGGCTGCTGTTTCAGAACGGCGCGCTGCTGACCGGCATGTCGGTGTTCGATAACGTGGCCTTCCCCGTGCGTGAGCACGCACGGCTGCCTGAGCCGGTGCTGCGCAAACTCGTGCTCATGAAGCTGCAGGCGGTCGGGCTGCGCGGCGCGGCCGAGCTCATGCCTTCGGAGCTCTCCGGCGGTATGGCGCGACGGGTGGCGCTGGCGCGCGCCATCGTCATGGACCCGGAAGTGCTGCTGTACGATGAGCCGTTCGTAGGCTTGGATCCGATCTCCAAGGGGGTGATTCTGCGCCTGATCCAGTCGCTCAATAAGACACTGCACATCACCAGCGTGCTGGTCTCGCACGACGTGCAGGAGATCAGCGCCATCGCCGATCACACCTATCTCTTATCGAGCGGCGTCGTCGTGGCCGACGGCAATCCCGCCGAGCTCAAGCAGGATGCCTCGGCCGTCGTGCACCAGTTCATGACCGGCGCACCGGATGGACCAGTGCCGTTTCACTACCCGGCAGCCGATTACAACGCGCAACTGCTCGAGCGATGAGCGCCAGCGCGGCACGAGGTCAGGCGATCCGCAGCAACCTGATCAAAATCGGGGCGGTGACACGTTTCCTACTGCGCGTGCTGGGCCAGGCGCTGCCCGCGCTGAGTCGCCCGCGACTGTTGATCGAGCAGATCTACAATGCCGGCGCTCGCTCCCTGGTCATCATCATGCTGTGCGGTCTGTTCGTCGGCATGGTGCTCGGTTTGCAGGGCTACGACCTGCTGGCGCGATTCGGCTCCGAGTCCGCGCTGGGGGTCGCTGCCGCGCTCGGCTTGATCCGCGAGCTCGGGCCCGTGCTGACCGCATTGCTATTCGCAGGCCGGGCAGGCACGGCGCTGGCGTCGGAAATCGGTCTCATGCGGGCGACCGACCAGCTCACGGCCATGGAAATGATGGCCGTCGACCCGGTGCGGTACGTCGTGGCGCCACGCTTTCTCGGCGGATTCATCGCCATGCCGCTGCTTACGGCCATCTTCGACTGCATCGGCATCTACGGCACGCAGCTCATCGGTGTCGTCATGATGCGCATCCCAACGGGCACGTTCTGGTCGCAGACTGTCAATGCAGTGGAATTGCGCGACATCCGCGAGGGAGTCATCAAGAGCCTGGTGTTCGGGCTGGCCTGCAGTCTGATCGCCGTGTATGAAGGTTATTATGCGGAGCCGACCGCCGAAGGCGTGGGTCTGGCGACAACCCGTACGGTAGTGACCTCGGCCGTGATGGTGCTGATGCTCGATTACGTGCTGACGGCGGCATTTTTGTAAGTTTTCGCGAGGGCGACTCATCATGGCAGCGGCGCAACGGTCGATCGACATGGGTACGGGCCTGTTCGTGCTGCTGGGTTTCGCAGCCTTGGGCTTTCTGACGACACAATTGCCCGGCAGCGGCTTACAGCTGCATGCAGCGAGGGAGAGTTATAACGTGCTCGCGAAATTCGACAACATCGGCGGACTGAAGGTCGGCGCGCCGGTCAGCATGGCTGGCGTCAACATCGGGCGCGTGTCGGCCATTCAGCTCGATACCTCGGAGTACAAGGCGGCCGTGACGCTGAGCATCGAACGGTCATTTGCGCACATTCCGGAGGACAGCGATGCCGAAATCGAGACTTCGGGCCTGCTCGGGGCAAACTACGTCAGCATCACGGCGGGCGGCTCGGACAAGTTCCTGCACGCGGGCAGCCAAGTGCAGTTCACCCAGTCGGCCATGGTGCTCGAAAATCTCATCAACAAATTCTTCGCCAACAGCGCCGGCAAGCAAGGAGGCGCACAATGACTCGCAAAGCTACTCTTGGAGCTCGAGGCGCATCGTGGGGCGCAGCGCTGCTGGCCTGTGCGGCGCTTGGCGCGGCAGTGGCGGCCGAGGATCTCGGCGCCGCGGTCGACGCCAGCACTCCGGGCAATCTCATACAGACCACCGCCACCGCGATGCTCAAGGATCTGGATGCGCATCGCGCCGAGTACCGCAAGGATCCCGCCAAGGTTCACCAGCTGGTCGACCAGGTGCTGCTGCCGCACTTTGATAGCGAGTATTCGGCGCGGCTGGTGTTGGCGCGCCATTGGAATGCTGCCAGCGCGGAACAGCGCACCCGATTCATCAATGCCTTCTACAAGTCGCTGCTGAGCAATTATGGCGACGCGCTGGTCGATTTCACCTCCGATCGGCTCAAGGTGTTTCCGTACACCGGTGATCCCGCTGCGCAGTACGCAACGGTGCGCACGCAAGTGCGCAAGGACGACGGCTCGCAAGTCTCGGTGAACTACGCTTTGCATCGCACCGATCAGGGCTGGAAGGCCTGGGACGTCATCATCGAGGGCATCAGCTACGTCAAGAGCTTTCGCGATGATCTCGGCTCGGAGATCGATCAGAAGGGGCTCGATGAGGTGATCGCGCGGCTCGAGGCCGGCGAGAAACCCGCGGCGATCCAGTCAGTCGGCAGTAAGAAGAGCTAGCAGGTGGCGCCGACGCAGCCGGGCGATCGCGGCGGGCTCTTTGGCGCCGGCGATGCGCCCGCGATCGACGGCGAGGCGGCATTCGTCGCGGTCTCGAGCGGCGTTTTCCGGCTCGAGGCGCCGCTGACATTTGCGAGTGTGCCCGCGCTGCGACAGCCTGGGCTGGAGCGCATCGATGCGGCCACCACGCAGCTGGAATTCGATCTACAGCACGTGGCGACGACTGACAGTGCCGGCCTGGCGCTGTTGATCGACTGGTTGGCCGAGGCGCGTGCCCGGCAGCGCACGCTGCGATATGCCCGCGCCCCAGAGGAGTTGCTCAACCTCGCACGGCTCAGCGAAGTCGAAGCGCTGATTGTCGCTTAAGCTGCGCTATCGCAAGGACAGCGCTCGATCATAGCCGGTGAGCTCCAGATAGCCTCGTCCGACCACTCGCTGGTTCTCGAGCGCCGTCACGGCACCCTCCCAGTAGATCGCACCACTGGAGAGGCGCGTATCGTGCTCCTGATCATCGAGCAGCGGCTCGAGCTCGAACTGCCGCGTGCCGACGCGTACCCGCATGCTGACCGGATAGCTCGCGCCGGTGCGCGTCGAGCGCCAGCGCCGCTGCGCCGTGAACTCGACGGCATCCAGGGCAAAGCTGTGGCTGCGCCCGTCCGGGTCGCGCACAGTGGCCGCGCTCCAGTAGCTCTGCCCGCTGCGATCGCGGATGCGAAACGCCATGACCGCAGCGCCGTCGTCGAGATTCAATCCGATCCAGTCCCAGCCGGAGGCCCCGGGGTCGAGATAGTGGCTGGACCATTCATGATCGAGCCAGGCCTCACCGCTGACCGAATCGGTATGCGCAGCGCGCCCGATGCTGCCGCTGACACGTAAGTGTGGCTCGCTGTAGTAGTAGCTGGCCGATTGCGGCTCGGGTCCCTTCTGGCTGTAGCCGCCCGCACCGTTGAGCAGCGGCGGCTGCGTGGACGCCAGACGCAGATCGAGCGTGAAGTCCTGCGCGGCGATATAGGCTCGATAGCGGCCATCCTGCCGCTGCAGTTGCCAGTCATCGATCCAGACACGGGTGTCGCTCTGCTCGGCCTCGGCCAGACCCAGGCCCGCGCGCCGCACGCGCTGATCGTGCCAGAGCCCCCCGTGCAGCGGATCACTGATCGCGCAGTGTGCGATCAGCAGCTGCTGCGGCGCGAATGCGCTCGGATTGGATTCCGTCAGCGCCGGGCGGGTGCGAAAGAACGTTATCTGGAAGCCAAGTGATTCGCGCCGTGCGCTGGTAAGCCAGCCCGTGACATACCACCATTCGATGGCAAATTGCGGATGGCTGCCAAAATCGCGAGGAAACTGCAGTGTGTAACCCGGGACCACGGCGGCGAATGTGGTTGCGGACGCAGCGGCCGGCGGCGCCTCGGCCAGGGCGGGCAGGGGCAGCAGCCATCCTGCCAGCAAGGACAGCACGCGCCGCCTCACCAATCCTCGCGCACGGCACGGATCGGATCCTGGCTCATGGCTGCACGAGCGCTCACGAGCGCGGTGAGCGCCGAGGCGGTGATCAAGGCGAGGCTCAGGCCTGCCAGCTGCAACCAGGGGACCGCCAGATCGATGCTCCAGTTGAATGATTGTCGGTTGATCACGTAAACCAGAATGAGGCTCAGGCTCAAGCCGAGCAACAGGCCATAGAGCACCGCCAGAGCGCTGAGCGCGAGTCCTTCGCTGGCAAACATCCACAGCACC
Source organism: Steroidobacteraceae bacterium (assembly GCA_035605115.1). Classification (GTDB taxonomy): domain Bacteria; phylum Pseudomonadota; class Gammaproteobacteria; order Steroidobacterales; family Steroidobacteraceae; genus FEN-1191. The sequence continues at coordinate 15,044 of DATNHF010000033.1, read as the reverse complement.
TGCCGGCGCAGCATGCCCAGATGCCGCAGCATGCCAAATTGCGCGCGCCGCGCGAGTGCGCTCGAGCTTGCGGCGACGCTCACGCCGACCAGACCGATCAGCACGGCGATGGCCTCGAGCATATAGGTGATCAGAAAGGCGCGATCAAAGGCTCTCAGGGAGCGTTGCCGAAGCTCCGGGCTGGAGACGAGCTCGAGCGACTCGTCGGCACCCAGCACTGCGCGGATCGCGGTTGCTACCGTGGCGGCCGCGGCGTGCGGCCGCAACCAGATCGAGGCGTCGGTGGCACTGGCATCTGCGGTCGCTGCGACATAGTCCTGCCGTCGGATCACGATGGCGCCGCCGGGGTGCGCGTAGTCGCGCCATAGGCCCGCGACGACGAAGGGACGGCTGCGCGCGCCGAGGGGCAGCATGAGTCGCTGACCAGGGGCATAGCCGTAGAGATCCTGCACGGCCTCGGAAATCCAGGCTGGCGGCAGGCCGGCCCACTCGGGTGACGGGGGCGCTTCGTGCAACAGCGGCAGCGTATCGGCGGCGCGCTGCGGGGACACGTCGCGCGCTATCAGCGCGACCGCCGGGCCTTCGGCCCGCAGCAGTATGGGCTGCACGCGCCGGTAGTCGACGTGCGCGACGCCTTCGAGTGAGCCAATGCGCCGCTGCAAGGTCGGTGATAGTGCGGCTGTGTCACTGCCGAGTGGCGAGCGCAATTGCAGATCGGACGGTAACAGCTTGGCGAGCCACAGCTCGAAGGAGTCGCGGAATGAGTGGACCATGATGGCCATGGCAACCATGAGGCTGAAACTCACGATGATCGAGGCGAGACTGATGGTCGATGAGCCGAGACTGCCTTTGAGCTGCGCGAAGGCGGTGTCGGGTACGACGTGTCCGCTGCGAGGCAGCAGATCGACCGTGCGCCGCGTCAGTGCCGGCACCAGCAGCACCGAACCGACCAGCAGCGCAGCGATCGAAAGGTAACCGGGCAGCGGCAAGCCTCTGATCGGCGGCAGGCAGGCAAGCAGGGCACCGGCTGCCAAGAGGGACCACCCGGGCGCAGTGGTCACGAAGCTGGCGAGATCCTGCTCGGCGTCGCCGGCCTTGAGAGCGAGCGCCGGTGCGCGCTGCGCGGCCTGCCATGCGGGCACAGCGCCGCCGGCACAGGCTGCGGCCGTGCCGATCAGCGCAAAGGCCAGCATCGGCCCGAGGTGCACGATCAGCCCCGCACCCATGGCGGCAAACTGTCGATTGCCCAGATCGGCGCCGCCCGCATAGTGCAGCATCAGCGTAGCGAGCAACGTGCCGAGCAAGATGCCGAGCGTGGAGCCTAGCGCACCCAGGGCGGCGGTCTCGGCCAGTAATGCCAGGCGCAGCTCGGCGCGTGTGAGGCCGAGCGAGCGCAACAGTCCGAGCGCGACGCGCCGATGCAGCACCGACAGCCACTGTGTCGAGAACACGACGAAGGCGCCGGTCAGCAAGGCCACGAGCGCCAGCATGTCGAGATTCACGCGGTAGGCACGCGTGGCCGCGCTGGCGCGGCCGCGCTCGATCTGTGGGCTCAGCGCGAACACCCCCGCAGGCAGCCGCGCACCCAGGCGCTCGCGCACCAGCCGCAGGTCGCTGCCTGCGCGCAGCCGCAGGTCGACGCGATTGAGGCGCCCCAATCGCTCCAGGGTCCATTGGGCAGCGGCGATGTCCATGATGCCGAGCGGCTGCGGATAGCCCTCGCCGGGCAGAATGTCGATGACGCGCAGCCACTTCAGCGTGCCGCCGACGTTGATCGAAAGCCGAGCGGAGCGCTGCAGATGCAGGGCGTCGGCCGCCGCGCGGCTCAGCACGATCGCATCCGAGGCAAACAACGCCGGGATGTCCGCGGCGATTGCGCCCATGAGCTCGGGTTGCAAGGCTGCGGCGCGAAACGGATCGAGCCCCAAGACCCGCAGCGCCGGGAGGCTCGAGGGCACGACACTCAGCTGCAGCTCGAGCAGCGGACTGGCGAGGCTCACGGCGCTGTCATGCGCCAACGCCACGAAGACCGATTCGTCAAAGCCCGCGGCAGGTCCGCGCACCACGATGTCCGCCTGGCCGATGAGGCTGCGCGTGGCCTGGTCGAACTCGGTCAGCGCCGCACTGTTGATCAGATACACGGCTGCGCCGAGCGCCACGCCCAGCGCGATTGCCAGCAGCGTGGCGAGTAACCGCAACGGCTGCTCGCGTACCTGCGCGAGCGTCAAGACACGCCAGCCGACGCGCGCTGAGCGCAGGCTGATCATGGCGAGGGCGTCAGCCGGCCGGCCTCGAGCCGCATGATGCGGTCGGCCGCCTGCGCGGCCGCCAACGAATGCGTGATCAGAATGGCACTGGCAGCGCTGCGGCTCAGCTGCGCGCGCAATACGCGCAGTATTTGTGCCGCCGTGTCCGCGTCCAGATTGCCGGTCGGCTCATCGGCGAGCAGCAGCGCCGGCTCGTGTACCAGGGCGCGCGCGATCGCGATGCGTTGCAATTCTCCACCCGACAGCTCGCGCGGATAGGTGTGTGCGAGCTGCCCGATGCCGCAGCGCTCGAGCCACTGCCGCGCACGCGGCTCGCGCTGCGCGCGCGGCACACCCAGCAGATCGAGCGGCAATGACACATTCTGCATGACCGTGAGGTACGGCAGGATGTGGAAGGCCTGGAAGATGAACCCTACGCGCGCGCGGCGCAGGCGTGTAAGCGCATCGTCATCGAGCGTGCTCAAGTCGACGCCCTCGAGCAATACGCGGCCGCTATCGGGCCGATCCAGACCGGCGATGATATTCAGCAGCGTCGACTTGCCAGCGCCGGATTCGCCCATGATCGCGAGGAACTCGCCGGCGCACAGCTCGAGCTGCAATCCGTCGAGCACGGGCGCGCCCGCGGCCCGATAGCGCTTGCGCAGCGCCGCGAGCGCCAGAACCGGGATTACTGCGCGTGAAGGTGCTGCCACCGCTCTCTACGGTGAGGGCGGCGCATCACCCGTGTCCTCGCCGGCATCAGGCGGCAGCTCATCCGGCGGCTGATCACCGTGGATCTGATACTCGCGCCGCTGCAGCCAGACGTTGCGGACGAAGGCATAGGGGTCGAAGCTGCGATCAATGTACTTGTCCTCATCGAGCAACGCCGCGCGGTGATCGATCAGATCGACGGTGAACAGACTCCAGCGCACGTACGGATCGGTGATGTAGGCGCGAGGCGTGGTGTATTCGTCCGCCAGCAGGCCGATCGAATCACGCAGCGTCGAGGGCCCCAGGAGGGGCAGCATCACGTAGGGACCGCTGTGCACGCCCCATTTGCCCAGCGTCTGACCGAAATCGGCGCTGTGTCGATCGAGGCCCGAAGGGCTCGCCACATCGAACAGACCGCCGAGGCCGAACAGCGTGTTCACCACGAGCCGGGTGGTATCGCTCGCGCCCGCGCGGAACTGTCCCTGCAGGAAATCGTTGAGGATGGTGGTCGTGTAGGTCAGATTGCTCATGAAATTGGTGACTGCGGTGCGTGCGCCGCGCGGGACGACCCTGACATAGGTACGCGCGGTCGGACGCAGTAGCGCATGATCGACCTTGACATTGAAGATATAGATCGAACGGTTCACGCGTTCGAAGCGATCACGCGGATCGGGTTTCGCGCCCGGCGGCAAGGTGGCGCACCCGCTCAGGCTCAGCAGCAGCATCAGCATCGGCGCGAGGCGGCGCAAGGGTCGGCCAGAGGCCGGCCCACAGGCCGGCGGTTCGCAGTTCCACATTCCTTGACAGTCTAGCAGGTCGAGGCGGCGCGGCTGCGCAGTGCAGTAACCGGCCGGGCGGGGAATCGGCCGCAGTCGGCAGAGCTCGAGGGGCCTACCGGCGGGAGGTCGAGCTGTGCGCGGCCTGCTGCTCGCGCAGCCAGCCGCGTACCTCATCGAGCTGCGCTCGGAAGCGGGCACGCTGGATGGGTGACAGGTTCGGCGCTGCCAAAGCAAGCTCGAGCTGTTGATTGGCGAGGGGAAGATTTCCGCCCGCCAGGTCGTACTGCGCCATGTAGTAGTAGGCATCGCCGGGATCCCCCGCGGCGCTGGCGGCCAGTGCGGTGAGCCGTATCTGCGGCGGGGACGGCTCGACGTTGTTGAACAGATCCAACAGGATTTCATGCGCCTGTTGCGGCAGGCCGGCCTGCATGAGGGTTTCCGCATAGCGTACGGTCAGCGGCACATTGCGCGGAAACAGCCGGCTCGAGCGCTCGAACTGCGCCAATGCCGCATCGGGGTGGCCGGCGCTTGCCAGCGCCTGACCCAGCGCCGAATACAGCATGGTCAGTTGCGGGTACTTGGCCTGCAGCTCGGTGAAGGTACGCACCGCGGACGCTGCCTCGCCGTTCTGCATCTGCAGCAGCGCCTCGCCGTAGCGCTCCGCCGGCGTCAGGGGCCGATGCTCGCGCACTGTGGCGTAGTACTGGGCTAGCCGTCCTTCGGGGGGCGTCACCAGTACGCGCAGGCGCTCCTTGATGAAAGGATAGCTTACGGATTCAGGCTGCGGCACCGTTCGCGGCATCTGCGCGGCGCGGGCGCGCGAGGTCGCGATACGCTCGCTGGTGACCGGATGGTCCTGCAGCAACGCCGGGATTTCCCCTTCGGCGAGTCCCTCGACACGCGCCAGCGACTCGAAAAAGGTGGCCATCTCCTGGGGATCGAATCCCGCACCGGCCAGCAGCTGGATGCCGACCGCATCGGCTTCGATTTCCTGGCTGCGCGTGAAGTTGATGCTTTGCTGCAGAGCAATACCCTGGCTCATGGCCACGGCGCCCTCGATGGCCTGGCCGCCCGCTCCGCTGGCCGCGCCAATGAGTATCGCCGCCAGCAAGGCCGCAGTGGAGGCCAGCGACATGCGAGACTGCGCCTGGATCGCCCGCGCCATGTGGTGCTGGACGACGTGGCCGGTTTCGTGCGCCATGACGCTGGCCAGTTGCGCCTCGTCCTGCGTCAGCAGAATCAGACCGGAGTTGACGCAGACGAAGCCACCGAAGGTCGCAAAGGCGTTGACGATGGGCTCACGCAGCGCCAGGTAGGTAAAGGTCTGATCGTCGGCCCGTGCCTGAGAGGACAGGCGGGAGCCCAGCTGCTGCAGATAGTCGGTGACTTCGGCATCGTCCAGAATCAAGTTCTGATCGCGCAGCTCGTTCATCTCCATGCGACCGATCTGCGAGTCGTCGAATCGGTTGACCATGGCGCTGGACGGGCCGCCGAGATCCGGTAGATCGCCGGCCACGGAGGGCGCGCTCGGCGCAATGCGAGCCACGTCCGCGGCCCAGCCGGCCGTGAACGTCAGCAGACAGCCCAGAGTGGCAGCGAAGATGCGACGCATAAACCCTTGAGACTATAGCACTAAGTGATTGGACAGCTAACGCCGAAGCAAGGTTCCAGGTTGACCTCGGCCGGACCGTCCTCAGAGCGCCTCGGAGGCGAAGTCGGCGAGTCTGGAGCGCTCGCCACGCACCAGCGTGATATGACCGGAATGGCTCCAGCCATGGAAGCGATTCACAACGTACGTCAGCCCGCAGGTGGTCTCGGTCAGATAGGGGGTGTCGATTTGCGCGATGTTGCCCAGGCACACCAGCTTGCTGCCCGGCCCCGCGCGCGTGACCAACGCCTTCATCTGCTTGGGGGTGAGGTTCTGCGCCTCATCGAGGATGATGAAGCGGTTCAGGAACGTACGCCCGCGCATGAAATTCAATGACCGGATCTTGATGCGATTGCGCAGCAGGTCGTTGGTGGCCGCGCGACCCCAGTTGCCGCCTTCATCGCTGCGCGTGAGCACCTCGAGGTTATCCATCAGCGCGCCCATCCAGGGTTCCATCTTTTCCTCCTCGGTACCGGGCAGGAAACCGATGTCCTCGCCGAGCGGCACGGTGACGCGGGTCATGATGATTTCCATGAAGCGATTGCGTTCGAGCGTCTGCGTCAGGCCCGCCGCCAGCGCCAGCAGGGTCTTGCCGCTGCCGGCAGGGCCGAGCAGCGTCACGAACTCAATGTCCGGATCCATGAGCAGATTCAGCGCAAAATTCTGCTCGCGATTGCGCGCTGTGATGCCCCAGACGCTGTGGCGCTCGCTGCGAAAATCGCGCGCCAGCTCGAGCTTGGCTGAATCGCCTTCGATGCTGCGCACGATGGCCTCGATGCCCTGTGGAGTGGTTTCGTGCACGAACAGGTTCGGCTGCCAATTCGCCGCCGCCGGTCCCCTGACCTCGTACCAGGTGCGCTCGCCTTCCTTCCATGAGCGCATATCTCGGCCATTGCTTTCCCAGAAGTCTGCGCTCAGCGCCTCGATGCCCGTATAGAGCACATCGGCGTCTTCGATGGTCTTGTCACTGTAGTAATCCTCGGCGTGCACGCCGATGATGGCCGCCTTGATGCGCAGATTGATGTCCTTGGACACCAGCGCGATGCGTGCCTGCGGCACCTGCCGCTGCAGCGAGAGCGTCTGCCCGAGAATCAGATTGTCGGCGCCCACCCCGGGAAGCCCTGCCGGCAAACCGCCCGAGAGCTCACGCGTCTGGAAGAACAGTCGCCCCGAGGAGGGCTTCTTGCCGTGGTTACCGCTGGAGCCCGAGGGGATCTCGAGCCCGGCATCGATCTGCTCCTTGGTGACCCCTCGCATCATGTCATCGAGAAAGCGGCTCACCTGCCGGGCATTGCGCGAGGCCTCGGACAGGCCTTTTTTATTGGCGTCGAGCTCCTCGAGCACCACCATCGGCAGGTAGATATCGTGTTCCTCGAAGCGGAAAATGGCCGTCGGATCGTGCATGAGCACGTTCGTATCGAGCACGTACATCCGGCGCGGCTCGGAACTGGTCGTCACAGCGCCTGCGCCGCTTCGAGCACTTCCAGAGCGTGCCCCTCGACCTTGACGCGGCGCCACTCCCGTCGCAGCACGCCCTTGGCGTCAATCAGAAAAGTGCTGCGCTCGATGCCGAGGACCTTGCGCCCGTACATGTTCTTTTCGCGGATGACATCGAACCGTTTGCACACCCGCTCGTCGGCGTCGGACAGCAGCGCAAACGGATAGCCCATCTTGTCGCGGAACTTCTCGTGCGAGGCGACACTGTCGCGCGAGAGACCGAACACGGTCACTCCCGCCTTGGCGAAGCGCGGCGCGAGCGCTGCGAACTGCTGGCCCTCGAGTGTGCAGCCCGGTGTGTTGTCGCGCGGATAGAAATACAGCACGAGCTTGCTGCCCAGCAAATCCTTGAGCCGTACGCTCTCACCGCCCGTTGCGGGCAGCGTGAAATCCGGCACCTTGTCGCCGATAGCGAGCGCCGTGCGCGCGGCGGCCTTGGCACTGCTGCCGGGTTTTTTGGCCTTGCGGCCGGAGTTCGTGGCCGCGCTCATGATTTGACCGGCTCCAGGATGGCGTCGAGATTGAGCGAATCGCAAAAATCCATGAACTCCTCGCGAAGTTGCGCCACGTGCAGTTTGCCGGGCACATTGATGACCATCTGCACTGCGAACATTGGCGCGCCGGTGTGCGCCGCCGGGTAGCCGCGTGTCGACACCTCGATGATGTCGATGCCGCGGCTGGCAAAGAAGCCCGATAGCCCCGCCACGATACCGGTCTGATCGAGGCTCACGATGTCGACCGAATAGGGCAGCATGTCCACGCGCGCGGCCTTGGGCTCGGTGCGCTTCAGATGCACGCTCAGGGCCTCGGTTTCGGCCAGGCGTGCCAGCTCGGATTCGATGCGCGCCAGCGCGTGCCAGTTGCCGCTGACCAGCAGCAGCATCGCGAACTCCGAGCCGAGCGCGGCCATGCGGCTCTCAGCGATGCTGCCGCCGCATTCATTGATGACGCGGGTCAGCTCGTGAACCATGCCGGTGCGGTCGCTGCCGATGGCGGAGACGGCGAGATGCTGCTTCATTGTCTCAGTAGTCACGGTCTAATCCGGCAGTGTACCGGGACTGGCGCGGCTTGCGAACGCTTAGCGTCATCGGCCGCTTGCCGGCTCGAATGCCCCCTGACTTGCCTCAAGTCCGCCGGCACCCGTAACATCGCGCGCCCACGTCCCGGTTTAAAGTTTCTGTATTTCCACACGACTGAAGCGGAGTCAGCCTCGAATGTTTGCCGGCAGCCTGGTCGCTATCGTCACGCCGATGCATCCGGACGGCGCCATCGATTGGGCCGCGTGGGATCGGCTGCTCGCGTGGCACTTGAGCGCGGGCACTCAGGGCATCGTGGTGGGCGGCACCACCGGGGAATCGGCCACGCTCTCGCAGCAGGATCTGTTGGAGTTGCTCGAACGGGCGCGCCCGCGCCTGCGCGGGCGGGCGAGCCTCATCGCCGGCGCAGGAACCAGCAGCACCGCCGGCACCGTGGAGCGGGTGCGGCGGCTGTCCGAGGCCGGAGTGGACGCCCTGCTGGTGGTCACGCCGGCGTACAACAAACCGACCCAGGAGGGGCTCTACCGGCACTTCGAGGCGGTGGCAGCGGCATCGAGCGTGCCGATCGTGCTCTATAACGTGCCTTCGCGCACGGCAGTGGATTTGCTGCCGGCAACGGTTGCGCGGCTGGCGAAACTGCCCCGCATCGTTGCGGTCAAAGAAGCCGTGGCCTCGATGGAGCGTGTGCGCGAACTGGTTGCGTTGACTGCGGATGCCTTCGCCGTGCTGTCGGGCGACGATGCCACTGCGGCGGCGGCGATCAGTCATGGCGCGCGAGGAGTGATTTCGGTGACGGCGAATGTCGTGCCCAAGGCGATGGCGGCAATGGTTTCGGCGGCGCTGCGCGGCGATCGCGAGGCGGCCACGCGTCTGGATGCCCCGTTGCGTGCGTTGCATGAGGCGCTGTTCCTCGAGGCCAACCCCATTCCAGTCAAGTGGGCCCTGGCGCAGCGCGGCCTCATCCAAAGCGGCTTGCGCCTGCCGCTGACCGAGCTGTCAGAGCCTTTCCGCGCACGCGTGCGCGCTGCGCTCGCGATCGCCGAGGGACTCGAGCCATTGCCGCAGGCGAAGACGGCGTGACGGCGGCAAAGCTGCGCATCCGCGCGGCGCTGCGCGCGCTGTGTCTGTGCTGTTGCGCGGCGCCGTTGCTCACGGGCTGCACGCTGTACTACAAGATATTCCACCGATCGCACGATCATGGCTGCGCGGAGAAACCGTTCGCAGGCAACACCGACAATCTTTCCGGACTGGTCGCGCCGCCGGGGTTGAGCCAGCCCGACAAGCGCAACGAGATCAAGATTCCGACGCTCAACGAACCGGAACGCGTACGCGCCAAATCCGAGCCCTGCCTGGCGCAGCCGCCCAGCTATTCGACCGGTTCGTCCATTTCCGTTCCGGTACGGTCCGGTACCCCGATGGGCGCGCCTGCGCCTGCGCCGGCACCACCCGTCGTGCCCGCGCCGGCGCCTCAGCCGGCACCCAGGGACTCGAAGCCGCAGTAGGCGCGGCATACCGCGGGTTGCTAGAATCGAGGTCGACGGTGTCTTTAAAGGACTTGAATAATTTACTGTACACTGTTGATTCTAATAGTGTGGAGAGGTGGCCGAGCGGTCGAAGGCGCTGGACTGGAATTCCAGTAACATCTTCACGGGTGTTCGTGGGTTCGAATCCCACCCTCTCCGCCACCACTCTACTTGCCGCAGGTCCACGGTGATCCGCGCCGGTTCCTTCGCGACGACTAACCGTGAACCCCGTCAGGCCCGGAAGGGAGCAGCGGTAACGGCCCGGTCGGGTGCCGAAGACATAGCTGGTGCGGATCACCTCCCGCCGGTTTCTAATACAGCATGAGTTCCTACACCGCACTGGCGCGCAAATGGCGGCCGCACAGCTTCGCCGAAATGACCGGCCAGGAGCACGTGCTGCGCGCCCTGACCAACGCGCTTGCCAGCGATCGCGTGCATCACGCTTACTTGTTCGCCGGCACGCGCGGCGTGGGCAAGACCACTGTCGCGCGGATCCTGGCCAAATGTCTCAATTGCGAACGCGGCGTGAGTGCCACGCCATGCGGCGAGTGCGCCAGCTGCCGCGAGATCGACGCCGGCCGCAGCGTGGATTTGATCGAGGTCGATGCCGCCTCGCGCACTCGCGTGGACGACACGCGCGAGCTGCTCGACAACGTGCAATACGCGCCCACGCGCAGTCGCTACAAGATCTACTTGATCGACGAAGTCCATATGCTCTCGGCGCATTCCTTCAACGCGTTGCTCAAGACCCTCGAAGAGCCGCCGCCGCACGTAAAGTTTCTGCTCGCGACCACCGACCCGCAGAAGCTGCCGGTCACGGTGCTCTCTCGCTGCCTACAGTTCAATCTCAAGCGCCTGTCGGTGGCGCTGATCAGCGCGCGAATGCAGCAGATTCTGCAGGCCGAGCAGATTGCATTCGAGCCCGCGGCGCTGCAGTTGCTCGCGCACGGCGGCGACGGCAGTTTGCGCGATGCGCTGTCGCTGCTCGATCAGCTGCTGGCGTACGGCAACGGGCGGGCGCTCGAGTCCGACGCGCGCGCGATGCTCGGCACCGTGGGGCGCGACCAGGTCGCGCAGCTCGCCCGACTGCTCTCGGCGGGTGACGCTGCCGGTTTGATCGGCTATGCCAATGCGCTCGACGAGCGCGCCAGCGACTACGCGCAACTGCTGGAACAGCTCTCAGCACTGCTCGAGCGCGTGGCTCTCAAACAGCTGCTGCCAGACTACGACGGCGATGAGCTGCACCCGCTGGAACTGCTCGCCGAGCTGGCGGCGGCGATCACCGCGGAGGACGTGCAGCTGTTCTATCAGACCGCGATCCTGGGAAGGCGCGATCTGGCGTTGGCGCCGGATCCCAGGACCGGCTTTCGCATGACGCTGATCCGGATGCTGGCATTCCGTCCGGCCGCGAGCAGCATGGGCGCAGCGGCGGCGGCGCCCATACGGGGTGCCGCATCAACTCATGGCGCCGTGTTCAACATGCCGGCCGCAGCGCCGGTCCCCGCGCCTGCGCCCGCATCCGCGCCTGCGCCGGCGGCAGGCCCCACCGAGTGGGCCGACATTCTCGCCGCGCTCGATCTGCAGGGCGCGCCGCGCCAGCTCGCATCCAATTGCGTGTTGCTCGGACGCGAGGGCGCTACGCTGCGCCTGGCGCTCGATCCGCGCAGCGCGTCGTTGCGAACGCGTGCGCTCGAGGAGAAGTTGTCGCAGGCGCTGGCGCGCCATTTCGGCAGTGCGGTGCGCCTCGAGATCGAAGTGCGCGAGAATGCTCAGGAGACGCCGGCGCGCTCGAGCGAACGCGCGCAGGCCGAGCGTCGTGTCGAGGTGCGCAGCGCCTTCGAGGCCGATCCAACGGTGCAGGCTTTCAAGGAACGTTTCGGCGCCAGCGTTCTGGCCGATAGCGTGCGTGCGGCGGAACCGGAGCCCTGAGGGCGAGTTACAGAGGTACAGTCGATGGCTAACATGAACAACTTCGTCAAGCAGGCGCAGGTGCTGCAGGCGAACATGCAGAAGGCACAGAGCGAAATTGCCGGCCTGGAAGTCACCGGCGAAGCCGGCGGCGGCATGGTCAAGGTCGTGATGAGCGGACGCCACGAGGTCAAGCGCGTGCAAATCGAGCCTTCGATCGTCGGCGAGGATCGCGAGATGCTCGAGGACCTGATCGCCGCGGCGATCAACGATGCGGTGCATCGGGTTGAAAGCGCCACACAGGCAAAAATGGCCGCTGCCATGGGGGGGCTGTCATTGCCGCCCGGAGTGAAGCTGCCGTTTTGAGGCGGTTTTTGCGCCTCTTTTCGACTCTTATCGTTTCCTAAGCTCATGAAATGCCTTGAAACGCAGTCTTATCGCATCTGATCGTTTCTGATAGACTTTCCGTACAGATTCCGTACGGAGAAAATCATGGCGATCGAGATTCACAAGGCCGGTGTGCGCAAGGCCCTGGAGATCAGGCGCGAGCCCTACTGGGCGATGCTGAGCAAGGGCCGGTTCATCGGCTTCCGCAAGATCAGCGCCGAGTGCGGCAGCTGGATTGCCCGGATGCGCGATGCGGACGGCAAGCAGCGCTATGAGGCGGTCGGCACGATCACGGATGCGTTCAACTACGATGCGGCCGTAAAGGCTGCCCAGGCGTGGTTCAAGAATCGCGATAAGGGCATCAGCGATGAACCGATCACCGTCCGCCAAGCCTGTGAGGCCTATGTCATCGACCGCCGAACCGAAAAGAGCGAGGCCTGCGCGCACGATGCCGAGATGCGATTCCGGAAGTACGTCTATGACGCCCCGATCGGTGCCATGCAGCTCTCACGCATCCGCACATCTGACTTAAAGGCGTGGCGTCATGGGCTTGGCCTGGGTAAGGCGAGCCAGAATCGCCACGCGATCGTGCTCAAGGCCGCGCTGAATCTGGCCATCGAGGATAAAAAGGCCGATCCATCGGTGAAGGCCGAGTGGCGGGCGAAGGCCTTTAAACCGCATAAGAAGGCGGACGGGCGGCGCGAGCTGTTCCTCGATCTTGCCCAGCGTAAGGCGCTGCTCGACGCCGCTGAAGGCTCGATACGCGATCTTATCGAGGCTGCGTTGTTGACCGGCGCACGTCCGGGCGAGTTGGTCAGCCTTACGCGCTCAGCGTTCGATCACAAGACCGGCATCTTGAAGCTCACCGGCAAGACCGGACCGCGCTACGTGGCGCTGCCGCCGGCTGCCCTCGCCCTGTTCACGCGCCTCTCGAAGTCGAAATTACCCCCGGCGTACTTGCTCACGCGGGAGGACGGCAAATCGTGGATGACGGTGCGCTGGGATTTGCTGGTGGCTGCAGCGGCGCAGAAGGCTGGATTGCCGTCTGAAACGTGCTTGTATACCTGCCGGCATTCGTTCATCGCCCAGTGCATCATGAACGGCATGAACGTCTTCGATGTGGCGAAGTTCACCGGCACGTCGCTGGCAATGGTCGAGGCTAACTACGGCAAATTTTTGCCGAACGCAGCGCGCGAGAAGCTGGCGCTGGTGCAGATGGTGTGACGCAACACCGAGCAAAACTGGCTATTTTCCAGTGAAAATAGTTTGGACAAGCGCAAAAGCCTATATTTTTAGGCTATTTGTCACCACTGAGCAAAAAATGGCTTTTTTCCAGCGAAAAATAGTTGCGATCGAGCGAAAAGCCTATGTTTTTAGGCCTTTTTTGCACGCTGTGCCGGTTGAATCCATCGCGGGGAAGTATTAAATAGGAGGCGGTCCAATTTCTGTGGAGCCGCCCAATGCCCAAGTCTCCCAAGCCTGGTGCTGCCAAAGCAAACGGGCGATATCGAATTCCACCACGCCCAGCCGCGCCGATCGATCCGGTCGGCCGCTACGATTTTCGCGAAACGACCGCCTATCTGCGTGTCGGCAAATCCAGTGTGTACAAGCTCTTTGAGAGTGGTGCGCTGGAGTTCGAGAAGGTCGGCAAGCGCGTATTCGTTCGCGGTTCCTCGTTGATTCGGTATTTGACCGCGTGAGCGCCGCAGCAGCGGCAGCGCCATGACCGCGAACACATCCGAGCGCATCAGGCGCTCGCTCAAGGGCCGCAGCAGCGATCGCGAGGTCGGTGATGGCGACGAGGTACAGCGAGCGCCGGCTGGACTCGACCTTCAAGATTCGATGATGAGTGCAGCTTCATCAAGATGCGCCACGCCGACCGCGCCATCAATCAGCTCGTGCTCGCGAGCTGCAAGCGGCATACGCAGCAGCTGCAGTCTTGGCGGATGTGAATCGGGTGATGATTATTACCATTGTACACTTGGTGTACATTGGTCCACTGCTCCGCGAGCCACACAAGCTGAACCGCCAGCGACGCGAGCTTGGCGGCTGATGCGCTACAGCCCCGACACTGGATGGACTAGCAGTTACGGGATCGTGCTTAGCGTCCAGTGCGTGAAGTGTCGCGTCTGGTGCGGCATCGATGAGCGTGGACGCTTGGTCGAGTTTGACGGCATGCCTCATCGATGCGCGCCGGCACAGTGGGTCAAGCCGCTGCCGATCACGTTATCACCACCGGAGAGACCATGACCATGGAGGACGACACCAAAGCGATGACGCCAGCCGAGAGGGCGTTGATTGATCAACTCGACCATGTGGCCGATCTGCTTTACGGCATGAAGCCGGGCACGAGTACGGCGACGTTGCGCGAGGCGATGCGTGAACTGGAAGCAGCCAAGCAACTGGTCATCGAGATCGGAGCCAGTGGCGGGCGAATCCAATGAGCTGCAGGCGCTGACGCGCGGACCTCGATAGTAAGTTTTGGCACTTGAGCCCGGACAGTGATATTTGAGTAGACGCCAACGGAAACTATAGAGGCGTCACCCATGTCAATCGACACCCGCCAGCCCGCGCCGCTCAAGGTGAGCATCCGGCGAGCCGCTGTCATCCTCGACACCAGCCCGAGCTACACCTACAGGTTGATTGAAACCGGCGCGCTCAAGGCCGTGATCGACGGCGACAAGCGCTACATCCTCACCAGTGAGCTGCAGCGCTACGTTGAATCACTCACGCCGGTCGAGCCAACGCGGCCCAGATCGCCGCCGGCAAAACCCAATGGTCGGCCGCGCAAGGTGACCATGGCCTGAACAAACAGAAGTTGGGAAGCGGCCGCCGTTTCGAGGCTGCGGCCGTTCCCGTTGACGCTTGACGACAAGTGATTGAAGCCGAGCAACCGGAGATGAGAGATGAAAACTGATCGCCCGACCATTCGAGTCTACCCCCTCCCCATCGCGGGCATCAACTTGCCGGTGCAGTCGTGATCGGCGGGCTCGTTGCAGGACGGCTCGCCGCCGCTCCGAGCAGCCGTATTGCGAAGAACGGCAACACCTATGCCACCTGTCGGTTGCGCTGCTCGGTCGGCGATGAGCCCGCAATGGTGAACGGCATCGCCTTCAACAGCAACGTGGTGCAGCAGCTGCTCGCGCTCGGCGAGGGCGACGCGGTCGCTCTCAGCGGTGAACTGGAAATCTCGCGCACGTGGACCGATCGAGAGGGCAACGTCAGGCCCAGCATCAACATGAAAATTTTCGCGCTGCTGACCGAGTACCACGTCAAGCGCAAGCGCGAGGCGATGGCCGAGAAGGACA
>DATNHF010000032.1:0-25888 GCA_035605115.1 Steroidobacteraceae bacterium | reverse complement strand
GCACGCCCCGCAAGCGGAGCCGAGCCGCGAGCTGCCGGCGGCGGCCGCTTCCGATTCGGTCACGCCCGGCAGCGGCCTGCGGTTGCCGATAAGCTTGCCTGCACCCCTGGAGCCCGCCGCTGAGCCACTGCCGGCCCACGCGGTCGCAGCCAGCGGCGCCGCCGCGGCCGCCAGCACCCAAGCGCCATCGCAGCTCGAAAGCGAGGCACTCGCGTCGCCGCAGGCCGATCTCGCACTGCGTGAGATCTACGCCCGCGAGACCGCTAGCCACGTGGCTGCGGTACGTGTCTGGATCACGCGCGAGCACAAGCATCCTGCACCGCATGTGCTGCCGGAGGAGATCTACCGGGCGTGCCATACGCTGCTCGGCAGCTCGACGATGGCCGAGGCTCGTCATGGCATGCGCCTGGCGGAACCCATCAATCGTTGGCTGCGCAAGTCTTTCGATAGCGGCGTCGGATTGGACGACTCGGATCTGGCATTGTTGGGCGATTGCATGAAGGCCATGGAAACGGTGGCCGGGCACCTCGACGAAGGCACCGGGTTTTTCTTCGTGGTGCACGACACGCTACGCGCGCGCATCGCCCGCGCCGAACTCGATCTGGATCGACGCATCAGCGAGGCCACGGACATTGCGCAGGTGAGCAGCGTGAGTCTGCAGATGCCTGCGATCACGGCAGTGCCGCAGGCCACGCCGGCGCCGCTGGCGAGCCCACCGCCGCAGCCGGAACCGCCACCGGCCCAGCGGCCCAGTCCTGCGCCGGTTGCGGCCGCTGCAGCCGCAGCGGCAGCCGCCGAACGCGCGCCAGCAGCGGACTACGATCCTGAGATTGCTGCGATCTTCAGTGAGGAAGCGGTCGAATTGCTGGACGCGGCGGAGTCCGCGCTAGAGGCCTGGAATGCCTCGCCGCACGACAGCTCGCAGGCGGCAGCCTTGCGCCGGCCCCTGCACACCCTCAAGGGCGGCGCGCGTATGGCCGGCGTGGTGGCCATGGGCGAGCTCTCGCATGAGCTCGAAAGTCTCATCACCCGAATTGAGCATGGTCTGGCCAGCGCGGATGACAGCGCGCGCAACCTGGCCCAGCAGGCGCTCGATGAGCTTGCGAAGATGCGCGACACGATCGCCGAGGGTCGCCCAGCCCCCAGCGCACCGGCTTTGATTGCGCGCATTCAGTCGGCAGCCGCTCTGAGTCCTGCCGAGGGCGCGAGCCAACCGGCTGCTCCGAGCACCGCCGAAGCCCCCTCAGAGGCTGCAGCCGTCAGCGAACTAACGCCGGACGAGGCGAAAGTCGAAACCACGATCGCTGAAATTCCGATCCGCTTCGATGTGCCACCCTCGATGGCCGAGGCGATTGGGCTGGCGCCCGAGCCGGCGCTCGAGCCAGCGCCAGCACTCGAGCCAGCGCCAGCGCTCGAGTCAGCGTCCGAGCCGGCAGTTTTGAGTGAGGCGCCGATTTCCATTGAGGCGCCCCCCGGCGCGCTCGAGGTCCTGCAGCCGCCCGAATCCCCCCATACGCTGGAGATGCCGCGGCCGCCCCCTGAATCGTTCGATGCATGGCTGCAGCCCGAGCGCACCGAGATTGTGCAGGCTCTCAAGCCGGTCGAGCTGCCGCTGGCACCGACCGAGTCGGCCGCGCCGGCTGCGACCGAGTTGCCCGCGCCGGCTGCGCCTCTGCCGCCAGGTCGCGAGCCGATTGCGACGGCCGATCGGGTCGAGATGGCGCGCGTCAGCGCGGAGCTGCTCGATCAGCTGCTCAACAATGCCGGCGAGGTCAGTATCGCGCGCGCACGACTTGAGCAGCAGCTTGGGTCGATCGAATTCAATCTCGGAGAGCTCTCGCGCACGGTCACTCGATTAAAGGAGCAATTGCGCAAGCTCGAGATCGAGACCGAGGCGCAGATCCTGCACCGGCACGAGAGCGACACGGGTCACCGGCAGGATTTCGATCCGCTCGAGCTCGATCGCTATTCGGCCATCCAGCAGTTCTCGCGTGCGCTGGCCGAATCGGCCAACGACGTCGCCAGCATTCAGGGGCTGCTCGAAAACCTGATTGGCGAGGCCCAGAATCTGCTGCAGCAGCAGTCACGCACGGTCACCGAGCTGCAGAACGGGCTCATGCGCACGCGCATGGTTTCGCTGCAGCGTCACGTGCCCAGGCTCGCACGCATCGTGCGTCAAAGCGCCGCCGATACCGGCAAGCGCGCTGAACTGATCGTCGACGGTGCCTCGGGCGAGCTCGACCGCCAGGTGCTCGAACGCATGCTGCCGCCGTTCGAACACATGCTGCGCAATGCCGTCGTTCACGGCATCGAGCCGCCGGATGTGCGCCGGGCGGCGGGCAAGGACGAAATCGGACATATTCATTTGAATCTGCGGCGCGAAGGCGCCGAGGTCATCGTCGAGGTCAATGACGACGGCGCCGGCATGGACCTGACTGCGATTCGCCACAAGGGTCTGCAGCTCGGGCTCATTCGCGCCGATCAGGAGCTGTCGGACGAAGATGCCATGCAGCTGGTGCTCGAGCCCGGCTTCTCGACCGCAAGTGCGGTGACGCAACAAGCCGGTCGCGGTGTCGGCATGGACGTGGCGGCGGTCGAAATCAAAAAGCTCGGCGGCGCTCTGCACATGGAGAGCACGCCCGGGCGCGGTGCACGCTTCACGATCCGCCTGCCATTCACGCTCGCGATCAGCCATGCGCTGGTGGTGCGCACCGGAGACGAGTTCTACGCCTTGCCGTTGCCGACGGTCGAAGGCGTGGTGCGAATAGCGCGCGCTGAAGTCGAGGCGCATCTGCGCTCCGAGACCGCGAGCTTCATCCACGGCGGGCAGAAGTACCGGCTGCAGCCACTGGCGCTCTACGTCGGCATGGAACCTTCGCCGCTGCCGGACAGCGATGTCACGATTCCGGTGGTTTTGGTTCGCGCTGGGGAGCATTCCACCGGTCTGGTGGCCGACGAGCTGATCGGCAGCCGCGAGATCGTGGTCAAACCGGTCGGGCCGCAAATCTCGAGCATACGCGGCATATCGGGCGCGACGATTCTCGGCGATGGACGCATCGTCATCATCCTCGACATCGGTGCGCTGGTGCGCGCCGAGTGGCGTGGACGTTCGGCACCGACCGTGACCCGAGACAGGGCCGATCGACGCACGTTTGCGCTCGTGGTCGATGACTCGATCACCGTTCGGCGTGTGACGCAGCGGCTGCTAGAGCGCAACGGCATGCGGGTGCTGACCGCTCGCGACGGCATGGATGCGGTCACGATGCTGTCCGAGCACGTGCCCGACATCATCCTGCTCGATATCGAGATGCCGCGCATGGATGGCTACGAGGTGGCGGCGCACGTGCGCTCCGATCCTCGGCTGCGCGACGTGCCGATCATCATGATCACGTCGCGCGTTGGAGAAAAGCATCGCGCGCGCGCCATTGAACTCGGTGTCGATGATTATCTCGGCAAGCCCTACCAGGAAAGTCAGCTGCTCGACGCGATCACCCCGCTGGTGGCGCAGCGCCGCTCGGGTGCGCTTGCATCCGGGTCTGGCCGATGAGCGAGCGTATCGCCGAGGTCTATAGCCTGCTCATTCCGCTCGCGGATGCGCGACTGCTGGTACCGCGGGCCTGTGTGGCGGAAGTCGTCGGCTACCAAACCCCGGCGCCGATGGAAAGCGCCCCGCCGTGGTACCTGGGGCTCTTGAACTGGAATGCGCGCTCCGTGCCATTGGTGTCATTCGAATGCGCCTGCGGCCTGCCGATACCGCCCACGGGCGGACGCTCGCGGGTGGTGATCTTTCACGCCTTGAGCGGCCGGGTCGAGGCCGGCTACTTCGGCATCGTCTCGCAGGGATTCCCGCAACTCGTACGCGTCAGCAACGATGTGGTTCGTCCCGATCATTCACACAGTTTCTCTGAGCGCTCGCCGGTGCTGTGTCAGGTACGCATGCTCAATGAAACGCCCTGGGTGCCGGACCTCGAACGCCTCGAACTCATGATCGCCGAGGAAACCTCAGTAATGCCCGAGCGGGACGCGGGGTAGTGGCTTGGCGGGCGATGGTGGTTTTGGCCGTGGCCGCGATGCGAGTATCCCCGGCGGATGCGGCAAGCCCGGCCACCACGACGCCGATCGAGCATCTGATCGTCATCATTGGTGAGAACCAGACCTTCGATTCGCTTTATGGAACCTACGAGCCGGCCAACGGCGCGCCGGTCCTAAACCTGCTCTCACAGGGCATCGTGCTCGCCGATGGCAGCCCCGGGGCGAACTTCGCACGCGCGCTGCAGCGGCGTGCGGTGCCGACGGCGCACTATTCGATCGATCCGCCGCGCGCCGAACCGTACCCGCACCTACCGCAGCCGACCTTGATCGGTGTCACTGACGGCCGATTTCAGCCGCTCGGTACCGGACCGGACCGGCGCATACCGGCAGACCTGCCCCCGGGCCCATTTGATGTATCGCGCTACGTCCCCTACCCAAGCGAGCATGCGGCACCGGCGTTCGGCACGAGCAGCGCGGCCCTGTCGGCCGCGACCGGCGACCCGGTGCATCGCTTCTTTCAGATGTGGCAGCAGTGCGGCGCAGAAAACCGCACGCTCGACCTGTTTGCCTGGGTGGCTGTGACCACTGGCATGGGAGGCGATACCTCGGGGGTGACTCCGAAGGCCACCGGTCAGGGCGGCGAACTCATGGGTTTTGTGAACATGGCCGGCGGCGATGCCAGCTACTTTCGTGACCTGGCGGACCGCTACGCACTCAGCGACAACTATCATCAACCGATCATGGGCGGCACGGCGCTGAATTTCTTCATGCTCGCCACCGCGGATCTGCCGTACTTCAATGTCGCGGGACAAGCGGCCGCGCCGCCCGAGAATCAGATCGAGAATCCCGACCCGCTGCCCGGCAGCGAGAATTTTTATCAGCGCGATGGTTATGAGGGCGGTTCCTACGTCAATTGCTCGGACCGCGCCAGCCCCGGTGTCGCCCCGATTCTCGAGTTGCTCGACAGCAGAGGGCTCAAAAGCGGCTGTGCGCCGGATCACTACTATCTGGTGAACAACTACGCCGCCGGCTACGATCTGGATGGCCATCCGCAGCCGATCGGTCCGCACAATTACAACTATCCCCCGCAGACCGTGCCGACGATCGCCGAGGCGCTGTCGGCGCACGCCGTGAGCTGGAAGTGGTATACGGGCGGTCGCGATCGGGCGGACCTCGCAGTCGAGATGCGAACGTTGCAGCTATCCCTCGAGGCCGCGCGCCGCGCACAGTACAACGACAGCGGCGATCCGCTGGTCGCCTCCGAAGCGGTGATGACTCGCTCAGCGCTCAAATCCCGGCTTGCGGGCCTGAATGCCTTTTACCAGGACCTCGAGCGCGGCAGGCTGCCGGCAGTGTCCTTCGTCGTGCCGAAGAACCTCGACAACGCCCATCCGGGCTACTCAGTGGTCGCAAGTTACGAGAATCTGCTGCGCGCGATCGTCGAACGCGTTCAAAGGCACCCACGGCTGTGGTCGCATGCGGCCATCATCGCAACCACCGATGAAGGCGGCGGTCATTTCGATTCCGGCTACATCGAGGTGCTGGATTTTTTCGGCGACGGGCCCCGCATTCCACTGCTGGTTGTTTCCCCGTACGTCCGCCGCGGGCATGTGGATCACACCTACAACGATCATGCCTCGATCCTGAAATTCATCGAGCGCAATTGGGGTCTTGCGCCGCTGTCCGCGCGCAGCCGCGACAATCTGCCCAATCCGGTTGCCGACGCCGCGGACCCGTATCGGCCACGCAATTCGCCGGCCGTTGGCGATCTGATGACGCTGTTCAATTTCTGATTCGGGGCGGTGCGTGCGGGTGCGCTGCGCTGGTGCTCAGACCTTGAAATTCGCACCCCTCGACCCCAAGGCCACTGGTTCATGGGCGTCGAATACACTGCGATCGCAGACAATGCGCCACCCGAGAGCGGGAGCACAGATGCGTCTGCGCTTGACGCCTACTCCCGCACGGTCGTGGAGGTGGTCGAGCGCGTCGGCGCTGCGGTCGTCAGCGTGCACACCGCGCGCGCACGCCGCGGCGGTATCGTCGCGGCCGGTGGCGGCTCCGGCGTGATCCTGACCCCGGATGGCTACCTGCTCACCAACCAGCACGTGGTGCAGGGGGCCGCTCGGGTCGAGATCACGCTCATCGACGGCGGCAGCGTTGGGGCGAGCGTCATCGCTGAAGATGCCTCGACCGATCTGGCAGTGCTGCAAGCGCATGCGGCAGGTCTGCCCGCGGCAGGGCTGCAGGCCTCGGAGCGCTTGCGAGTCGGACAACTGGTGGTCGCGATCGGCAATCCGTTCGGCTTCGAGGCCACGGTCTCGGCCGGTGTACTGAGCGCCCACGGGCGCACGCTGCGCGCCAGCGACGGCCGGCTCATCGAAGGCATCGTGCAGCACACCGCGCCGCTCAATCCCGGCAACTCCGGCGGGCCGCTGGTGGATGCGCGCGGACGCGTGGTTGGCATCAATACGGCCATCATTGCCGCGGCGCAGGGCATCGGTTTTGCGGTCCCGGCGCAGACCGCCGAGTGGGTGGTGTCCGAAGTGCTCACGCACGGGCGCGTCCGCCGCGCGTACCTGGGGATCGCCGGACGCACCCGTCGGCTCGATCGCCGGCTGGTGCGCGCGCTTGCACTGCCGAGCGATCACGCGCTCGAAGTGATCTCGCGCGAGCCGCAGACGCCGGCGGCGGATTCGGATCTGCGCGTCGGTGATATCCTGCTCGCCGCCGAGTCGCAGACCATCGATAGCGTCGATGCGCTGCACCGCTTCTTGAGCCGCTGGACCATCGGCGAGACGCTGGATTTGTCGGTCCTGCGCCGCACGCAGCGGTTGTCGCTCCGCATCCTGCCCGTCGAGATGCCGAAGCGCTAGACCATCGACGCTCAGAGCAGGGGGGCATGCCGTGCCGGAACCGATTGCGGTGCGTGGTCTGCAGCGGACCGACTTTGCGGCCTGGAAGGAGCTTTGGGATGGCTACAACGCCTTCTACGGGCGCAGCGGAGCCACGGCATTGGCCGCCGAGATCACGCAGATGACCTGGTCGCGGTTCTTCGATGCCTACGAGCCCGTGCACGCGCTCGTGGCCGAGCGCGCCGGGGCCTTGCTCGGACTGGTGCACTACGTGTTTCATCGCAGCACCATTCAGCTCTCGCCGGTCTGCTATCTCGAGGATCTCTACACGCACGAGGCGGCGCGCGGCCAAGGCGTCGCCCGCACGCTCATCGAGGCGGTTTACGATTGCGCACGCCGTGGCGCAGTGCGCAGCGTCTACTGGCAGACGCACGAGAGCAACGCCGTGGCCATTCGGCTCTACGACCGGGTCGCGACGCGCTTCGGCTTCATCGTTTACGATAAGGTCTTGTGATGCACTAGCGAGAGATTGCGTGCCTCCCAACATCAATATTCTGTACGGCACTGCCTGGAAGCAGGACGATACGGAACGGCTGGTCAGGCATGCCATAGAAGCCGGCTTTCGCGGCATCGATACCGCCTGCCAGCCCAAGCATTACAACGAGGCCGGTGTGGGGGCGGGCATCGCCGCCTGCTTGAATTCACGGCTCAAGCGCGCACAGCTCTATCTGCAAACCAAGTTCACGTCGCTGTCCGGTCAGGAGCCGCGGCAGATACCGTACGATGCCAAGGCTTCGCTTGCCGAGCAGGTGGCGCAATCGGGCGCGGCCTCGCTTCTGAACCTGCGCACCGACTATCTCGACTGCCTGCTGCTGCATTCGCCACTGGCCGATGCGCACGAGACCCTCGAGGTCTGGCGGGCCATGGAAACGCTGGTCGATTGCGGCCTTACCCGCCAGCTGGGCATCAGCAATTGCGCCCGGATCGAGCAGCTCGCGGCGCTGTGCGAGATGGCGCGGATTCAGCCGACCGTGCTGCAGAACCGCTTTCACGCCGAGACCGGCTACGACCGGGAATTGCGTGAGTTCTGTCGGCCCCGGCAGATTATCTATCAAAGCTTCTGGACCTTGACCGCCAACCCGCAGCTGTTGGCGCACGATACGGTGCGAACTCTGGCGCGACATCATGGCCGTACCCCGGCGCAGATACTGTTTCGGTTTCTGACGCAAATCGGCATCGTCCCGCTGACCGGAACGCGCTCCGCGGCGCACATGCGCCAGGATCTGGCAATTTTCGACTTCGAGCTCACACCGAGCGAATGCAAGTCGATGGACGCGATACTGCAGCCGGTGCCCGCCTGAGCGCTCCAGGGGCTGCTTTGCGATGAAGTACCTATTCGAAGTGCGCATCAAGCCGGGACATACGGCTGAGCAATATGCTGCGGCGTGGCTGCGGGTCAGCGAGATTCTGCAGCGCGCGCCGGGAGCGCAGGGCACGCGGCTGCACCGCAAGATCGGGGATCCGCAGCGGCTGCTCGCGATTGCAAGCTGGGAATCGAAGGCCGCACGCGATGCGATGGAGCGGCAACGCGATCCGGCCGTGGCGGCCATTCTCGCCGAGGCCGCACAACACTGCGACATCACGCTGCTCGGCGAATTCGAAGAGCCGGCATGGGTGGTGCAAGCAGGAGGCGCTGAAGCGTGAAGATCATCGGCATTTCGGGCAGTCTGCGCCGCCATTCGTTCAATACCGGGCTACTGCGCGCCGCCGTGGCGCTCGTGCCTGCCGGCGTCGAGCTCGAGATCGCGGCCATCGATGAGATTCCGCTTTACAATGCCGATGTCGAAGCCAGCGAGGGCATTCCGCGCAGCGTCGTGGCACTCAAGGACCGGATCGTGGCTGCCGATGCATTGCTGCTGTCGACGCCGGAGTACAACAACTCCGTGTCCGGTGTGCTCAAGAACGCGATCGACTGGCTGTCGCGCCCGAGCGCCGATAGTCAGCGCGTGTTCGGCGGACGGCTGGTGGCGATCATGGGGGCCTCGCCCGGCAGCTATGGCTCCGTGCAGGCGCAGACGGCATGGCTACCGATCGTGCGCACGCTGCGCATGCAGCCGTGGTTCGGCGGGCGGCTGGCGGTCGCCCACGCGGGAGCGGCGTTCGACGAGACGGGAGTGCTCAGGGACGACAAGGTGCGCGCGCAGCTGCGAGACTTCGTGCAGGGGTTCGTTCAATTCGCAGCCGCCTCGCATGCGCTGAAGTCACCGAGCAGCGCCTGAAGCGTTGCGAGCGCGGCCAGCGCTGCGGTCTCGGTGCGCAGCACCCGCGGACCGAGTCGGCAGGCGCTGAAACCTTGCTGCTGCGCGAGGGCGATTTCATCGAGGCTCAGGCCGCCCTCAGGGCCAATCAGCAGGCTTACGGCCAGCGTGCCGCCGGCGGCACACAGCGCCTGAGCCGCGCTGCTGAGCGCCTGGCTGCCTGCGGGCGCGAGCAGCACTCGCGCGCCGGGGGCCGGCGTGATGCGCGCCGCTGCAGCGCAGGCATGCTTGAACTCGAGCGCTGGATGCAACTGCGGAATGCGATTGCGCCCGCATTGCTCGCAGGCGCTGACCGCCACCTCCTGCCAGTGCAGCTGCCGGCGCCGTGCGCCCGCCTCATCCAGGCGCACCACGCAACGCTCGCTCATGACGGGCACGATGGCCGCGATGCCGAGCTCGGTCGCCTTCTGCACGAGCCAGTCCATGCGCTCGGCGCGCGCAACGCACTGCCATAGCGTCACTGCAAGCGGTGACTCGCGCTCGATCGCGTGATGGGTGCCCACCCGCACGCGCACGCCAGCGCGCTCGATGGCGAGGATCTCGGCCTCGAATTCCCCGCCATGGCCGTCGAACAGCCTGAGCGCCGCACCGACCCGCAGTCTCAATACCCTGGCAATATGCGCCGAAGGGCCGGCTGGCAACGCGAGCGCCGCGGCGGCGGCGAGCGGCGAGGGCACGAAGCAGCGCATCAGGCGCATGAGCGATCTCTGGGCTCGTGGGAGGCTGTCATCATGGGCTCATTTTGGCATCATGCGGTGCTGTGATGACGAGCCCGCCGTGCATCGATAGTGTAACCGGACTGCTGCTCGGGGCCCGTCAAGTGCTGTCGCCGCACTGGGACGCACGACCCCCGGACACGCACCCCGAGCTGATCGTCGTGCACGGCATCAGCCTGCCGCCCGGAGAGTTCGGCGGACCGTGGATCGACCGGCTATTCTGCGGCAATCTGCCGCCCGCGGCGCATGCCGCTTTTGCCGAAGTCGCGCACTTGCGGGTCTCGGCCCACCTGCTCGTGCGCCGCGACGGCAGCTGCACGCAGTATGTGCCGTTCGACGCTCGCGCCTGGCACGCGGGTCGCTCGCGCTATGGCAGCCGCGAAGCCTGCAATGATTTCTCGATCGGCATTGAGCTCGAGGGGACCGATACGGTGCCGTATGCGCAGCTGCAGTATGCGGTGCTGTCGCAGCTGATCCGGGCGTTGTGCACGGCCTACTCCAGCCTGAGCAGCGAGCGCGTGGTCGGGCACAGCGACATCGCTCCTGGGCGCAAGACCGATCCCGGGCCGGCATTCGACTGGCCGCGGCTTCGAGCGCTACTGGCCTGACCCGCTCTCCTCGCCGTGGCGAGCGCGATTCCACAGTGGCTCGGTGCCGCGCTCGGCGCGCGCGAAGCGCCGCGCCAGCACGAACAGCAGATCGGACAGGCGGTTCAGGTACTGCAGCGCCGTCGGCGACAGCGACTCCCTGCGCGCCAGTGCCCAGCAGCAGCGTTCGGTGCGACGGCACACCGCGCGTGCGATGTGGCTGGCGGATGCCGCAGTGCCCCCGCCCGGCAGCACGAACTCCTTGAGTGGCGGTAGAGTCTGGTTGAACTGCTCGATTTGCGCCTCCAGCCAGTTCATGCGCTGTTCATTCAAGATCGCGCTACCCGGGATGGCGAGCTCCCCGCCCAGATCGAACAGATCGTGCTGCACCTCCGTCAGGCAGGCAGCCGCGGCTTCATCGTGCAGATCATTCGAAAGCAGCACACCGAGTGTGCAATTGAGCTCATCGATGCTGCCGAGCGCATCGATTCGGGCGGTGTCCTTGGCCACACGCGTGCCATCGCCCAGACCGGTGCTGCCATCATCGCCGGTGCGCGTCACGATTCGGGACAGTCGATTCCCCATGTCGCTACTCTACATTGCCGCGTGCGGGGGAGCGAGCCGCGGCGCGCCTGACCGCGCGCCCTGACGCGTCGTATAGTCGCGCATGGCATCACAAGAATTGCAGGCGGCGCTCGAGGCGGCACGCGCCGCTGGCGAGCTGATCCAGGCGCTGTACCGGCGCAATCTCGCGGTCACGCTCAAAGCCGATAAATCGCCGGTCACCGAGGCCGATGTGCGCGCCGAGGAGCTCATCCGCGGCGTGCTGTGCGCCCGCTTTCCGCAGTATGGTTTCTGCGGCGAGGAGACCGGCCGCGAGCGCATGCAATCCGAGAGCATCTGGCTCGTCGATCCAATCGACGGCACCAAGAGCTTCGTGCGCGACTGCCCGTTCTTTTCCACGCAGATCGCCCTGATGCGTGGCGGGCGCCTGGTGCTCGGCGTCTCAAACGCGGCCAGCTACGGCGAGCTGGCCTGGGCTGAAGAGGGCCATGGCGCATTTATGGACGGCAAGCGCGTGCAGGTCAGTAGCATCGCACGGCTCGATGAGGCGATCCTTTCGAGCGGCAATCTCAAGACGCTGGCGTCCTCGAGCATCGGCTGGGCACGCTTCGGTGCATTGGTGGGCCGGGTCAATCGGCTACGCGGCTATGGCGATTTCCTGCACTACCACCTGCTCGCGCGCGGCGCGCTCGAGGCTGTGATCGAATCGGACGTCAACATCCTGGATATCGCGGCATTGACGGTGATCGTGCGCGAGGCCGGCGGCATCGTGACCGATATCGACGGCGCGCCGGTCGGCATGGCAACCACCTCGGTGCTGGCGGCCAACCCCGCGTTGCACGCGGGCGTGCTGGCGGCCATGCGCGGCGTTTAGGCCGGGAAGAAAGCCCGCCGCGGGGCGCTGCCCAGCGCGCGCATGGGCGTCAGATACAGCGCCGATAGCGATTCGGCATTAAGCACTTCGGCGGCTGGACCGATGCTATGGCGGCCATCCCCATGGAGCAGCAACGCTCGATCGGCAAAACGTTCGGCCAGCGTCGGATCATGCAGTGTGGCGATGATGCATGCGCCCTGAGCGCACAGCTCGCGGAACTGCGACAGGATTTCGATCTGATGGTGCGGGTCGAGATGATTGCTCGGCTCATCGAGCAGATAGATCTGCGGTGCCTGCGCCAGCAGTGCGGCCATCGCCGTGCGTCTTTGCTCGCCGCCCGAGAGCGTCGCGACCAGCCGCGTCGCGCAGGCCGTGAGCCCGAAGCGCGCCAGTGCTGCCTGGGCGATGGCCAGATCCTGCGGCCCTTCGCGCTGCCAGAAGCGCAAGTGCGGGTGGCGCCCGATCATGACCGATTCCAAAGCGGTCATCGCCAGCGACTCCTCGCGATCCTGCGGCAGCAATCCGAGCTGGCGCGCGACCTCGCGGCGGGGCAGCGTGCGCACGTCGGCCCCATGCACCAGCACGCACCCGGCGTGCGGCGCGGACAGACCCGCCAGCGCATGCAGGGTCAGGCTCTTGCCGCAACCGTTGCGGCCCAGGATGGCCAGGAATTCGCCGCTCTGCACCGACAGCGACAATTCTCGCACGAGCACCCGCGTGCCCGCGGCGATCGTCAGCGCCTCGGTTCGCAGCGGCGATGCCGGCGCGTTCACGGCTGCAGTCGCAGCGCGCTCCAGCTGCCGGCCGTGAAGCCGGCCCTGTCCGGTTCGAGGCTGCGCGTCCAGCGCACCCGATCATGCAGTCGCGCCGCGCCTTCGACCCACAGCTCGACCGCTTCGGCCCACAGCTGATAGCCGCCCCAATACGGTGGCCGCGCAATCGGCATACCGGGGTCGGCAGCATCGTCCCGGCTCTGCATCGGCGAGGGCACGCCAAAGCGCTGTGCGGTGCGATCGACCGTGGCGGCGAGCGCCGTGCGCGAGGCGACCGCGGTGCTTTGCCGGCTCGCCCAAGCGCCGATGCGGCTTTGCCAGGCACGCGAGGCGAAATAGGCATCGCTTTCCGCGGTGCTCGTCAGCACGACCGGCCCTTCGATGCGCACCTGTCGCTGCAGCTGGTCCCAATGCAGCACCACCGCGGCGCGCGGATTGGCCGCGAGCTCGATGCCCTTGCGGGATTCGTAATTGCTGAAGAACGTCAGGTAGCCCGGTTGTGGACGAATCTCCTTGCACAACACCACGCGCGCCGAGGGCTGACCATGCTGGTCGGCCGTCGCGAGCACCATGGCGTTGGGGTTGGGCTGCACGCCCTCGCGGATGGCCTGGTCGAGCCAGGCCGCAGCCAGCTCGAGCGGCTCGGGGGGCAACGGATCGGGCAGACATTCCTGGTAGCGGCTCATGCGCGCATGGTAGCTGGCCCGCGGGCGCAGCGCATCGCCAGAGTGTGCGCTTGCGGCCTATGCGCTGTGCCTATACAAAGGCGGACCCCATCGCGCAGGAACGAGGCATGAATCTCGACGAGCTTCGCAAGCAGCTGGATCAGCTGGATCAGCAATTGCTGCAGCTCGTCGCTGCGCGCCAATCGACCAGTCGTGAGATCGCCCGGGTCAAGCGGGCCACCGGCGTGCCGACGCGGGACTACGGCCGCGAGCGCGAGGTGCTGCTCGCGGCGCGCAACTACGCGCAGAATCTTGGCGTCTCGCCCGATGTCGCCGAGACGGTCATGCGACTTCTGATTCGCACCTCGCTGACTACCCAGGAGCAGGCCAGTGTGGCGGCCCAGGCGTCCGGCAGCGGCCGGCGCGCACTCGTGATCGGCGGCGCGGGTAAAATGGGCGCGTGGTTCGCGCAGTTTCTGGGCTCGCAGGGCTTTCAGGTTGAAGTGGCGGACCCGCGGGCGGCGGCGACCGGCTTCAAACACATCCTCGATTGGCACGACTCGCGCTTGGATCAGGATCTGATCGTCGTGGCCGCCCCGCTCGGAGCCACCAATACCATTTTGAGCGAACTCGCGACACACAAGCCGCGCGGTGTCGTGTTCGATCTCGGATCGCTCAAATCGCCCTTGCGTGCCGGTCTCGAGGCGCTGCGTAAGGCCGGGGTCGCAGTCACCTCGCTGCATCCGATGTTCGGTCCGGATACCGAGCTGCTTTCCGGCCGGCATGTGATTTTCATCGATCTCGGGCATGCCGACGCGCTGCGCCAGGCGCGCGCGTTGTTTGCCCCGACCATGGCAGAACAGGCCGTCATGGGGCTCGACGAGCACGATCGGCTCATCGCTTATGTACTCGGGCTATCGCATGCACTCAACATTGCCTTCTTCACGGCGCTTGCCGAGAGCGGCGAGGCGGCGCCCCGACTGGTGCGACTCTCGAGCACGACCTTCGATGCGCAATTCGACATCGCCAGCAAAGTCGCCGAGGAAAGCCCGGAGCTATATTTCGAAATCCAACGCCTCAATGATTTCGGCGCTGAATCGCTCGATGCATTGGCGCGTGCAGTCGAGTCCGTCCGCAGCGCGGTCTTGGCCGGCGATCAGGCGCGCTTCAGCGCGCTCATGCGCCGGGGACACGAGTACGTGCAGGGGCGGCGCGACGCGGCGGCACTGCGCCCCTGAGCTCAGCGCGTCTGCCGGCGCAGTAGGGCAATGAATGCCGGCGCGCCGATCAACGCCATGACGGCGCCCACGGGCAGTTCGCGCGGCGCGGCCACGGTGCGGCTCAGCAGATCCGCCAGGCACAGCAACACGCCACCGCTGAGTGCTGCGGCCGGCGCCACCACCCGATGATCGCTGGTGCCGAACCCCAGGCGCACGAGGTGCGGTGCCACCAGCCCGACGAAGCCGATCATGCCGCCGCCGATGACGGCCAGCGCGGTCAGCGCGGCGCTCAGGATGAATACGACGATGCGCGCACCTCTGTTCGGCAGTCCCACCGAGGCGCTGCGCAGCTCGCCGGCGCCGAGCACATTGAGCCAACGTCCGCCGAGCGCTGCGAGGGTCAGTGCGATGGCCGCGGCGCTGAGCTCGAGCCCTGGATGCTGTGCCCAACCCAGGTCGCCGGCAAGCCAGAACACCATGCCGCGCAGCTGGCCGTTGTCGGCCAGGGTCAGCATGACCGTGATCAGGGCGCCGCAGGCGCTCGCCAGCACCACGCCACAGAGCAGCAGACGCGTCGAGCCGCCGCCGCGCGCAAGCAGCAGCACGAGCATGGCGACCAACGCGCCGCCGGCCGTGGCATACCAGTGCAGTGCCAGGAAGCCCGCCCCCAGGAGCATGCCGGCGAGCGCGCCCACCGCCGCGCCACCCGAGACCCCCAACACCAGCGGATCGGCCAGTGGATTGCGGAACAGCGCCTGCAGCAGCACGCCAGCCAGCGCCAACAGGCCGCCGACCGCGAACGCGGCCGCGGCGCGCGGCAGGCGCACGGTCTGAACAATCAGACGGCTGTAATCATCCCCACCGCCCAGCAGCGCGGTCAGGGCCCGCTCGGGGCTGAGGCCGGCCGAGCCGGTCGTCAACGTCAAAGCAAAGGTCGCCGCCGCGAGCAGGCCCAGGCCCGCGAGCCCCCAGGCGTGGCGTCGGCGTAACATATGACAAGCCTACCGGATGATGTCTCAATCCGGAGTGCGGCTGATTGGCTTGCGAGGCCTGCACTGGTAAAACAATGGCATGAGCGACCTCATCGATCGCAACGGCTTTCGTGCCAATGTCGGCATGGTGCTGATGTCCGACGATGGCCAATTATTTCTCGCGCGCCGGGCTGGCGGCCGCGGCTGGCAGTTCCCGCAGGGCGGCATGCGCCGGGGCGAGAGCGCCGAGGACTCCCTGTACCGCGAGCTCAACGAGGAGATCGGCCTGCAGGCGGGCGATGTGCAGATCGTGGGGCGGACGCGCCATTGGTTATATTACCGCCTGCCGCAGCGCTACCTGCGACTCAATGTGCGGCCCCTGTGCCTGGGCCAGAAGCAGCGCTGGTTTCTGCTGCGGTTGCGCCGTCCGGACCCGCCGTTCCGGTTTGACGTAACGGCCGAGCCGGAATTTGACCGCTGGCGCTGGGTCGATTACTGGCAGCCTATCCGCGAGGTCATCTACTTCAAGCGAGCGGTCTATACCCGAGCTCTCCACGAGCTGGGCGTGACGGCCTTTCCGGGCGGCCTGCCGCCGTATCCCTCCTGGTGGCGCATGCACGCGGCACGCAGCGATTGCGCAGCCTCCCCCGCCAGCTGACACCGATTCTTCCCCCGATGGAGATCTCAGACAAATTGGTGGTGCGCACCTACGCCCCGGCGCGGCGCTGGATCGTGCTGGCCATCGTTGTGCTGCTGGCGGGGCTCGCGCTCTACGTCATGTTCGAGCTCGGTCGCTACAAGGCCGGATACGACGCGCTGCAAGCCGCGGCGCAGCGCGACGGCTTGCAGCAGCAGATCGATCAGCTCGAGCGCACCCAGCGTGAGCTGCGCGTGCAGCTGGCAGCGGCCGAGGAAGCGCGCATCGGCGAAGGGCGCGAGCGCGCCGAGGTGGCGCGCGCCATAGGCGAGCTGCAGGCGCAGGTGGCGCGGGATCAGCAGGAAATGGGCTTCTATCGGGGTCTCGTGGCACAACCGGGGCAGCCGGCCGCGGATGCCGTGCGGGTGCAGCAGTTTCGGATCCTGAAACTGCCGGGCGATCAGCACTATGCGCTGCGCTTCACGTTGAGCCGGCTGCAGCGACCGGAGGAGACCGTCAATGGCACGTTGGCGCTGACCGTGGTCGGCACGCGCGAGGGCGGCGCGGCCAGCGCAGATCTGACGGCTCTGACCGGCGGTAAGGACGAACTGTCGTTCAATTTTCGTTATTTCGCAGCTATCGAGCAGCCCGTCACACTTCCGGTAGATTTCAAGCCCGATCGCGTCACCATCGAAGTTCGACCGGGGCGCAAGGGCGTGGCGTCCTACCAGCAGACCTTCGTCTGGAATGTCGACCCGAGCTCGTAACGGCCCGCGCCCGAGGGGAGTGCATGTTCAAGCGACGTGACGGCAATGGCGATGCTCGCATCGAGACGCTGATCGGCAGGAGCGCCCGCGTTCAGGGCGATGTGGAATTCTCCGGTGGCCTGCACGTGGATGGGCGCGTTACGGGCAATGTGCGCGCGGCGCAGGGAGCCCCGGCCTCGCTTTCGGTCAGCGAGCACGGCGTCATCGATGGCTCGGTCGAGGCGGGCAGCGTGGTGCTCAACGGCCGAGTCAATGGCGACATCTTCGGTCGCGATCACGTAATCCTCGGCGCCAAGGCGCGCGTGCAGGGCAACGTGCATTACGGTGTCATCGAAATGGCTCTCGGGGCCGAAATCAGCGGCAAGTTGGTGCCGCATACCGACCGGGAGCCGCGCCCGTGACGGCGCCGCCGCTCGGGCCACGCGTGCCTACGGGCGGCGTTATGCCCGCGCTTTGACGCCTCAGGCCACTCCGCCTACACTGCTTGGCATGAGCGAAACCGACATCATCGAAGCCGTGGAGAGCGAAGCGGCAGCGTTGACTTTTACCGATGCGGCAGCGCGCAAGGTCGGCGCGCTGATTGCCGGAGAAGGTAACCCCAAGCTCATGTTGCGCGTGTTCGTCCAGGGCGGTGGCTGCTCCGGCCTGCAGTACGGATTCGAGTTCGACGAGCAGTTTCAGGAGGGGGATACCTGCATCGAGAATCAGGGCGTCAAGCTGCTGGTCGATCCGATGAGTTTCCAGTATCTCGGCGGCGCCGAGATCGATTACCGCGAAGGTCTGGACGGCGCACAGTTCGTGATCCGCAATCCGAACGCGCAGACCACCTGCGGATGCGGCTCGTCCTTCAGCGCCTGAGCATTCCCGCGGCCTTCAGGCCGCGCTGTCCGCACCATGTCCGATGTCATAACGGCGGTTGACCTCGGATCCAACAGCTTTCATATGGTGGTCGCGCGCTATTCGCACGGCCAGCTGGTCATTATCGACCGTCTGCGCGAGATGGTGCGTCTGGGCGCAGGGATTGGCGATGACGGCCGCATCGACAAGAGCGCGGCCGGGCGCGCCTTGGCCTGTCTGGAGCGCTTCGGCCAGCGACTGCGCGACATCGATGCGCGCAAGGTGCGCGTCGTGGGAACCAACGCGCTGCGCATCGCGCGCCGCAAGCAGGCCTTTCTCGAGCGTGCGCGCGAGGCGCTGGGTTTTCCGATCGAGATCGTCTCCGGCATGGAGGAAGCTCGCCTGATCTATTCCGGCGTGGCGCATAACCTGCCCAACGAGTCGGGCCGCCGCCTCGTGGTCGACATCGGCGGCGGCAGCACGGAGATCATCATCGGTGAGCGCTATGAGCCGCTCGAGCTCGAGAGCCTGCAAATGGGCTGCGTGTCGCTGAGCCAGCGCTTCTTTGGCGACGGCCGGCTGTCGGCCAAGCGTATCGAACGCGCACGGCTGGCCGCACGGCTCGAGCTCGAGCCGATCCAGGCGGCATTCCAGCGCCGCGGCTGGGAGCGCGCCGTGGGCAGCTCGGGAACCGTGCGTGTCATCGCCGACAGCATTCGCGAGCTCGATGCGACGGCGAGCAGTATCACGCCGGAGGGACTCGAGCAGTTACTGCAGAAACTGGCCGACAGCGGCAGCCTGCGCGAGCTCGACCTCGACGCCGTATCCGAAGAGCGCCGGCCGGTATTTCCGGGCGGCACGGTGATTCTGGCCGAAATCATCGCCGCGCTCGGCATTGCACAGATGCGCTTTGTCGAAGGAGCGCTACGCGACGGCCTGTTGTACGACATGATCGGCCGCATGACGCGCTCGGATGCGCGTGATCGCACCGTCGGCTCGATGCAGCGCCGCTATCACGTGGACGTCGGCCAGGCCGAGCGGGTCGAAGCGACCGCCGTGGCTTTTCTGGAGCAAACCAAGAGCCCCTGGGGGCTCGATGATCCGTTGGCCGAGCTTAGCCTCAGGTGGGGGGCGCGATTGCACGAGATCGGTCTCGATGTGGCCCACAATGGCTATCACCGCCATGGAGCGTACCTGCTCGAAAACGCCGACATGCCCGGATTCGCCCGCGAGGAGCAGCAGCTCATCGCCCGGCTGGTCGGCTCGCACCGTCGCAAGTTTACGCCCGAGCGTCTCGAGGACCTGATTCCGCCGTGGGATCGGCTCGCGATCTACCTGATCGTGCTGCTGCGGCTGGCCGTGCTGCTGCACCGGGGCCGCAGTGCCGTGGCGCTGCCGAACATCGAGCTCATGGCGCGCGGCCGCACGCTGGAGCTGCGCTTTCCGGCGCGCTGGCTCAATGAGCACCCGCTCACGGTCGCCGATCTGCAGCTCGAGATCGAGTTGCTTCGGCCGGAAGGATTGCGGCTGCGGGTATTCTCGGGCGGACGAGCCAGCTGAGGCGCTGCTGCGGACCGCGCCGCCGCGCCGCCGCGCCGCCGCGGCGCTCAAGGCGGTGGTTGTGCGCCCGGGGCGCCGGCGTAGCGCTCGAGCAGCAGCGCTTGTGCATCACTGGCCAAGTCGCTGCTGGCGCTGAGGCGAGCGTAGGACGCGTCGGAGCGCAGTTCCCAGGCGTTGGTATTGTCGGCGAGATAGGTCTCCAGATCCTTGAAGATGCGCTCGCGCAGCTCCTTGCGCAGCACCGGAAAGGCGATCTCGACGCGACGGAAGAAATTGCGCTCCATCCAGTCCGCGCTCGACAGATACAGTTCCTGCTCGCCGGCATTCTCGAACCAGAACACACGCGAGTGCTCCAGGAAGCGTCCGACCACCGAGTGCACCGTGATGTTCTCGGACACGCCGGGCATGCCTGGGCGCAGTGCGCACACACCGCGCACAATCAGGTCGATGCGCACGCCGCTGCGCGCGGCACTGTACAGGGTCTCGATGATCTGCGGATCTACCAGCGCGTTGAGCTTGACGATGATGCGCGCGCTCTTGCCGGCACGCGCGTGGACGCTCTCGCGCTCGATGAGCGCCTGCACTGACTCGTGCAGATTGAACGGCGATTGCAGCAGGCGCCGCAGCTTGGAGGTGCGCGTCAGACTGGTCAGTTGCAGAAAGATCTCGTGCACGTCGTTGCCGATATCCTCATCGCAAGTGAATAGCCCGTAATCGGTGTAGAGGCGCGCGGTGCGCGGGTGATAGTTGCCGGTGCCGAGATGGCAGTAGCGGCGGATACCTTCGGCTTCGCGCCGCACGATCAGCGTCATCTTGGCGTGGGTCTTGTAACCGACCACGCCATACATGACGTGCGCGCCCGCTTCCTGCAGCCGGTTCGAGAGTTCGATGTTGGCTTCTTCGTCGAAGCGCGCGCGCAGCTCGATGATCACCGTGACGTCCTTGCCGGCCAATGCTGCCGCCAGTAACGCATCGACGATCGGGGATTGATCGCCGGTGCGATAGAGCGTCTGCTTGATCGCGAGCACGCCCGGATCGCTGGCGGCCTGCCGCAAGAAGTCCATGACCGGTCCGAAGCTGCGGTACGGATGATGCAGCAGCAGATCGCGCTGGCGGATCACCGCGAACAGATCGGTGGCGCCGATCAGTCGCTGCGGCAGGCCGGGAGTGAAGGCGGGATACTTGAGATCCGCGCGCTGCGCCAGATCGTAGATCGCGGATAAGCGGTTCAGGTTCACCGGGCCCGGCACCTGGTAGCAATCCAGTGGCGTGAGCGCGAACTCGTGCAGCAGGAACTCGACCATGTCCGGCGGACAATCAGCGGCGGTCTCAAGGCGCACCGCCGCACCGTAGCGGCGCTGGGCAAGCTCGCCTTCGAGCGCGCGGCGCAGATCGTCGACTTCCTCGTCATCGACGAACAGATCGCTGTTGCGCGTCAGGCGGAACTGATAACAGCCGAGCACCTCCACGCCCTCGAACAGGTGCGCGACCATCGCCTCGACCACAGTCGATAGCGCGACGAAGCGGCGGCGCGCACCGGTGTCGGGCATTGCCAGGATGCGCGGCAGCGATCGTGGCGCCTGCACGATCGCGAGTTCGCTATCGCGGCCGTACGCGTCCTTGCCCGACAGCCGCACGATGAAATTGAGACTTTTGTTCTGGATGCGCGGGAACGGGCGCGCGGGATCCAGCCCGAGCGGGCTCAAGACCGGCTCGACTTCGGCGGCAAAATGGTGCTCGACCCAGGCGCGCGTCTCGGCATTCCAGTCTTCAGCATCGAGCACGTCGATGCCGGAATCGCGCAGTGCCGGCAGCAGCACGTTGTTGAGGCAGTTGTACTGATCGCGCACCAGTTCCTTGGTCCGTGCATGGATCCCAGCCAGCTCTTCGGCCAGTCCCAGTCCGTCGGCGCCGATCTGCGCCGAACCGAGCTCGAGCAGCTGCTTGAGTCCGGCGACGCGAATCTCGAAGAACTCATCCAGATTGCTCGAGGAGATGCAGAGAAAATTCAGCCGCTCGAGCAGCGGCACCCGCGGATCGAGACTCTGCGCCAGCACCCGCTGGTTGAACTCGAGCGAGGAGATCTCGCGGTTAATGAAGTGCTGCGGCGAGCGCAGCGCTGGCTGATCCACTTGATTGACCTACTGTTTGACTGCGATCGTGCGTCGCGTCATCTTGCTGCATTGTAGCCGTGGCGGCCATGACCGCGCTGTTACAGCGTTCTGCCCCGGTACAGCGCCCCGAGCGGCACTGGATGGCGCGCTCCGGTGACCGCGGGCAGATTGCCGGGCTGGCCGGTCAGGTAGCGATGCGCGAGCCAGGCAAAGCCGGCCGCCTCGACGTGCTCGGCAGCTATGCCATATTCGGCGGTGGTCGTAACCCGCGCCTTTGGCAGGGCTCGCCCGATCCGTCGCAGCAGCTCGCCGTTGAAGGCACCGCCACCGCACAGATACACGCACTGCGGCTCGGCACCGTCCGCTGAACGCAGCGCCCTGGCGATTGTGACCGCCGTGAGCTCGGCCAGCGTTGCCTGCACATCGACCGGCGCGGGCGAACGGCCCGCCAGCGCGAGCTGCAGCCAGGCATCGCTGAAGGTTTCGCGACCGGTGCTCTTGGGCGGCGGGCGCGCGAAATAGGGCTCGGCGAGCAGTCGCTCGAGCAGCGTGGCATCGACGGTGCCGGCTGCTGCCCAGGCGCCGTTGGCATCGTAGGACTGGCCGAGGTGGCGGCGCGCCCAGGAATCGAGCAGACAATTGCCAGGGCCGGTATCGAAGCCGATCACGCTGTCGTCCGCCGCCAGCAGCGTGACATTGGCCATGCCGCCGATGTTGATGACGGCCCGAGTCTCGCCGGCCGAGCCGAAGGCGGCCGCATGAAATGCCGGCATCAACGGCGCGCCCTCGCCGCCGGCGGCGATATCGCGCCGACGAAAGTCGGCCACCACGTCGATGCCGAGCCGCTCGGCTATGAGGTTGGGATCGCCGAGCTGCAGCGTGAAGGGCGCTTTGCCTCGGGGTCGATGCAGCACCGTCTGGCCATGGCTGCCGATCGCCCGCACCGCCGCCGCAGTGACTCCCGCGGAGTGCAGCAATTGCTCGGCCGCCTGCGCAAACTCGCGCCCCACCGCGGTGTCGAGCTCACCGAACTCGGTCAGTCCCAGCCGCTCGGAATCTTCCGCTGCGCGGCGCAGCCGGAGCTGCAGCTCGGCGGGCCAGGGCCGTGCCGCGGCGGCACGCACCTGCATGCGCAGTGGCCCGATTTCGAGCAGAGCCGCGTCGATGCTGTCCATGCTGGTCCCGGACATCAGCCCGAGGTAGAGAGTCATGTGAACGCCTGCTCCGGCTCTAACGGGCCACCACGTCCGTCGCGCCGCTAGCGCGCAACCCCGACAGCAACGCCGAGGTTGCATTGTCAAAGTCGGCGCGCAGGCTCGGGTCGATCGGTTGCGCATCGGGCAGCTGGTACTTCTGTGGATCGACGCTGCGGCCGTTGACGTGAAACTCGAAGTGCAGATGCGGACCCGTGGCGAGTCCCGTCATGCCGACGTAGCCGATGGTCTCGCCCTGCTGCACTTGTGCACCGGAGCGCAGCGGCGCGAATCGGGACAGGTGGCCATAGACGGTCTCGATGCCATTGCCGTGTTCGATCTCGATCACGTTGCCGTAGCCGCCTTTGACGCCGCGAAAGCTTAACCGGCCCGAGCCCGCGGCGTGCACCGGGGTGCCGATTGCAGCGGCATAGTCGGTCCCCTGGTGGGCGCGGATCGTATTGAGGATCGGGTGCAGACGGGCCAGCGAGAACCCCGAGCTGATGCGCTGGAATTCCAACGGCGCGCGCACGAACGCCTTCTGCACGCTGCGTCCGCCGGGCCCGACGTAGCGCACCGCGAGATATTCGTGCCCCTGATTCAGGAAGCGCGCCGCGAGGATCTCGCCGTCCTTGATGTACTGGCCATTCTGGCTGATGCGCTCGTATTCGACGGTGAATTCATCGTCCGCGCGCAGCCCGATCACAAAGTCGATATCGGAGGCAAAGATCTTGGCAAGCTTGAGCACGAGCGCATCGGATAGCCCGGCGTCGTTGGCCGATTCGAACAGCGAGGAATCGATGACGCCGTGCGCTACGCTGACCTGCGTTTCCACCGGCTGGGCCACCACCGTGGCCTCGAAGGCTTCGCCCCTGCGGCGCACCTCGAGCTGCTGCGTGAATGAGACGTTGCGCGTCAGGCCGAGCAAGCTGCCGTCGCGCTGCAGAAATTTCAGGTGTTCGCCCGGGCTCAGGCGATCGAGCAGCGCGCGTACACCGGCGAGGGCGCGAATATTCGCCAGATCCGCCAGGCTGATCTGCAGACGGCGGAAAATGCGATCGAGCGTGTCGTTACGCTGCACGATCACTTCGATCGACGCCAGGCCCGGTGCGGTGATGGCCGGCAGACCGTCCATGCCGGCCTGCGAGGAGGCCGAAGCAGCCAGGGTATTCGAAGCCGGGAACAGGGTGTGCTCGAGGTTCAGCGCCGGGGTCGTGGATTCGCGCGCCGAGTGCAGCGCTGCCCAGGCGACGCTCAGGCAGGCCAGGCCTTGCGCGAGCCTGATCGTACGCGGGACCGGGGAAGGCGAATCGAACACCAAGGTCATGGGCGGCCGGGCTACCCTTGTTGGTATGCATCGACCCTACCCTGAGCGCGCGCCGGCGGTCAACGGTGCCGCCAGCACATCCTGCTAAAGTGGCGTTACCCGTAGCGCCTTAGGTTCAATCGACCTTTGCGCCCGCGCGAGCTCCAATCATCGGACATAAGCGGCCTGTTGAATGAGTATCGATGCAGCACAGATAGCGCAACAGATGGCGGAACTGACGCGTGGCACGCACGAAGTACTCGTGCCTGCCGAGCTCGAGATGAAGCTTCAGCGCGGCACGCCGCTGCGAGTCAAGGCCGGCTTTGATCCGACCGCGCCGGATCTGCATCTCGGCCATACGGTGCTGCTGAACAAAATGCGTGCCTTTCAGCAGTTCGGTCACGAAGTGACTTTTCTGATCGGCGATTTCACCGGTCTGATCGGTGATCCGACCGGACGCAACGTCACGCGTCCGCCGCTGACGCCGGAGGAAATCCAGGCCAACGCGCAGACCTATCAGCAGCAGGTGTTCAAGATCCTCGACCCGGTACGCACGCGGGTTGACTTCAATTCGCGCTGGCTATCGGCGCTCAGCGCCGCGGAATTCGTCAAGCTCGCTGCCAAATCGACCGTCGCACGCATGCTCGAGCGCGACGATTTCTCCAAGCGCTACAAGAGCGGGCAACCGATCTCGATCCATGAATTCCTGTATCCGTTGGCGCAGGGCTACGATTCGGTGGCGATGCGCAGCGATGTCGAGCTCGGTGGTTCGGATCAGAAATTCAACTTGCTGGTCGGGCGGCAGCTGCAGGAGCAGTACGGACAGGAGCCACAGGTGGTCGTTACGGTGCCCTTGCTCGAGGGCCTCGACGGCGTCAACAAGATGGCCAAGTCACTGGGCAACTACATCGGGATCAACGAGCCGCCCGCGGCCATGTTCGGCAAACTCATGTCGGTCTCCGATGCGCTGATGTGGCGCTACTTCGAGCTCCTTAGCTTTCGGCCGCTGGGCGATATCGCGCGGCTGAAGCGCGCAGTGGCCGACGGCCGCAACCCGCGCGACGTCAAATTCGAGCTCGCGAGCGAGATCGTGGCGCGTTTTCACGACCGCAGGGCCGCCGAGCAGGCCCAGGCCGAGTTCGTGGCGCTCTCGCACAAGGCGCTACCGGAGGATTTGCCCGAGGTGGTCATTTTTGCGGAGATGGGTGCGGCCGATGTCGCGCTGACGGCGGCGCTGGCGGCGGGGACGCAGCTGGTCGCCAGCGGCTCGGAGGCACGCCGCAAAATTGCCGAGGGAGCGGTGCGCATCGACGGCCAGAAGGTGGCGGATGCTGCACTGCGATTGCCGGTTGGCGCAGTCCATACCCTGCAGGTCGGCCCGCGCCGATTCGCCCGCGTTCGGATCGACAAGCGGCCTTAAGAAAAACGCTCTAAATCAGTCGCTTAGATCGGGCCGAAATAAATGGTGTCGATCCGTTGACAGCGACGCGCTGGGCCCTATAATGCGCGCCCTCGAGCCGGTCGCCGCGCGGTTCTCGCAGCGGCGGATCTTAAGCGCTCCTCAGGTTATGTTGACGGGAAAGGCCGCAGGGCTATACTTCCCGGCCCTCTCCTACGGCCTTCGCGCCGCAGGTGTTCTTTAACAATTTGGCAGGTAATTTGTGTGGGGACTCGCGTCGATACGTCTTTGGGATGCATTGACCGAGTGACCAAAAGTCCAGCAATGAGCTTTTGATTCACTCATCACTTGAGCTCAAAAACTTTAAGTGAAGAGTTTGATCCTGGCTCAGATTGAACGCTGGCGGCGTGCCTAACACATGCAAGTCGAGCGGTAACGCGGGAGCAATCCTGGCGACGAGCGGCGAACGGGTGAGTAATGCTTCGGAATCTGCCCAGTAGTGG
>DATNHF010000031.1:0-44705 GCA_035605115.1 Steroidobacteraceae bacterium | reverse complement strand
CTCGGCGGCATGGTCGAGCAGGGCAGCCTCAAGCGCACCCCCGGCTCGCTCGAGGTAAGTTTCGTCGTGACCGATTTCCGGCACAGCGTGCCCGTGCATTACGACAAGGTGCTGCCCGACCTGTTTCGCGAAGGCGCCGGGGTCGTGGCGCATGGTCGGCTCGATGCGCACGGCACCTTCATCGCCGATGAGGTGCTCGCCAAGCACGATGAGAAATACATGCCGCCCGAGGTCGCCCGCTCGCTCAAGCAGGCGGCAGCCAGCGGCGCACCCGCAGCCGGCGGCACTCAGGAGGCGCGCTGATGGTCGTCGAACTCGGGCACTACGCGCTGATTCTCGCGCTGCTGTTGGCCGCGGCGCAGTCGTTCTTTGGCCTCGCCGGTCCCGCCTTGGGGCGCGAGCGCTGGCTGAGCGTCGCGCCCTCGGCGGCCACCGGTCAGTTCGTGTTTCTGGCCCTCGCGGTCGGTACGCTCGTCAACGCCCTCGTTCAGGATGACTTCTCGGTGCGCTATGTGGCGCAGAACTCCAACACGGCGCTGCCACTGTTCTATCGCGTGACCGCGCTCTGGGGCGCACACGAGGGCTCATTGCTGCTCTGGGTCACGGTGCTCGGTGGCTGGACCATGGCGGTGGTGGCGCGCCTGCGCTTTCTGCCGCCCGCATTCGGCGCGCGTGTGCTGGGCGTACTCGGACTGATCAGCTTTGGCTTTCTGCTCTTCACGCTCTGTACCTCCGATCCGTTCGCGCGCTTGAGTCCGGCCGTGCCCGATGGCAACGATCTCAATCCGGTGCTGCAGGACTTCGCGCTCGCGGTGCATCCGCCGATCCTCTATACCGGTTATGTCGGCTTCGCCGTGAGCTTCGCCTTTGCCTGCGCGGCCATGATCGAGGGCCGGCGCGATCAGCTCTGGGCGCGCTGGATGCGGCCGTGGACCATCATCGCCTGGGCCTTCCTCGGCTGGGGCATTGCCTTGGGCAGCTGGTGGGCCTACTACGAGCTCGGTTGGGGCGGCTTCTGGTTCTGGGACCCGGTCGAGAACGCCTCGTTCATGCCCTGGCTTGTGGGCACAGCGCTGATCCACTCGCTGGCCGTCACCGACAAGCGCGGTCTGTTCAAGAGCTGGACGCTGCTGCTGGCGGTCGCGGCGTTTTCGCTGAGCCTGCTCGGCACCTTCCTGGTGCGCTCGGGCGTACTCGTCTCGGTGCATTCCTTTGCCGCCGATCCGCGGCGCGGCATTTTCATTCTCGTGTTCCTGATTGTCATGATTGGCGGTGCGCTCGCGCTCTATGCCTGGCGCGCGCCACGCATGGTCTCGGCCGTGGGTTTCGAGCTCATTTCGCGCGAGTCCTTCCTGCTGTTCAACAATCTGCTGCTGGTGATCGCCGCCGCGGTGGTGTTCGGTGGCACGATGGCGCCGCTGATCGCCGACACGCTGCATCTGGGCACGCTCTCGGTCGGTCCGCCGTATTTCAATCCGAGCTTCCTGGTGCCGATGCTGCCTTTGCTCGCGCTGCTCTCGCTCGGCATCCACGCGCGCTGGCGGCGCGGGGCCTTGAGCGAGGCGCGCCGATCGTTGTTGCTCACGCTCGGGCTGTCGCTGGTGCTCGCGGCCGCGCTCGTGTTCGGTGTCTATGCGCACCCACTGGCGTTGACACCCATCGGCGCGACGCTCGGCCTGTGGATCATTCTCTCCTCGTTGATTGACCCGGTGAACCGACTGCGC
The DNA here is from genome assembly GCA_035605115.1 of Steroidobacteraceae bacterium. Taxonomy (GTDB): domain Bacteria; phylum Pseudomonadota; class Gammaproteobacteria; order Steroidobacterales; family Steroidobacteraceae; genus FEN-1191. Next base: position 42,981 of record DATNHF010000031.1, on the reverse strand, counting down.
CGGGGTCTGCGCGTGCCGGCGGCGATCGCCGGCATGGCGATCGCGCACATCGGTTTGGGAATGTTCGTGGTCGGCATCACCTTCGTGCAGTCCAATACGCTCGAGCGCGACGTGGCGCTCAAGCCCGGGCAGTCCGTGCAGTTGTCCCGCTACCGCTTCCGCTACGATGGCGTCGAGAGCATCGAGGGGCCGAACTACGAGGGCGTTCGCGGCACCGTCACCGTGACGCGCGACGGGGAACCGCTGACCGTCATGCATCCCGAAAAGCGCCGCTTCTGGGTGCAGGGCTCGGTGCAGACCACGGCCGCGATCGCGCCGGGCCTGAGTCGCGACCTGCTGGCCGCACTGGGCGACGACGTCGGCGATGGCGCCTACAGTCTGCGCTTGCAGTACCGGCCGCTGATTCGCTTCATCTGGCTCGGGGCCCTGATCATGGCCATCGGCGGCGTCACCGTCGTGGTGGGCCGGCGCCAGCGCGGTGCCGGATGGAGCGCCGCGCGCGAAACGGCGCCGCTCGGGCCGAAGGCCGCAGCGGTCTCCGGCGGCGCGTCCACTGGATCGCCGTGAATCGTTTCCTCTGGCCGCTCGGCGCGTTTGTGCTGCTGCTCGTGGTGCTGATCGCCGGCCTGTACCATGCACCCGAGAAGGGCATCATCGTCTCGCCGCTGCTGGGTAAGCCCGCGCCGCAATTCAATCTGCCCGGGCTGCTCGACGAGGCGAGCCCGCTGCAGGCGCAGACGCTGCGCGGGCATTGGTCGCTGGTCAACGTCTGGGGCACTTGGTGCGTGGAGTGCCGCGCCGAGCACGAGACGCTGTTGCTGATCAAGAGGCAGGGGCGAGTGCCGATCTTCGGCATCGACTGGAAGGATGACGATGCCCAGGCGCGCGCGTGGCTCGCCGAGCTCGGCAACCCGTACGAGCGCGTCGGGGCCGATCGTGAAGGGCGCGTCGCCATCGATTGGGGTGTGTATGGCGCGCCCGAGAGTTTCCTGGTCAATCCGACCGGTACCGTGATCTACAAGCACGTCGGCGCGCTCACGCCCGAGATCTGGCAGCGGGAGTTTCTGCCGCGTCTGCTATGAAAGCGACCCAACGATTGTTCGTGGCTTTGCTCGGCGCCTGGCTGCTGCTGCGCCTGCCCGTGGCGTTGGCCATCGACAGCACGCCGCCCTTGCCCGATCCGGTCCTGCAGCGACGCTACCTGGCGCTCACACACGAGCTGCGCTGCATGCAGTGCCAGGACGAATCGCTGGCCGACTCGCCGGTGGGTCTGGCCTCGGATCTGCGCCGCAACGTGCAGGAGATGCTCGTGGCCGGTGCGAGCGATGAGCAGGTCCGCGATCACATGGTGGCGCGCTACGGCGAGTTCATATTGTTTCGGCCGCGTATGAACTGGCGCAACGCGTGGCTCTGGTGCGCGCCCGCCGTGCTGATGCTCATCGGTGCGATCATCGCCGCGCGCGTGCTGCGCGAGCGCTCGCGGCGAGTCGATCAGGAAGAGACGGACGACGAGTCGCTCAACGCATGAGCCGTTTCATCCTGGCGACCTTGCTGCTGAGCCTGCTGGCCGGCGCCTTCGTAGCGCTGCCGCTGCTGCGGCGCCGCTCCGGCCTGCCGCGCGCGGCAGGTGCGGCGAGCGCGGCGGTGCTCGCCTTGCTCATTGCCGGCGCGGCACTGTACGGCTGGCTCGGGGATCGCGCGGCGCTCGAAGCCGTGCCCGGCGGCGCGGGGCAGGGCACCGCGAGCCCGTCCATTGTGACTCTGGCACGCCATCTCGAGCACGACCCGCAGGATCTGCACGGCTGGATCGATCTGGGACAGGCGTATGCGACCCTCGGCAATTACTCGCTCGCCTTGCGCTGCTTTCAGCGCGCCAATCGCTTGAGTGGCGGCAGCAACGCCATGGCGCTCGCGGGCATGGCCGAGGCAATGCTCATGAGCGGCGACACCACGCAGACATCCAAGGCCGCGGAGTTGCTCGAGCGCGCACTGAAGATCGATCCGCGCTCGGCCAAGGCGCTGTTCTACAGCGCGGTCATCGCCTATCAGCAGGGCCACCTGCCGCTCGCGCGCGAGCGCTTCCAGGCGATGCTGGCCTTTAACCTGTCCGATGAGGTGCGCACGGCGCTGCGGCGCCAGATCGAGGACATCGACGCGCAGCTGCGCCCGTCGGCGGCCGAGCACGCGGCCGCCAAGCTCGATCCAGCCACCGCCATTCACTTGCACGTCACGCTCAGTCCGGCCCTGGCCGACAAGGTGCCGCCCGCGGCAACGCTGTTCGTATTCGTGCGCGCCCCCGCGGGAGGGCCGCCGCTGGCAGCCAAGCGCAGCGAGGTTCGGCTGCCGCAGGACGTGGATCTATCGGCCGCTGATGCCATGGTGGCCGGTCGCAGCGTCCAGCCCGGCGAGGATGTATCGGTCGTGGCGCGCATCTCGAGCTCCGGCAACGCGCTGCCCCAGAGCGGTGATCTCTACGGCGAGATCCGCTACGTCGCCGGCAAGAGCGGAGCGCGGGCGTTGCAGATTGATAAACTCAGTCCCTGACAGCCATTCCAGGACCTGAGAATCATGGGCAGCGGAGCGCTCGAGAGGAAACTGCGCGCGGGTGAATTTGCCATCACGGCCGAGATCACACCGCCGCTATCGGCCGATCCGGCAGACCTGTTGGAGCGAGCACTGCCGCTGCGCGGCCGTGCCGATGCCATCAATGTCACGGATGGCGCCAGTGCGCGCGCGCATCTGGATTCGCTGACCGCCGCAGCCCTGCTGGTGCGCAATGGGCTCGATCCGGTGCTGCAGCTCACCTGCCGCGACCGCAATCGCATCGCACTGCAAAGCCAGCTGCTCGGCGCCGCTGCGCAGGGCGTCTCGAACCTGCTCGCGCTCAGGGGCGATGATCCGAGCGCAGGCGATCAGCCCGAAGCCAAGCCGGTGTTTGATCTGGACGCAAGCGCGCTGCTGCGCACGGCCGCCCTCATGCGCGATCGCGGCGAGCTGCCGCATGGGCGCCACATCAAAGGCCGCATCGATTTCTTTCTAGGTGCCGCCGACATGCCGATCGACCCGCCGCCGGATTGGCAGCCGACCTCGCTGCTGCGCAAGCTCGAGGCCGGCGCGCAGTTCGTGCAGACGCAGTTCTGCATGGATGCCGGTGTGCTGCGACGCTACATGGCGCGCTTGGCCGAGCACGGCATCACCGAGCGCGTGTATCTGCTCATCGGGCTCGCGCCGCTGGCCTCGGCACGTTCCGCATGCTGGATTCGCGATCGCCTGTTCGGCTCGATTATCCCCGAGCCGCTGATCGCGCGACTCGAGTCGGCGCGTGATCCCAAACTCGAAGGGCGCCGTATCTGCATCGAGCTCATGCACGAGTACCGGGAAATCCCCGGCGTCGCCGGCGTGCATTTGATGGCGCCGCTGAACGAATCGGTCGTGCCCGAGGTGATCGCCGAATTTTGCGCGGCGCCGACGCTGGTCTGAGGGCCGGCTTGCGGGCGCGCCGCTGCGCGCCTGGATTGCGGTGCGGCTGACCGGCGACGATAATCGACGTCCCATCCCTGAAGCCGAGGTGTCGACATGAAGCGCTTAATCGCACTCATCGCCCTGCTGAGCTGCGCGGGGTTCGCCACGGCCGCGCTCAAGCCGGGTGACAAGGCGCCCAATTTCACTACCCAGGCCTCGCTCGCGGGCAAGGCGTTTGATTTCTCGCTGGCCTCGGCGCTCAAGAAGGGGCCGGTGGTGCTCTATTTCTATCCCGCCGCCTTCACCCCGGGTTGCACGGTCGAGGCGCATGATTTCGCCGAGGCGACCGCCCAATTCCAGGCCCTCGGCGCCACGGTCATCGGCGTCTCGCATGACAAGATCGACACGCTCAACAAGTTCTCGGTCACGGAGTGCCGCAACAAGTTCGCGGTCGCCGCCGACCCGAACCAGCACATCATGAAATCCTACGATGCCATTCTGGCGAAGAATCCGCAGTATGCCAACCGCACCTCGTATGTCATCTCACCCGACGGCAAAGTGCTCTACAGCTACACCGATCTGAATCCCGATCAGCATGTCGCCAACACGCTCGCCGCCGTCAAGCAATGGAAGGCCGCGCACGGAGGCTGATCCTCGCAGGTGCGCTTGGCTTTTGCGCGTGGGTCTCACCGCTCCGCGGCGCGCCGACGGCGAGCGCGCCGGCGGGCGATCAAATCGAGGAAATCCAGGTCATCGGCGAGCGGCCGGGGCCACGGCTGTGGAAGATCACGCGCGCCGATCATGTGCTGTGGGTGCTCGGCACCCTCAATCATTTGCCGCGGCGCATGGTCTGGCGTTCGAGCGAAGTCGATACGGCGCTCGCGCAGTCGCAGCAGGTGCTCGTCAGCGGTCCGTCGGTGTCGGCGAACATCGGGCCGATCGCGATGATCCGGCTGTATTTTCAGTGGCGCAGCACGCAGAAGAATCCCAGCCGCACGTTGCTCAAGGACTGGCTGCCGCCGCCGCTGTACGCGCGCTTTGAGGCGCTCAAGCAGCGGTTCGATGCGCACGATTCGAGCATCGAGGAGCTGCGGCCGTCCTTCGCCGCGTTGCGCTTGTACGAGAAGGCGCTCGATGCGGCCGGTCTGACCGGCCGGGACGAAGTCGAGAAGACCGTGCTCAAGCTGGCCTCCAAACGCCACATACCGGTGCGGCGCGCGGTGCTCGAAGTCGAGGACCCTTCCGGCACGCTCAAAGAGGTCAGTGCTCTGCCGCCGAGCGTCGAGGTCAGCTGCCTGGAGACAACCGTCACGCGGCTCGAGACCGACCTGCCCACCATGCAGGAGCGCGCCAAGGCTTGGGCGGTCGGCGATGTCGAGCGGCTGCGGGCACTGAAGTTTCCGGATCAGCGCGAGGCGTGCATCAGCGCGCTCTCGACGGCACCACGCATCCGCTCACTGATCGAGCGCGCCAACTCCGGCTGGGACGATGCCGCCGAGGCGGCGCTCACGAACGATCGGGTCAGCGTGGCGATGCGCCCGATCTACGAGCTGCTCGCTCCCAACGGACCGCTGGCGCGCTTTCGCGCCGCAGGCGCTACGGTCGAGGGACCGTAAGCGCAATTGCAGATCGATCAGGCGCCCCCGCATAATCGCGCTCATCCGCTGCGAAAACGCCGAGCGAGGTATCCCGTGAAGCATCGATGGCTGGCCGGGGCTTTGATGTGCGGCGCTACGGGCCTCGTGCTCGCGGCGCTCAAGCCGGGCGATCAGGCACCGGATTTCACGACCCAGGCGTCTTTGGCCGGCAAGCCGTTCGAGTTCTCGCTGGCCGCGGCGCTGCAGAAAGGACCGGTGGTGCTGTATTTTTATCCTGCGGCCTTCACCAAGGGCTGCACCATCGAAGCGCATGAGTTCGCCGAGGCGAGCGCGCAATTCGAGGCCCTAGGTGCAACCGTGATCGGTGTCTCGCACGACACTATCGATACGCTCAATCAATTCTCGGTCAGCGAGTGCCGCAACAAGTTCGCGGTCGCGGCCGATCCGGATCAACGCATCATGAAAGCCTACGATGCGGTGCTCTGGATCGATCCCAAACTGGCCAATCGCACCTCGTACGTGATTTCGCCGCAGGGCACGGTGCTCTATGCATACACGGCCCTCAATCCCGATCGGCACGTCAAGAATACGATGGATGCCGTGAAACAATGGCGGGCGCAGCACTCGCATTGAGCCCCTGAACGCCCGCGGCCGTGCGGCGCTGGAGCGCGCCCGCCCCTGAGTGCCTCAGTGCGGGTGGAAGCGAGCCGCCCCGACCGCGATGCCGTGACGCCGAAGTTTTCGGTACAGCGTGTTGCGGCTGAGACGCAGCTGCGCGGCCACCTGCGTCATGTTCCAGCCATTGCGCTCGATGACCTCTAGCAGCGCCTGGCGCTCGGCGATCTCGAGCGATGTGCATGCGCCGCTCGCTCGCGCCGCGCTGGCGGGGCTCGAGCCGACAGCGGCAGCCGGACGCACCTCGAACTGGCGGATCTCGCTCGGTAGGTCGCTCAAGCGGATCAGCCGTCCCTCGCAGATGGCGAGCGCCGTGCGGATCGCGTTGCGCAGCTCGCGGATGTTGCCCGGCCAGTGGTAGGCGATCAGCTGCTCCAGGGCCCCGAGCTCGATGGCCACGGGCTCGCCGCCGGCCGACTCCTGGCCGATGCATTTGCGCACCAGCGCCTCCTTGTCGCGCCGTTTGGCCAGCGAGGGCATCTCGAGCGTGATGCCGTTGAGGCGGTAAAACAGATCCTCGCGGAAAGCGCCGCCGGCGAGCATGTCGCGCAAATTGCGATGCGTGGCCGCGATCACACGCAGATTCACCTTGATGGCCGCTTCGGTTCCGAGCGGCGTGACCTCGTGCTCCTCCAGGACCCGCAGCAGCCGCGTCTGCAGCCCCAAGGGCATGTCGCCGATTTCATCCAGGAACAGCGTACCGCCCGAGGACTGCACGATGCGGCCGCGCATGCCCTCGCGGCGCGCACCGGTGAAGGCGCCGGCCGCGTAACCGAACAGCTCGCTTTCGATGAGCGCTTCCGGGATGGCAGCACAATTGATTGCCACGAACGGCTGCCTGGCGCGCTGACTCGACAGATGCATCGCCTTGGCGAAGGCTTCCTTGCCCGAGCCGGTCGGTCCGCTGATGAGCACGCAAATCGCGGAGTCGAGCACGCGACGGGCGTTGTAGAGATTGCGGATCATCTGCGGATCCTCGCCCGCCAGACCTTCGAGCGTCGGGGCCTGACTCGAGAAGTCGCCGGCTACCGGGATGATCGTTCGGGGAGTCGAAGAGCGCTCGACTGGCGTGCGCTGGCGCTGCTGGGACCGCGCGGCGAAGCTCGCGTAATAACGATTGCCGTGCACCAGATCGCGCAGCTCCCACAGCGCGTGCCGTCCGGAGTTCGCCGCCGTCTGCAGCTCCTCGCAGTTGGCGTCGAAGAGGTCGGCAAACGGGCGTCCCACGAGCTGCCCGCGGTGATTCGCGCCGAGCAGCCGCAGCCCCGGCATGTCGGCCGCGACGATGATGCCCTCGGCCGACACGGCGATCGCGCCGTCGTGCAGCAGGTCGACGAATTCCGGCCGATAGTGGAAGCGCAGCACGGCATCGGACTGGTGGCGGCGCAGGAACAGGCATTTCTCAATCAGCCGCGCCGAGGCATTCACGAGTGCGACCGTGTGCATTTGCGACTCGCGCGTGCCACGCGAGTTGACGCTCGAGGCGTCGAGCACTGCGATGACATGCCCGAACGAGTCGTGAATCGGGGCGGCGGAGCAGGACAGGCCGACGTGACTGGCCTTGAAATGATCGGTCTGATGAATCGTGATTGGCCGGCGCTCGGTGGCGCAGGTGCCGATGCCATTCGTGCCCTCGCGCTGCTCGCTCCACTCGGCACCGAGGATCAGTCCTGCCCGCTTGAACATGCCTTTGATGGCCGGATCGACCCGTTCGCACAGAATGACCCCGGAGGTGTCGGCCAGCAGCAAGGCGTAACCGGAGCCGCAGATCTGCTCGTATAACGAGTCCATCTCCGCCTGCGCGATGTCGACCAGATCCGCATGTTCGGCTTGCAGCTCTCGCAATCGCCGGGCATCCAGCACCACCGGCTCATTGCTTTGCACCGGATCGAGCTTGAAATCATTCAGACAGCGACGCCAGGAGGTGTCGACGGCCGGAACGAGATCCGTTGGCTTCGAGGCGGCGGGATCATGCCCGGCGACCCGGAATACCAGGTCCGCGTGCGGCTCGTGCCGATTGCTCATCGTGCACGCTCCGGCCGGTAGCGACGCCGAGCGATGCCTGAAGTAGTCATGGACGTGCCCCCGTCCCTGAGACCGCGGCGCAGCGCTTGTATCGCGCATAGAGTGCATCAGGTGACAACTGTCACATTAATGACACGGCTGTCGCGGGTCAACATGTCTACTGCCCATTAAGGTAAACTCAGCGGCCAGAGCGTGGGATGCGGCCGCAAGAACTGCTGGGCTCGCGCCCGAGCGCCCTGCGAGCCGCGAAGCCGCGGCACAGCTTACGACGCAGCGCCTCGCGAGCCGTGTATGGCACGACGCTTGCTCGCTCGATCATCCAAAGAGCGCACGCCGAAGCAAGGGGTTCCCATCAACGGCATTCATGAGCGCAGCGGGCGTGGTTTCAAGACCGAGTTTCCCTTCATCCTATCGAGCCGGTGCTACCGGCGCACGGAGAGCGAGATGAGCACAAGGAATAGTTCTGTATTGACTGCAGTCAGGTGCATCCTCGGTGGCGGCGTCTTGGCCGCAGCGGCGCTGACGCCACGGCTGTCCTACGCGGACACGCTGCCGTATGAGTCAGTGACGTCCGAGCGGCTGGTCAATGCGCAGCAGGACAATGGCTGGCTGATGTATCGACGCAATTACGAGAGTACCGGCTACGCGCCGTTTGATCAGATCAATACCAGCAACGTCAACAAGCTCAAGGTCGCGTTCGATTACGAGAGCGGTCTGTTCCAGGGCCACGAGGCCGCGCCGGTGGTCAACGGCAAGTACCTGTTCGTGACCACACCGATGGACCATGTGATTGCGATGGACGCGACCAGCGGCAAAGTGCTGTGGAAGTACGATTACCCGATCGATCAGAAAGCGCTGAAGACGGTCTGCTGCGACGTCGTCAATCGCGGCGTGGCGCTCTACGCTGATCTGGTCTACATGGCCACGCTGGGCAATCACATCGTGGCGCTCGATGCCAAGACCGGCAGCGTCAAGTGGGATACGGCGCTCGCCCCGCCGGGCGTGGGCTACTTCATCACCAGTGCGCCGCTGGTGGTCAACGGCAAGGTCATCATCGGCGATGGGGGCGGAGAGTACGGCGCGCGCGGAGAAATCGTCGCGATGAACGCCGAAACCGGTAAGGTGGAATGGAAGACCTATACGACCGCAGCGCCGGGGACCCCCGGTGGCAACACCTGGCCCAAGGGCGCATACAAGACCGGTGGCGGCAATCCCTGGATCACGGGAACCTACGATCACGCGAGCAACACGCTGTTCTGGGGCGTCGGCAATCCCGGCCCGTGGCTGGCGACGCTGCGTCCGGGCGCCAATTTGTACACCGACTCGGTGATGGCGCTGGATCCGAATACCGGCAAGCTCAAGTGGTACTACCAGTGGACGCCGAACGACACCTGGGACTACGACGGTGCCAACGAAGCGGTCGTGACGGATCTGAGCTACAACGGCAAGGCCTACAAGGCGATCGTACATGCCGACCGCAACGGTTGGTTCTACGCGGTGGATCGAAGCAACGGCAAACTGATTTATGCCGAGCCGTTCGTGCATGCGACTTCCATCACGGGCATGCGCGACGGCATTTCGCAGACCGATCCGGACCTGCGTCCGACGATCGAGAAGCAGGTGTTCGCCTGCCCGAGCTTTCTTGGCGGCAAAAACTGGTGGCCGATGGCCATCGACCCGCAGACCCACATGGCCTACATCCCCACGCAGCACGCTTGCATGGACATCAAGGGTGCGGAACCGGTCGCCTACAAGGCCGGGCTCGCCTTTCTCGATGAGTCCTTCGAAGTCAAGCACGATCCGACCACTGACAATTGGGGCTCAGTGCAGGCGGTCGATCTCAATACCGGCAAACAGGTCTGGCAATACGAGACCCACCTACCCTGGTCCGGTGCCACGCTCGCCACTGCCGGTGGCCTGGTGTTTAGCGGCAGCACGGATGGCCATTTCATGGCGTTCGACGCCAAGACTGGCAAGGTGCTGTGGAGCAGCGATCAATTGAGCTCCGGCATTATCGGCGTGCCGACCACCTACACGGTCGATGGCAAGCAGTACGTCGCCATTTGGGCGGGTTGGGGCGGTGCCGGTCCGATCTGGGGTGGGCAGATGGCCAAGGATCCCGCCGTGGCGGCGATCCCGAAAGGCGGGCACCTCTATGTCTTTGCTCTGCAATAACGGTGCGCACAAGCTCCGGTTTGCAGCTCTGATCCTCGGCGCGGTGCTCGCGCACCGCGCCGAGGCCGTGCCCGTGCTGAACGTCTGCATCGATCAGGCCAGCCCCACCGCGGCGATGGATGCGCGGGTCGCCGGCGCTGCCGCCCGGACGCAGGGCTACGCGGTCAAGCTGGTCGAATTTCTCGGCTATGGCAAGGGAGGCGACGCGCTTCCACCGAGCCGCTTTGCCAAATTGGCGCAGTCGGACTGCGAGCTGGTCATGGGCTTTCCCGTTGATCTCAGCGATCCGAATCTCCCGCCCGAGGTCGAGGCCACTGCGGCCTACGCCAGTACCGGCTTCGTGCTGGTGCGCCGCGGCGGCTCCAAGCCTGTGTCGCTGAATGAATTGCCCGCGGGCAGCGAAGTGGGCATCGCGCAGCTCGATACCTATGCGGGACTGCTCTACGGCACCCACCCCAATGTCGTCATGCACGTCTACCCGAGCGATTCGCTGATGCTGGAGGACTTGGAAGCGCATCACATCGCGGCGGCACTGGGCTGGCAGCCGTCGATCGAATCCTACGCCACTGCGCACCCTTCGCAGCCGTCGCTGCAGGTGCGCCTCGTGTCCGGCAAGCACATGCTTTGGAATCTCGTTGCGCTGTACGTCTCGCAATCTCAAGGCGCGGCCAGTGTGTTTGAGAAGGGTCTTGAGCAGTTGCAGAGCAGCGGGCAGTTAGCGCGCCTGATCCAGCCCTTTCGCAGCGCCGCTGCAAGCGCGACCGAGCCCGGCTCCGCACGCTGGCCTGCGGCGCATCTACAGTGGGCGTACGCGCGCAATGCCGATGCCGGGCGTCTGCTCGAGGTGGCCGACATGAAGGCGAGCAGTGCGAGAAGCCACCGCGCGCCACCCGCTCTGTACACCGCGGAACAGGCCCAGCAGGGCTTGGTCGCCTACAGCCAGTACTGTGCCATGTGTCATGGGCCGCTCCTGGATGGCCAGGCCGGTGGGTACTCCGGACCGGCCTTGAAGGGACCGGAGTTCGCAGATCCGAGCTACAACTTCCACATCAACGAGATCTTCAATTTCGTCGCCAAGCTCATGCCTGCCGCCACACCCGGCAGCCTGACGCGCGAACAGGATGTCGTGATCATGGCGTACCTGCTGCAGCAGAACGGCTATCCGCCGGGCATGCAGGCGCTGACCTACGAGCAGGCTGAGAAATCCAGGGTGCCGTTACGTTATTACGGAAAATAATCGTCCACTGGATCGGCACGGGAACTCTCGGCGATCAAACGGGCGTAAAGTTGCAGCCTGAGGACGCCGTACGGGACGCGGCGTGGCGGCCCAGGCAACGGGAATCGACCATGCTGACCGCGGGATCAAACGATCAAGGCAACCAATCAAACCGACGATAAGGAGAGTATTAATGAGTTCCTCGAGTTCCGCCCAGGCCCGGACGAGCAGTCCTGCAGCCGCGGCTTCCATGAATCTGAGCGCGTCGTTAGCGGCGCATTTGAAGACACTGCCCCGCACCGTGCCCTTGCGCGGCCGCTACGAGAATTCCATCGGCGGTAAGTGGGTTGCTCCGGTCAAGGGCGGCTACTTCGACAACATTTCGCCCACGACCGGCCAGGTCATCTGCCAGATCGCGCGTTCACAGGCCGAGGATGTCGAGCTCGCGCTCGATGCGGCGCATGCAGCCGCGGACAAGTGGGGCCGCACCGCGGTCGCCGAGCGCGCCCAGGCTCTGAACCGAATTGCGGACCGCATGGCCGAATATCTGCCGTTTCTCGCTGCGGTGGAAACCTACGACAACGGCAAGCCGATTCGTGAGACCAACCTTGCTGACCTGCCGCTCGCGGTCGACCATTTCCGCTATTTCGCCAGCTGCGTGCGTGCACAGGAGGGTTCGATCGGCGAGATCGACGACGACACCGTCGCCTATCACTTCCATGAGCCCATTGGTGTGGTGGGACAGATCATTCCGTGGAATTTCCCGATTCTCATGGCCGTCTGGAAGCTGGCGCCTGCGCTCGCCGCCGGCAATGCCGTCGTGCTCAAGCCCGCCGAGCAGACGCCGCTGTCGATCATGGTGCTCATGGAGCTGATCCAGGATCTGCTGCCGCCTGGAGTGCTCAACGTAGTCAACGGCTTCGGCCTCGAGGCCGGCAAGCCGCTGGCTTCCAACCCCCGCATCGGCAAGATCGCCTTCACCGGTGAGACCACGACCGGTCGGCTGATCATGCAGTACGCCTCGGAGAACATAATCCCGGTCACGCTCGAGCTCGGCGGCAAGTCGCCGAATATCTTCTTTGCCGACGTGATGCGCGAAAACGATGACTTCGTCGACAAGGCTCTGGAAGGCTTTGCGATGTTTGCGCTGAACCAGGGTGAGGTCTGCACCTGTCCGTCGCGAGCTCTGGTGCAGCGTTCGATTTACGAGCGCTTCATGGACAAGGCCGTCAAGCGGGTCGAGAGCATCCGTCAGGGCGACCCCTACGAAATGAGCACGCAGATCGGGGCGCAAGCGTCCAACGATCAGTTCGAGAAGATCCTCTCGTATATCGACATCGGCAAGAAGGAAGGCGCCAAGGTGCTCACCGGCGGTGCCGCCAACAAGCTCGCCGGCGAACTATCGGGCGGCTACTACATCAAGCCCACGATATTCGAAGGGCAAAACAAGATGCGGGTCTTCCAGGAGGAGATCTTCGGGCCGGTCGTGTCGGTCACGACGTTCGATACCCCGGAGCAGGCGCTCGAGATCGCGAATGACACGCTCTATGGACTGGGTGCCGGCGTGTGGACTCGCGACATGAACATGGCCTATCGCTTCGGGCGCGGTATCAAGGCCGGACGAGTGTGGACCAATTGCTATCACGCCTATCCGGCGCATGCGGCCTTTGGCGGCTATAAGAAGTCCGGTATCGGCCGTGAGACCCACAAGATGATGTTGGATCATTATCAGCAGACAAAGAACCTGCTTGTGAGCTACAGCACGAAGGCGTTAGGGTTCTTCTAGAGCTGAATGGGGCATTGGAAAACCGGGGTGGACAGCGCGGCTCAAGCGCCGCAGCGTCCGCCCCGGTTGACCGTGCAAGAGCCAAGGAGGCTGCCGTTGAACGAAATCGCCGTATCATCGATCGGTCGTGTCACCGCGACGCCGGCGGCCCGAGTACTGATCGAGCAGCTGAAGACAGCCCACGGGCCGATCATGTTCCATCTCTCGGGCGGCTGCTGCGATGGCAGCGCGCCGATGTGCTTCAAAGTAGGGGAATTCAAGCTCGGCGGCGTCGATGAGAAGGTGGGAGACATCGTTGGCTGCGAATTCTGGATGGACCGGGAGCAGCTGCGACGCTGGGCGCATACGCGCTGGAGCGTGGATGTGGTGCCCGGGCGCGGCGCGAGCTTCTCGCTCGAGGCGCCGCTGAACCAGCGCTTTCTGATTCGTTCATCGCTGTGCGCGTTGCCCGGCGAGACGACTGAATCCGGGGACGGCGGCGTGCAGTAGGCCAACCTGGTCCGTCGCTGGCGAATCGGTGCCGAGCGATGCAAGCAGAACAGGGAAGGGGGAATCACCCGTGAGTCAAATGACGCATCTGTACGACGTGCCCGCGGGCTTCGGTGCTCAATCTCGCTTCGATGCGAAGCGCTACACCGAAGGTTATGCGCGCAGCATTGAGAATCCCGAGGCGTTCTGGGGCGAAGTCGGCCAGCGGCTGGATTGGATTCGCCCCTACAGTCGGGTCAAGAACGTCTCCTTTCGAGTCGAGGACTTTCGGATCCGCTGGTTCGAGGATGGCACGCTGAACGTGGCGCACAACTGCCTGGATCGACACCTGCAGGAGCGCGGCGAGCGCACGGCGATCATTTGGGAAGGCGACCAGCCAGGGCAATCGCGCCGCATCAGCTACCGCGAGTTGCACACCGACGTATGTCGATTCGCCAACGTGCTCAAGGAACTGGGCGTGCGCAAGGGCGATCGAGTCACGATCTATCTGCCGATGATTCCCGAGGCGGCGGTGGCGATGCTGGCCTGCGCGCGCATCGGCGCCATTCACTCGGTCGTGTTTGCCGGATTCTCGGCCGAATCCATCTCCAACCGCATCGACGATTGCGGCTCGCGCATTCTCATCACGGCCGACGAGGGGCTGCGCGGCGGCAAGAAGGTGCCGCTCAAGGCGACGGTCGATACCGCGCTCACACACTGCGTAACCAGCACCATTGAAACGGTCGTCGTCGTGCAGCGCACAGGCGCGGCCATTGAATGGCAGAGCGGACGCGACCTGTCCTATTCCGAGCTCATGGCGCGCGCCTCCGCCGACTGTCCGGTCGAGGAGATGGGCGCTGAGGATCCGCTATTCATCCTCTACACCTCCGGTTCGACCGGCAAACCCAAGGGCGCGCTGCACACGACCGGCGGCTACCTCGTGTACGCCTCCTATACGTTCGAAAGCGTGTTCGATCACCGCGATCAGGACGTCTTTTGGTGCACGGCGGATATCGGCTGGATTACCGGTCACAGCTACGTGCTTTACGGACCGCTGTCCATCGGCGCCACCACGCTGATGTTCGAAGGCGTACCGAGCTACCCGAATCCCGGGCGCTTTTGGGAAGTGTGCGACCGCCATCAGGTCACGGTTTTCTATACCGCGCCCACGGCCGTGCGCGCGCTCATGCGCGAAGGGGATCAGTGGGTGCAGCAACACTCGCGCCAGTCGCTCCGATTGCTCGGCAGTGTGGGCGAGCCGATCAATCCCGAAGCATGGGAGTGGTACCACCGGGTGATTGGCGATGGCCGCTGCCCGATCGTCGATACCTGGTGGCAGACCGAGACCGGTGGCATCCTGATCACCCCGCTCCCGGGAGCCACGCGGCTCAAGCCTGGCTCGGCGGCGCAGCCGTTCTTCGGCGTGCAGCCGGAAATCGTCGATGCCAACGGCACCTCGCTCGAGGGTGCCTGCGAGGGCGTGCTGCTTCTCAAGGACAGCTGGCCTGGACAGATGCGGACCGTGTACGGCGATCAGGCGCGGTTCATCGACACCTACTTTCGTGCCTACCCGGGAAATTATTTCACTGGCGACGGCGCGCGCCGCGACGAGGATGGGTATTACTGGATCACGGGACGCGTCGACGATGTCATCAACGTCTCCGGGCATCGCATGGGCACGGCCGAGGTGGAAAGTGCGCTGGTGGCACATCCCGCCGTGGCCGAGGCGGCCGTGGTCGGCTTCCCGCATGACATCAAAGGACAGGGCATCTACGCTTACGTGACGCTCAAGGCCGGACAGGTACCCTCGGAAGAGCTGCGCGGGGCGCTGCGCAAGGTCGTGCGCGAACAGATCGGACCGATTGCAACCCCGGATGCCATTCAGTGGGCGCCAGGTTTGCCAAAAACCCGCAGCGGTAAAATCATGCGGCGCATCCTGCGCAAGATCGCTGCGAACGAGACTGAGCAACTCGGTGACACCTCAGCGCTGTCCGATCCAGGCGTCGTGGCCCAGCTGCTGGCGAACCGGCCGACCGTGCGCTGATCGCTCTGTGCGCGGCAGGCGGCGCCGACGGCAGTGCCGCCATGCCTCGCACCCCCGTGTGTTAGCGCCGTCGGTAGCCCCAGCCGCCGTGGCGGTACGCGTAGAAGCCGTGGCCGTAACCCCAGTAGCGCGGGCCGAAGTAGCCGAACCACGGTGGGGCCACGGCATAGGCGGGCAGCACTACGTGGCGCGGCGCAATAGTCACGCCCGCTGCGAGCGGCGCTGCGAATGCGGGTGAGGGCAGGCCAACGGCGACGTAAAACCCGGCCGCCTGGGCAGCGGGTGTGTACAGACTCGCCGCCGCGCCGATGCTGAGGGCGAGCAACAGGGCAGGGATGTAACGCATACTGCAGCCTCCTGGTGAACGATCT
This sequence comes from Steroidobacteraceae bacterium, assembly GCA_035605115.1. Classification (GTDB taxonomy): domain Bacteria; phylum Pseudomonadota; class Gammaproteobacteria; order Steroidobacterales; family Steroidobacteraceae; genus FEN-1191. The sequence continues at coordinate 27,161 of DATNHF010000031.1, read as the reverse complement.
GCTGATACCAACGAGGCAGCCCTCCAATCCGTTGACTTGGAGCTCGCGAGCGCGAGCCTCGGCACCCCTGCGCGCGCGGCTATGATAGCGACCAGCCACCGCAGGAGGATGCATGCGTATCTGGATGAACATCGTGGGGGACCTGCTGGTGCGATGGACGTTCGTTTGAGGCCGGGGCCGCAGCGAGGCGCATTCAACGGCCAGCCGCAGCCTGGCGTCCGTGCGCGACCGGCCATCGGCTTTGGTGAGTTCGTCGTACTGGCCGCCGCCATGCTCTCGACGCAGGCCCTCGCGGTCGATGCAATGCTGCCCGCGCTGCCGACGATCGTGCGCGAGCTGCAGGTCGCCAACGCCAACCACGGCCAATGGATCGTCACCGCCTACGTCGTCGGGGTCGGGCTCGGCCAGCTGTTCTGGGGACTCATGTCGGATCGCTTCGGCCGTCGGCCGGTGCTGCTCGGCGGGCTGTTGCTGTATGCGATCGCGGCGGTGCTGTGCGCTCTCACAGGGAGCTTTCGCGCTTTGCTCGGCTGGCGCCTGCTGCATGGACTCGCCGCGGCGAGCGTCGTGGTCACGCGCTCGGTGATACGCGATCTCTATGTGGGCCGGAGGATGGCGCGCGTGCTGTCGCTGACGTTCGTCGTTTTTCTGATGGTGCCGATCCTCGCTCCGAGCCTGGGCGCGCTGCTGCTGCTGCTCGCGCCGTGGCGCTTCGTTTTCATCGTCTTCGCCGCGTTCGCCACGCTCATTGGCCTGTGGGCTTGGCTGCGGTTGCCCGAGACATTGCATCCGGAGTTCCGTATGACCTTGACCGTGCAGCACATCACGAGCGCGGTCGGCGCGGTGCTCACGAACAGGACCTCGCTGTATTACTCGCTCGCGGTCACGGTCATGTTCGGCTCGCTGATCGCCTATGTCGGCATGGTGCAGCAGATCTTCGCCGGGGTGTTTCATCGCGCGAGCTGGATGCCGACCATGTTCGCACTCTGTGCGATGTCGATGGGAGTGGGCGCGTTGCTCAATTCCCGCATCGTGGAGCGCTTTGGTATGCGCCGCATCTCACACGCGGCCCTGCTGTTCTATATTGTCGCGGCATGCGTGCATTTGACGGTTGCGCTCTCAGGCCCCGAGCCGCTGTGGGCGTTCGTGGCGCTGCAGTCCGCGACCATGGGCTGCTTCAGCCTGGCGGTGTCGAACTTCGGCGCCATGGCCATGGAGCCGCTCGGAGCCATCGCCGGCGTCGGCGCATCGGTCCAGGGTTTCCTCACGACCTTCGGCGGTGCGCTCGTGGGCGCGGCGATCGGGCGGCAGTTCAACGACTCGACGGTGCCGCTCGCAGGCGGTGCACTCGGCAGCGGACTCGTGAGTCTGCTGTGTGTGCTGCTGGCCGAGCGCTGGCGGCTGTTCCGGGCCCACCACAGCGGCATCCGCGTCGCGACCGATCCGGCCGCCGCGCTCGAGAACATTGGGCAGCATTGATGCACGATAGCCTGATGCTCGGGGCCTTCGCGACCGTCGTCAATCAGAGCCGCCGGTGAGCCGCTCGCGCTTCGTGCTGGCGCTCGATCAGGGGACGACCAGTTCGCGATCCATCCTGTTCGATCGCAGCGGCAGCGCCGTCGCCACCGCGCAACGCGAATTCGCCCAGTCCTTCCCGCAGCCCGGATGGGTCGAGCACGACGCTCAGGAAATCTGGGCGAGTCAGCTCGCGACCATGCAGGAAGTGCTGCGCGCGGCCGGCGCCACGGCCGCCGACCTGGTGGCGATCGGTATCGCCAATCAACGCGAAACCTGCGTGCTGTGGGAGCGCGCCACAGGCGCGCCGGTTGCGCCCGCGATCGTCTGGCAGGATCGCCGCACGGCGAGCGAGTGTGAGCGACTCAGAACGCTGGGCCATGAGCCGGCGGTCGAGCGCTGCACGGGTCTGCGTCTGGATCCGTATTTCTCCGCGACCAAGCTCAAGTGGCTGCTCGATCACGTGCCGCGCGCGCGCGCGCGGGCCGAGCGCGGAGAGCTGGCCTTCGGCACGGTCGACAGCTGGTTGATCTTCAATCTGACGGCTCGGCGCCATCACGTCACCGACGTCACCAATGCCAGCCGCACGCTGTTGCTCGAACTGGATTCGGCGGCCTGGTCGGAGCCGATGCTGAATCTGTTCGATATCCCGCGTGCCTGCCTGCCCACCGTGATTGGCTCGTCGCTTTCAGCGAGCGATGCGCCGCAAGCCGAACTCGGCGATCGGCGCGTGCCGATCACGGGCATCTGCGGCGATCAGCAGGGAGCCTTGTTCGGTCAGGCCTGCTTCACGCGCGGCACCGCCAAGAATACCTACGGCACCGGCTGCTTCGTGCTCATGAACACCGGTCAGGCGCCCACCTACTCGCGGCACCGCCTGCTCTCGACGATCGCCTGGCAGCGCACGCAACGCACCTATGCCCTCGAGGGCAGCGTTTTCGTGGCCGGCGCGGTCGTGCAGTGGCTGCGCGACGGACTCGGCATCATCGAGGCGGCGAGCGAGGTCGAAGCGCTCGCCGCCAGCGTGCCGGACAGCGGCGGCGTGCATTTCGTGCCCGCCTTTACCGGTCTGGGTGCACCCTATTGGGATCCGCACGCGCGCGGCGCGATCGTCGGGCTCACGCGCGGTGCGCGCCGGGCGCACATCGCTCGCGCAGCGCTCGAGGGCATCGCCTTCCAAAGCTGCGACGTACTCGCCGCCATGGAGCGCGATGCGGGACATCCGCTGGTGGAGTTGCGCGTCGACGGTGGCGCCAGCGCCAACAATCTGCTCATGCAGTTTCAGGCGGACCTGCTGGGCGTGCCGGTCGTGCGGCCCGTGGTCACCGAGACCACGGCTCTGGGCGCCGCCTACCTGGCTGGCCTCGGGGCAGGCTATTGGAATTCCGAAGCGGACGTGGTCGCGAATTGGCGCATCGATCGCCGCTTCGAGCCCTCGCGCAGCCGCGACTGGGCGCAGCAGCAAATGGCCGCTTGGTCGCAGGCCGTCAGGCGCGTCGGTGCGTTGAATCCTGCCGCCAGCATACCCGACCGATCTGCGCCGCAGGCGTAGGTCGATACCCTCAGGCCGTCGCGGGTTCGCGCTGCGCTGAGCGCACGATCAGCAGCGACAGCAACAGCGCCAGGGAGGCGCTGCCGACCAGCAGTCCCAGCGTTCGCGCGTAGTTGCCGGTCAGATCGAACACCAGGCCGGCGGCCGGGCCACCGACCAGCAGCGTCAGGATCTGGCAGAAATACCAGGCGCTGTAGCTGTAGGCGACGCTGACCTGCGGGAATCGGCGGCGCAGCAATGCCACGAAGTACAGATCGGACCCCCCGACCGTGAAGCCGAAGCACGCCGCGTACGTCACGAGCGCTGCGACCGAACGCGCGCGGTCGACCCAGAGCAACGCAAGCGCTCCGGTCAGCAGCAGCAGACAGAGTGCGACGCCGACGCTGCGGATCGGGTAGCGGTCGAGGATCCAGCCGGTGCTGAGGCTACCCGCGCCCGCGAATCCCGCGGTCGAGCCGAGCACCAGGGAGGCCAAAGCGGCTGAGAATCCGGCGCCTTCGACGATGGCGCCCTGGTGCGTCAGCAGCCCGCTGTACGTGGTGTAAAACAGCAGCGTCATGAGCGCAATGCTCCAGAACGCCGCCGAGCGCAGCAGATCGCCGAGCGAGCCGCGGGGTGCGTCGGACCGTACCGCTGGGGCCACCCGGCTCGATGCCGTCTCGAGCGCATCCCCGTCCAGTCCGAGGCCCAGCTGCCGCGGCGAGCGCGCGCGCTGCGTCAACAGCGTCGGAATCAGGCCCACGCTCACGAGGCCGACTGCGATCGTCAGGCACGCCGCTCGCCAACCGAACTGGCCGATGATCCAGCCGATCAGCGGCGCGAGCGCCAGCCCGCCGAAATGCCATCCAGCCCAGGTGATGCCGAGGCCTAAGGAGTAATGACGCGAGAACCACAGCGACACCGAGTAGGGCAAGGTGACGGCAAACACCACCTTGCCGAATCCCATGGCCGCGCGCAGCAGGTACATCTGCCAGAAGCTCGAGACCGTCGCGAGCAGGGCGACGCACAGTGCTTCGAGCAGGATCCCCGCGATCAGCATGCGCCTGGCCCCGAAGCGCTTGATACCATAGCCGCCGAGCAGGATCAGCGGTGCGCTGAGCCAGAAGGCGGTCACCAGGCCGCCCGTGGCCGCGCGGTTCCAGTGGAACTCCTGCGTCAGCGGTACCACGAACAGCACGAAGCTCCAGAGGCCGCCGCCATAGACCATGAATCCGGCCATGAACAGCGCCGCCAGCACTCTCCAGCCGTAGTAGAGGGGTCGGTTGGCGGTCATTGCGGCGGCGCTGGCGTCGGGTTGCGGAACAGATAGTGCGAGAGCAGCCATTCCTGGCCGCCGCGATACCCCCACAGCTCGGCGCAGGCCATGAAGAAAACGCGCCAGTACACCCACCAGCGCGTGGCCTCACGCGCGCCGTAGGTCGCCGCCAGCAGCGGCCGCACCTGCGATTCAAGGCGGTCCATGTTCATGAGCCAGGCCTCCGCGGTGCGCTGATAGTGTCGGCCGCTGAGACACCAGTGCGCCTCGAGCCGCAGGTCATTCTGGAAATAAAGCAGCAGATCGTCGCTCGGCATGATGCCACCGCTGAAGAAATAGCGTGCCATCCAATCCGTGTCGTCGCGCGCTTCGAAGTGATAGGCGTATTCGCGGTGCGTGAAGATGTGGACGAACAGCAGCCCCCCGGGCTCGAGCCAACGGCTGATGTTGGCCATGAGTCGCTGGTAATTCTTCATGTGTTCGAACATCTCGACCGACACCACGCGCTCGAAGCGCTCGGCGATGTCGAAGCGATTCATGTCGCAGGTCAGGATACGCAGGTTGCGCAGGCCACGGCGCTCGCATTGCTGCAGAATGTACTCGCGCTGCGTGGCGGAATTCGACACCCCGGTGATCTGCGCCGCCGGGTAGTGTTCGGCCAGCCAGAGCGACAGCGATCCCCAGCCGCAGCCGAGCTCGAGGATGCGCTGTCCGTCGGCGATGCGCGCGCGCGCGCAGCTCAGGCGCAACATGGCCTCTTCGGCCGCATCGAGCGTTTGAATGCCGCCCGACCACAGACCGCTGCTGTATTTCAAGCGCTTGCCGAGGCACAGCTCGAAGAAGCGGGTCGGCAACTCATAGTGCTGGGCATTGGCGGCCGCGGTTTCGATGGCGATCGGGCTCGTGCGCAATTGCGCGATCAGTGCCTGCAGCGCCTGCATTTGCGCCTCCGGATCCGCGCGGCACTCCTGGCGCAGCCGCGCGCGCAGCAGCCGCCGGATGCCGAAGCGCAGCGCCGCGTCGGGCAAGAGATCCTTTTCCAGCCAGCGTTCCAGTAACACGTTCGCGTCCGATTTCAGGACCGCTGCGGTTGGCCGAGCAGGCGCGCGCCCATGCGCCGCAGCGGCGGCAGGGTCAGCGCGTAGAGCGCTGCGGCGATGCCCGGGGCAATCAGCAGCCAGGCGAGCACGCCGCGCAGGCCGGTGATGCCGTACTGCTGCAGGAAACGCAGCGGCGAGGTCTTGAAGGCCAGCAGCAGCGCCGAAATCGAAAAGGACACCGGCGGGGAGTGCGTGAGCCATTCGCCGATGCGCACGAACAGATAAATGCCCGGTATCTGCAGTGGTGCGGCAGCCCAGTTCGCCGCCTGGATAACCGGCTGGTTGAGCCGCAGCAGCAGTCCCGCGAACAGACACAGCGCCGTGGTCGTGCCCAGAATCGGAAACAGTCCGAGCACGGTGCCGAGCGCGATGGTCAGCGCAATCTTGTGCGGCGTGATGCCCTGGCGCAATTGCGCGAGCGTGACATCGAGCACGCGGCGCCGCCACAGGCCGCGCAGTCCATGACCTGCAGCGTTCATGCGCGGCGCGTGCCGTGTCGCAGCAGCAGCTGCGCCATCGTGGCGTCGGCCGGCAACCGCCACAGCAACTGCAGCATGTAGGCGGACATGGCGATATTGCCGAGCGCGAGCAGCGCGATCAGCCAGACAATTCTCGGGATCGCGCGCGTCTCGCGCCAGGCGAGCCACAGATAGAAGGTCAAAAAACCGAAGTAGGCGTCGAACAACGTGGCGATGAACCAGGGATGCAAAACAACCGCGCGCGGTGTGTGCCACAACGGCACCTGCACACTCGCCCAGCTGGTCACGCAGAGCATGCTTACCAATACCACACTGAAGGCGCAGCGCAGCCACCAGCTCATGGCTTCACCAGCCTCTGCGTGCGGGCAGCGCGCAGCTCGGCGCTGGGCCGCAGGACCTGCTGCTGCAGTTGCGGATCATCCGCCTTGCGATGCCAGGGCAGGCCCTTGAGCCACAGCCGCAATGCATGCCAGTGAATCAAGCCGATGACCTGCAGCGTCAGCAGCGGATACTTGAGCGTGAACCAGGCCAGCCGCAGGTCGCTCAGTGCCTGCCGGCGGCCCCAGAGCGCGCTGCGCAGCACGCGACGCGCGCCATCGTAATCATCGATGCACAGCTCGAGCGCGGCCTCGGGTGTGCGCAGCCTGAAATCAAATTGCAGCGTCAGACTCGAGAACGGCGAGACGTAGTAGTGCTTCGGCACGCGCAGCACGAACTGCTGCGCCTGCCCGCTGGCCCGGCGCCGCAGCAGATAGAGCTTGTGCTCACCGAAGGTATTGCCGACCTCGGCGAGCGCGCAAAGCGGCGTGCTCGCGCGCTGCTCGAAGCAGAAGTAAACCGAGATGGGATTGAACACATATCCGGCGATGCGCGGCAGCGTCAGCAGCCGGATGCGGCCACCGGTGCCAAGATGCACGCCCTCGCCGGCGAGGTACTGCTCGACCCGCTGCTTGAGCGCCGCGCCGCGCTCGCCGAGGCCGGGCAGGTGATCAGCGTCGTGGAAGCCATAGAGGTTCCAGCGATTGCGGCTGAACAACCGCAGCCGCCTCGACAGCTGCTCGAGCTCATCGAGGTCGAGATAGCACATGAACAGCGCGTGCCGGAGCGTGTAGCGTCGGGGCAGCAGGCGCTGGTGCATGACCCGGCATTGGTACAGGCAGGAGCTCAGTGCCATACGTCGCCGGCGAGCTGGCGGCTGAGCTCGAGCGCCGAGCCCAGGGCGTCCTCGTGAAAGCCATAGCGGAAATAACTGCCGCAGAAGTACACCCCCGTGGCACGACGGTTGAGCTCGGGCAGCTGCCGTTGTGCGCGAATCGCGCCGCTGTCGAACAGCGGATGCTCGTATTCGATGCGCTGCAGGATCGTCTCGGGACGCAGCGTCTCATCGCCGGTGATCGACACGAAATAATTCTGGCGCGTCGGGATGCGCTGCAGACTGTTGATCCAGTAGACGGTGCACGGCGCCATGCGGCCGTCGGCCTCGGCGCCGATGCGGTAATTCCACGACGACCAGCAGCGCTGTCTGCGCGGCATCACCGCGGCATCGGTATGCAGCCAGGCGGTGTTGCGGTGGTACTTGAATTCACCGAGCAGGGCATGCTCGCGCTGGTCGGCATCGCAGAGCATGCGCAGCGCCTGGTCGGCATGGCAGGCGAGAATTACGTGATCGTAGCGCTCGCTGTGACCGGACTGGTCGGTCACACGCACGCCGCCGTGCTCGCGCCGCACCTCGGCCACGCCGCGTCGCAGATGAATGCGCTCGCGAAACGGCGCCGTGAGCTTCTCGACGTAGCGTCTGGCGCCGCCGGCGACCGTGCGCCACGGATGCTGCGTGTGCAGACCGAGAAAGCCGTGATTGTGAAAAAAGCGCAGCAATGTCATCGCCGGAAACTGCAGCATGCGCTCCGGCGGGCTCGACCAGACCGCGCAGCTCATCGGCAGCAGATAGAAGTCGCGAAACTGCTCGCCGTAATTGCGCTGCTCGATGTATTCACCGAGGCTCTGCGTCTCGTAGCGCTGCGAATCCAGACTGGCGACGGCTTCCGCGTTGAAGCGGTTGATAGTCAGCAGCAGCTTCCAGAACCTGGCTTTGAACAGATTGCGGCGCTGGCCAAACAGGTGATTGAGGCTCGAGCCGCAGAATTCCAGATCCGCCGGCAGATGCTGCACGCTGAAGGACATCGAACTCGGCTGCGAAGTCACGTCGAGTTCCTTGAACAGCCGCGTCAGATGCGGGTAAGTGACTTCATTGTAGGTCATAAAGCCGGTGTCGATGGGTATGCTCTGCGCCGGCTCCGCGACCAGGACCGTATTGGCGTGACCGCCGACATGGCTTGCCTGCTCATAGAGCGTCAGGGCAAATCGGCGCTGCAGGAAGTGCGCGCAACCGAGTCCCGCAATCCCCGTGCCAACGATTGCCAACGTTTGCATGTGGTTGTATTTCGCTGCAAGGTACCCGCCAATATATCGCACCGACCACTCCATCGGATGCGTCCACGCCCGGGGGGCGGGCGTTTATCTGCTATCGACGGCTTGTGGGTGGCGAATTGGTCTGTTATGAATAATGGCGGCGCCATGGATAATTGCCCCCAAAGGCCCCGCGCGGGCGCGGGCGCGGGCGCGCTGGCGATGGGGTGGGTGCGCGAGCGCCAATGGCGAGTGTCAGTGAGCCTGCAAGATCCGATTGGCAATCATCCTGATTCCGAGCTGATCCGCCGCATCCGCGGCGGCGACCGCGCGGCTTTTCTCGCTTTCTACGATCGCTATGCGCCGCTGTTGCTGTCGGTGGCCGCGCGCGTGCTGGGCGATGCGCGCGAGGCCGAGGATGTGCTGCAGGATGTGGTGACGCAGATCTGGCACAAGTCCGACGGCTACGATGCGGCGCTCGGAACGCTCTCGAGCTGGGCAGTCACTCTGACGCGCAACAAGGCCATCGACCGCGTGCGCGCCTCGACGCGCCGGCGGCGGCTCGTCGAGGAGATCGCCATTGAGACCGAGCGCAACGAGCAGGCGACGGTGGCCTCGGCCAACGAGCTGCTGCACGGGCGCGAGCGCGCCGAGCGGGTCCGCACCGCGCTCAATGAGCTGTCGTTCGATCAGCGCCAGGTCATCGAGCTGGCCTTCTTCGCCGGATTGAGTCAGAGCGAGATTGCCACGCGTCTGGGCGAGCCGCTCGGCACGGTCAAGGCCAGGATCCGCCGCGGCATGCTGCGCTTGCGCGAGCAGCTGGGGGATGCGCTGTGATCGACGAGCCCACCGCAGAACTGGCCAGCGCCTACGCCCTCGGCGCCCTGGACGCGCAGGAGGCGCGGGACTTCGAGCGTCAACTGCATAGCGATGCCGAATTGCGCGAGCTCGTGGCGCAGCTGCGCAGCGTCAGCGAGCTGCTCGCCGGCACCGCGCCCGCGCTGGTGCCGCCGGCGGCTCACCGGGCGAAGCTCATCGCGCAGCTGGATGCGGGAACGGCTACGCATTCGTGGCTGCCCTGGGCGCTCGCCGCGGGGTTTGCCGCGCTGTGTCTGCTGTTCGGCTGGCAGACCATTGGATTGCGCGTGCAGCTCGATGCCCAGCAGCGTCGCATCGATGAGATCAATCAGGTCGCGAGCAGGCTGCGCTACGAACGCGACGATCTGCGCCAGACGGTGCTCACGCTGCAGCAGAGCAATCGCCTCGCCAACATGCGTATCGCGGTGCTCAACGCGCAATTGCGCACCGATCCGCACGCCATCGCCGCAAGCGTCTGGGACAACGAGCGCCAGAGCGGCGTTATGGTCGTGCACCATCTCAAGCCGCCGCCGAAGGGCAAGGATTACCAGCTCTGGATCATCGATCCGCGCTACTCGACACCGGTGGACGCCGGCATTCTGCAGGTGGATGAGGCGGGTAACGGCCGTGTTGACTTCACGGCGCGCCGGCCGATTCAGAACGCCAATCAGTTCGCCGTCACCGAAGAGGTCAAGGGAGGCGCCGCGGTACCCACGCTCAGTGCCATGGTGCTCGCGGGCGCTTGAGGCGCGGCACGGGCAGGGTGGCGGCGCGGGTGCTGCGCCTCTAGCGCTTGCGGAAGCTTCCGGTCGACAGCGCGTCGTACTCGGATTCGAACACTTCGACGCGGTTGCGGCCGTTGCGCTTGGCGGCGTAGAGCGCCTCGTCGGCGAGCTGCACAGCCCCGTCGGGGCTGCGCGAGAGTGTCGGGCGCACGATGCCGACGCCGATGCTGATCGTGACGACGTTCAACGGCGTGCCGTCGAGGTGCTCGATGCCGAGATTCATCACGGCGGTGCGCATGGCTTCGGCCAGGGGCAAGGCTGCCTCGCGCGGCACGTCGTAGAGAATCACGGCGAGCTCTTCACCGCCGTAGCGCGCGGCCAGATCGAGGGCGCGCTTGGCGATGCTGTGCACGACGCCCGCGATGCGCTGCAGCGCGATGTCGCCGGCCTTGTGGCCGTAGCGGTCGTTGAATTTCTTGAAGGTATCGACATCGATGAACATGACGGCGATCGTCTTGCGGTCGCGCAGTGCCTGCTGCCAGGAGCGGATAAGGTGCTCGTCGAAGGCGCGGCGGTTCTTCAGTCCCGTCAGTCCGTCGCGCGCGGCCAGATCCGCGATCAGTCCGCGCTCGAGAAATCCCTTGCGGTAGCGCTGCGCCTGCTGAAAGTAGGCGCTGCCGACGATCAGCAGAATGATCACCACGATGCCGACGTCGTGGGCAATGAGGGCCCGCGATTGCCCATTGAGAAACAGACCCAGCGTCAGGCTGGCCACGAGCGCCAGGCTCGCCTGCACGGCCGCCCCGAAGCGCAGTGCACTCATGAAGAACAAGCCGATGCTATAGGCCGCGAGCCATGCGAGCATTTCGCCCTGTCCGGCGGCCAGGCGGTGCGCAATCTCGAACGAGCCGAAAATCGCGATGACCAGCGAGGCCCAGCGCCCTACGGCGAGGTAGATCTCCTGATAGAGCCGGCTGAAGGCAGCCCAGGTCAGCGCGGCGCAACTGAGTGCGAGCACCGCCAAGCGCAGCCGCTGCACAGCATCGTGGCTCGAGTCGTGTCCGAAGGATAGCAGCAATGCCCATAGCGATAGCGCGCACAGCGCGCCGTTGAACGATCGCACCTGGGCGCGCCGCTCGCTCAGGAAGAAACCGTCGAACTCCTGTTCCAAATCGGGCGCAAACTTGATGTCCGCGGCGCTCTTACCGAGCTCGGCCGCATAGGGGGAATCGGGAATACCCAGTTTGCCCTTTAGGGTGAAGGCCATGCTGTCACCCTACTAAGGATGGCCTCACTCGGCCTGTGCACCAGTGCGCAAGTGGCGCTGCGAAAACGTGAAATTGCTCCGGATCTACGCGCCTTGGAGGCACTTTCGAGTAGACCTGCGGGCTCGAGCGCGCCAGGCGCCGACGTCGCGCCGCTCTTGCGATAATATTTTAATTATAAAACAACTACATATATAGATAACATAGAGTATTTTATACAGTTGCTGCCTTGTATCGCCTTTGACTAGCCCCGGTCGGTAGACCCTTGGACCGCGCGCTGCAACGCCGCGCGCGCGAGCAGCCGCGTGGAATCGAGCGTCGGCAGTGGCGAATTCGAGTCGTTCATGATCAGTGGGATCTCGGTGCAGCCCAAAACCACGGCATCGCAGCCGCATGCGGCGAGCCGCTGCATGACCTGCTGAAAGTAGGCCACGGCTTCGGGCCTGAAGAGGCCGCGCACCAGCTCCTGCATGATGATGCGGTTGATTTGCTCGCACTCGGCCGCTTCGGGTCGCGCGAACTCGATTCCACGCGCAGCCAGCTTGTCCGGGTAGACGGTGCTCTGTACCAACCAGCGCGTGCCCGTGAGTCCCAGACGGCGCAAGCCGCGCCGCTGCGCCTCCGCCGCCACCACTTCGGCAATGTGCAGCCAGGGGAGCGGTGAGTGCGGCTGCACGTATGGCAATGCCTGGTGCATGGTGTTGTCGGGACAGATGAGGAAATCGGCCCCGATGGCGCTGAGCTTGAGCGCGGAGTCGAGCATGAGCTGCGCGACCGCCTGCCAGTCGCCGCGATCGATGCAGTGCATGTAGCGTGCGAACGAGGGGGTATGCATCGAAACTTCCGGATGCGCATGCGGGCCGAGCAGCTGCGCGCCCTCGAGGCAGATCGTGCGATAACAGAGCGCTGCACCCTCGGCGGAGCAGGCGACGATGCCGATGTGACCGCTCATATCCGGCTCACGGGGCGGCCTGCACCGAATCGCTCTGAAACTTCACGAGCTCGGTACCCTCGCTGACCTGCTCGCCGAGCGCCACGTTGAATGCTTCGCAGATGCCGTCCGCCGGCGCATAGGTCGTGTGCTCCATCTTCATCGCCTCCAGAATCAGCAGCGCCTGACCCTTGGCAACACGGGCCCCCGGCTGGACCAGCAGTGCCACGACCCGCCCAGGCATCACGGCGCGAATGCCGCTGTCTGCACCGGCCTGCGCGCCGACATGGGCCAGCTGATCGATGCACTCGACGAGCGCATGCTCGCCGTCGATGAAGACATCGCAGCGCGGGCCCTCGATGATCACGTCGGCTTTGAGCATCCGGCCAGCCACCGTGAGGCGCAAGGGCGCATCGGCAGCGGGCAGTACCGAAGCGAGCACGATCTGCTGGCCGACGCGCAGCTCGTAGCCATCCGCCAGATCGCGCGCCGCGACGATGCTCTGCGTGCCATGGCTGCTCAAGTGCAGCCGCTGCGCGCCTGGGGCGTTGAGTCGCCAGCCGCGGCCGCAGCGCCAGACCGACAGCCCCGGGCCGCGCTCATTGTGCTCGCGCTGCCCCCGCAGCACGCCCACGGCCGCGGCCGCGAGGGCCGCCGTGGCCTGCAGCGTTGCGGCATGCGGCTCTGCGGCGTTTGGGTCGGCGGTTGCGGTGCGGGGCAGGTCCGCCGCGCTCGATGGCACTGGGAACAGCTGCGTCTGCTCGCGCTCGATCAACGCCGTATCCAGATCCGCGCTGGCGAAAGCCGAGGTCATGATCAGCCGCGAGAGGAATTGCACGTTGTTGGCGACCCCGACGATCTGAAACTCACGCAGTGCCTGGCGCATGCGGGCGCGGGCCAGTTCGCGCGTCTCGCCCCAGACGATCAGCTTGGCGATCATCGGGTCGTAGTAGGGCGAAACGACATCTCCGCTCGCCACGCCGGCGTCGATGCGCACTGCCGCCGATGCGACCGGTAGGCGCAGGTGCCGCAGGCGGCCCGTGCAGGGCACGAATCCGCGGTCCGGATCCTCGGCGTAGATGCGCGCCTCGATGGCGTGGCCGCGAATCTCGAGCTCCTCCTGGCGTCGCGGCAGGGGCTCGCCGCAGGCGATGCGCAGCTGCCATTCGACCAGGTCCTCGCCGGTGATCATCTCGGTGACGGGGTGCTCCACTTGCAGTCGCGTGTTCATTTCCATGAAGTAGAAATCGCCGTTGGGCGCGACGATGAACTCGACCGTCCCGGCGCCGACGTAGCCGACGGCCTTGGCCGCGGCCAGGGCGGCCTCACCCATGCGTGCGCGCCTCGATGCCGTCATGCCGGGCGCGGGCGCCTCTTCGATGACCTTCTGGTGACGCCGTTGCACCGAGCAGTCGCGCTCGAACAGATACACGCCATGGCCCTGTGTATCGGTAAACACCTGGATCTCGATGTGTCGCGGCCGCAGCAGATACTTCTCCACCAGCACGCGGCCGTCGCCAAAGCTCGCATCCGCCTCGCGCTGACACGAGGCCAGAGCGGCGGCAAAGTCCGCCGGCCCATCGACGCGGCGCATACCCTTGCCGCCCCCACCGGCACTGGCCTTGATGAGCACCGGATAGCCGATCTGGTCGGCCTGCTGCTGCAGCAGCGCGGCGGATTGATCCTCGCCGTGATAGCCGGGCAGCAGCGGGACACCGGTTTGCTGCAGCAGCGCCTTGGCGGCGGACTTCGATCCCATGGCGCGAATGGCCGCGCTCGGCGGGCCGATGAACACCAGGCCCGCTTGCACGCAGCGCTGCGCGAACTCAGCGTTCTCCGATAGAAATCCATAGCCGGGATGAATCCCCTGGGCTCGGGAGCGCACGGCTGCCTCGAGGATTGCATCGGCGCGCAAATAGCTCTCGCGCGCGCTTGCCGGGCCGATCCGTGCGGCCTCATCGGCCAGCCGCACGTGCAACGCGTTCGCATCGGCATCGGAGAACACGGCGACGCTGCGCACGCCCAGACGGTGCGCGGTGCGCATGATGCGGCAGGCAATCTCGCCGCGATTGGCGATCAGAATCTTGTCGAACATGCCCGCGTGCCTCACATGCGAAATACGCCGAAACGCGTCTCGGCGATCGGCGCGTTCAGGCTCGCTGCCAGTCCCAGCCCTAGGCACATGCGGGTGTCGCACGGGTCAATGATGCCGTCGTCCCAGAGGCGCGCCGTGGCGTAGTAAGGGTGGCCCTGCTGCTCGTATTGCGCGCGGATGGGCGCGGCGAACGCGCTCTCTTCGGCCGCGCTCCACTCCGTGCCGCGCGCCGTGAGGGCATCGCGCCGCACGGTCGAGAGGACACGCGCGGCCTGCTCGCCGCCCATGACGCTGATGCGGGCGTTGGGCCACATCCAGAGAAATCGCGGGCCGTAGGCGCGACCGCACATGGCGTAATTGCCCGCACCGAAGCTGCCGCCGATGATGACCGTGAGCTTCGGCACCTGCGCGCCGGCCACCGCAGTGACCATCTTGGCGCCATGCCGGGCGATGCCTTCCTGCTCGACCTTGCGGCCGACCATGAAGCCGGTGATGTTCTGCAGAAAAATCAGCGGCACGCGCCGCTGGCAGCACAGTTCGATGAAGTGCGCGCCTTTCTGGGCCGACTCCGAGAACAGGATGCCGTTGTTGGCGATGATGCCCACCGGTATGCCCCAGAGGTGGGCAAATCCGCTCACCAGCGTGCGACCGTAGCGGCTCTTCCATTCTGCGAACTCGCTGTCGTCCACGAGCCGCGCGATGATCTCGTGCACGTCGTAGGGTTTGCGCTGATCGGCAGGAATCAGGCCGTAGAGCTGCTCGGCCGGATAGCGCGGCTCGAGCGGCTCACGCATATCGAGCCCGCTGTGCGCGGCCGGGGCGAGGCTGGCGAGTGCGCGCCGTGCAAGCGAGAGCGCGTGCGCGTCGCTCTCCGCCAGGTGATCCGCAACGCCCGAGAGGCGCGTGTGCACATCGCCGCCCCCGAGCTCCTCGGCGCTGACGATCTCGCCGGTCGCGGCCTGCACCAGCGGCGGTCCGCCCAGAAAAATCGTGCCCTGGTTGCGCACGATGATGGACTCATCGCTCATTGCGGGCACGTAGGCGCCCCCGGCCGTGCAGCTGCCCATGACCACGGCGATCTGCGCGATGCCGGCAGCGGACATCGTGGCCTGGTTGTAAAAGATGCGGCCGAAATGTTCGCGATCGGGAAACACCTCGTCCTGGCTCGGCAGGTGCGCGCCACCCGAATCCACCAGATATACGCACGGCAGGCGGTTGTCGCGGGCGATCTCCTGCGCACGCAGGTGCTTCTTGACCGTGAGGGGATAGTAGGTGCCGCCCTTGACGGTCGGATCGTTGCAGACGATGAGGCATTCTCGGCCCGAGATGCGCCCGATCCCGGTGATGAGACCGGCGCCAGGGGCCTCGTCGTTGTACAGACCGAAAGCGGCCAGCTGCGAGAGCTCGAGGAACGGGCTGCCCGGGTCGAGCAGCAGCTCGACGCGCTCGCGCGGCAGCAGCTTGCCGCGGCCAACATGGCGGGCGCGTGCGGCCGCGCCGCCACCCTGCGCGGCCCGCTCCACCTGCGAGCGCAGGTCCGATACCAGCGCCTGCATGGCGTCGCGGTTGGCGAGGAATTCCTGACTTCTGGGATTCACGCTGCTCGAGAGCGTCGCCACGGTCGCTACCCCCGCAAGGCCGCTTGCAATTTATGGACTGATTGTCGGACAATAACGCAATTAAGGCCGCCGGAGCAAGCCGAAATGAGCGTTTTGGACGCCTGTGAGCTCGATTTCGGACTGGATGAGACGCTGACGGAAGTGCGTGCGCAGGTGCGGCGCTTCGCGCGCGAGCGCATCGCGCCGCTGGCCGATGCCATCGACCGCAGCAACCGCTTCCCGCGCGAGCTCTGGCCGCAGCTCGGGGCCTTAGGCTTACTCGGGCTCACGGTGCCGGAGCGCTGGGGTGGAACGAACCTCGGCTATCTCGCACATATCATCGCCATGGAGGAGATCTCGCGCGCCAGCGGCGCGGTCGGTCTGTCCTACGGCGCCCATTCGAACCTCTGCGTCAATCAGCTCACACTGCATGGGAGCGATGCGCAGCGCGAGCGCTATCTGCCAGCACTGCTGTCCGGCGAGCACGTGGGCGCGCTGGCCATGTCCGAACCCGGCGCGGGCTCGGACGTCACCTCGATGGAATTGCGCGCCGTTCCCAAGGGCGACCACTATCTTTTGACCGGCCGCAAGATGTGGATCACCAACGGTCCGGACGCCGACGTGCTCATCGTCTACGCCAAGACCGAGCCGCAGCTGCGCGAGCGCGGCATCACGGCATTCATTGTCGAGAAGAGCTTCCCGGGCTTCTCGAGCGCGCAGAAGCTCGACAAGCTCGGCATGCGCGGCTCGAGCACCTGCGAGCTGCTGTTTGAGCAGTGCGCGGTGCCGGCGCAGAACGCGCTCGGGGGAGTCAATCAGGGCACGCGCGTGCTCATGAGCGGACTGGATTATGAGCGCGCCGTGCTCGCCGGCGGCCCGCTCGGACTCATGGCCGCAGCACTCGATGTGACGCTGCCGTACGTGCACGAGCGCAAACAGTTCCGCCATGCCATCGGCAGCTTCCAGCTCATGCAAGCCAAGGTGGCCGATATGTACGTGAGCCTCAACGCCGCCCGTGCCTATGTGTATGCGGTCGGCCGCGCCTGCGATGCCGGGCGCTGCACGCGCCAGGATGCCGCCTCGGCGATCCTGTTTGCGGCCGAACGGGCCACGCAGGTGGCTCTGGAGGCCATCCAGTCGCTCGGCGGTAACGGCTACATCAATGATTACCCCGCCGGGCGGCTGCTGCGCGATGCCAAGCTGTACGAGATCGGTGCCGGCACGCAGGAGATCCGCCGCATGCTCATCGGTCGCGAGCTGTTCCGACTCACGGCCTGAGCGCGCGCCCTCATGCGTCTGCAATTCGAACCGATCGCCGTCGAGCCGATCTACCGCAAGGTGGCCAGTGCGCTGGTCGAGCACATCGTCGCGGGTCGGCTGCAGGCGGGTGATCACTTGCCACCCGAGCTCGAGCTGGCGCGCCAGTTCGGGGTCAATCGCTCGACCGTGCGCGAGGCGCTGCGCGAGCTCGACAGCGCGGGGCTTCTCGGTCGCCGGCGCGGCTCCAAGCGCATGATGGTGTTGCGGCCCGGAGCCGGGCAGGTCGGCGCAGGCGTGCGCCGCGCGCTGGTGCTGCACGATGTGACGTTTCTGGATATCTGGGAAGCGCTCATGATTCTCGAGCCGCCGTTGGCGGCCATCGCGGCCACTCGACGCCGCGCCGAGGATTGCCGGCTGCTCTCGCAGGCCGCGCAGCAGGTGATCGCCGCTCAGGACTCGCCGCAGACCGTGCTGCACGTGGCGCAGTTCTTTCGCGCACTCGGCGAGGCCAGCGGCAATCCGGCGCTGGTGCTGGCACAGGAGCCGCTGCTACAGCTGCTCGAGCCCTCGCTCGCGGCCATGATCGGCCAGGTCGCGCAAGCTCGAGCGCGCATCATCGACGCGCAACGCCGGCTGCTCGCGGCCGTTGAAGCGCATGACCGCGACTCGGCCGAGACCTGGATGGCCAAGCACATCCGGGATTTCAAGCGCGGCTACGAAGTGGCTGGCATTGATCTGCGCCATACTATTGCGCAGAGTAAGCACCTACCGCTCTCCCCGCAGCGCCAGTCACTCTAACGGGCCTGAAGGCTCCAGGTTCGCACCGCCCGCCATGTTTACCTACATCTGCTTCGGCACCAATGATCTGGCACGCGCCGAGCGCTTCTACGATGCGGCGCTCGCCCCTTTGGGGCTCGCGCGCTGCGATGTCGGCGGCGATCCGGCCTGGGACGGGTGGGCTGGATGGGGCACTTACAAGAACGGTGGAGCGCAGGAGATCGCACTGTGGTTGTGCGCGCCTTTCGACGGCCGGCCGGCCACGGCCGGCAATGGCACGATGGTCGCTTTACGCGCGCAGTCCTGGCAGCAGGTCGATGATTTTCATGCCGCGGCCCTGGGCGCTGGCGGCACTTGCGCGGGTGCGCCGGGCTTGCGGCCGCAATACAACGCGGATTTCTACGCCGCCTATGTGCGCGATCCCGACGGCAATAAACTGGCGGCGGTATGCCGGGGATTCACACAACGCGCCGGGTCCGGTACGAGCACGGCACCTCGCAGCTCCGGATCCTCTTGAGCGCGCATGACATCATCGCCAGCGCGTGGAACTCGGCCGGGCCATGAGCGCGCCGCCTGAGCCTCCACCGCCCAAGCGCAGGCGAGCGTTGCGTCTGCGGCTGAAGGTCACGGCGGTGTCCTGGGGGGATCTGGCGCAGACCCTCGTGCCGGCTGTGATCATCAGCGTGATCGCGATCCTGGTAGCGCTGCACTTCGTACGCCCGGCGCCGCCCCATGTCGTGACCCTCAGCAGCGGTCCGGCGGGCAGCAACTTCGAGTCGGTGGCCAAGCGCTACCAGAAGATTTTCGCACGCAATGGCATCGAGCTTCGGATTCGTACCTCCGAAGGCTCGCTCGACAACCTGAACCGCCTGACCGACACGACGACCGGCGTCGACGTGGGTATGGTGCAAACCGGCGTCACGGGCACCGGCGATAGCAGCGACCTGGTGTCGCTCGGCAGCGTGTTCTACCAGCCCGTGACCATCTTCTATCGCAGTCCCAAGGTCATGCAGCGGCTGTCGGAGCTGCTCGGCCGTCGTGTCGCGATCGGCCCGGAGGGCAGCGGCACACGTTTTCTGGCGCTGGCATTGCTCAAGGACAATGGCATCGACGCGCAGGGCCCCACGAAACTGCTGGACCTCGAGGGCGAGAGCGCTCGATCGGCGCTGCTCAATAGGCAGGCGGATGCCATCTTTCTGACCGGCGACTCCGCCGCGCCGGCGACGATCCGGGAAATGCTGCACACCCCAGGGGTGCGCCTGTACGGTTTTCCGCAGGCCGATGCCTACGTGCGCCGATTTTCGTACCTCAGCAAGCTGCAGATTCCGGCGGGGGCATTCGATCTGGGCGAGAATCTGCCGCCGCAGCCGATCAACATGCTGGCGCCGACCGTCGAGCTCCTGACGCACTCGGATCTGCACCCGGCACTGATCGATCTGCTGATCGAGGCGGCCATCGAAGTGAACGGCCATGCCTCGCTGCTGCAGAACGCCGGTCAGTTTCCGACGCTGCAGATGCACAATTTTCCGCTCAGCACCGAGGCGGAGCGCTACGAGAAGTCGGGCAGGAGCTTCGCTTACCGCTTTATGCCGTTCTGGCTCGCGAGCCTGTTGACGCGCGCCGTGGTCGTGCTGGTACCGATCTTCGTGATCGTGATTCCGAGCCTGCGCTACCTGCCGCAGCTCTACAATTGGCGCATCCGCAGCCGCATCCACCGCCGCTATGGCGAGCTCATGGCGCTCGAGCGCGAGGCGCTCGGCGAGATGTCGGCCGAGCGACGCGCGGCAATGCTCGATCGGCTCGACCAGATCGAACGCGCCGTCGTGCGCATCAAGATGCCGGGCTCGCATGGCGAGCAGCTCTACGAGATGCGCGAGCACCTGCAGTTCGTGCGTGAGAGGCTGGCGGGCGCGGCTGTGGAGCGGCCTGCAACAATGCCGCCAGCGGTGGCGGAGTGATCGGGAGCTGCGACGCAATTAACTGAATTGACCGCATTTCTGTGATGCCGTCGCCATCTTGCGGGTCGGTCTCCTATCCCATAATGCGACCCCTCTACCCATATTGCCGGTGCGGAAGCGTTCGATGTCGCGATTCGCGTCACAATCAGCGCTGGGCCCATGAACCCCGATTCGCGCCTCGGGGCCCGCGCCGCGCACGGCAGCGTCGCGCACGGCCTGCCGACAGCGGCATCGCTGCAGCCGGTCTTCGAGGGACTCGCCCGGGTCGCCGCGAGTGCGTGCGCGGCAAACTTTGCCTGCATCCAGTTGAGCGCGCTGGGAGAGACGTGGTGCACCGCTGATGGCGCGCTGCCGCCGGCCTCCAGGCCGCGGCATGATCCGTTTGCCGCCTACAGCGCGCAAGCGTTGGACGTCTTCGAAGTTGCGGACACCGCACTCGACGCGCGCTTTCGGCAGGCTGAATCGGTCGTGGGCGCACTCGCGGTGCGCTCCTATGCCGGCTGTGCGCTCAGGAGCGAGGCCGGCGAAGTGCTGGGCACGATGGCTGTGTTCAGCACCCAGGCGCGGCAGCTCGCACCAGCGCAGCGCCGAGTGCTGGCGCTGCTGGCACAGCAGGTCGTCGCGCACGAGGATGCCTGCCGGCGCGCAGCCGAGCTCGAGCTCATTGTCACCGGATCGCCGGCCAACCCGACCCCGCCCGCCAGTGCCGATCTGACCGGCATATTCGGTCCGATCGGCAATTGCATCAGCGCGCAGGGCGAGCGGCGTAGCCGACGATTGTCCGAGACTCTGTTTCGGCACACGGTGGAGCAGGCACCGGTCGGCATCGCCTACGCGGACCGCGCCGGGGGGCTGCTGCATTGCAATCAGGCATTCTGCACGCTGCTCGGCTTCGATCTGGATGAGCTCGAGAACCGCTCCATTGCCAATCTCACCTACGCCGAGGACGTGGCGCGCTCTGTCAGCGAGCTCGAACGACTCTGGAGTGGACAGACCGAGGTCGTAGATTTCGAAAAGCGATACATCCGCAAGGACGGCAGCATTCTGTGGGTGCGCGTGACGACGGCATTGATTCGCGAGGGCAGCGCCCAACCGGATCGGTCAGTCGAATTCCTGCGCGATATTTCCACCCGCAAGCAGCTCGCGGCCGAGTTATTGCAGCAACAGACGCTGCTCGAGGCGGTCATCACCGATTTGCCCGTGGCGCTGCTGGCATGCGACGTGTCGGGACAGATCACGCACTACAATCGCGCCGCCACCGAGCTGCACTGCATACACACGCACGATTCCTCCACCCATAGCCCCCACGATCCGCCGCCGTTGGCAGCGGAAGTGTATCTCGCAGACGGGGTAACGCCGGTTAGCGCGGCAGACCACGCGCTCGCGCGCGCCCTGCGAGGTGAGACAATCAGCAATCTGGAGCTCGTAATCGTGCCGCGCTCGGCATCGCCGCGTACCACCCTGTCGAGCGCGCGCCAGCTGCTCGGTCCCGACGGGCAGCTGCTCGGCGCCGTCGCGGTGATTCAGGATACTACCGAACGCAAGCTGGCGGATCTGGAGCTCGAACGCGTCCACAAGCAGCTCATGAGTGCGTCGCGACAGGCGGGGATGGCAGAAATCGCCACCAACGTTCTGCACAACGTCGGCAATACTCTCAACAGCGTCAATATTTCCGTGAGCCTGGTGGCCGAGCGTATCAAGCAATCCAAGGCACCGAGCCTGTGCCGAGTGGCGAGTCTGCTGCAGCAGCAAGGCGAACGCGTGGGAGAATTCATCAGCGCCGATGAGCGCGGCAAGCGCATACCGGAGTACTTGGCAACCCTGGGTCAGCAACTGCTGGCCGATCAGAAGATGACGCTGCAGGAGCTGGCCTCATTGTGCGGCAACGTGGAGCACATCAAGGACACGGTGGCGATGCAGCAGAGCTACGCCAAGCGCTGCGGCATCACCGAAACGATCGCCGTTGCGGAGCTGGTCGAGGATAGTCTGCGGCTGAATGCCGGCGCCTTTACGCGCCATGGAGTCACGCTGCGACGCGAATTCGACGAGGTGCCGCCGATCACGGTCGACAAGCACAAGGTGTTGCAGATACTGGTAAACCTGGTGCGCAACGCCAAGTACGCCTGCGACGATTCGGGTCGGACCGACAAGCTGGTTACGTTGCGTGTCGAGCAGGCGCCCGGTGGGATACGCATCAGCGTCATCGACAATGGCGTGGGCATCAGCACGCAGAACATGGGCCGGCTGTTCACGCACGGCTTCACCACCCGCCAATCCGGCCACGGCTTCGGCCTGCACAGCAGCGCGCTCGCGGCCAAGGAACTGGGTGGATCGTTGCGCGCCGAAAGCGAAGGTCGCGATCGCGGCGCGAGCTTTATTCTCGAACTGCCGAGCATGCCTCCGGGAAGTGCGCCGTGAGCCGCTTGTCGGGCGCGCTGCCAACCCGCCGCATTCTCATCATCGATGACAATGCGGCGATACACGACGACTTCCGCAAGGTGCTGACTGTTACCGCAGAGTTGAACTCAAAGGCGACGCTCGATGCTCTGGAGGCAGGCATCTTCGGCGATACCCCAAGGGTTGCAGCGTCGCCTCAATTCGAGCTTGAATCGGCGCATCAAGGACAGGCGGGCGTCGCTATGGCCCGTCAGGCCGTCATCGACGGACGGCCATACGCGGTCGCGTTCGTCGATATGCGCATGCCGCCCGGTTGGGACGGTCTTGAAACCATCGAACGGCTGTGGGCGGAAGATCCCAACGTGCAGGTCATCATCTGCTCGGCCCACGCCGACTACGATTGGACCGAGGTGGTCGCGAGGCTAGGGCATTGCGACCAGCTGCTGGTGCTGCGTAAGCCGGCCGAGCCCATCGAGGTGCTGCAATGCGCTACGGCACTGAGTCAAAAGTGGGAGAATGAGCGCCTCGTCAGAGGCCAAGTGGGCCGTCTGGAAGAGTTGATTTCCCTGCGCACGCGCAATCTGGAGGCCGCTAACCGTCAGCTACGCCATCTGGCCACTCACGATGTGCTCACGGGTCTGCCCAATCGCGCACTGCTCGAGGATCGGGTGACGCAGGCCATAGCGCATGCCGAGCGCGACGGGCGCTCGTTCGCGCTGCTGGTGTGCGACCTCGACCGCTTCAAGCTCATCAATGACTCTCTGGGACATCGGGCCGGCGATGAACTTTTGCGAGAGGTCGCACGGCGCCTGAGCGCCGCCGTGCGTAGCGGCGACACCGCGGCGCGTTTCGGTGGCGATGAATTCGTGCTCGTGTGCAACTCGATCGAGAGCGCCGACGGGGCGACGTCGCTGGCAGCGCGTGCCATCGAGGCACTTGAGAGTCCGGTACAAATCGCCGGAATCGATGTCCATAGCTCTCTCAGCATCGGTATAGCGATCTATCCGGCCGACGGCGGTTCTCTCGAGAAATTGATGGCGCACGCCGATGCCGCCATGTACGCCGCCAAACTGCGGGGCCGCGGAAACATACAAAGCTATGCCCCGGGAATTGAGCTCGGGACGCAGGATAGCGTGCAGCTTGAGAGTGAGTTGCACAGTGCGGTCGCACTGGGGCAGCTCGAGCTCTACTATCAACCCAAGGTCGATGCCCGAACCGGCGTGGTCCGAAGCGCGGAGGCGCTGCTGCGCTGGATGCACCCAAAGCGGGGCATCATCCCACCGGCGGACTTCATTCCGTTGGCTGAGGAATGCGGCTTGATCGGCAGTATCGGTGAATGGGTTATACGCGAGGCGTGCCGGCAAACGCGCGCCTGGCAAGACGACGGCATTTCGTCGCTGCGGGTATCGGTGAACCTGTCGGCTTCACAATTCCGCGACAGCGGTCTGGTCGACAGCATTCGTCGTGCGCTCGCCGATGTCGGGCTGGAGGCCCGCTATCTCGAGGTGGAGATAACAGAGAGCGCCGTCATGACCGACCCGGAGCAATCGAACACGGTGCTGGAGCAGTTGAGCGCCATGGGGATATTGGTCTCGGTCGACGATTTCGGCACCGGTTACTCGAGCATGAGCTATTTGCGCAGCTTCCCCATCGATAAACTCAAGATCGATCGGGTGTTCATCAACGAAATATTGAGCCGTCCCGCCGATGCCTCCATCGTGCGCGCGATCGTGTCTCTGGCGCACAGTCTCAATCTCAAGGTGGTCGCAGAAGGGGTGGAGAGCGCCGCACAGCTGGATTTTCTCCATGCCGCCGGCTGCGACGAATATCAGGGCTATCACTTCAGCCGGCCACTGCCGGCGCGCGACTTCGAGCGCCTGGTGCGCGAAGCGCGCGCCCGCCACATGCCATCGAGCGAAGTCGAGGCCGAGCGCACCCACAGCAAACTGGCGGCGCTCAAGCCGTAACGCCGCGCTCCCGTGGTCTGGGTTGTCGTTCGACCGTGCGCTACGGCAGCGCGGGCAGGTGACCGCTCGGCGCGATCGCGCGCATCGAGGGGCTCAGTACCATTGCCGAGGGGTAGCCCGGCGCGTTGAATTGCCGCCGGCCGAAGTCGAAGCTCAGCCGGCGCGCGAAGTCGATGCGGACATTGGCGCGCGCGCCGAGCTGCAGGTCCACGAGCTCCCGACGGCGGATGGCACCGAGCACGGTGGTGCCCGGCAGAGCTGTGGGCGCCGAGGCCTGATCGATGCGCAAACCATAGACGCGCAGTGCGCCCGATGCCCCGATGGGTAGGCTGAAATACACCATGATCTCGCGGCCCTGCGGACCGGGCGGGGCGCCAATCGCATCGCCCGCGAGGCAGGCACCGGCCCAGGGCAAGGCGGCGCCGAGCTGTATCAAGTGCCTCATGAGACCCCTGGCCGTCGCTTCCGTATTCACCACCGACCTCCGAGTCAGAGCGGTGAATCCAGTATGCGCCCGTGAGGGTATGGCCCCGACCAAGCCGGGTAAAACCGTGACGTGGACGGCGGTTTTGGCCCGCCGCGGCCGGATTATGCAAATAATAGCCCTCGCCCCCGGCGCGGCACAGGGTGGCGCAGGGCGGCGTCGGCGCGTGCTTCCAGCGCGGCGCGAGTCAGCCGCAGCAGCTTAAGATTCAATGCGGGTGGTAGGCGCGCTCGGTATGGTGCACGAGCTGCTCGGGATAGAAATAGACCTCTCGCAGCGAGCCGTCGGCGTAGCGGGCCGCCTGATCGTTGAAGTGCGGTGACTGCGGGTCCCCGCTCTCACCGCCCATCGTGATGGCACGCGCCGACACCCGGTCGCCAAATTCGACGATGGCGACAAAGCTGTTGCCGTTGGTGCCGTAGTATTTCTTCGTGCCCTCATAGCGATGCGCACCGAAGGAGGCGAGCGATCCCCAGCGCGCGGAGGTGAACTCGACCGGGATGCTGGGCCCGGCGTCGGTGAATTTTTGCACGACATCGCCCGTCAATCGCTGATAGCGGTTCATCTCGCCCCAGGGGACTCGCCAGAGGCCGAAGTCCTGCTGCAGCCGATCCGACACCGCGGCCAGTGCCGCGAGCCGCAGGTGCGCATCGAGGTGCTGGGCCAATTGGTCGTAGACCGAGCGATTCTCGGCGTCTGCTTGCTTCTTGGCCTGATCCCACAGCTCATCACCCCAGAGTGCGGCCAACGTCGTGGCCACCGAATGCACACCCCAGCGACAGTCCCACGCTCGCAGCACCGCGATCTGATCGGCGAGCTTGGCCTGCAGCGGATCGTCGGCAGGCAGTGCGTCATAGGCGGCCAGCAGCGATGGAATCAACTGCGCGAACGCCGGCAGGTAGGAATCGAACGCCGCGGCGTTCAGCGACGCCGGCGTGAAGTCCTGGTGATCCTGCAACAGCAGCGTGGCATGCACGCCGCGCGGGTTTTCGCCCGCAGTGTCCATGTAGCGCGGGTAATTCTCGCGCCTTGGGCTGTTGGGGCCCGCCGCCGAGTACGGCCAGTCGTTGGTGTTCATGATCCAGCCGTTGGACGGGTTGAGCACATGCGGCAATTGCTCGAGCGTGTGCAGACCCTTCCACTCGGTCGCTGGATTCGAGCCGTCCACGGGATGGGTGTAGTCGAAGTGATCGTCGCGCCGTGGCACGAATTGCGGGTGCAGATAGGCAACGTTGCCCTCGGCATCGGCGAAGACGGTGTTGTTGGAGGAGTTGGCGCGCAATTCCATGACCTTCATGAAGGCGGCGTAATCGCGTGCCTTGGTAAGCCCAAAAGATTGCGATAGCGCTTCGATGGGCTTTTGCATCAGTGCGATGCTGACCCACTTGTCGCCGATCTGTTGCACGATCGGGCCGTGGCGTGTGCGGTAGACCGTGAAGGATCGGACCGTACTTGCGCCGAGCGCGGTGCGATACGGCACCTTGATGGTTGCGACGGTCATGGGTCGCCAGCCGCCGGCATAGCGATAGTAGACATGGCCATTTCTCTGCATGACAGTCTCTAGAAAGAAATCCACATTGTCGACGCCACTGGAGGTATGCATCCAACCCAGCCGCTCGTTGAACCCCTGATAGATGAAGAACTGTCCCCAGGTCACCGCGCCGTAAGCGTCGAGCCCCTCGTCGCTGCTGACCTGGAGCTCCGAGCGGAAGAAGAAAGACGTGTGCGGATTGATGAGCAGCAGCGCGTGATGATTGAGCGTGTTCGCCGGCGCGATCGCGATGCCATTCGAGCCTCCGGGCTCGCGCTCGAGCGTATCGCGCACCGCACTGAGCTGGACTGCGCTGCGCTCGCCGTAAAAAGCCTGCAGCGGCCCGAGCTGCACGCGCTCGATATCCCCGCCGATGCTGCCCTCGCTGAAGCTCAACGCCATCCACGGCTCGAATCGGTGGATCACGCGCGGCCTCACTTCCGGATGGGAGTGCAGGTAAAAATTCAAGCCATCGGCCCAGGCGATCATGAGCTTCTGCAGCCACGGCGGGCTCGCCTTGAATTGCGCCTGCAACTGATCGGGCGCAATGAACAGCTTCATGCGCAAATCCTGATATACGGCCGATTCACCTTCGGCCTCGGCCAATCTGCCCATGGCGTTCAGATAGTTCGTCTCCACGCGATTGAAATCATCCTCGGCCTGAGCGTAGAGCATGCCGAAGATCGCGTCCGCGTCGGTCTTGCCGCGAATATGAGCGATGCCCCAGTCGTCACGAACGATGCGGGTGTCCTGCGCCTGGCTGCGCCAGCGCGCCTCGTCCTCGCTGGATGCAAACCCCGGCGATGCCGCCTGGGTGCTCATTGAGACCGCAGCGGCCGAACAGAGCAAATATAGGACACGAAGGCATGTGTTCATTGAGCGCGCCTTGTTGATAGAAGTGCAGCTATGAGTTCGGGCGCACGGACTGCATCCCAGCTCCGCCGGGATTCTCCAATAATCTGCCGCCAAGGGCGCAAGCCCCGCGCCTGCGAAGGCACCGCGATCTTT